>WGMF01000039.1 GCA_016125215.1 Phycisphaera sp.
ATTGAAGCCCCCGATACGGACCTCAATCAACCCCTCACCCCCCAAGCCCCTGATCCCGACCCGCCTGGAATCAAATTTCCTATCAGTTCACCCCCCAAGCCCCTGATCCCGACCCGCCTGGAATCAAATTTCCTATCAGTAGTTTCCCCCTCTCCCCCAACCCCTCACCCCCCAAGCCCCTGATCCCGACCCGCCTGGAATCAAATTTCCTATCAGTAACGTCCGCGCGGGGGCGAATGCGGTGGGTAAATACTTAATCGAATTTTATCTGGATGACCGTGGAGTATTAGATTTTGGCAAACTCATATCAAACCGCTCAAAACCCTCCCTGTCTGCTTACAAAAGGGCCTTGAAGCAAGTTCATGATGAGGTTGGTAAGCTTCCAAAGGGCAAGCTTGGTAAATTTGGAAGCCCTCAAGCTGGCAACTCCGTCAAGGGATACCGTTTGGAAAGCGTCTCTCACCCCAACGCTCCAATTGGATCGCCGGAAAGTGTTGGACCGCATATTAATTGGTGGGATTGGACTAATGGAAAACGTGGTAGCGGAGGCAGATGGGGTGCTGTACCCATAGCAGATTAATATGGACACTATTAAGATTAAAAACTTCGAGAGAGATTATGGGAACGGGAATTTTCCTACATTCCAACATCTAGACACCGAGCGTTTGAACTTGTTGCAACTTGGTTTATTGAAGATTTTGGGTATTGGATTACCGGTATCTGGAATAGAGCTGTGTCGTGAAATCTATCATAGATCTATAACTGTCGAGGGTTCTAACGCATGTGATGAGAATTTTAATTTATATAATCTTATGTCTAGTCTGAATCTCAATATTAGTGAGAGGGTATATATTAACTGGTATCATTTCGATGATGTAGATATGATGTTCACTGCTGACCTAACACGACACTTATCGGATATTTGGTATCCATCAAGCGATGACATTGAGATAATTGACTATAAACTCGAGTGGATATTATCCATTAGCCACTATGGAACCATTGGTTATCTGAGGAGGGAGAGAGTGGAAAGGCAAAACAAGTAGTTTAGGCTTGATACCGTGGGGTGGTGCCATAGGCGGCGGGCTTGATCGACCTGCCGGCGAGTGTGCTCGACACCCCCGAGGTCTACCTCGCTTATCGCGGGCAAGGCGTGGCGATGACAACCCCTCACCCCCCAAGCCCCTGATCCCGACCCGCCTGGAATCAAATTTCCTATCAGTTTCTTGGGCCGAGTGAGGCAAAAGGCTATCCGGCAGGTGTAAATGTACCCGAGTGTCCAAAGTGCACCGCCCGGGTTGAAGCATGTATGTGTGTTGAATAACTGACTTCATTATTTTTAAAATAGGAGAAGATCGTGAAGAAAATGAAATTGGTGATTGTGGGAGTAGTCGTGGTGATTGTAATTTCGGGAGTTACCGCATGGTTGGGAATTAACCACTATGCCAAAGGAAAATATGACAAGATGAAGTCAATGTTGTCCCCATATGAAAAGGTTCAAATAAACGACGAGACCACCGCCATCCTAACAAAGGCCAAGAATGAGTGGAAGATGGCGTATAGCGATATTGGAGGACCCCATACTGATGCCCTAAAGTTGCTGGGACTAGAACCTTCTGTGTCAAATCTGCTCTATGTCTTCACCTATTCCCTGCCGCAATATTCATATCTGGCCCCGCAACAAAACGCAAAAGCAGCTCTCATGTGTTCGATTCAGGAACGAATATTCCCTATAACGATTGACCAGTCAATACATGTCTCGCAGGACGAAAAGCTTGCCATGTTCCGATGCAACGAGAAGACTATCCTAGTCTTTCTGGATGAAGGGAAGGGGCTGCGGGAGGAGATGTACCATGTCAAGAAAGAGGACATAAAATAAACGGATTCACCGGAGAATCAATAAGTTTTCCAATCACGTCAACCCCTCACCCCCCAAGCCCCTGATCCCGACCCGCCTGGAATCAAATTTCCTATCAGTGGACGAAGCCCCGGCCCTGGTCGCGCTGGCTGAGCACATCGGCGGCAAGGAACAGGTGCCCCTCACCCGCCGGGTGCCACTGGCGTGGGCCGGTGAGTTGCGCAACCGGCCTTCTAATAGAGCGTTGCTAACCTTATTCGTCCCTGTCATCGGTTATGACTTGCCGGGCCAGGCACGCTACGTTGATCAGCTTCAGGCCGATTCTCTGTGTGTTATGCGATCTTCTTGGCAATTAACCCTGTCATAAATCCGGACCATTTGGCTCTATTCGCTCTAGCCTGCCATGGGTCGTGCAGCGCCGGCAATGGTAGCGACTCATATTCACAGATGATGAGATGGCAAACTGTGCAGGTTTGATGTCTAGGTTGGGCTTGGCGGGACCGCGCGACACCGGGCGTGTGACCGTCACCGTCTCGCCGGTCTGCGGCGGGCAGATCATGGCCTTCGGTGCCATCACCCGCACATCGGCGTCGTCCGCCAGTTCCAACGCCTGCTTGCGGGCACGCTCTGAAAGGTCGCCCTCGGCGTTGGCCTGGATGCGCCAGGCGTTCTTGCGAATCAGATAGGCCCGGTGACGGGTGCGACAGGGCTGGCCGTGCAGTTCCCTGTAAAGATCGGCCAGTTCGCCGGTTGTCATTTCGTCCAGGGCTGCGAGTTGCGTTGCCGTGTCTTGCATGCGTGTGGCTCCTTTCGTCATGCGTTGCGAGACTCGACCCGTTAACCGGTGGGTCGGTGAGCCACACTGAGCCTCGTTTTCAAAGGAACATCAAGTCCATTTCGCGACTCCGGCGAAGATGTTTCGTCAGCGTCATCATGCCGCGATTGGGTCGCCCGGACGTGCCGAAGCAGTCCAGCCGCGAGGATGTTGGCGACCTCGTCGCGGCGCTCGCGTTCGGTCATGGTCTGCGGATTGGGGGTCGAGATCATGCGGTCTCCAATGCGGGGCGAAAACAAGCAGTCCCCTCATTAGTTACCTATGCGAATTGGCGTAGCCGGTCCCGATTTTCCATAACCGCAAGGGCATGATTCCGAACAGCGCGCCTTCCACTTCGAACGCAACCTTGGCAGTCGTCCCTTGGCGTTGACCTACACTTATGTCGCGTGCGGAAGGTGCGCCACTTTTGTATGTACGGAAGGGGCTGTAGCATGGGCCTATGCCTTCCTCTGAGCAATGCATCTACTGCGGAAACACATTCAATCCGACTCGCGGCGAGGGGGATCATGTGCTCCCACGGGGGTTCGGTGACTTCAGCGGGGCAATCATGTTCCGAGGTGCGTGCTCTCGCTGCAACAACAGGCTTAGCCCACTCGAGGAGGAACTCCTCAGGACCGCGCCTGAGGCCATACTTCGTAGATTCGCTGGAGCTGCGACAAACCGGCGAGGAAAACCTGTGAGTTGGCAGGCAGCGTCGGGCATCCCAGCGCCGCGCTTCGTTGTCAAGCACGCCGATCATGACGAGTTGATAGAGGGTGATCCGGCGGTCGGAGGTCAATCGCGGTCGGTTGATCATCTCGCGGTCGCGCTCAAGGACGGCCGAAACGTCCACATTCGCTTGGTGCGGTCGATGTCAGCCGATGCGCTACGGCGCAAGCTTCTGCAGCAGGGGATCGCCGATGGCGATATCGCTCACATCTGCTGGCATGCCGATGACGAAAATGCCGATGCATTCACCGCACTATTGAAGGAGGTCTGGCCTTCTCATCGCCACGAAGAACGGCCGGTAACTGAGGCCGGCATGCACCGTGTTCCTGTACGAATCGAGTGCCGCTTCACCGTCCGGTACTATCGGGCAATCGCTAAGATCGCCTTCCACTACTTCCTCGCCAACTCGCGCTGCGACTTCACTGGACACGAAGGCTGCTTCAAGCCAATCCGGTCCTTCATCATGGATGGAGGCGAGCATGAGCCTTACTTCGAGAACCAAAAGCCGAAGATCATGATGCCCGTTGGGAAGCTTCCGGACGGTACGGCATTGCTTCCTGCTCGCTGGATGCACAAGCTGTGCTGCGTCGAGTCCCCGCAATCGGTAGTTGTCGGCGTCTACACCTTGTTTGGCCCCGAACGGCCGCCGTCGCCGCATTTCGTCACGGTGCTTCATCGGCCGGGGTTGGTCCTCGTGCCAGAGCATCGTTATGGGCACGCGTACATCTACGGGAACCCGGCGCTTGGGGATGATCGAGATGCCTTCGTCGAACCCGTTCAGATGGGCCGAATCAGATAACCAATCGGGACAGACTCCGTGGGCTAGGGGCGACCCTGAGCTGGCGCATGTTGATGTCGCCGACGCTATGCAGGCCGTTGCGGCTGGTCCCGATTTTCCATAACCGCAAGGGCGAGATTCCGAACTGCACGCCTTCCACTTCGAGCGCAACCTGCCCATAACCCCGGTCTCTGTCTCTGCCCGGTTAAGAGAGACTTTGGGCCGCGACGGGCCGATCCGGCGTCGCAGACGGCTGGTCCGGTTATGGCGTGCGGCGAGTCAGAGACACGGCACGAAATGGCTGTCGGTTGTAACCCGTTGCGAGAACTAGCGTAGAAAACGAAAACGCCGACGCGTCTCTGCGTCGGCGTTTGCCGTTAACTGGTGGGCCGGTGAGTTGCGCAACCGGCCGGGAAATAGCGGGGGTAGGATTCGAACCTACGACCTCCGGGTTATGAGCCCGACGAGCTACCAGGCTGCTCTACCCCGCAATCAGTTGAGTAGGGGATTGTAGTTCATCCCGGCGGTGTGTCAATGCGCGGTGTCGCGGTGCGCGGTGTCGCGGGTCGGGTTAGGGCAGCAATGGGTCGCGCAGGCCCAGGCTCTCGAAGGCGCGTTGGCGGAGGAGGCAGGCGTCGCAGTGGGTGCAGGGATTGCCAGAGGGGCCGGGGTCGTAGCACGAGTGGGTCATTGCAAAATCGACGCCAAGCAATCGGCCATGCTCGATGATCTGCGGTTTGGTCATGTTGATGAGCGGGGTGTGGATGTTGAGTGGGCTTCCCTCGACGCTGGCTTTCGTGGCAAGGCGGGCCAGGCTTTGGAATGCTGACACGAACTCGGGTCGGCAGTCGGGGTAGCCGGAGTAGTCGACGGCATTGACGCCGATGTAGATGTCGCTTGAGCCGATCACCTCGGCCAGCGCCAGCGCGTAGGCCAGGAAGATGGTGTTGCGAGCGGGTACGTAGGTGACGGGGATGACGGGATGGTCTGGGTGGGCGTCGAGCTGGTCTTTGGGGACATCGATATCGTCGGTCAACGCGCTGTGGCCGAAGGCTCGGAGGTCGATGGTGACGGTGCGATGGGAGGTTACGCCCAGGTGCTGCGCGACGCGGCGGGCGGCCCGGAGTTCGACGCGGTGGCGCTGTCCGTAGTCGAATGAAAGTGCGTGACAGGCAAAGCCGTCGTGACGAGCGATGGCCAGCGTGGTGGCGCTGTCGAGGCCGCCGGAGAGCAGGACGACGGCGTGGGGTGTGGAATGATCCGGGGTTGTTGTCATGCGGCGTCGTTAATCCTCGGCTTGCTTGCGTGTGACGACGACGGTGCGTGCGACGAGGTCGCCGAGTCTCTGGCGCATCGGCCCGATCGCGGGCATGATGAGCAGGGGCAGCGCGATGAGGTCGAGGGATTTAAGGGCGCAACGGGTGAGTGTTTGCCAGAGGTTGGGCGGGCGTCCTTTGACGGACATGGTGCGCAGGCCCATGATTTTTTTGCCCAGGGTTGTGGCGGTGAAGAGTTCGCCCAGGCATGTGTGGCTGATGAAGAGGGCAATGGCCACGGCCCCCGGCGCGGTGAGGGCGATGTCGCTTGCGCGTCCGGGCCAGCGGATGAGCACCTCGGTGAAGGTGATATCGTAAAACCACGCGGCAAAGAGGGTGCACGGTGCCATGTCGATCAGCGCGGCGATGGCACGGTTGCCCAGCGGCGCGAGGGCCCAATCATTGGGGAGTTCGAGTTTGTTCCAGTCCGGGTCTTTCCTCCAGAAGACGAAGTGGATGATCGAAGCGATCGCCAGGACGCCGACGACGAGGAGGTAGTTACCCATCGGGCCGAGGACGGGTCGGCTTTCGACCTTGAGGGCCGCGTTTTGTTCGGTGACCCGGCCGTTGAGGTCGATGCGGGACCATTGGTAGCTGCGTGGCTGGGTTTCCACGACGAGCGCGACCGATTCACCGACGACGGCGAGGGCATACATTTGATTAGGTCCGTGCCCGGTGGAGATCAGGCTGCCCATGTCGATCGACCTGCCGTCGCGTAGGATGTGGAATCGGACGGTCAGCGCGTCGGGGGCGTGTTCGATCTGGGGGACGACCAGTTGGCCGGCCACAATCAGGGGGTCGCCTATCGAACCGGGCGGGAGCGTGTAGGAGGCTTGCGTGTAGGTTGTCGGCTTATCGGGTGCGGAGTCGGTGGAGGGGTTCGGCTGGGGCGTGTAGACCTTGATGGTGAGTGGGGATTCGTTGGTCGATTCGATCGAGGAGGGCATGACGGATAACAGGATCGGAGAGCCGGTGTCATCCGGAGCGAGTGCGATCCACGCCCTGGAATCGTGGGACCAGTCATCGGGAAGGGGGACGCTTTCCCACCTTTGGCTGACAAGGTGGATCAGGCGGTCGACGGGGAGCGGGGGTTGCTGCGGGATAGAGGCCGTCGGCGTATCTCGTGGGTCGGTGGGTGCATCGACCGGGGAGTCGGGGGCCTGGGGGTTGGGCGCAGCGCTTGCGTTTTGTTGTTCACCTCCGACAAGCACGGGGTCGTTGTCGTCGTTCCCCGGGACAAGAGGCGGTGGGTTGTCGAGTTGATCCAACGCTTCCCGGGTTTCCACTCTCACCAGCGCCCAGAGGTCGTTTCTGGAACAGGCGGTTGATCGGATGGAAACACCCTTGGGCGGAGAGGGAACGATCGTCGGTCCCGCATAGTTCCAGACCAGTGGGGCTGTGGGGTTGTTGCCCGGCTCGATCGCGCGGACACGTTGCACGTTGAGCGGTTTGTAAAAAAGATAGACCTTGCGGTCGGCGGCGCAGAGTGTGACCTTCTGGGCCTGGGCGTTGATGGTCAGGGCCTGCCTGAGCACGGCGGGCGGGTCGTCGATATTCCTGTGAAACAAAACAAATCGGCTGTTGCCCTCGTCGCGCAGGAGCCAGAAGTCGCGTCCGTCGCCGACCGCGGTGGCCTCGTCGGGTTTGCCTTGGGCATTGGTGTGCCTCAATGGCCCGAGCAGGATCAACAGGCAACCCAAGATCAGATGAAACGCATTGATTGGCCGCATAACCCGACACGATACGCTAAGCGGCAGCCCCGTCCAAACCGCCGCGGCCCACCCTGCCCCGGTTCATGGCTGCGGCGACGCATCGGCTATCAACCTCTCGACGCCTGTTGCGTCAAGCTCGCCATCCACAATCAGTATGGAGTAGTTGAGCGACAGGGTCTGCCCTGCCTCGTGGGGGAACAGTTCATCGAACATGAACGCAAAACAGACCATCGGGGTCGTGTCCGACCGGACAAACCACTTGTTAGGGTAACGCGGGTTGGCGGGCGAATCGAAGAAGACAAGTGTGGAGTGGTTGCGTGGGTTTTGGTGTTGCATGACATACGCCAGCCACGGCGAACGCTGGCCCATGATGGTCTGGCAGTCGCTTAACCCATCAGGAGTGAAGACCCTTCCGGGCGTGGCGTCGTGTGAACCGCGCCAGAAGAGTCCGCCGTAGCCGGCGTTGGGCCTGCCGCGCGTTGTGGGGCTGCCCCACTGCAGTGTCTTATCCGTGGTGTTGGTCAGGGCGCTTGACCAGTCAAGCCGCCAGTATCCCGCGTCGGTGTCGAGCTTGCCCACACGGATCGACCTGACCTCACGGATGACCCTCTCGCCCTCACGGTCGATCCATTGCAATTCGTGCTCGATGATCGGCAAGCCGTCGACCAGCTCGACCCGGTTCCAACGCACGTGCTCCTGTCGGCCCTGGTTCGGGATGCGCTCGTAACGCCCGGATTCTTTCATGTACGAACCCCCGCCCCAGTAGTTGGTCCCGCCCAGGTCGGCACAGGTCATGGACAAGCCCAAGTGCCACAAATGGTCCGCCGGCCGGTAGTCGCTGACCACTTCGCCGGCAAGTGTACGAAGCGGGTGCAGGTAGGGTCTGGGGGATTCCAACGCCGATACGTCGGGGCGACAGTCGTACTCAAACAAAGTGTTAGATTCATGCGTGAAGGCCACGCGGTCGTCGGATGGTTGGATCAGTTCATCGCCCATGTGCAGCCCGTTACAGAACACGTATACGACCCGGATTATACTTCGATCAGGATACCCATACGCGCTCGCCGAGCCGGGTATGAATCCCCATTGCGTGTTCCGTGGCTCTGGTGTTCCGGGGGCCGAGTTTCCTCGGGTCGCGCTTCCGGGGGGCGGGGATCCACGAGTGTCGTTCCCATCGGCACATATCCGATCTTTATCCTTCCCGATATCACCGTATCAGGCGCGGATCGCCCCCCATAACTATCGATCAGCCATCATCAGACCACCATTTCGTTTTATTTTTGTTAAAAGACCGCCGTAACCCTTGACGGGGGGGGAGATTCATTATCTTACATGAAGATAGGCCTCATCCCCGTCACACCCCCGCGAACGGGCCCCGCGTGGATCAGGTGACGGCAAGAGGGCGTATGGTTGCACTCATGTGTGTAGATATCCGGGGGGCCGGGAGTTTTTGACCATGTCCAAGCGAAGCCAGAAGCGCACCCGCAAGTCCGCCCGCTGTCCGTCCCGCCGCCCCCGTATCACACCACTCCACAAAGCCCCCGTTTTCGACGGCGTAACCCCGCTCGAACCCCGCTTGCTCCTCTCGGGCGACATGGGCAGCGCCTTCAGCGCCCTCGTCTATGACATGGACAGCTCCACGACCTGGGGCCGACCGGGCGAGGGTTGGCAAGTGTATGTTGACCTCAACGAGAACGGCCAACTCGACGCAGAAGAGCCGACACAGGTCACCGATAAGAACGGGCGTTTCGTCTTCAGGGATCTGGCGAAAGGGGACTACATCGTACGCGCGATCGAGCGCGACGGGTTCAAGATCGAAAACAACGCCCAGAAGGTCCGTATCTACCCCGGCCTCGACGTGATGCCGGGCAATCCCATCGTGGTCACTCCCGATGGTTCAATTAGCCCGCATGAAATCGTTGCCCTCAAGACACCCGTGATCGAGGGCACCCTATACACCTCAGATAAGTTCGCCGCCAACGTCATGGGCATGGGTTGGAAAGTCTATGTCGACCTCAACGAGAACGGCCAACTCGACCCCGACGAGCCGAACATCCTGACAGGCTCCATGGGAGAATACGCCTTCTACGACCTGCCCGATGGCGAGTACACCGTCCGGGCCGTGCTATACGACGGATACATCGCGTCGGGCCCGGTGCTACGCCAAACGGTAGCGGATGGGCAACACACCCAGGGCGTACTTTATGTCCTGAAGAATGAGATACCGGTCGAAGATGTGTCAGTAGATAGTGCTGAAACGGAACCTGTTCCACAAACTTCTTATAACCCTTCATCAAGCGAGACGCCTGCAGGTGGCGGAGATAATATTTCGATATACACCGGGAGTTTCACAAAACCGATAGATTCCATCCCATTGCCGAGTTTAACCGACATCTTGAACTTTCATGATTGGTGGGATCAGAATAAGGATAATCTGGATGTCCCCCAGGATTTTATGGGTAAGGTCGATGCAAAGCTATGGCGAGCTTTTGAATTGGTTGAGCACGCGCCAGAGGGTTATTATGACCATCTGGGCGGTGTCTATGCAGGGGACGATCTCGCATTTACTGAAGGGGGCGGCAATAATTACGATGACCGATATGATGTGAGCGGGAAAGCTCTCCTCGTTGCAGTCTATACCACGCCAGATAAAGACGCATTTTGGAAAGCCTATAACGAAGTCAAAGCTATGGGGATAGAGACGGGTTACGCCAACGAGCAGGGATATTACTTTAGTGTTCTGATCAGACAGGATGACCTGGCTACGATTGCCGCCTTGGACTCGATCATCGTCATGAAGGGGTCCCCAGCGTCGCCTATCATCTACAACACTGGTAGCGCATTAACACAAGGCGATGCTGGTCATAATGCCGACGATCTGCGAAACACATTTTCGCTTGACGGCACAGGGATTAAAGTCGGCGTGATCTCTGATGGCATAGGCGATATTTCATCCTCCCAAGCCAGCCTTGATCTGCCATCAATCACACCACACCCAACTCTGCAAGGTTTGTCGAATAGGAATGAAGGCACAGCATTACTGGAGATTATTCACGACTTGGCACCTGGAGCCGAACTTTATTTTGTTGGATTGAGTAACGTCATTGGAACGGTGTCGGATTTATCATCTGCTATGATAACCGGCATCGATTGGCTGGTTTCTCAGGGCTGCTCAATCATTGTTGATGACGTAGGTTTACCATGGGAACCCTATTTCCAAGATAACGCAACAGGAAGTCTTGCAGAAAAAGTGCAGGATGTGGTAGCCACATCGAATGTGACATACATCACAGCCGCTGGGAATTTCGGCAATGACCTTGGAGTCGCCAAACCGAACCATTATCAGAGCGAATACCACAACTCCGGAGGGTCGCACGACTTCGACCCCGGATCAGGTGTTGATACAAATCGACGTATGGAAATCCCTGCGCTAAGCACAATGCAAGTGTGGTTGCAATGGAGTGATCCATTCGGATCCGTTGCAAGTGATTACACAGCAACAATTACGGGGTCTTCAACAGAACACAGCTTGCGCTTAGCTGGCTGGACAACTAACCCCGTTGAAATAGTAACCTATGAAAACAACAATCCCTATCCTATCATCTATGTTGATATGAGCGTCTCCCGGGTCTCCGGGACAGCCGAGAGATTTGAGATATTCGCTTTTTCGTGCGCTGCACAAGAATATATTACGCGCGAAGATTCGTACATGGGCCAGCAACTTGCAGAGGATGCAATTGTCGTCACCGCGGTTGATCAGAATGGCGAGGTTCGATACTACGCCTCACGCGGGCAAGCCACGCTTTATTCCAACTTCGCCACACAAGATGTATACTTACGTGATGTTATCGATATCGCAGCGCGTGATGGTGTTGACACGGCTGCCACTGGATATACATACTTCGACGGCACCTCCGCGGCTGCGCCGCATATCGCTGGGATTGCGGCGCTGTGGAAGCAGTTCAAGCCGAACATGAGTTCCGATCGATTGGCGCAGGTTCTCCGCGACTCCGCGGTTGACCTCGGAGATGCGGGCTTCGATCCCACCTATGGGGCCGGCAAAGCCGATGCTTTTCAGATTTATCAAATCTCGACTCTACCGGACTTCAACAAAGACGGCCACGCGGACCTCGCGTGGGTGGACTATACCCATAACACAAACGTTGTCTGGTTTCTGAATAACGGTTCCAAGGATGGGGTCGGCGGCTATTTTTCAGCCACACCACCTTCAGCCTGGAAACTGGATGGTTATGGTGATTTCAATCGCGACGGCAATATTGATCTATTCTGGCACAACTATGGCACGGATGAGAAAATCGTCTGGTACATGGATGGCACGTATAAGATAGGTGCTAGCCCTGTTGTGGGCGGTTCGAGCGGTTGAAAGCTTGGGGCCACCGGGGATTTCAACCTCGACACGTATGTCGACCTCGTTTGGCGAAATGAAACGACGGGTGCGAATGTGATCTGGTACATGGCCAACGATCCGGTTTACACGACGCGGCTTGGCACCTACAAGTCATCCAGCATCGGCTTACCCACTGTGGCTACGAATTATGAGCTTTCGGGGGCGGGAGATTACGACCTCGTCGGCGACCCCGACCTGTATTGGCGTGACACGAATACCTTGGCCATCTCCGCTTGGAATATGAGCGGTGCCACACGTACCCAAACCGGCGATTTGAATATCAGCGGCGGCGGGACTTCGGGTTACCTGCTCGAAAGAATCGACGACCTTGATGGGGATGGTACGCCCGACCTGGTTTGGTACGACACGGCGACGAGTCGTCCCAAGTGGTCAAAACTTAGCGGTTCAACCATCGTCAGCACATCATTCATCGGTAACGGGGCGGTGACGGGTTTCGACATTGCAGGATAACCCGGCATCGTAGGTCGGTGTCTCTGCCACATGCCCCGCCCGTTTGACAACCTTCCCCGGTCCCTTGCGGTGCGTGTTGGGACATCGGCTCCCATCATAACCTCAGGGCTTCTCGGTCCACTCGACGGCGAAGCCCTCCTGGCTGTCGGCGCCGTCGCCGGGGGGCAGTCCGTCGTTGAGGTTGAGGACCTGTTTCTGGTTCATGGCGCGGTCGTAGATGGCGACCCGGCTGATCGTGCCGAGCCAGGCGTTGCCGCCCATGGGTTTGTTGCCGACCGTTAAACCGTAAGACGAGTCCCAGTTGAGCATGTCGCCGGTGGTGGCCTGTTCACCGCTCAGAACGCCGTTGAGGTAGTAGCGGAGTTTTTCGCCATCGTAGGTGAGTAACATGTGATTAGCCCCGCTGGTGATGAGCGAGTCGCTGCCGGCAAACGCCGAGGGGTTGTTGCCCGTGTCGCTTGTGCGGATGCGCGCGGCGTGGTGGGCGGACGAGCGGGAATAATCGATGTTGACGTTGTTGCCCGAGGTCGGCCCGTACCAGAGCAGGCTGCCCGTGCCGGAGAGCGTCTTGGGTTTGGTGGTGAATTCGAGCGTGAACTCACCCGTGGCGCTGATGCCGTTGCGGATCTTGTCGGGCGTGCTTGCCGCGCGAAGGACGGTGGCCGTGTTGAGCGTCAGCCCACCGCCGGCAACCCACGAGACCGCCTGTGTGTCGTCGATGAACATGTCCAGCGCGTTGCCCAGCCCGCTCGTGTCGTAGACGAGGTAGCTCGGCTCGGTTCGGCTGCCCACAGCCTGGCCCTGGTAGATGCGTGAGACCTGGGTCGCGTCGAGGACCGCGTTGTAGATGCACACGTCGTCGATGCGTCCGGTGAAGAAGTTGTTGAGCGGCAGGTGGGTGAGGTCGCCGCTGGTGGTGGTGCCGGCCCCGAGGACGAGGGGTTCGTAGTTGCCGATGCCCCCGGAACTCGTGCCCAGGCTGCCGGGGTACGCGGTGGTGCTCTTGAGCGTCCCGTTGAGATAGAGGCGCAGCCCGCCGGCACCAAAGGTGAGCGTGACGTGGTACCAGGTGTTGGTGCTCAGGCCGCTGGTGCTGACGGTAAAGTCGTTGCCCGTGCCGTAGGGCGATGAGCCGTTGGACTGGAGCGTGGCGGTGAGCGTTGAACCGGACGTGTAAACCGTGAACTGACCGCCCGTGTCGTAGCCGGAGGAATCTTTGGAGATCAGCGTCTTGGTGCCCGAGAGCGATTCGGGATAGAACCAGAAGCTGATCGTCGCGTGATTGAGCAGGTAGGCGTCGTTGTGGTTGATGAGGACGAAGCTGCTCCCGTCGAAGCGCATGGAACTGCCCGTGAAGGAACGTGCGCCGCCCTGGCCGAAGGTCGCGGTGTTGTGCATCTGTGCGTCGTTTGAGCCGGTGTCGTCCTTGACGGGGACGATGTGGAAGCCGGTCATGTCGAGGTCGATGCTCAGGCGTGCGTTGTCACTGATAAAGAAGTCGTCCGCAACGTAGACCGCGCCGTAGACCCGCGCATCGTCATTGATGTATAAGTCGTTGGCGGAATAGAGGACGCCCGAGACGATCGCGGTCTTGCTGATGGTGGTGGTTTTATTGCTGCTGTATTGGTAGAGCTCAAAGCGAGACGCCGCGGTGGAATCGCTGTTGATGATCGAGCTGTTCTTGATGTCCACGTTCCCGCCGACGTAAAGCCGGAGCTTCGAGCCGGGGTTGATGACGAAGGTCCCCCCGTTCATCGTGAAATCACCCGTCGACTCAAGGCGGACGTTGCCGTTGATGGTGATCGTCGCGCCGTTGTTGACGGTGATCTTGGAGAACTTGGCGTCGCTGGAAAGGGTGTAATTCCCGTTGTTGTAGACCTGGTTTCCCCCCGCTGAAGGCATGCCGGTCGGTGCGCTGGCGCCGGGGATGCTGGCCTGGATGGATTGCTCATAGCGGTTGCCGGTGATGGTCGCGCCGCTGGAGAGTGAGACGACGTTGGTCGGGTTGGCCCCGGGCCGGTTGTAGGTAGCCCCGTAGAGGGTGGCCGAGTTGTTCATATCGATGCTGCCGTTGCCCGATGTGTTGGTGACCACGGTGACGGGCAGGTGCTGGTTGTTCCCGCCGTAGGCGCCGGCTGTGCCGTGGTAGCCGTCGATGACCGCGTTGTCGTTCATCTGGAACACGTCGCCCATGGCGATAGCGCCGCCCGAGCCGTCGTCGTCGAGCTTCCAATGGCCGACGAGGTCGGCGGTGGGCTGTTGTTCGTTGAACTCATAGAGCACGAGCAACTGGGGGATGACGCCGCTGCCCGAGCTTGTGGACCGGGGTTGGAGGACCGCGGCGACCATGGCCTGGCGGTTGGGGCCGGGGCAGGATGTTTCAGCGGTGACCTCGGTGACGCCGCTGGGGACCGCGTAGTCGGCACAGCTGTGGGTGCTGGTGCTGAGTTTGTCTTCGATGCCCTCGATCATGGGTGAGGTCCAGGTGTAAGACTGGCTGGGGTTGCCCACACGGACCGCCGAGATCGCGTAATCCCCCTTGGCCACGGACATGGGTGTGCAGGTGATCGTCTGTGGCCCCGCGTTTTCCGCCCAGGCGGTGGTGCGGATCGGGCTGGCCTGACTCACATGTTGATAGAGTCGGGCGGTGGTGCTGGTGTCATCGCGCGAGCCGCTGGTCCACGTCGTACGGATGCGGTTGTCCGAAGCCGCCGCCAGGCCGGACTCGGTCAGGTAGTAGATATAGCTGCGTGCCCCGACGCCCGTGGACTGAAACGCCGACACCGCAAGCGTCATCTCCTGGTAGCCGTAGGTGATGCTCGTCAGTGATGAGACAGTCTCGGCGCCGACGGTAACGACGAGCAACCGGTCTTCACCGTTCACAAGGTTGACCGTTGAACTGGTGGTCCAGTTGGTGAGGGCCTCGACGGAGTCGCTGGCCATGGCGGACTGAGCGCCCCACTCAAGCAGGCGTTTGAGCAGCGTCTGCCCGTCGCTTGTGAGTTTGTCCGCATTCACGCCGGCAAACGGCGCGATCGCGCGTCGTCCGGGCGAGGGTGAGCCGTCCTGCTCCGAGGCGCCGGTCTCCAGTGTGGCCAGCACACGGGTCGTGGTGTTGGGCCACCACCCCAGAGGCCTCGCGGCGCCGGCCACGCTCCCCGATAACGCCTCGACCCGGCTCGATGTCGTCGAGATTTGCAGGTCGCCGATCGCAAAGGGCGAAGTGACGTAGTGTGTGTTGTCCACGATCTTGATCGTGTTGCCGGTGTACGAAGTCTGCGAGGTGGACAACCCCAGCGGGCTGTTCATGTCGCCGTCGTCGTAGATGACACCCAGTTCCACGCCTGCGAGCTTGGTGCCCACAAGATTGGTCCCGCCATCGTCGGGGACATAGACCACGTGGGCGGACTCGACCGCGGCGTCGTAACTGGCCTGCGAGGCGCCGGTATCGATCAGGGCGACCGTCCAGCCCCAGCTCTCGATCAGGTCCTTGCGCGTCTGCTCAGCCTGGGTGAGTGACGAACTGTTGGAGACGACCATGAGGACGGTGATCGAACCGGTGAGCGTCGACGTGGCGGAGACGACGTTCTGGAGCTTGTAGGCCACGCCGTTGTAACGCCCGATGACGGTGACGGTGGCCACGTCGGTGGAGTCGTCCGCCAGGTCGCCGTCGCCCTCGACCGTGCCGTCGCCGTCGGTGTCGCGTCCGTCCTCGACGATCACGTCGTATGTCCCGCCGTAACAGGCCTGACCGGTGAGCCAGGTGCCGCTGGTGTGTGCGGTGCGCCAGTCGGAATTGTTCTTGATGTAATCAAGCGTGGCGACCATGCCGGATTCGGCAATAGCGCGGGCGTCGGTCACGTGGTCAAGATTCCTGGCCAGCCCGACAGACGTGCTCTGGCCTGCCAGAAAACTCAGCGACAACACCGCCGCGAGCGTGACCGCGAGCAACACCAGCAGCATGGCGTAACCCCGCCGACGGACTTGATGGCCAGGTGTTGGATGGATCAACGTGAGAACCCCTCCCGCGGTGAATCGGGATAGACCGATAGCCTTGAAATCATCGACCTATGGGGGCTTGGACGTTAGACCCAACAGGCCACTGTCCGAGATTCGTTGTTGAACATCAGAGTTTTCGGACTTCGACAAATCGTGGCAGCGAATGCGTGCGAGAGCGGATCGTCATCCACTATTGCCCCGGTCAGTGGGCTGGTCGCCGAGGGGGCCCTCGTCGGGGCGGTCGATGCTGCCCAGGGAGGTGGGCAGTGATGTGGTGATCTTGAAGAGGTCGGGTCTGCGGTCGAGGCGGGGGGTGACGGTACCCATGGAGCGGGAGGTGTGCAGGGCGTCGAGGTCCAGGTCGCAGATGAGGACGGTCTCTTCGTTGGAGTCGGCCTCGGCGGCGATGCCGTCGCGGGGGAAGGCAAAGTCGGAGGGGGTGAAGACGGCACTCTGTGCGTAGTTGATGTCCATGTTCTCGACGTCGGGGAGGTTGCCGACGTTGCCCGCGATGGCGACGTAGATCTGGTTTTCGATCGCGCGGGCCTGGGCACAGTAACGCACGCGCAGGTAGCCTTGACGGTTGTCGGTGCAGAAGGGGACGAACAGGATCTCGATGCCCTCGTCAGCGAGGTAACGCGCCGCCTCGGGGAACTCGACGTCGTAGCAGATCAGGACGCCGATCTTGGCCTTGGGGGTCTCGATGACGTGCAGGCCCTTGCCGCCGGTGATGCCCCACCATTTTTTTTCGTTGGGGGTGATGTGGATTTTCGGCTGGTCGACGCTGCGTCCGTCGGGCAGGCAGACGATGGCGACGTTGTCGATCTGGCCGTCCATCTTGACGGGGTGCGAGCCGGCGATGATGGTGATGCCGTATTTCTTGGCCAGCGAGGTGACGAGCTTGCGGAACTTGTGGGTGTGGGTTGCCAGGCGTTTGATGCCCTCGACGGGCGAGCGGACCTGCTCGCACGAGAGCAAGGGCACGGTGAAGAATTCGGGGAAGAGCACGAAATCGCAGCGGTAGTCTGCGGCGATGTCGGTGAAGTAAGCCACGCGGTTGGCAAAGTCGTCGAAGTCTTTGACCTTGCGCATCTGTTTCTGCACGCAGGCGACGCGGACCTTGCGAGGACCCTTGCCGGGGTGCTTGTAGTCGGGGTTGAGCCACTCGATGAGCGAGGCGTAGTTTTTCGAGTGCGGGTCGCGCAAGTAGTTGGGCATGACGCCGCGCAGGACAAACCCCTCGCGCAACTGGAACGAGAGCACCAGGTCACGGAACTCGCCCAGCTCGACGCGCCTGGCGTATTCCTCGGCGGTGAACTTGTCGCCGTGGTCCTGGTAGTTCCACAGCCTGCCGCCGGCCAGGATGCGGCGGAGGTTGAGGCGCTGGCAGAGTTTTCGTCTTGCCTCGTAGAGCGCGTGCCCGACACCCAGGCCGCGTGCCTCGGGGTGGACGTAGACATCCGCGCCGTAGAGCGTGTCACCGGTCGGGTCGTGGTTGGTGAAGTATCCCGAGTCGGTGATGCCCGCCCAGGTATGGAAACGCAGCGGCTCGGGGCCGAGGTTGACGATCAGTGACGAACAGGCCCCGACGATGCGCTGGCCGACCACCGCGACGATCTGGCCTTCGGGGAAGATGCGCAGGTGGCTTTCGAGGTGCGAGCGTCCCCAGACGATGTTGTCTTCAGCCAGTGTCGGGTAGGCAGCCCGGTTGAGCTGGACGAGTTCGTCGATGTCGTTGAGCGTGGCTTGGCGGGTTTTCGCTTTGGCTTTGTTCGCGGGCATGGGCGTCCTTTTTGAGTGGGAACGGTCTTATCAACTATAGCAAGCCCCCGGAAGGGCTCTCCTCCCCAGCGACGAGGAGAGGGGAGGAGAATGTTTGCAGATGACGCGGATGAAAGGCGGTAGAACAATCACCACAGAGCACACAGAGGGCACAGAGTGGGAACGAAATGACATGGTGCGTGTGTATTCAGTCGGAGGTTCACCGGTCGCAAGCGACCGGGCTAAATGTATACAACGTGATAGCCCAACTCCCAACTCCTGTCTTGTCTCTGTGTCCTCTGTGCCCTCTGTGTTGAAAATAACAACGCCCCCGTTGCCGAGGGCGTTGCGGTGATATCGAGATACTTACAACCTGTTACTTCGCGGACACGAAGTTCTTGGCAACCTGCGGCCAGTTGACCACGTCGAAGAAGGCGGCGATGTAGTCGGGTCGGCGGTTCTGGTACTTGAGGTAGTAGGCGTGCTCCCACACGTCCAGACCCAGGATCGGGGCGCAGGGGCAATCGACCAGGCCCTTCATGAGGGGGTTGTCCTGGTTGGGGGTGGAACAGACGCAGAGCTTGCCGTCTTTGACCCCTAACCACGCCCAGCCCGAGCCGAAGCGCTTGGTCGCGGCGTCGGTGAATTGTTGTTTGAAGTTGGCAAACGACCCGAAGGCCGCGTTGATTGCACCGGCCAACTCGCCCGAGGGTTCGCCGCCGCCGCCCTTGCCCTTGGGGGCCATGACGGTCCAGAAGAGCGAGTGATTGCAGTGACCCCCGCCGTTGTTGCGGACCGCAGCCCGGATCGATTCGGGCACGCTACCGATGCCGGCACACAGGTCAGCGACAGACTTCGAGGCCAGGTCAGCGTGACCCTCGAGGGCTTTGTTGAGGTTGGTCACGTAGGCGTTGTGGTGCTTGCCGTGGTGGATTTCCATCGTGGCCTTGTCAATGGCAGGCTCCAGGGCGTCGTGAGCGTAAGGCAGATTGGGGAGGGTAAAAGGCATGGTGGCTCCAAGGTGGGTGTATGGGTGAAAACAGGCGGTAAAAACTTAAGTTAGCTTTTTTGTGACCCCGCGGTGGGTCGTGCGTCTATCTCAGTAGTGTGTCCTTTGCTTCGGGCAATCGTATGTATCGAGACCGGGCCGGTCAACCGAGATACTTGACAGCAATGAAAGAATTGATAGAATTGGATGAATCGAATGGATTTTTAGTTCGACGTAAGCGGTATGGATCGCAGCTGCGGCCTGGGAAAAACCTTGTATTCGGTGATTTCTACGGCAAAGAGTTCTAAGTGTCAGCCAACGCAAGTCTGACAGGGATGATTCCGATAACCGGACGATGATTGATGAAGGCAATCCCGACAATATTGATTTTTGGAATAATTCTAATTTAAGTGAACAAACGGACCCGCTCGCCAGTATTCTTGTATGTAGGCAGGATATCAGGGCAAATACCGAGCATGCACGGAGGTTTGCCCCGACTTCGGCCTACGCCCACGGCTGCCCCCAGCCCAGTACGCCTCGGGGGCCTCGCCGATCGGGGTTCTTTGAAAAGGGTCATGGATACGGGTTCGGTGAAGTCCATCTGCAAACCAGTGGGTGACCACGCCGAGACCAATCCAGGCCCACAACTTGGGAAAGGCAGGGACAGCCATGTTGAACCAGCTTGACCAACTCACCCACACGGACTCACCTCTTGCGCAGGTCGGCCGATCCGCTCGTCTGTCGCTTACCCGATCGGTGAGCCAACTCGCCGCCGCGGACCAGGTGATGCTGCGCCAACTGCTCGAAAACGACTGCGACTACGTCGACAACAAAATCTTCCGCACCAAGACCGCCGAGCGCAAGCTCTTCGACGAGGCCCCCGAGATCGCCAAGCCCGACACGAGCTGGTACCACCCCGTGATGGACAAGCTCGGCGACGCACGCCAGGCCAACTCGGTCGGCTCGGTCCTGCTGACTGCCAAGCAGGAAGTGGCGCTCTTCCTCCAGTTCAACTACTGCCGATTCCGCGTGGCGAAGCTCAAAAAGAAGATCGACCCGGTGTCGATCGACCCCGACCTTGCCCGCGAGATGCTCGACTGGCACAGCAAGGCCGAGGCCTACCGCGACCAGATCGCACAGACCAACCTGGCGCTGGTTTTGGCCATGGCCAAACGGACGCGCATGAGTGAGGTCGACTTTGCCGACATGGTCAGCGAGGGCAACATGGCGCTCCTGCGTGCGATCGACAAGTTCGACGTGGCACGCGGCTTCAAGTTCTCGACCTACGCCTGCCGCGCGATCCTCAAGGCCTTCTCCAGGGCCGGCGTCAAGCAGACCAAAGTCCGCTCACTCTTCCCCACCGACTTCGACCCGAAGCTCGAGAAGAGCGACTACATGCAGACCAAGCGTGAAGACCACGAAGAAGACTGCGTCGACGAGCTCAAGCGGATCATCAAGGAAAACCGCGCGGAGCTTTCCGACATCGAACAGGAAGTCATCGAGCACCGCTTTGCCGTCGGTGGCCGCCGAAAAGTCGAACCCGAAGCGCACCCGCTGACGCTCGAACAGGTCGGCAAGATCATCGGCGTCACCAAGGAGCGTGTCCGCCAGATCCAGAACAAGGCCCTGGAAAAAATCCGCCTGACGCTCGAAGACGACTTCCTGCTGTAACCCCGGACCCCCATCCCAGACACTCAAGAAACACCCCGCGCCATACAACGCGGGGTGTTTTCATGTGGACGGATGCATGCGACCCTTTATTCACCACAGAGAACACAGAGGACACAGAGAGAAGAAACAAGAGAAGAATGGTCCGCAGATGACGCAGATGAAGAAGATATCAATGAGTCGGTTCACGATTCGCAGTCCCCTTCATCCGCGTCATCTGCGGATATTTCCTCTGCCTTTCTCTGTGTCCTCCGTGTCCTCTGTGGTGATGTTTTAAGAATCGATGTCAGGGTTTCACGTCCGCCTCTTCGAGGGTGACGTTGCTCTGCGTGGCCTTGAGGCCCGAGCGTGTGACGAGCTCGAAGTGATGGTCCTTCTTCTCGGCCGGCTGGATCGTGGTGGTGAATTGGACAGTTCGGAAGTCGTAGAGCGTGGGGTTGAGCTTGCTCTTGAAGAAGGCGTGGCCGTCGTAGGATCGCCGGATTTCGACTTCGATCGCCTTGCTCGTGTAGTTGCGGATGCGCTGGGTGTAGATGGCGTGTTCGTCCCAACCGACCACGTCGGCGTGGATATCGATGCCGACGACGCCGTCGTCGACGCGTTGGACGATGCGGCCGCCGTTCCAGTGGACCCAGATGTTG
>WGMF01000032.1 GCA_016125215.1 Phycisphaera sp.
CCTCATCGCTGGTAAGGGGAGGCTGGCGCATACCCTACCAGTTGCTGGTAGGAGTCATCAGGCCAACCGGACCGGTTAAAGGCGAACTCCATCGCCATCATTTATTATCGCCATCTCGGCGGCATCTTCAAGAGTTCGAAATCACTGCTGGCCCCCGAAAGCAACCCGGCTGTTAACCCGTTTCAACCTGTTCACGAGAGAGTCCGAGAGTTCGCGGCCGGATTTTCGGCCAACGGGAGCAACCGTCATGGTTGCTTTCGGACCCCGGAATCTCGCCTGCGGAATAGAGAGCGGGGAGGCAGGTGGCGGGAACGCCGTAACCCTTTGCCAGCATAGGGATATGAAAACGCCCGGCCAGTTGCCTGGTCGGGCGTTTCCGTTAACTTGAACTGGCGATAAAGTTCGCCAGATTGATTTTGGCTCCCCGGGCTGGATTCGAACCAGCGACCTTGCGATTAACAGTCGCGCGCTCTACCAACTGAGCTACCGGGGAATCAATCGGACTCAACAGCATAACCAAGACTTTGGTTTGTTCAAGTCCGTGATGCGGGATGTGTGAGCGGGCCTTGAGGGTTACTTGACGCTCTGGGGTTCGGGTTCGGGAGTGGGGGTAGGCGTGGATTGGTTATCCGGGGGCGGGGGCTGGAGCTGGGTGGGTTGTATGGGGGAGGCGTCGACCGGGGGTTTGCCCATGAGCAGTTCCGCGAGGCGTTTTTTCATGCGTGAGCCGGGGTCGTTGGGGGAGCGCGGCGTCGAGCTGTCGGCTGTCGGTTCCGGGCTGTGCTGCGTGGGTTGGGCGGCAGGGTCGGATTGGAGCGTGGGCTTGGGCGGGGTGGATTTCTTTCGGCTCTTGCCGTTGGAGCGGCCGTTGTCGTTATCGTGACTGGTGTCGTGGCTGATGTCGTTGGGTTGTTTGATGTCTTGCTGGTCGCCGGCATGCAGCACTTGATTAGATGCGGGGGGTGGGGCAACATCGGCCGGCGCAGGTGTGGGCTGGGTGGCGTTGAGTTCATCGCGTTTGGACTGGTCGGCGACGGCGGTGGGGTCGAGTTTGCCGTCGGAGCCGACCTGGTCGAAGCGGACGGCGACGCGTTTGGACACGCCGCGCTCCTGCATGGTGATGCCGTAGAGCACGTCGCAGGCCTGCATGGTGCCTTTGTTGTGTGTAATGACGATGAAGTGGGAGTGGTCGAGGAAGCTCTTGAGGATGTTGGCGTAGCGTTGGACGTTGGCCTCGTCGAGCGGGGCGTCGACTTCGTCGAGGATGGCAAAGGGGCTGGGCTTGCTCTGGAAGATCGAGAGCAGGAGGGCGACGGCGGTCATGGCTTTTTCACCGCCCGACATGAGACGGATGGATTGGAGTTCCTTGCCGGGCGGGCGAGCGACGATTTCGATGCCGGACTCGAGCACGTCGACGTTCCCGTTCTCGTCGGGCTGGAGCAAGATGTCGGCTTTGCCCCCGCCGAAGAGCCGACGGAAGAGTCCGTTCGATCCGCCGAAGTTCTCTTTGATCTGATTGAAGACCTGCTCGAAGCGTGTGCGCGAGTCTTCGTTGATCTGTTTGATGAGGGCTTCGAGTTGTCGGCCGGCCTCTTCGATGTCGATGACCTGGTCGGCAATGGCCTTGAGGTCGGCCTCGACTTGCTGCTGTTCATCGATGGCGTCGACGTTGACGTTGCCGAGACGGTCGATTTTCTGTTTGAGTTCAGCGATCTGGGACTCGACGGCGGAGGCGTCGTAGGTCTTGGGATCGAAGTGCAGTGCGGGGGGATTGGAGGCGGCTTCCGGGGGGGCTTCCGGGGATTCGGGCGCTGGCGTTTGCTCATCCCCGGCTTGGGTGGGGGCAACCTCACCGTCGCTTTGGGGCGTGGGGTTCATCGCCGCTGCGTAGGCGGCTTCGACGTCGAGGGAGAGTTCCTCGTGGGCACGCTGGCGGAGGCTGTCACGCAGGACCTCGACTTCGCGTTTGGCCATCTGTTTTTCATGGAGCAGCGCGTCGGCGGCTTCGAGGGCCTTGCGGTGGGTGTCGAGCTGGTCGTGCAGCGCGGTGACGCTCTCGTCCGCCTCGGTCAGGCGGGACTGGATTTCTTCGAGTCTTGCGTCGGCCTGGTCGAGTTGGGCCTGTGCCTGGAGGGCCTGTTGTTTGGCCTTGGTGGTCATCTCATCGAGTTCGGCGTGCCGCTGGCGGTGGGCATCGAGTTGGTCGGCGATGAGTTTGTGCTGGCGTTTGACATCGTCGGAAGCGATCTGTGCCTGTCGGACCTGGCGCTGGGCGGCGGTGTGTTGCTCGGCGAGTTTGCCCGCTTCGACACGCAGCGAGGTCGCGGTGTCGCGGGACTCTTCGACCTGAGTGCTCAGGAGTGCGATGGATTTTTCGATCTCGTCCACGGCGGCTTGCCGGGCGTGCGAGTCGGCTTCGAGTTTCTGGGCTTCGCCGGTGTGGGCGCTGCGCTTCTGTGAAGCGTCGTGCAACTGACGGTGGACCTGTTCGGTCTCGGCGGCAATGACGGGTTGCTCGCGTTCGAGGCGGGCGATCTGGGAGCCGAGGTTTTCCAATCGGCTGTGCAGCTCGACGCGGACGGTGTTGGCTTCGTAGATGCCGTTGCGCAGTTCCTGGCAGAGCAGCTCGATGTGCGAAGCGCGGTCGGAGAGGGAGGAGAGCTCCTGTGAGTCCTGGTTGATACGGGTGTCGAGTTCAGCCAATTGGCGTTGGAGCCGGGACAGTTCGCTCCGCCGCGCGATGAGTCCGCCGACGGATTGAGCTGTGCCGATCGGCCCGGCGACGACGCGGCCATCGGTTTCGAGCAGTTCGCCCGTGCGTGTGACAAATCGGAAGCCCCCCGGAAGTTGGGTACGGAGTTGGTACGCATGGGATAAGTCACGCGCCACGAGTGTGCGACCGAGCAGGCGGTGCGCCAGCGGCGAGAGGGCAGGGTCGAACTTCACATGGTCGAGCAAGCGTGAGGCGCCCTCGGGGATGTCGAGGTCGGCAAAGATGGGCGAGCCGGCGGTGTCGATGGGCAGGAAGGTGACGCGGCCGCCGAGCACGCCCAGGGCCTCTTTGCCTGAATCGCTGGTGAGCACGTCGGCCCGGTCGACGACGAGCGACTGCTGGTGATCGCCCAGCGCGGTCTCGACGATGGGCGCGTGTTCGACGTCGGTTTCGAGCATCTCGGCAAGCAGGCCACGGACGAAGCCGAACGTCCCGCCGTCGGGCTTGCCGGAGGTGATGGCGGAGGCTTTTCGCGCCAGCACGGCCTTGACGGGGTCGGAGACGCCGGCCTGTTTGTCCTGCATTTCCTGCAAAAGTGCGCGGCGGGAGTTGAGGCTGGTGCGCTGGTCTTTGAGTTTGGCCAGGCGGTCGGCCAAATCACGGACCTGGGTGTCGAGTGAGGCGGCCTGGGATTTTTGTTCATCGAGGCGCTGGGATTGTTCGGTGATGAGCTGGCGGGCTTCGTCGTGTTTTGTGGACAGTTCGTCACGCGAGGTGAGCAGGCGTTCGAGTTCGGTGGCGACTTCACCGGCGCGGGTTTCGAGTTTTTCTCGCGTGGTGACGAGCGACTTCTCGAAGGCGTCGATCGAGTTGATCTCGTTGTGCAACTGCGCGGTGCGACGCATGAGCGAGACGATGCCGGCTTTCTCGTCGTCGAGCTTGCTGCGCTGGTTGTTGAGTTCGTGCTGACGCTGGGTGTAGAGTTTCTGTGCGTCGGCGAGTTTGTGCTCGGCTTCACGCTGGCGGGTGGCCAGTTCCTCGACGAGCTTATTCTGTTCATCGAGTTCACGGGTCAGTTGCGCCGCTCGTACCTCGAGATCGTCGAGGCGCTCTTCGTCGCGCTGGGTCTGACGCTCGAGGTCGGCCAGTGAAGACTGGGCAAACTGTCTGCGTTGGTCGGCCTGTTCACGCGCGGACTGGTGTTGCAGCCGGGCGTGCTCGGCTTGTTTTTGCTGCTGGGCAATGGATTGGCGTTCGAGCTGGGCGTCGGCGAGGTTCTGTTCGTGTTCGGAGAGGTGTCGCTGGGCGTGGGCGCGGTCGGCCTCGGCCTGTTCGAGTTGCTGCGAAAGGTCGGCCAGTTGTGTCTGGTGTTTGTGGTATTGGGCAAGCGCGTGGGTGAGGCGGAGCTGCGCGAGAAGCGAGGAGTATTCTTTGTAAGAGCGAGCCTTGCCGGCCTGGAGCTTGACGCTGCGTAGTCTCCGTTCGAGGTCATCCATGCGCTGGCGGGAGACGACGAGGTTCTGTTGCGTCTTTTCGAGTTTGCGGAGGGATTCTTTCTTGCGTGCCTTGAAGCGGGAGATGCCGGCGGCCTCTTCGAAGATCTCGCGGCGCTCGACGGGGTTGGATTCGAGGAGTTGGGCCACCTTGCCCTGTTCGATGATGGAGTAGGCGTCGGTGCCGATGCCCGTGTCGAGGAAGAGTTCGCGGATGTCGCGCAGGCGGGCGCGGTGGTTGTTGATGAGATAGTCGCTCGACCCGTCGCGGTAGAGCTGGCGTGTGACGGTGACGGTGTCGAAGTCCAGGGGGAGTGTGCGTCCGCCGTCGGGGTTCCTGGGGTTGTCGAAGGTGAGCGTGACCGACGCCATGCCGGCGGGCTTGCGCGAGGACGAGCCGTTGAAGATCATGTCGAGCATGCCCGAGCCGCGCAGGCTCTTGGCAGAGAGTTCGCCGAGCACCCACTTGATGGCGTCAACGACGTTGGACTTGCCGCAGCCGTTGGGCCCGACGATGCCGGTGATCGGGCAATCGAAGGGGATCTCGGTGCGGTCGGCGAAGCTCTTGAAGCCGGCGAGTGTAAGTTTGGCCAGTCGCATGGGGGGTTGACCTCCGTGTCGTCGTACTTGGAATTATCGGCCTGTTGCGGGCGGGGGCGACAATCCTTTGTCGGGGAATAATGGACCGGGACAGGATAACAGGATTACAGGGATTTACAGGATCGGGAATGAACCGCAGAGACACAGAGACGGGGCGAGGGAGAGAGGGAATTTGAGTTCATCGGTATTGGGACGGCCACCGGTCGCGAGCGACCGGGCTAAATGTGAAGGCTCGATATCACTGAATCCTGCCTCCCGGTTTCTCTCTGTGCCTCTGTGTCTCTGTGGTTCATTCTTCGGGTGCGGGTTGTTCGGGGGTGACGGGCGTCGGTTGATCCTGCTCGCTTTCTGGGCGGATTTGCAGGGTCGGTTCTTCGCGCATCTGGACGACGACGCTGGCCAGGGGGTTTGGCTCGAAGTGGATCGGGGCCAGGAGTTGCTTGTCGGAGGAGAGGGCAAAGAGCGCGGAGACGACCTGGGAGTAGGAGAGGTCGAAGCCGTCGGTGGGGTTGTCGACGCTGGGCTTGTGCGCGAGGAGGAAGACGAGGTTGCCGATCGTCGGGGCCATGTTGAGGACGCGCGGCTCGGCCCCGGTGTGGGGTTGATAGAAGACCTGCACGGGGGTCTTGTCGCTGTCGCTGCGCAGGCGCAGCCGACCGTCCCACACGGAGGCCAGGAGCGGCTGCTGGAAGCCCACGTCCTTGGAGAAGATCACGATGCGCGGGCGGTGGGTCTGGCTGATGTAAACCATCGGCCAGCGCGAGGGGACGAGGTCGAGGTTGAACTTGAGTTGCCCGTCGGCCAGGATCGGGGTGTGCTGGACGGCGGGGTCGCCGATCGCGGTGAGCGATTCGTAGGCGGCGATGCGGACGGATCGCTCGGGGTCGTCGAGCAATGAGACGAGCGTGGTCGAGCCACGGATGCTCGAGGGGAGCATGGCCAGGATTGTTGCCACACGCTGCCGGATTTCGGTGTCGTTGTTCGTGGCCAGTTGGGCAAGGTCGATGGTCGCGGCTTCGTCGCCCAGGCCCGCGCCGGCTTCGAGGGCGGCCAGGCGGACGGTCATGTTTTCGTTTTTGTAATACTTGGCCACGACGGGGGTAGCGTTCTTGCCCAGCGCCCGCCACGCCATGACCACGCGCGGCGCGTAGGTCGGTTCGCTCTCAAGAAGTTCGCCCAGTCGCAGCGCCTGATCGGGCACGAAGTCGCCCTCGCGCTGGAGGTAGAGGTGGGTGATCAGGTCGACGAGCAGCCCGGGGTTGGCCCGGTAGCGCGAGGGGATGTTCAGGTCGATCACGAGGTCGGTCTTGGCCACGGCGGTGTCGTCGCGGTCGGACGGAGCACGGGGGAAGCGCTCGTTGATGCGGTTGGCGATCGTGGCGCTCATACGCCAACTGGGCTGGTTGAGGATCAGTTCGAGGTGGCGGTCGTTGGTGACGGTCCCACCCGAGAGCACGACGACCGTGCGTGCGTATTCGTGTCGCGCCTCGTCGGTCGGGTTGCCCTGATCGTTGAATGGGCTGAGGTAAGTCTGACCACGCGCCACGGCCTGCTGACGGACAAAGCGGACGCTGGGCAGTGTGCCGCCGACGCCCAGTTCGACGGTGTAGAGGTCGCCGCCTTCGAGGCTGGTGGTCTGCGTATCGACCGCGGTGACGAGCACGTCGAACGGCGTGCCGCGTGTCGCACCGGGTGGGATCAAGCCTTCAACAGCCACGACCGCGGTGTTGGGGCTGGAGAGGAACGCGGCGGGCGAAGTGTTCTGCGTGCCGAGCGTGACGTTGCCCCAGCCCTTGAGCCGGGCTTCATTGAGCAGGCGTTGGCGCAGAAACGAAGGCACCTCGGAGGAGCCTGAGCCGGGCAGGTTGGCCACCACGCCAAAGCCGCCCACGAGCAAAGGGTCGGCCCCGCGCACCGTGCAGAGCGACCCGACCGTGCCGTGTAGAAAGGCCGGCCCGGTGTAGGTCGGCGGCGGAGGCGCAGCACCCGGGCGCTCGTCGAGCCTGGGCTTGGAATTGCAGGCAAAAAGCCCAAGCAACAACACCGCGACGAGCGTCGTGGTCGCGGCCTCCATGTTCCCGGTGATCGTGTGTTTAAGGTTGGGTGTCAATGCTCGAACCATTCTCCGCCATTGCCCACCGCGAATCAAGCGCAACATCAAACCACTCAAGACCCCCACTCCCCACCTACCATTCACGTTACACTACACCCATGCAACGCGATATCGATCGGGTCCTGATCGACCGACACGCCATCGCCAGGCGCATCGCGGAGTTGGCAGCCGACATCACCCGCGACCTCGGGCATCCCGCGCACAATCCCGCCCTTTCCCCCGACTCCGATCCTCACACCGACGCCTTGCACCACACCTGGCCCGACGACGGCGAGATCACCATCATCCCCGTCCTCACCGGCTCGATCATCTTCGTGGCGGACCTCATCCGGAAGATGCCCCTGCGCCTGTCCATCCACCTCACCAGCGTCCGCTCCTACCCCGGCAAGGCCACCACCAGCAAGGGCGCGATGATCCAGAAAGAACTCTCCACGCTGCCCGAAACCCTCGAGGGCCGGGACGTGCTCGTCGTCGATGACATCCTCGACTCGGGCAACACGCTTAGACTCGTCACCGACCTCGTCGGGCAGAAAAACCCACGCTCCCTGCGGACGTGCGTCCTCCTCCGCAAACAACGCCCCGAGGCGATGGCCTTCGACATCGACTACGTCGCCTTCGACATCCCCGACGAGTTCGTCGCGGGCTACGGCCTGGACTTCGACGGGTATTACCGCAACCTCCCCGACATCGTCACGCTCAAGCGGGAGGTGATCGGTGAGGCCTGAACCCGAACACTCGACCAAACATTTGATTAGCCAACCCGGCCGCGCGTTGATCGAATCGACCCCCGCGCCCGAGGCTCTCGTCCCCGACGCGCAACGGCTGCACACCCTCCTGCCCGCGCAACTGCTCCAGGGCGGCGAGGTCATCGTCCTGCTCATCAAGCCCAGCGCGTGGTGGATCGTCCTCGAACCGATCGGCACCCTGGCGGCCTTTGCCTGCCTCATCGCGCTGGGGTGGGGTATCGACGCCACCGGCCTGGTCGACATCGCCCGACGCGAATTCGTGGTCGTCGGCGTCACGCTCATGGCGGTCAGGCTCTTCTGGCAGTTCCTCGACTGGCTCGGACGCGTCTACGTCCTGACCGACCGCCGGGTCATCCGCGTCGAGGGCGTCCTCCGCGTCAACGTCTTCGAGACCGCACTCAAAAACATCACCCACACCCAGACCACCTTCTCCGTCCGCGAACGCCTCTTCGGACTGGGCACCCTCGCCTTTGCCACCGCCGGCACCGCGGGCGTCGAGGCCTTCTGGCGAACCATCGCCCGGCCGCTCGAAGTCCACCAGATCGTCGTCCAGACCCTCAACCGCTACCGCTGACCCCCGCCCGCCTCCGCCTCAACCGCCATGCACGGAGTTGGCGTGCCCTTGTTACCGGATCGACAGGGTGTTCGTCGATGTTCTGATCAGCGGGAAACCGTGCAACCCCGTCAAAGAACTGACGATCAGCTGATCGCCGCGGATCGCGGGTGGGCATAGGTGGTCAGCAGCGGCAGGCAGAGCCCCCAGAGGCAAGCCGTTCGCGGCGTCAAACAATTGGATCGTGCCGGTCGAATCCATCACGCAAACATATTGACCCGCCAGCAACAGGGGTGAGAACGGCGGGGCGTAGGCTCCCCCGCGCAGTTGATGAAGCTCGGACCAGTAGACACCCGGCGCGACGCGTTGTTCCCATATCTTCGAACCGGTATCCGCATTCAGACAGATGATCAATCCGGCATGGCCCGGATCGCCGAGCAGCCAGTAAACGCGATCACCCGCCCAGATGGGCATGATGCGCTGGAAGACGCGGTTGGCCATCTCGGGTTGACAGACCCATTGCGTGGTCTGGTCGGCGGTGTTGATGCAGCGCAACCGCCAGTGCGGCTCACGTTCCACCTGAAGCTGATAACGCTCATCGGCTGAGAGCAGTTCGAGGGAGCTGGCGTCGAACCGCAACAATCGGCCGGTGTCGGGATTCACCAGTTGCCATGCATCGTCGCCCCGCCGGCGCGGCATGTAGATCGGTGTGGAACCGATGATGACACCGTCCAGACGAAAGTCTGACAGCGGTGGAAGTTGCTTCACAATCTCTCCGTGCGTGGCCCCGAGCGTGATGCAGCCGCGGTCATAAAGATGCACATTATCGTTGCGCGGATCGACCGCGAGATGGCAATAGCTTCGCACGTTGCGCGACCAGGCGATCTTCCCATCCGTCGGATCGACACAGACCACCAGCAGCCGCCAGTCAGTGGTTTGGCCGTAAGGGCTGACGGCAGGGAGAGCGTCTGCGCGCCCCGGTGCGTTTTTTGATGCGTTAGGCAGTTGCAGGAGATAGTAGGCACGATACAAGCCGATAGCCGCTTCGAGTGCTTCACCGTCAAAATCAAGCTGCCATTCCACGGATGTGGGGGTCCGTGGGAGGTTTCGCGTCAGGTGCATGGGGGCTATCGGTGGGCCGGTCATGGACGAGTTGGCCATATCCTCGGCACACCCGGCCATCAACAGCAATCCCAGCATCGCCGCGCCACATTTCATCTCTGCGTTCTCAGGTGGCTGGACAACAGCAACCCGCCGTCCCATGGATTAGACCATAAGACCCGTCAAGGGTTCCCGACTCCAGAAGAAAAACGGGATCGGTTTGCCGGGGTGCCTCATGGCGTGGCCACGAAGGCCGCCAGGGGTGACGGTCGCCACTCAAACGGGCCTGGCGGTTGGCACAATCCGTGCGTGCCCCGGACGGCTCGCCCGCGCATGGCACAAGTAAAACGCTCGACGCAGACGGAATCCCTCTGCCCTAAGCCTCGACGTCAAGGTGGCGGTAAAGCGGGGAATCGCCCGGCTGGGCCGATGCTTCCGGGCCGGGGGCCTTCTCGAACGCCGAGCGTTCGGGCTTGGCCTTCTGATGCGGGTTCTTAGGCGTGTCGCGGGGGTTGCCGTGGTCGGGCACCTGGCTGTCGATGTGCAACTGCGCCGGCGACTCGAACTCGTCGCCCTCGTCGAGGGCCTGCATGTGGGTTTCGAGCAGTTCCTTCATCCGTCGGGCCTGGGCTTCGGACTGGTTGCGGGAACGGTCGATGCGGCGGGCGGTCTGCTGCGCGTTGAGCGCGGTCTGCGCGACGCCGGCGGCGGGTGTGGTGCCAAGTGAAGACATCGGGAAAGTCCGGGGAAAGTCCGTGAACGGTTCCGGGGGCAGGTCCGGGGGTGGTTCCGGGGGTCCGATAGAGTCGTGGACGGTGGCCTGCTATCGCATGTATCGGCTAAATTGCACCGGGCAATGAAAATTGTTCGCGGGGGTGCGATTAGGGGACGTGAGGGGGGCTATGGAGTGGGATTCCACGCCCGGGGAGGGAGATGAAAGGGGTATAGGGCTGATACGGGGCAGGGGGACCGGCGATGATTCCGGGGGCATCGCCGGCTTTATGAGGGATGACCAATGGGTCATTCCTCCTCGGCTTTTTCGATGACCCAGTGCTCGACCTCGATAGGGGTGGCACGGCCGAAGATGGTGGCAATGACGCGGACCTTGCCCTGTTGCGGGAGCAGTTCGTCCACGGTGCCCTCCATGCTCTCGAAGGGGCCTTCCTTGATCTTGATGTGGTCGCCCTTCTGGAACGCCATCTTGACCTCGGCCGGTTCCTCCTCGGGGGCTTTCGATGCCGCGAGCATCTTTTCGACCTCGTGCAGGGGCATGGGTGACGGCCGGCCCGCGGTGCCGATGAACTCGCCCACGCCGGTGGTCTCTTTCACGAGGAAGAAGATGTCCTGCGAGATGCGTCCGTCGGGTTCGAGCTGCATCTCGACGAAGACGTAGCCGGGGTAGAGTTTCTTGAGGACGATCTTCTGTTTGCCGGCCTTGACGGTCTTGATCTTTTCGGTGGGGACGAGGATGCGGTTGACCAGGTGCTCGAAGCCCTCGATCTTGATCTTGCGCAGGAGGGTTTCCTTGACGTAGTCCTCCTTGTTGGAGGCGACGCGGAGAACGAACCAGCTCATGCCCGGCATCACGAGCGGCTCTTCACCGGACATCTTGTCGGTGGTGCCGAGGGTGGTTTCGACCGGGCTTTGTTCGTCGTGTGTTTCTTCGGGCATGGTGGGATCGGGGGAGATGGGGGTGGGTAGAAGACTTGAAGGTGGTTTGGGCCTGCCTGATCCCACCGCAGGACGCGGCGGGCATTGCAGTTTGTCTGATTAGCCGCCGAAAAGGTTTTTGAAGAACTCGGTAACAGGCGGGTTGCCCTCGAGGACGTGCATGCGGACGAAGCCCTCGGCAAACGCAAGGTCGACGACGAGCAGGAGCACCGCCATCATGACCGTGCCGCAGATGACGATCCACGTCGAGCCCATGACCTCGCGTTTGGTCGGCCAGTTGACCTTCTTCATCTCCGCCTCGGTGGCAATCATGAAGTCGACGATGTTGGGCTTGTTGAGCAGGTAGTAGACCAGGGCCCCGAAGACGAGGATGATCCCGACGCTCACGCCGGCCTGAATGTAGAGGCGGTTGGTGTAGGCCCAACTGGCTTCGGTCTCGAACTTGATGGTCTGCTGGTCGACGCGGACATTGGCCGGCGGGTCGGGCTGCTCGATGGCGGTGTTGCCCGACTGCTTGGCGGCCACGCGGTTCATGAGCACACGCATGTTGGCGGGCGTGAGTGAAAAAGTCTGGCCGTTGAGGTCCGTGAGGGTGAAACCGGTGGGCTGGTTGCCCGGTCCGACCTGGACATCGATCTTGCGGATGGTGGCAATATTGGCAATGGGCAGGTTCTGGTCTCGGCCCCACTCGGCCAGGTTCTGGGAGACCATGGACGAGGAAGCGGAAATGACGGATCGGCCGGTGCCGACCGCCCCGAGTTCGCCCCACAACCAGGCCACGCCAGCCAGAACGAGCACCCCGACGCCGACGCCCGAGAGCAGCCGCGTCCAATAGCCTTGACCGGATTTGTAGATGGCAAGCGACATAGCGTTGGACTCTAACCCAAGTTGGACAAGACAGACAAATCAAGACAGCCCACACGAGACTCACGGGCCACGAACCCCACGGGGTGATGCCAAGTCAGAGAACCCCGGGACGACTGTCGTGAGCCGTCCGGGGCCGATGACGGGCTTCCAATCCGGGGAAGCACGCCAGGCAGGAATCGAACCCGCAACCTGCCGATTTGGAATCGGCTGCTCTACCAGTTGAGCTACTGGCGTCCGAAGTTCCGGGGAAACAGTCCCGGTATGTCTTCTATCGGTTCGCGGGCGGCTACCCTTCGTCGGGTCCTGCCGGGCATCGCAGCGCTAGCTTGCGTTCGCGTACCTGCGTTCGCTTACTTGCGCTTGATCTTATGCAGCGTGTGCTTGCGCAGCTTGGGCGAATACTTCTTCATGCCGGCCTTGAGCTTCTCCGGGATCCCGCCCTTGACGTTCACGGGCGTGCGGTAGTTCAGGTCGCCGGTCTCCGAGCACTGGAGCCAGACGTATTCGACTGCTTCGGCTTTTTTGGCCATGGCGGGGTTCTCGGTTAGGCGGACTTCCCCGATCAATACCCTGGGTTAACGGGAAACTTCAGGGAAAACTTCCGGGAAAACTTCCGGGGGGGGGGTTACTTGAGGACCTTGGTCACGACACCGGCGCCGACGGTTCGGCCGCCTTCACGGATGGCAAACCGCACGCCCTCTTCCATGGCGATGGGCTTGCCGAGGGTGATTTCCATCTGGATGTTGTCGCCGGGCATGCACATCTCCGCGCCGCCCTGGAGCTTGACCTCGCCGGTCACGTCGGTGGTGCGGAAGTAGAACTGCGGTTTGTACCCGTTGAAGAACGGGGTGTGTCGGCCGCCTTCTTCCTTGGTCAGCACGTACACCTCGCCGTTGAACTGCGTGTGCGGGGTGATCGAACCGGGGGCGGCAAGCACCTGACCGCGTTCGAGTTGTTCTTTTTCGATGCCGCGCAGGAGGCATCCGACGTTGTCGCCGGCCTGGCCCTGGTCGAGGGTCTTGTTGAACATCTCGACGCCGGTGACGGTCGTCTTCATGGTGTCGCGAAGGCCGACGACCTCGACGGTCTCGCCGACCTTGACGACGCCGCGTTCGATACGGCCTGTGCCGACGGTGCCACGGCCCTTGATGGAGAAGACGTCTTCGACGCTCATGAGGAAGGGCTTGTCGACCTCGCGGACGGGGTCGGGGATGGCCGAGTCGATCGCGGCCAGAAGCTCGGCGATGCACTTGGTCTTCTCTTCATCCTTGGGGTTGTTCAGGGCGCCGACAGCCGAACCCTTGACGATGGGCACGTCGTCGCCGGGGAAGTCGTACTTGGAGAGCAGCTCGCGGACTTCGAGTTCGACGAGTTCGAGCAGCTCGGGGTCGTCGACGAGGTCGACCTTGTTGAGGAAGACGACGAGGGCGGGGACGTTGACCTGACGGGCGAGCAGGACGTGCTCACGGGTCTGGGGCATCGGTCCGTCGGCCGCGGAGACGACGAGGATGCCGCCGTCCATCTGGGCAGCGCCGGTGATCATGTTCTTGACGTAGTCGGCGTGGCCGGGGCAGTCGACGTGGGCGTAGTGCCGTTTTTCGGACTCGTATTCCACGTGGCTGGTGGCGATGGTGAGGATCTTGGTCGGGTCGCGGCGGCCTTCCTTTTCGGAGGCCTTGGCGACTTCGTCGTAGGCCTTGAAGGTGGCCAGACCCTTGGCGGCCTGGACCGCGGTAATCGCGGCGGTCAAGGTCGTTTTGCCGTGGTCGACGTGGCCGATGGTTCCGACGTTCACGTGCGGTTTGGTACGCTCGAATACACCCTTAGCCATTGCTTCGAATCTCCGTCGTTTCGGGCCTGCTGACCGGGTCGGCCCACGCGGACCGAACCCCGACAAGTAAACCCCGTGTTGGATCGATACACCGGGGCAACGCCCACCACGGGCGAGTCCCACATCCTACACGAACAATCCTCACCAGAGCAAATCGCTCGGTCCAGAATGATCCGTGACAAGCCACCCATGGGACTTGAACCCACGACCTCTCCCTTACCAAGGGAGTGCTCTACCACTGAGCTAGGGTGGCACACCTCGGGCTGACCGGACAAAGAACGGGGCGTCAGATCGGTCCACTTACCAATCCACGACGCCCCAAGCCTGCCCACCCGGACAGCCCATCAGTCGGCAATCTAGCCGGGGGGCATAGACAAGTCAAACCCGGCGATACGGACCCGACAAAACCGACCCGATACGGGCTACCGGATCGCTGGCCTTTTCGTTACAATCGGACCCGGTGTCAGAAATTGACACCCAATCACCCGCGTGTTACCGGTTTTTCGATCAGGGTCAACGATGCAACGGCTAGCCGTTTGGAATCTCCTGCTCGCCGCTGCGGTCTGTAGCCTGGCCACCGATCCCGCGCGGGGGGCCTTCATCAGTGAAATCTCTTTTGCGTCCCGCACTTCGCCCTCCGGTCAGACGATCCCGCGTTACGTCGAAATCTCCGCCGCAAAGAACGCAGGTCCGCTCGACCTGGTCATCACCGATGCGCGGAGCTCCCCCAACTCATTCGGCAGGGTCTTGGAAGTCGTCCACCTGCCCTCCGGCCCCGATGTCCGGCTTGTGGCGTTGCACACTTCGTCACAACCCGGTTGGCCTTCAGGCCTCTACCCGCTCGACGTACCCAGCCCGACGCCCGGACTGTTCACGGACCACACGCAAGACAGCGCACTGACCTACTCTGTAACCTCGCTGAGTTTTATCCTGTTTGACCGCACGACCACGGTCCAACCCTACAGTTCCATCCAAGTCCAGACCGCTGCGTGGCAATCGGCGAATGTGCTGGACGCGCTCACGGTCGGGCCGACGGGGAGCACATGGACGAGCACACTCGACCCGACCTCGAGCCTGCTGTCCCTGGGAACCTCTGATGATCTGCTGACCACACCCGCCACTTCGAAAACCTGGCCGACCGCCACAAGCAGCATGACCTATCTCACCGGCCATACCAACCCCAACTCATACACCCTGGCCAACATCAACTACACCCTCAACCCCGGCTTGGCGAACCTGCCTTTCAGTGGCTCGCAAAACCATCTCCCCGAACCGGGCACCCCCGTGCTTCTAGCTGTGGGATCACTCCTGGCTTGCGGTCGAAATCGCTGTGGGGGTTGGAAATCCCCATCCCACGGCGTATGATATTTGGCCCGGATAGGCGGCACGCGGTTCAAGACCCGCACGATCCTCAGTCAGTGAGCACAATTCACCCCGGTATCCGTCATGACTTCTCCCACCCAGACCGACCCCCAGCCCGCCAGCGTCCACGCACGTGTGGCGGCGGTCATCGAACGCATCCGGCCGGCGGTCCAGTCCGACGGCGGGGATGTCGAACTCGTCGAAGTCACCAAGGAAGGGATTGCCCGCGTCCGTCTGCACGGCGCGTGCGTGGGATGCCCGTCGAGCACCATCACCCTCCAGATGGGCATCGAACGCAATATCCGTGAAAAGGTGCCCGAGGTCACGGCGGTGCAGCAGGTCCTCTGAATCCGTCGCGGCGCGAAATCCTCAAATCGAAGGTCCGATACCTCCCCCATCTCGTCATGATTGGCCCGTCTGACCGATAGGCCCTAAACACCTGCCCCCGATCAAGCCGATCCTGATCCCAGACCGGGCAGGCTTTTAGGACGGACCCAAGGACTCGCGCCCCCGAAGACGGTGCAAGGAGTGCACGAAAAATGCTGGCGCTGACCCGACGCATCGGTGAAGAGATCGTGATCGGCGACCCCGCCAAACCGCTGGGCGTCATCCGCGTCGTCGAGATCCACGGCGACAAGGTCCGATTGTCCTTCGACTTCCCCAAAGACACGCAGATCAACCGCAAAGAACTCGCTGAGCAGAAAGCCCGGGGCCAGAACAATCACAACGGTTGATTAGGGTGTCCCCCGCCCCCTCCCCGCAAAACTTTGCCTCCCGCAAAATTTTGCATCCACCTCACCAATGGGCCCGGCGTGAGTCGAACACGCGACCTCACCCTTATCAGGGGTGCGCTCTAGCCAACTGAGCTACGAGCCCGAACAGACCCACCATTGTGGGCCAATCCCAGCATCGGGTCAAGTCACACCGAACCTCAAACCGGTATCCAGCACGGTATCGGCTTTTCTTTCGCGCCCCGGGACAGGCGTCACGCCGGCAAAGCCTCACACAGACCCCGCTGCCTCATCGGATTTTGCAATCAATCCCGAGCGATCGGAGCGAGTTGAAAGGCTCGCCCTGTGAACCGGAACCCTGGTCTGCGAAGCCTTGGCGCAGCAGACTCTCAGACGCCCACCGAAGACAGCCGGCACGGGTTAACCTTTTGTCCGAACCGGGGTGCCCGTGATTAACCGCGGGTAACACTCTGTAAGGTTGGGCGCAACTCGGGCAGGACGTGATGGCCTCTCAATGCCCCGTATGCCCGAAGCCGCCCGTGCCGCGGTCTGTGGGCGGGAGTTGGGCGACCTCTTGCCACGCGGTGCGGGGGACGGGGGTGATGAGCATCTGGGCGATGCGCATGCCGCGCGTGATGGTGAAGGGTTCTTTGCCGAGGTTGATGAGCGGGACTTTGACTTCGCCTCGATAGTCGGCGTCGATCGTGCCGGGGGCGTTAATCATGGTGATGCCGTGCTTGGCGGCGAGACCCGAGCGGGGTCGGACCTGGGCTTCGTAGCCCACGGGCACCGCCACCGCAAAACCGCAGGGCACCAGCGTGATGTCGCCGGGTTGGATCACGAGTGGATCATCATCGGAGACACAAGCGTGCAGGTCCATGCCCGCGGCGTGTGCGGTCTGGTAGGAGGGCAGCGGCAGGTCGTCGTTGCCTTGAAGGCGCTGGATTGCCACGGATAGCGCGTCGGTCACGGTGAGGTCGTGTGTGGGTGTCGTGGTCATCGTGATGCTTCCGGGTCAGGCGGACGACGGGATTTCACAGCCATCAAGATCGCGAGTGGGTTTCAAAGACGAGGGGATCAATCGGCGACACACGGCGGGACGGACGCTTGAAGGTCAACCCGGCGCGTTGCCCGGTTTCCACTTGATCGAGCAGCCGACGGCGGGCTTTTGTGTGGTCGGGATGGTCTTGCCTTCGAGCACCGCGTCGAGCGCAGAGCGGAGGTCGGCCCCCGTGGCCGGCGTGCCTGATTTGGGGCGGGTGTCGTCCATCTGTCCGCTGTAGACGAGTTTTTGCTGCGCGTCGAAGACGAGGAACGTCGGCGTACACTGGGCCTTGTAGGCCTTGGCCACCGATTGCGTTTCGTCGTAGAGGTAAGGGAACGTGTAGCCCCGCTTGGCTTTTTCTTCTTTCATTTTTGCAGGGCTGTCGTCGGGGTAGTTCGTGACATCGTTGGAAGAGATCGCCACGACGCCCACGCCCCCGGGCTGGTATTCCTGGCCGATCTTCGCCATCTGCTCAGCCACGTGGACGACATAGGGGCAGTGGTTGCAGACCCACATGACGAGCAGGGCTTTTTTATTTTTGAAGTCGGCCAGGCAAACGGTCTTGCCCTCGGTGTCGGGCAGGGCAAAGTCAGGCGCGATCGAACCGAGCGGCAGCGTGTCGGTCGTGGTGTGGGGCATGGTGAGGGTCTCCTGCGGGCGTGGATCACCGGATGAAAAGCGTTGTGTCGGCCTGATGGAACCGCTACACGGGGAGTATAGAATGCCCGGTTGCGATCTCAACAGCCAGCGGTGCAAAACACGCTGGACGGGCTGAATTCACACGGTTCACACGAGGACAACACGATGACACGCTTCGGCATCACGACACTGGCCCTGACAGCCCCGCTCTTGCTCGCAGCCTGCGGCGACCGCGGCGCGAACCCCAACGCCCAGGCGCAATCCGGCTCGGCTGGTGCCGCAAACAAAGAGGTCAGACAGGTCGAGGGCGAAATCCCCCCGTGCTGCCAGGTCGACCCGGCTTCCGATCAACAGAACAACGCGCTGGCACAGTCCATCGCACAGAAGGTCAAGGAAACCGAATCGGCAACAAGTGTTCAATCAACCCCACAACCCACGCAAGTCAGCGAAACCGCGGAGACACCCACGGCTTCGCAGGTCCGACGGGGCGATTGGATCGAACCCGACAAGCGATCATCACCCTACAACCTCGACTTCGGCGTCACCGACCAGGACGGCAAGCACTTCCAACTCAATGAGCTCGTCGGCAAGCCCATCGCGCTGACGTTCATCTTCACCACCTGCCCGAACCCGAACATGTGCCCGCTCACCTCGGTGACGATGGCAGACCTCGAAAAGCGCGTCGTCGCCGCCGGCCTTGCTGATAATGTCCAACTGCTGCTGTTCTCCTACGACCCGCTCACGGACACCCCGGAAGTTTTGAAAAAATACGCAGAAGAAAAGGGCTTCTCCCTCCAGTCCTCGCGCTTCCTCCGACCCGACCCCGACGACTTCCGCGGTCTGCTCAACGAATTGCAGATCGGCTTTGCGTTGACTTCCGGGGGCCAGATCAACCACCGCATGGAGTTGCTGGTCCTCGACGCCCGGGGCCGATTCGTCCGCGACTACATGGGCGACATCTGGGACAACGCCGACGTGCTCGACGACCTTCAAAAACTCGTCGCGGAAGAGAAGCATTAACCGCCAAGACGCCAAGGTCGCCAAGATCAGAGCGGAGAAGATTTTGACCGGATAACAGGATTTTGAAGGATCAACAGGATTGATCCATCTTGTTCTGATCCTGTCAATCTTTCGATCCCGTGATCCTGTGAAATTTTCGATCGCTCTTTCCGATCTTGGTGTCCTCGGCGTCTTGGCGGTGAATCCCCCCGCCCCGATCTGGTAAACTACCCCTTCGCACACGTCACGGGAGCGGTCACGGATGGCAACCTCAAGCTCCGCCACACCTGTTCAATTTGTCCACCTCCACCTGCACTCGCAATACTCCCTGCTCGACGGGGGCAACCGACTCGACCGTCTCGTCAAACGCGTCGCGGAACTGGGCATGCCCGCCGTCGCCGTGACGGACCACGGCAACCTCTTCGGCGCGGTCGAGTTTTACAACCTCGCCAAAGACGCGGGCATCAAGCCGATCCTCGGCATCGAGGCCTACATCGCGCCGGGCGAACGCACCAGCCGGGAATACACCGGCATCGCTGACGGCGGGTACCACCTCGTCCTTTTGGCGGAAAACCTCACCGGCTGGCAGAACCTCATCAAGCTCTCAAGCGACGCCTACCTGCGCGGATTCTACTTCAAGCCCCGCATGGACAAGTCCACACTCGAACAGTGGGCGGACGGCATCATCGCCATCAACGGCCACCTCGGCTCGTCCATGGCGCACCACCTCGTGCGTTACGTCCGCACACACGACCCGGCCCACTACAACGCGGCCCTTGAAGAAGCCAGGTGGCACAAGGACACCTTCGGCGTCAACGAAAATGGAGAGCCCCGCTTCTTCGTCGAACTCCAGCGCCACGATGTCAAAGAGCAGACCGACATCAACGAGCACCTGGTCGCCATTGCCAAAGAACTCTCGCTGCCCGTCGTCGCGGACAACGACGCGCACTTTCTCTACGAAGACGACTACGACGCACACGACACGCTCTGCTGCATCTCGATGGTCAAGCTCAAGACCGATACAAGTCGGCTCAAGTATTCGCGCGACCTCTACGTCAAGAGCATGGAGCAGATGTCCGAACTGTTCCACGACCTGCCCGAGGCGATCCACAACACCACCCGCATCGCCGACCGCTGCAACGTCGAACTGCCCCTGGGCAAGAGCCACGCCCCGGTCGTCAAGATCGCCAAAACTCCCCAACCCGATCAAACCACCAAGGGGCATGGTCACTTGAGTGACCATGCTCAACCCGCCCCCGTCGGCTCGACCGAGTGGTACAACACCTTCTGCGCCCGATACGAGCTGCTCCCCTTCGACGCCACACGCGACAAGACCCCCCCGCACGTGCTCAAGCAACAGTGTGACTCGGCACTGAGAGAACTGGCCGAGGCCGGCGCGGTCTGGCGATACGGTGAAAACGGGATCACCGACGACATCCGTGGTCGGCTCGACCGAGAACTCAAGATCCTCTCCGACAAAAATATCTCCGCCTACTTCCTGATCGTCTGGGACTTCGTCTCCGAGGCACGCAGGCGCGGCATCCCCGCCAACGCGCGTGGGTCGGGCGTCGGCACCATGGTCGGCTACTGCCTCGGTCTATCCAACGCCTGCCCGGTTCAATACGGCCTGCTCTTCGAACGCTTCACCGACCCCGATCGATCCGAGTACCCCGATATCGATATCGACATCTGCCAGGACGGCCGGGGCGAGATCCTCGACTACGTCCGCCAGAAATACGGCCACGTCGCACAGATCATCACCTTCGGGACCCTCAAGGCCCGCGCGGCGGTGCGCGACGTCGGGCGCGTGCTCAACGTCTCATTGGCTGAAGTGGACCGCCTGTGCAAACTCATCGGCGACGGCCTCTCCACCACCATCGAGTCCGCGCTCGAACAGGAACCCGACCTCAAGAAAGCCTATAACGACAACCCCACCACGCGCGAGCTGCTCGACACCGCACGCAAGCTCGAGGGCATGGCCCGGCACGCGGGCGTCCACGCCGCGGGCGTCGTCATTGCCACCCAGCCGCTCGACAACATCGTCCCCCTCTACCGCGCTTCCAACAACAAATCCAACGGGAAAAACAGCAAAAACAAGGGCGACGACAAGAACGCAGAGGTCGCGGTCGACCAGGTCGTCACCCAGTGGGACGGCCCGACCGTCGAGAAGGTCGGCCTGCTCAAGATGGACTTCCTCGGCCTGCGCACGCTCTCGATCATCGAACGCGCCAAGCAGCTCATCCGCGCTACGCTCGACGAAAAAACCATCCGCGAAACCTTATCCGAGCCGGGGCGTCCCGCCCCGGATGAATCCACCAACGATCCATTAGACCTCGAGCGCCTCACCTTCGATGACCAGCGCGTCTTCGACATGTTCCGACGCGGTGAGACGGCGGGCGTGTTCCAGTTTGAATCCGGCGGCATGCGCAACACCCTGTTAGGCATGAAGCCCGACCGCATCGAGGACCTCATCGCCGCCAACGCGCTCTTCCGGCCGGGGCCGATGGAGCTGATCCCCGACTACAACCTCCGCAAGCACGGCAGGCAGCCCGTCCCCGTCACGCACCCCATCGTCGAAAAATTCACCGACGAGACGTTCGGCATCATGGTCTACCAGGAACAGGTGATGCAGATCGTCCACGAGCTGGGTTCCATCCCCCTGCGCAGCGCCTACTCGCTCATCAAGGCCATCAGCAAGAAGAAACAGAAAGAGATCGACAAGGTCCGCCCCAGGTTCGTCGAGGGCTCGCAGCAAAAGGGCCTGTCCAAACCCCAGGCGGAAGAGCTTTTCGACCTGATCCTCAAGTTCGCGGGCTACGGCTTCAACAAGAGCCACTCGACGGGTTACGCCATCGTCGCCTACCAGACGGCCTACCTCAAAACGTATTTCCCCGTGCAATACATGGCCGCGGTGCTCACCTACGAATCGGTCAGCACCGACAAGGTCGTCGAATACATCGACGAGTGCCGCCGCGTCATGCGTCTGGATGGCTCACGCGGCATCGAGGTCAAACCCCCGGACGTGAACCGCTCCGATGTCCACTTCACAGTAATCTTCGAGGACGGCGAAAAGAAAACTTCCGGGGGTGGGCATATCCGCTTCGGGCTCAGTGCGGTCAAGGGCGTGGGCGAAAAGGCGATGCGTGCGATGATCGACGCCCGCAAGAAGGGCGGGCCATTCAAGAGCATCTTCGACTTCTGTGAGCGCGTGCCGCTGGGCCTGATCAACCGTGCGACAATCGAGGCTTTGATCAAGTGCGGCGCGTTCGATTCGATCCACGGCCAAGACAAACGCGCGGCGCTGGTCGAGGTGATGGACGACGCGATCCAGGCCGGCCAGAAAGCCGCCGCCGACCGGGACTCGGGTCAACTCAATTTCTTCGGTGCCCCCGCCCCCGGAAGTTCGGCAGCGGGTGCCTCGAAATCATCGGAGCCCAACAGGGTCACGCTCCCCCGTGTCGAGCCGTGGTCCCCCAAGGTCGCGCTGGATTTCGAGAAGAGCGTGCTGGGGTTCTATGTTTCGAGCCACCCGCTCGATGAGCACCGCAAGACGCTGTCCACCTTCGGAAACGCCACGGTGGAAGAGGCCAAGTCTATGCGTGCCGACACGCGCGTCGTGCTCGGCGGGATGCTCACCCGTGTGCGGCACACCCTCGTCAAGAACGGCAAGTCCGCAGGCCAGAAGATGGCCATGATTACGATCGAAGACCCCTCGGGTTCGATGGACGGGGTGGTCTTTTCCGACGCTTTTGCCATTGCTGCGCCGCTGCTCGAAACCGACCGTGTGGTCTTTCTCAAGGGCCGAATCGATCGCAGGCGGGAGGAGCCGAACATCGTGGTCGAGTCGGTGATCGCCGTCGAACGCGCCCCGGCAGAACTCACCGAAGAGGTCCGCATCGTCCTGCACGAGGAGTCTCACTACCAACCCCCGCGCCAGCCCTTCAACGGCGAGCTGCGCAAGCTGCAGACTTTACTCAGGCAGCGCGCCGCGACCAACGGCCACCACGCCGCGCGCGTCTCCTTTGAGATTCATCAACAGGGAAAAGTCGCCATCCTCAGAGCCGAGGGCGTCCGCGTCACCGTCGACACCGACCTGCCGCGCCACGTCGCCAGTGTGCTGGAGATGGATGGTAAAGAGGTCTGCTGCCGACTCATCGGCCCGCCACGTTTATTCGCCAACAGCCAGGCGGGCCAGATGCTCCACCGCGACACCGACCCGCAACAACCCATCCTCCGCCGACAATCCGACGAAGTCTGCGCGAGCGTGGATCGGTATTAAGGGTGTTGACGAAGACCGGGCTGACACAGCCCGGCTCGCTTGATGGGTGTCACACGTCGTCGCGGACTTCGATCACCTTCGTACGCGTTTTGTCATATACGCACACCTTCCCCGGTTTGTCGTTTTGCTTGGCAATCTTGTGCGAACCGTCGCACAGCGGCAGGTTCTGGGACAGGCCGCACGCGCAGACCCACGCGCTTTTTTCCTGGGGCTTGAGTTCGATCGGGCCGGTCGCGTCGTGACGGACGAGTCGTGCCATAGGTGAGGCTCCTGGTCAAAAGTGAAACGGGCGTTTGATGGATTGTAGCACCCCGGGGTTTCCACGTGCGTATGCATTTACAAGAAGTTCACAATTTACTAACCGTTGTCCGCATAGGCACATGGTCGAATACATTGTTATGGGTCCAGGTTTAGACCTTCCCCTTACCCCGGCACGGAGTTTACAGATGCAAGAGACCGGCTCCGATCACCTGCGAGACGCTGTTCACCAGAGCCGATTCTGGTCGTGGACCGGGATGATGGAGCGGTTGTTCACGCTCTGGTTCGGCGGGTTTGTCTATAACCAGATCTGGGAGGACCCGCGCGTCGACATCGAGGCGATGCAACTCACGCCCAACAGCCGAATCCTCACGATTGCGTCCGGCGGGTGCAACATCCTCAACTACCTCGTCGAGCAGCCTGAGAAGATCGTCGCGGTCGACTTGAACCGCCACCACATGCACCTGACGCGCCTGAAGATCGAGGCGCTGCGTCACCTTCCGACGCACGAAGATTTTTTTGCTTTTTTCGGCAAGGCCGACGACAAGCGCAACCTGACGAACTACAAAAAATACATCCGTGAGCACCTCGACCCCGCCACGCGCAGGTTCTGGGAATCCCGCCGGGGCCTGCGATTCTTCTGCGGGCCTCGCATCAATTACTTTGAGAAGAACTTCTACAACCACGCCAAGTTCGGCAAGCTCATGCGCTTCACCCATGCGCTGGCGCGCATCACCCGCCGAGACCCCACGCGGCTGCTCGCCGCCACCTCGCTCGACGAGCAGCGCGAACTCTTCGACGAGATGTTCAGCCCGTTCTTCGAGAACCGCTTCATCCGTTTCACGGGGAAGATGCCGCTCGTGGCGTTTTCACTGGGCATCCCGCCCCGGCAGGTCAAGGCCCTGCGCGGCGACTGCCCGGACGGCATCGTCGAGGTCTACCGCCAGCGCGTCGAACGCCTCGTCTGCCACTTCCCGGTGGAGGACAACTACTTCACGTGGCAGGCTTTCAGCAGGCGCTACGACACCCAGTCGCTCCGTGCCATGCCCGAGTACCTCCGCAAGGAACACTGGGAACTGTTGCGCAACACCATCGACCGCGTCACCACGCAGATCACCAGCATCACCGACTACCTCTCCCGCCAGGACGACCACTCGCTGGACCGCTTTGTCTTCCTCGATGCGCAGGACTGGATGAAGGACGAGGAGATCGAGGCCCTCTGGTCGCAGGTGGCGCGAGTCGGCAAGCCCGGCACACGGATCATCTTCCGCACCGCGGCCTCGGCCTCGCCCATCGAGACCGCCCTCTCGCCCAAGCTGCGTGAGAAGTTCGAGTACCACAAGCTGCTCTCGCAGGACCTCTTCGCACGCGACCGCTCGGCGATCTACGGCGGGTTCCACCTCTACACGCTGCGCGGGGATTAACCGCCAAGACGCCAAGAGCGCCAAGTCTGACAGGCAGAGTTGAGTGGATCACCGGATCGGCAGGATCAATGGGATAAGCCATGCGCTTGCTGGCCCTGTCAATCCAACCGATCCTGATATCCTATCTACCATTCTTTGCCCTTATCTCGGAGCTCTCGGTGTCTCGGTGGTTAATCCCATGAACACACTCCCCATCCACGTCGGCCCCGTTCCCATTGGCCCCGGCGCGCCTTTGGCGATCATCGCCGGCCCCTGTGTGGCCGAGTCCTATGACCTGTGCGTCCGCATCGGCCAGCAGGTGCGCGATGCGTGTGCCAAGCTCGGCTTGGGGTACATCTTCAAGGCCAGCTTCGACAAGGCCAACCGCAGCTCGATCAAGAGCGACCGCGGCCCGGGGTTGGACGAAGGGTTGGAGCTCATCCGCAAAGTCGGCCAAGCGCTCGGCGTGCCGGTGACGACGGACGTGCATGAGTCGCACCAGTGCGAAGCGGTTGCCCAGGCTGCGGACCTCCTGCAAATCCCCGCGTTTTTATGCAGGCAGACCGACCTGCTCGTCGCCGCCGCGAAGACCGGCAAACCCGTCAACGTGAAGAAGGGCCAGTTCATGTCGCCCGCCGAGATGGGCAGCGTGGTTGAAAAACTCCGCGAAGCCGGCGGCACGCAGAACATGCTCACCGAGCGCGGCACCTTCTTCGGCTACAACCGCCTGGTGAATGATTTCCTCGGCTTGGGCGACATGATGGACATGGGCGTGCCTGTCTGCTTCGACGTGACGCACTCGACGCAGCTTCCGGGGGGCGGCGTGAACTCAACAACGAGCGGGCAGGCGAGAGTCACCGCGGGCCGACCCGACCGCGCGCCGCTGCTTGCCAAATGCGCCGTGGCCGCGGGCGTCGATGCCCTGTTCATCGAGACCCACCCCGAACCGGCAAAAGCGCGCTCGGATGCCGCGACGATGCTGCCGGTGAATGTCACACTCGACCTTCTGCCCAGGCTTGCGGCGCTGCGCCGGGTATTGAAATGATTCTTTGCGTGCCACTGGCGGCTTGCCCGCCAGTGAGATAGCCGCAGGGAAAAACACTGGCGGACAAGCCGCCAGTGGCACACAAAAATCCTGTGACATGCCTTTGCTTACCGCGTCGCCCAGAGCATCCCGCGGCGGACGATCTCTTTGGCTTCGGGCGTGTCGAAGTCGGCAAACGTGTGGCCCCACGCGGCGACGAAGACCTTGCCCTTGACCCAGCGGCGCGTCCAGGCGTAAGGCATCACCGTCCCGAGGCGGTACTTGCCCTTGGCGCCCTCTTCGACGCCCTCGTGGTAGAACGTCGTCGTGCATAACACATGATTAGCCGGGTCGGTGTGGCAGTAGTACTGCTCGGTGTTCTTGAGCGTGAAGTGGCCGATGCCCTGTGTGATCGGGTGGTCCTGATCGACGATGTCCACGCGGTACTCGGGGATGCAGCCACCGGGGTGAGCAACCCACTGCCCGCCGGTCATGAACTGGTACTCGGTGTTGTTTCGGAACGAGTCGATGATCCCGCCGTGGAACCCCGCCAGCCCGACGCCCGCCGCGACCGCCTTCATCAGCCCGCCGATCTTCGTGCCGGTGCTGTCCATCGTCCAGATCGGCACGACCAGGTCCTGCTGGAGCATCTTCTGTTCGTCGGCGTAGACCTCGAGGGTGTCGGCGACTTCGACATGGTAGCCCTCGCCCTCGAGCACGGGCTTGAAAACCTTGGCGGATTCCTCGGGCGTGTGCCCCTTCCACCCGCCCCACACGATCAACGCTTTCTTGCCGGCCATGGTCATTGTCCTTGTAGAAAAGTAGTGTGAAACAGCAGGCGGTAAGGATAGCAACCACGGATCAAATGTCGATCATGTCGGTGAAGGCGCGAAGGCCGCGATGCCCAGCAGCGCCGCGGGGCACCGGCCGTGGACCTCGAAGAGTTCTACCTTGAGTCTGGCCGTCAATAGCGGCGGATCGAAACGGATCGTGCGCAGCGAGAGGTGCTGGTCCTGCGTGTGGAAGACCGCCGCGCCCCGTTCATCGGTGACACGAAACGCCTTCACGCAATAGGGCATCGCACGGTCGGGGTGCTGCATCAGGGCCGACTCGACCGAGTGGTCGTAATCGCAATCGAAGAAGAGGTCGAGCCGGGCCACGGTCGCGGGTTCGTGCCAGATGAGCGTGACGGAGGGTTGGGGGTCATCGAGGTCCGCGACCCAGGCGTTTGGTTGACCGGTCGGCCTGCGGGGATGGGTGGCCAGGTTCTTAGAGTCAAAGGCGTCGATGCCCGGCTCGATGCGCATGGCCCAGTTGTGCCCCGCCGGCCGACGCGCGGGGGTCCAGAACTCGAACGACTCGACGCCGATGTCGCCCTCGGGCCTTTGGTCACGCGAATACCTGAGGGAGAGCAAACCCGTCACGCGCACAGGGCTTGTGTGGATCGATACCTCTTCCGCGCCGCGCAGGATGACAAAGCCGTAGCGGGGCAGATCGACAGTGGCGTCGAATGCGAGTTGGACACGTTGGTTGGTGCCCGGCTGAAGCGTGAGGTCTTTCGTTACCAGCACCACATCCGGCGTGTGGCCCTCAACACGGCTGCACACGCGCAACTCCGCAGTGAGGGTGCAAGCCTCGGGCACGTCAAGCGTAACCGTCATACTCGGCACCTTGCCGGGCAACAACGGAAGCATCTGCGCCTGACCTTTGCCAACCTTCAACGTGGGCCCGCCGTCGGGCAACCCGCGCAGCACGAGCGTGCTTGACGTTTCGATCTTCGCCGAGGCACACAGGTCGTCCGGGTCGTCGAGTCGCAGGCGTGGGATGTATTGGCCCACCCGGCGCAAGCGCCTCTGCATCTCCCGCAGCAACGCACCGGTTGCAAGGTCGCGCGGGTCTTTGCCCTTCTTCATGCAGATCGCCGCGGCCACACCGACCGCCTGTGCCCCGTGCGCGCAGGTGCCCATGACCCTCGTCGAGCCGAACGCCGCGTGCGTCGCGCTGATGATCCGCCCTGCCAGGAAAAGATTGCGGATGTTTCGGCTGTACAGGCATCGGTATGGGATCGGGTAGACGCTCCTGGCCTGCCAGTGCGTGCAGCCGGCGAACTCGCTGTAAACGCCGTCGGCCGGGTGGAGGTCCAGCGCCCACCCGCCGAAGCTCACGTCGTCTTCGTGCGTGCGTCCCTCGATCACGTCCTGCTGGCGGAGCATGTAGTCGCCCTCGAAACGCCTGCTCTCACGCTTGCCGGGGATCGTGCTCACCCATTCGAGCGTGAGGTTGCGCGCGTCGGGAAACTTGCCCGAGTTCTTGATGTAATCCCACACCCCGTACACGACGCGCCACAGTTCCCACTTGATCTTTTCGGTGTCGTGGACGGTGTCGAGGCGGCCGCCGTATTCGATCCACCAGAGCTGGCACCCCTGCATTGAGGTCTTGAAGCTACGGTAGCGGGGGATGATCTTCTCGATGTCGCGGTGTGCGAAACTCGGCGGAACATAATCCACGGGCCTGCCCAGGTCTTTGGAATAGAAATACATCGAGTGGCCCAGCAGTTCACCGTAAGCCTCGCCCGGCGCGAACTTCTCGCCGAACTCCGCGACCGACTCGGCGCCCATCCGGAACGCCGCGCCACTGAGGAACCCGACGACGCCATCGCCCGAGGCGTCGCAGAACAGCGGGGCGGCGATTTCGTAGCGTGTCGAGTTCTGGCTGCAGTAGCCCGTGACCGAGGCGATGGTGTCCGCGTCGCGCTTGGTTACGCCGTCCACCGCGGTGTTGAGCAGCAGGGTGAGATTCGGCTCAGCCAGCGCCTTATCGAGCAACAGCGCGTCGAACCGGTGGGGGTTGTTGTCGGGGTTGACGAAAAGATTCTCGATGAGGATCTCATCGATGACGCCGCCCTCGCGTGCCCAACGGTTGTTGTTGCCCATGTGCGCGGTAGCGCCGAGCGTCCACAGCCGGACCTCGCTCGACGCGTTGCCGCCGAGCACCGGGCGGTCCTGTACCAGCGCCACGCGCAGCCCCTGCCTCGCCGCTGCGACCGCGCCGCACAAACCCGCAAGGCCGCCGCCGACCACGACAAGATCCGTATCGATTTTTTCTGTGCGCAACGATCTCAAATCGGTGGAAGGCTCTGTCTTCATGGTGTGCAGCCGTGTGGGTCACGGGTCTTGCACAGAGTATCCCCGAATATTGTCTGTCGGTCACGCCGCGTCGCGGTCTTCCTGCAATTCGTCGCTCAGCACACCCTCCCACATCGGCACGCCCGCCATGTGGCCGGCTTTGGCCAGCATATGCGAGCCCACCGGGTTGGCGACGAACTGGAACGCGATGACAAGGACAAAGCGCGTCACGATCCCCGTGACCGTCGCGTCGGGGTGGGTGCTCAGGTTGAACGCCGCGGCGATGAGCAGGCCCGTGATCCCCAGCGTCACGCCCTTGGTCGCCGCGTGCATGCGGTGGTAGAGATCGGGCAACCGCAGCAACCCGACCACGCCCAAGCTCATAAAGACCAGCCCGAACGCCAGCCAGAAGATCGTCATGATGTCGAGGAAGATTTGCATGGTAGATCTGAACGATCCTTCACAAAGACCCTTTTACCGCGGAGATCGCAGAGAACGCGGAGAAGAAAAGTGATTGGGTTTGTTCATTCATGGTTTCTCTGCGTTCTCTGCGATCTCCGCGGTTATTGGCTTTCGGGTTTGATACCCGTCTGGATTGTGCGTTTCTTCACGTGTGGCCGACCGATGTAGAACGCCATCGCCACCGTACCGGCGAACGACAGCAGGCTCAGCACGAGGACGCCGTCGATGAAGTAGAGCACCCTGAAGCGCATCGCCAGGAGGATGACCATCCCGATGAGCGTGACGGCGAAGGTGTCGACCGCCAGCGCACGGTCGGCCAGCGACGGGCCGCGCAGTGTCCGGACGACGCACATGAGCATGCAGCCGGCCAGCGCGACGATCCCGACCAGCAGCGCCGCGTCGACGATCGGGTTGTTGCCCGCGTCGGTGTGGACCGCCTGATTGGCCGCGGCCAGTGTGAATGTGATCGGCGTCAACATTACTCGAACACCTCCGCCATCAACCGTTCGCGCAATTCGTCGAGGTCTTTCATCGCCGCGAACGGGTCCTTGGCGTACATGCAGTGGACGTAGAGGAAGCGGTTGTCGTCGCTGATGTCGACGCTCAGCGTGCCGGGCGTAAGTGTGATGGCGCTGGCGAGCGTCGTGATCTGGATCGGCGTCATCCCCTCGACCTCGTAGCGTAACAGACGGGGCGTCATGTTGAAGCGCGGCGTGATGATTTCATACGCCACCTGCAGGTTCGCCTTGACCAGGATCTTGATGAAGTAACAGAAGAACCAGGCGAGCTTCCACAGGCGTTTGCCGTAGGTCACGCCGTGGATCGAGCGGGTATAAAGCCCGATGAGCAGGTAGGCCACAACCAGGCCCGCAACGAGCGTCCAACTGTCGAACGACCCCCACATGAACATCCACGCGACGGCCAACAGCACGTTGAGGAGCAAGAGGTTCATCGCACGCCCTCCGTGTCCATCGTCAGCCGTGACGCCTGCAAACGTGATGCCTCGATCTCACGGATGCGCTCCTTGCCCAGAACCGCCTCGATGTAAGGCTCGGGGTTGACCAGGGATTGGGCCGCGAGCGTCGAGATGTCGAGGTATTTTTGTGCGCCCAGCCCCATCGAGAGCGACACGCCGACCAGCAACACCACCGCGACCATGCCCCCCGCGATGCGCGGTCTCTCGTGCATCAAGCCCTCGGAGATTGCCCGCCGCATGTCCGCTTTTTCCAAAGAAACTTCCGGGGCGGGGGACCAGAAACCATAGCTCCAGATCTTGAGCATCGAGAGCAGCGTGAACAAACTCGTGAGGATGGCAAAGGTCATCACGACCCAGCGCTCCTGCGTGATCGCTTCGCGGATGAGCACGAACTTCCCGAAGAAGCCCGAGAGCGGGGGCAGGCCGGCCAGTGACATTGCGGCGATCATGAAGAGTGTTGCCAGCCACGGCGCTTTCTTGAGCAGTCCGCCGATGCGGTCCAGATCGTCGCTGCCCGCGTGCGTCTGCATCAATCCGCCGCAGAGGAAGAGGCAGCACTTGACCGCCATGTTGTGGATGACAAAGAAGATCGCCCCCGCCACAGCCAGTTCCTTGCTGCCGGTCGCGGCGCCGATCGTCATGCCCATGCCGATGCCCATGACCATGTACCCGACCTGCGAGATGATGTGGATCGAGAGGATGCGTCGGACCGTGTGCATCGACACCGCGCCCAGCACACCCAGGAACATCGTCACCCCCGCCGAGATCATGAGCACCGGCACGAGCACCTGCGACACCTCTTGCGATGGCCCGAAGATCATTACGAAGACGCGGATGAGCACGTAGGCCCCGACCTTGGTGAGCAGCGCCGCAAACAGCCCGACGATCCCGGCAGGCAGCGTGTGGTACGCATCGGGCAGCCAGAACCACAGGGGGAAGATGGCGGTCTTGCCGCCGAACACCACGAGCAGCAGGGCGATGACGGGGATCGAGCTTTTAGGCAGCGTGCCCATCATGGCCATGCGTGACATGTCCGCCATGTTGAGCGTGCCCAGTTGTCCATACAACCAGCCCAGCGCGGTGACGAAGAGCGTCGACCCGAGCAGGTTGAGCAGGATGTATTTGTAGGCTTGACGGACCTGCTCGCGTGTCGTACCGACGACAAAGAGCACGTACGACGCCATGAGCATGATCTCGAAGGCGACGAAGAGGTTGAACAGGTCGCCGGTGATAAAGGCCCACTGCACACCCATCATCAGCAAGTGGAAGAGCGCATAGAAATACCCGCCGGCGAACCGCGTCGGCAGTTGCGTCGAACAGTAGATGAACACCGCCACGCAGGTGACCGACGACACCGTGAGCATGATGGCCGAGAGCGGGTCGACGACGATGGTGATGCCAAAGGGAGCCGGCCAGTTGCCCATCTGACTCGTGAGGATACGTGATACCGCGTCGGGGGCCGTGACCACCGTGGCCAGCGCCCAGGCTGCGCACGCCGCGTTGGCCAGTAGAAACAGGAGTCCTACCACACGCTGTGCCTGTTTGAAACTGTGCAGCAGGACCGACACGATGCCCGCGGCCATCGGGAGGATCACAAACAGGATGATGAGGTGGGGGTTCATGGTTTGGGCTTATCCAACGATCCGATCCGTAACCGCAGATTGCGCAAATTTACGCAGATTCAAAGCTAAGACAAAAGGCAGGGAACAAACCACCGCGACACCGAGATCACCGAGAGAACCATCGGATATCACCCTGTTCTGCATCTTTGCCTTTCTCGGTGTCCTCGGTGTCTCGGTGGTTCATTCCGTTTCTCTTCTGCGCAATCCGCGTAGCCTGCGGATACTTTCCACGTTCAGTGCGATTGCTCCTCCGCCAGTTCGGAGAGTTCGAGGGTTTCTTGTCTCCGCCATGTGAGCACGAGCAGCGTCAACAGGAACGCCTGCACCGCGAAGCCGATGACGATGGCGGTGAGGATCAATGCCTGGGGCAATGGGTCGACGTAACGCGACAGGGCGCTGCCGTCGAGCACGGGGGGGATCAGCCCGACGGGAGATCGGCTGGACGCGAGGATGGCCAGGTTCGCGCCGTGACCGAGCAGGAAGACGCCCATGCACACGCCCTTAAGCTCTCGGCCTAACATCATGTAAGCCGAGCAGGCAAAGATCAGGCCCACGAGGATGGCGGTCAGGACGGTCACCGCGAGGAGCCCTCCTTGTCCGGTTCTTCCGTCTCGATGCTCAGGGCATCGATCATGCCGACGACGACGCCGGTCACCACGAGCATGACGCCCAGGTCAAACACCATGACCGTGGCCCACTCGAAATTGTCGAACGCATCGGACAGGTAGCCATGGTTGGAAGTGAAGAAGGGCAGGCCAAAGAACAAAGCCGCCGTACCCGTGCCGACGGCACAGAGCAGGCCGATGGCGATCATGGTGCGTTCACGGATGGGCAACATGCGTTCGAGGCTCTTGCCGCCCATCGCCATGCGGTGGACGACGAGGGAGACGGAGGCCACGAGACCGCCGACGAACCCGCCGCCGGGCGTCTGGTGGCCCTTGAAGTAGATGAAGAACGCGAACAGCAGCCCGAGTGGGACGATGAAGCGCGACGCTGTGCGGAGGATGGTCGTGCTCATGTCGGCGAACCCTCCGTGACAAGCTCGCGATCGTCTTCGGGGTCTTCACTTGGATCGTTTCGTTCGACGCTCTTGTTGGGCTGTGAGGCTTGATGATTCCCCTTCCGGGGGTGTCGGCGGAGCAGCGTCCAGACGCCCATGGCCGCCAGGCCCAGCACGGTGATCTCGCCCATGGTGTCGAAACCACGGAAGTCGACGAGGATGACGTTGACGACGTTGGCCCCACCGCCACCTTTGTGAAGTGTTACAGAGGGATCACCCCGAGTTTCCGGTGCGTCTTCGTGAGAACTTCCGGGGGTGCCGTAGCCCGTGCGGTGCGCGACGCCTCGGTCCACCACGCCACCGTAGACTTGTTCGGGTTCGACTTCCAAGGTGTCTTGGGAGTGGTAGCTGTTGCGGAGGAAGTATTCGCCGAGGTTGGCCAGGTTCACGCCCTCCCGCGTGGTGTAAGGCATGGTTGGCTGGTGGCCAACGGAACTCGTCAAAGTGAGCCAGAACGATGCGATGCCTATCGCTGCCGCGATGAGCAAGCGAATGGGCACATAGATCGGCTTGCCCACCTTGCGGTCGGGCAGCAGACTGAGTACGAGCAGGAACAGGATCAACGAAACAATTTCAATACTGATCTGCGTCAGTGCCAGGTCGGGGGCTTGATACAAGTAATAGACCGCTGTGACCGAAAAGCCGGCTGTACCCAGGACGAGCACGCGGGCGGCACGGTCCTTGACGATAGGCATGAGCACGGTGGCGACGGCCACGATGGTCACGATCAGGTAGCCCGGCAATAGGTCGCCCACCGGTTCGAGCACCGCGCCGGTCGGCCAACGGATCAACTCGGGATGGAAGCTCACCGCCCAGGCAAAAAGGGCAAATATGCCGAGTGTTACCGCCCCGACGTAGAACCCCGCGTGGCCCCTCTGGACCAGTCCGAAGGCCCACGGTCCGAGTTTCTTGGTCACACCGGTGTAAAAACCGGGGTACAGGTGGTCGAACGGGTCGGCGTAAATTTTTCGGAGCACGGGCGAAAGCCCCAGCCCCATGCCGAGAACGACGCACGCCAAACTCATGTATACCGGGGGCGTCGAGAAACTCGGGATCATGGGGAAATGCTCGAAATAGTATTTCGAGGGTTCAAGCCAGCCAAATAGTAATTCATAAGCGCCGGGGACCAGGCCACAGATGAATTGAAAGGCGACGATGACCGCCCCCGGTATCCACAAAAACGCGGGCCAGAGGCCGGTCTCATGGCTGTGCCCGTCGTGTGCGTGCGCGTGACCGGTGTGCGCGTGACCATTTCCATTGCCGTGGCCGTGTGCCGCTTCGTGAACGTGCGTGTGAATCTCGGGCCGGGCTGTGAGCGTGGTGAAGAGGCGTGTAAAGATGGCGACGTTGAACATGCCCGTGGCAATCCCGGCCGCGAAGAGGGGCCAGAACCATGCGCTGTGCGTGGCCTCGTAACCGTGATAAATCTGGTAAAAAAAGAACTCTTTGGCGGTGAAGGAGAGCGTGCCGGGGAACGCGGCCAGGGCAAACGCGGCCGCGAGCAGCACGGTCGTCATGATCCGACTCGTGCGGTCGCGCCAGAAGAACCCGCGTAGTTCGGGGAGTTGTCTTGAAGCGACGTGCCCGATGGCCCCGGCGAGGATGAACAGCGGTGCCTTGTAGAAGGCGTGGTTGAGGATTTGAGTCACATCCCAGATCAGGTTCGGTTGCCCCAGGGCCGCGGCCAGTCCCTCGGCCCCGTGCTCGCCGTGCGCCCCGATGTGTTCCGCCCCGCTCCCGGTGGCGTGGTGGGCCACGAAGTTATACGCGCTCAAACCATACATACAGATGAGCAGTCCGAGTTGGCTGACGGTCGTGTAGGCAAAGATCTGTTTGAGGTCTTCCTTACGCAGGGCGATGTAGGCCCCGTAGACCATGGTGATCGCGCCGATGGGGATGATGAGCTTGGGCCAGAGGGGAACCGCCGCGGCGAGGATGGGCCAGAGGCGTCCGGTGAGGTAGACGCCGGCCTTGACCATGGTGGCGGAGTGGAGATAAGCGGACACGGGCGTCGGGGCTGCCATGGCCCCGGGAAGCCAGAAATGAAGCGGGAATTGGGCACTTTTGGCCATCGCCCCGATGAAGATCAACACAAAAGCCGTGGTGGTCAGGCCATCCCCATGGACGCCTTGTTCAAGCAGGCCCGAGTAGGTCCATTGCCCGGTGTGTGCCCCGAGCAGGATCAGCCCGCCCATCATCGCCAACCCGCCCATCGCGGTGGTGACGAAGGCCTGCATTGCTTTTTTCACCGCCGCCGGGTCGTCGCGTTCCCAGCCAATCAATAGAAACGATGAAATCGACGTCATCTCCCAGAACAGGAGCATGAGCATGAAATTATCGGACAGCGCCACGCCGAGCATCGCGGTCATGAAGAGCAAGAGCGTCGGGTAAAAGCGGTAGAGGCTGTCGCGGTCCGGCCCGAAATACGCCCGGGCGTAGAGCACGATGAGCAAGCCGATGCACGCCACGAGCAGCGCGAAGAACAACCCGAGTTTGTCTGGGTTGAGTGCGAGCTCGAGCTTGACGGTCGGCATCCACTCGACGGCGGGGGGGATCGAGCCCGTTCCGTGCGTGGCGATGTGCGACCCGATGAGCCAGATGGCGACCATCGGCCCGGCCAGAGCGATGGCGACACGCAGCCCGATAATACGCCTCGGGACAATCAGGCTGACCAGCCCACAGACAAGCGGGGCAAAGATCGCAGTGGTGAGTAACCAGACCGGTGCCATGAGCCTCCATGCGATGTTCCGCGACAGCCCAATCCAGCCGTCACGGGCTACGGATGTCATCGGTCGATAGGCGTTGCCTACTCAAACAACAGCGATCTGTCTGGCTGCCCCCGTTTCGGGCAGTCGAGCGTATCGCCGGGGCATGATAGGACCCAAACGACCCTGATCGACCCGAGAGTTTACCCGACGAGCAATCCCTGGACCAGAATCCACGCGGTCAGGCCCACAAGGATGAGCAGCAGCAGCGGGGTCATCTGCTTGATCCATTGTGCGGGCGTGAATCGGGCATCGACGTCGCGCTTGATGAAGGCAAAGGCGACGACGGATTGAGCCGAGCCGATGTGCGTCCAGCAGCCGCCCGCGGCGTAACCGGCGATCTGGGCCATGGCAAAGAGGTAGATGACGGTCAACTCGGGCAGGTCACGGATGGCGCGTGAGGCAAAGTCCGCCACGACGTTGTTGTCGAGCAGCGCGGAGAGGAAGGTCGCCCCGTAGAACTGGATCAGCGCGATGGAGGAGTTGCCCATGACCTTCATGCCGTGCTGGAGCAGGTTGGCCAGCTCGTCGAAGAAGTTGACCTTGGTGAGCAGCGAGATCGAAAGGAACAGCGGGAAGAGGAAGTAATACTCGGAGTATTCGTGTGCCGCTTCGTGGAGTGCGAGTTTGCGCATCTTCGGCAGACCCCACACGCCGACGATCGCCACGGCGAACCCAGCTATCGAAGCGAAGAACAGCGGCAGCTCGTGGTTCAGGGCGTGGGTGATGAGCAGGCCGACGAACGGCACCAGCGCCGCGATTCCGAAACGTTGCGCCACGACGCAGCGTTTGCGTTCTTTGGTAAAGGCCTTAGCGGCCGCGGCTTCACCGGCGTCGATGCCGGGGCTTTGGCCCTTGGATTCTAGGACGTAGTGTTCATCAAGCACACACGCCAGTTCTTCGCTTGTGTAATGGCCCAGAAGTTCGACGCGCTTGGCGCGGGGCACGTTTTCGTTCACCATCGCCAGGCCCAGCGCCTCGCCCATCTCGATGCGCCCGAGCACACCGTCGAAGTGGCTCGCGAGTGTGTCCTTGAATTCGTGTGCAAACTCGACCGCCGAAAAAACCTCGCCGTGCTTCTCCGCCTGGAGGAAACGCACCGTGGCGGCGTTGGCCTCGACCACGTCGAGCTTGTTGAGTTCGACCCTCAACCCGGTGAGCTGCCTGCGCAGGCTCCACGCCACGCAGAGGAAGCTGATGATCGCCGCCGGCAGGCACCACCGCAGGAAGAACGAGTCGTGCAACAGATAAACCTTCGCGCCGTCGACGTGATGGATGACGTTGGCTTTCATGATGAGGTTCGGCGGCTCGCCGTACGCCAGCCACATGCCGCAGACGGTCGTGACCACGGTGCAGACCATCACGGCATAACGGATGCTTTTAGCCGGTGCCGCCGCGAGGGCGAGGATGATGACCAGCGTCCGGATGGTCAGCCCGATCATCGACACCCCGTCGAGGATGCCCGACGCCGCCGCGACCACCGCCGTGACGCACAAGACCGTCGGCAGCACAAAGCCCTTGTTCAGCCGCAGCAACACAAACGTGATCGTCTCGAGCAATCTCGTCTGAGCAATGACGGAGACGAAAAACGTCAGCCCGAGGATAAAGAGCATCGTATCAATGTGGATCAGGTGGTCGACGCCCTCGAAAAGCCCCAGGGCTGTGTGCAGGTGGAAGAGGTCGGCCACACCGTGGACGGTGGGGAACTCGGCGCGCAGCTCAGACAGCGCCTCGGCAGGCCCGAGCTTGGCCATGAACGTACACAGGATCACCAGCCCGCAACCGTAGGTCAGCGCGTTTTTGTGGACCTGGTACTTGATCGACCCGAACACGAACAGCGCGATGATGGTGAGAAAGACCTCGCCCGCCAACACCTCTGTCGGGATCGTGATGTAAGGCCCGGCCAGCAGCACGGCAAACGCCGCGAGCAGGCAGCCGAGCACGAACTTGCTTGATGAGAGTTGAACGATCCCTTCGGATGAGGGCGTGGGGACACTGTCGGGGGAATGGGTACTCATAGGCGTGGGGCTGTGGGGTAGGGATAACGTATTCGGGGACTGGGCCATGATGGTAATCTCTCCGGGATCGATCGGCTCGGTGTGATCGCGCACGACGCACGCTAAAAAAACTCAACCGCTTTAAGATCGAATCGGGCGGGCTGATTGTTGAAGACGGAAGCGAGTTATCCACATCCCGGCTTATTGTCCGTGACGCCTGTAACGCGCGGAGAATCCTCCGCAGCGACCGGCCCGGGTTATCCAGACGCACCCCCGACCACCCGTTAAGCTATATCCATGTCACAGCAACTCTGGGCACCCTGGCGAATGGCTTATATCAAAGACCTCGACCCCGCCCCCGGAAGTAGCCCCGGCGATAAACCCAACACCTGTTTCCTCTGCGAAGCGATCCCCCACGCCGCCGACTCGCAACAGGGCATCGAACGCCTCCTGCTCATCAACGACGAGCGCGGCCTGATGCTCCTCAACCGTTTCCCCTACACCAACGGCCACCTGCTCATCGCCCCGCGCGAGCACGTCGGATCGCTCACCGACCTCACCCCGCAGGTGCGTGCAAACCTGATGGAACTCACTGTCGTCGGACAACAACTGCTCACCGACGCCATGCACCCGCAGGGGATGAACATCGGCATCAACCTCGGCCGATGCGCCGGGGCGGGCCTGCCGGGGCACATCCACATCCACATCGTCCCCCGGTGGAACGGCGACACGAACTTCATGCCCGTGTTCGGCCAGGTCCGCGTCATCCCCCAGGCCCTCGAAGAAGCCCACGCCTGGCTGCGCGAAGCGTTGAACAAACATTAACCGCCAAGACGCAGAGGACGCCAGGAAGAAAACATTGACGAGATAACAGGATCATCAGGATTCACAGGATCAGAACAAACTTGATTGATCCTGTTGATCCTGCAAATCCTGTTATCCGGTAAATCTCTTCTTGGCGACCTCGGCGTCTTGGCCGTTCATTTTCTATTTTTTAGAACCGCACCACCGCGCTGGCGCCGATGATCGGGGTGGCGTCGAAGTCCTGTTTGGCAATCGTGCCGCCGGTGCTCGATTCCAGGCCGAGCCTGCCGAAGGTCGTGATACCCGCGATCGCGCTGACGGAGCAGTATTCGCACGGGCTCCACGTCAGCTTCACATACACCGGCGCAGCCTTGAACTCGCCCACGCCGTTGGGCGCGGTGCCCGCCGAGTCGAGGCGGAACCGTCGGGATTGGTACATCACGCCACCCGAAAGCTCGAAGTCTTTCGCAAACGCCCACGCCAACTCGACGCCGAAGCCCGTGCCCGCGCCGAGGTCGATCGACCTCACACGCAGCGTCAGGTCATCGGCGATACGCCAGTTGACGATCACGATGGGGAAAAAGTTGACGCTGTCTTCGAGCCGATCGAGGATCGCAATCCCGCCACCGATCGACAGGCGATCGTCAAAGGTATAGATCGCCCCGACGCTCCCGCCGAACGTGAACGCATCGGCAAAGTCCGCGCCGCTCTCGGCTGACCACGTGAAGATCGGCCCGCCGAAGAAGGTCCATTGATCGTCCATGTTCCAGGACAGTTTGGTGCTGACGTTGATCGTGTCCACGTCGGACCACGGCCCCAGGCCGGCAAACCCCGTGGTGCCCTTGAAATTAAACGCTTCGTGGACGTAATCCAACGCCAGCGAGAGTTTGAGGTCTTCACTCAGGCCCACCCCGCCGTCCACACCGACACGCGCCTGCGTGAGAGAGAACGACCCGCCGCTGTTCTCGATGTCGGTGTCGAACAGGTGCGCGACACCGCCGGTGACGTTGAGCTTCCACGGACGCTGGGCGGTTTGCTGCGCCGTGTCGCCCTCATCCTCGGCCAGCACAGGCAACGCAAACAACACGACACACAGGCACGCAATCAAACGGTGGGGAGAGTAGGTTCGCACGGTGACACTCCATGGAAGGGTTGGCTATGTTGGGTTTGAGTCTAATCCTGTCCGCCCATGTGGGGTAATTCGCGGTCGACCTCGGGGAAATATCGGCGGATCAGTGAACAATCGAACTTGGGCAATATGCTCGACGCCGGCTCTTTATCAAGCAAAAACTCGAACGCGGCACGCACCACACGCTCGGGTGCCAACCGACCGTGCGACCACAGGTCGTAATCCCGCCACGAAAGCGTCACCGAATAGTCGTATGCGCGCTCGTTCTCCGTCACACGCACGTCGTAGTGCCAGTGGTTCTCGCCCTCCGTCTCGGTGCCGACCTCGATCTTCGCCATCGCTACAATCATCCATTGACCCCCGGATGTTTTCAACCCCCAACCTCCAGCCCCAGCCCCCCGGTAGTTTTTCGATCACACAACCGCATTCCCCGTGACGGTGATGGCACGATGCTGACCTTCCTCATCGAAACCCTGCGCCTGGGCATTGCCAGCCTGCTGCTGCACAAGCTCCGTTCGCTGCTCACCGCCCTGGGCATCATCATCGGCGTCGCGGTGGTCATCATCGTCGTGGCCGCGGGCGAAGGCTCAAAGCAAAAAGCACTCGACGCCATCCGGCAGCTCGGCGCACGCAACATCATCCTCCGCAGCGTCAAGCCCGTCGAGAATGTCTCGCAGTCCTCCTCGTCCTCACGCAGCATGTTGCTTTCCTACGGCCTGCTCCGCCTCGACCTCGAACGCATCGAAAAAACCGTCGCCCCCGTCGCACGCATCGTCCCGCTCAAACGCGTCGGGTCCGACGTCACCGCCGGGGCGCTCAAGTCCAACAGCGAGGTCTACGGCACCACGCCCGACCTGCCGCTCGTCACGTCCCTGCGCGTCGAACGTGGACGCTACCTCACCGACGAAGACATGCGGACCATGAACAACGTCGCGGTCCTCGGCGCTTCGGTCGCCACCAGCCTCTTCCCCCTGCAGGACCCGATCGGACAAACCCTGCGCATCTCCACACGCGAAAACATCCAGACCTTCACCATCATCGGCGTGCTGCGCCAGGTCGGGCTGGCCGGCGGCGCGGGGACCGCCCTGGTCGGCCGCGACCTGAACTTCGATGTCCACATCCCCCTCACCACCGCCCAGGCACGCTTCGGTGACATGGCCATGCGCCGCGCCTCGGGGTCTTTCACGGGCGAACTCGTCGAGGTCAGCGAGATTTATGTCGAGGTCGCCAACGACAACCAGGTCATGGACGTGGCGGACAAAATCCGCCGTGTGATCGACATCGGCAAGAAGACGCGCGACGACGTGTCGGTTTTCGTGCCGCTGGAACTGCTCGAAAAAGCCAAACGCGACCGCGCCATGTTCAACGCCCTGATGACCGTCATCGCAGCCGTCAGCCTCCTCGTCGGGGGCATCGGCATCATGAACATCATGCTCGCCTCCGTCACCGAACGCACGCGAGAGATCGGCATCCGCCGGGCGCTGGGCGCCACGCAACGCCACATCGTCGCACAGTTCCTCACGGAGACCACCCTGCTCGCTTCCATAGGCGGGGTCCTGGGCGTCGCGGTCGGGATGTCGGCGGCGCCGGCGTTGATCTGGCTCGGGAAGCAAATGCCCGCGCTCGGTGAGATGGGGCAGCCACAGATCACACTCTGGTCCATCATCGTCAGCGTCCTTGTCGCCACGACCGTCGGCGTCACCGCCGGCCTCTACCCCGCCATCAAAGCCGCCTTGCAGGACCCCATCGTCGCGCTGCGGCACGATTAAGAAAACACAGCGGTATGAATCTGTCATTAAGAACACACTGTAATCACTACTGGCCTTGACCCGTGAGACGAAGGATCGAGTATGGCGCTAGATGTATTACGTGGCGGTAAGCTCGACCGTATCTGGTTGGCGTTTCTGATCGTTACGGGGGGAATGTTGAGTGTGATTCTCGCAACGAGTGTTTTTGAAGCGACGGTATCTCTTTCTGGCATTCTGTGCGTAGGCTTGACAGCGATCGGTCGCCGTGAAGGATACCTCATCGGCATCTACAGCAGCCTCTCATATTCAATCTTGGCATACGGCAACGGACTTCTTGGAGAAGTTTACCTTAACCTATTGTTTTTTATACCAACGGGTGTCTTAGGTTATGTAATGTGGAATCGCCATACGAGGCAAGACATGACGGTGGAGATGCGGCAACTTGATTGGTCGCAGCGGATCATGGTCGCAGCCATATGTCTGGTATGCACGGTAGGACTCGGGTTCTTATTGCGGCTGAATCCTCACCAAAATACACCCTTCATTGACGCCACCACCAATGTACTGTCAGTAGTGGCTACATTCCTGATGATGTGGCGCTACAAAGAGCAGTGGTTGTTGTACATCTTGCTGAATATCGTCACGATCGGGATGTGGTTGTTGCGATTTATAGCAGGTGGAGCTGCAGGAGACTTGATGATCCTGATGTGGTCGTTATTTCTAATCAATGCGCTATTTGGATATTGGCGTTGGCACATAGGTACGAAAAAGGCTGAATCGACATTTCCCTGTGTGAATGAAGGGGTTGAAATATGCAACGCGGACTAACACTGGGCAAATTTGCTCCATTGCATCGTGGACACCAGATGCTTATTGAAACTGCATTGGCCGAGGTGGACGAACTTATCGTAATGGTTTACGCCACGGACGTGATCGATGTGCCTTTACAGGTCCGAGCCGGCTGGATACGAGATCTGTATCCCAAGGTCCGGATCATCGAGGCATGGGACGGGCCGGAGGGTTATGGTAAGACTCCAGAGATCTGTCGCGAGCAGGAAAGCTACATCCTCAAGAAACTCAATGGAGTATCCATTACACATTTCTACTCCAGCGAGTTCTATGGCGACCATGTGAGCCTCGCTCTTGGCGCTGTAGACCGTAGAGTCGATGAATCGCGTACAACCGTCCCAATCAGTGGGACGGTTATACGAGAAGATTACTTTGCTAAGCGGCAGTATCTGGACCCTATTGTGTATGCCGATCTGGTCACAAAGGTCTGCTTCCTAGGTGCACCCTCAACGGGCAAGACGACGCTCGCAAAGACCATGGCTGATCAACACAATACATTATGGATGCCGGAATATGGTGCAGAGTATTGGCTTGAGCACCATGTTGACCGGCGAATTACACTGGATCAGTTTGAAGAGATCGCGCCAGAGCATAATAGTCGAGAGGATGTGTTGATCCAGCAGTCACGCAAATACCTCTTTTGTGACACAAACCCGATCACAACATATGTCTTTGCGAAGGATTACCACGGCGGGGCGGTGGGTCCTGTTCTGACCCAAATGGCAAGGGATGCTGAAAAGCGATACGACTTATTCTTCCTTTGCGAAACGGATATTCCCTACGATAACACATGGGATCGTAGTGGAGACCAGAAGAGAAATTGGTTCCAGGATCAGATTGTTGACGATTTGGCCGAAAGGCATGTGCCGTATTTCAGGGTTCACGGGACATTAGAGGAACGGGTGTCTCAGGTTAACTGGATTCTCGGGCAGCACCGCAAGTTTGGTAACGTGCTCGATATTCGACAGCATGGATCGGCAAACCATTGCCAACAATCTGACCAGAAGAGATGAGAGGTAAATCGGTTGCTGTGTCTGACCACGCCTTAAGATTTCTCAATGTAGTAACGAGGTTACATGCTTCTTTCAGCAACCATATAATGCAAGACACTATCAATATAATCTTGCGATTATCACCGACAGACAATGTCGCTATCGCTGTGGCACCGCTCGCGAGAGGCGATATTGTGATGTGTCAAGATATCGGCGTGTTGAACTTAATCGATAATATACCATTGGGGCACAAGGTCGCGGTGCAGCCGATCAAGGCGGGCGAGAAGGCCATCAAGTTCGCCTGCCCGATCGGGTCTGCAACATGCGACATTCAAGTTGGTCAGCACGTCCACACGCACAACCTTAAGAGCGATTACCTGCCGACCTTCACGTTTGATCGCGGCAAGGAGTTCATCAAACCGTGACCCCCGGAAGTTTGCCAAATACACAGGGTATATCAGGGTATTTGCGTTCTGACGGACGCAAGGGCATCCGGAATACCCTGATCGTGGTTTATCTGGTCGAGTGTGCCCACCACGTCGCGCGGGAGGTGATGACGCCTTACCGGGATCGAGGCGTGCAGCTTGCCGGTTTCCCGGGGTGCTACCCCAACGAATACGCCGACCGGGTGATGCGGGGTGTCTGCACACACCCCAACGTCGGCGCGGTGCTGCTCGTGTCGCTGGGCTGCGAGAGTTTCAACCGCACACGTTTAGAAGAAACGATCCGTGAATCGGGGCGCCCCGTGATGACGATGGTGATTCAGGAAGCCGGCGGCACACGCACAACGATTGACAAGGGACGGGCGTGGGTTAACCAGACCCTGTCGGTGATGGATCAAGACGAACGTGTCCCGATGGGTATCGAAGAACTATGCATCGGGACGATCTGCGGGGGTTCGGACGCCACCAGCGGCCTGACCGCCAACCCGGTGGTGGGGCGGGTCTTTGACCGCCTTGTTGAGATGGGCGCCTGCGCGATTGTCGAAGAGACCAACGAGATGGTTGGGCTGGAAAAACAGCTTGCTGCGCGGGCCATCACGCCCGAGCTCGGCGAACAACTCGCGGCCTCGGTGGTCAAAGCCGAGGCGTATCAGAGGGTGCTGGGGCACGGCAGCTTTGCCCCCGGCAACGCCACGGGTGGGCTGACCACACAGGAGGAGAAATCCCTTGGCGCTTATATGAAAAGCGGCACCGGCCCCATCGCGGGCCTGCTCAAGCCCGGGCACCTCCCGCCCCGGCTGCACTCGCCAGAGGGCGGGCTTTACCTGCTTGACCTCGTGCCCGATGGTGATGTGCGATTCGGGTTCCCGAACATCTCGGACAACGCCGAGGCTGTGGACCTAATCTCGTGCGGAGCGCACATGATTTTGTTCACCACGGGTCGGGGCAGTGTCGTCGGGTCGGCGGTGTCGCCTATCGTCAAGGTCTGTGCCAACCCGGAGACTTACCGAAAGCTCAGCGGGGACATGGACATCGATGCGGGTCGCATCCTTGATGGCGGGGGCACAATCGAGGGTGTCGCCGATGAACTGCTCAACAAAGTGGTGTCTGTCGCGTCGGGTGAGCCGACCGTCTCCGAGGCACTGGGGCATCAGGAATTTATCCTGGGTTACAAGCGATTCGAGCCGTTGGGCCCCGCGTGTCTGCCGGTGGTGGCAAGATGATCCTGCATCGGATGTCGTTGCTGGCAGTTGTGTGGCAAGCCCGGCTGATTCTGATCGTGGGTGGCTGAGGGTGGATCCCTCACTCCGTGAACCCCTGCGCTCTTCATGCGTCAGACTCATGACGCGGCGCGTGGTTTGTCGGTACTACACGGCAGAGGTATCTTGCATGGACGGTAGTCGCCCGACGGGTCGGGGCATCTCTTTACGTCACTCGGGAGGTCGATATGTCGGATCACCAGATCAAGCACGATGAGGGCGGTGGGATGGACCCACTCCCGCACCACCACATCGATCCCCGTACCAACCCATACGACTGGCCGCTGCGGAAGATCGGGCGGTGGTCGGTTGTGTTATTGATCCTGCTGGCGATTCTTTTTTCGCCGGTCTGGGTCTGGTACTGGTGGCGGATCGAGCCGGGGCCGAATGAGCTGGCCATCCTCATCCGCAAGACCGGCCGGGACCTGCCCTCGGGCCAGATCATCGCCACGTCGCCCGACCACAAGGGCATCCAGCTCTTGCCGCTCAAGAGTGGGCGCTATTTCTATAACCCCTACACGTGGGACTGGCGCATCGTGCCGATGACCGATATCCCCGCGGGTAAACTCGGCGTGCTCACGAGGCTCTACGGCTCGGACTCGCCGACGGGTGACATCCTTGTGGACGAGGGCTTCAAGGGCATCGTGCGCGACGTGCTCCCGCCGGGCAAGCATGTCATCAACACCTACGCCTACAGTGTCCAGCTCTTCGATGCCGTCACGGTGCGGCCGGGGAACGTCGGGGTGCGCGTCTCGCTTGTTGGCCGTGACACGCTGGAAAAAAGCCTGCCCGAAACCAGCGGCGGCCAGCTCACCGTCAGCCCCGGCATCAAGGGCGTGTTGCGTGACGTGCTCGACCCCGGCACCTACTACCTCAACCCTTACGAGTTCACCGTCATCGAGGTCAACCTCCAGAGCCAGCGCTTCGAGATGACCGGCGAAGACGCGATCAGCTTCCTCACCATCGATGGCTTTACCGTCCACGTCGAGGGCACCATTGAGTATGCGATCCAGCGCGAGATGGCAGCCGAGCTCACGCACCGCGTCGGCGACATGGAGGACATCCTCAAGAAAGTCATCCTGCCGCGCGCCCGTGGGTTTAGCCGAATCGAGGGCAGCAAGAGCCCCGCGATCAACTACATCGTCGGCGAGACGCGGCAGCAGTTCCAGGACAACCTCGAGAGCCACCTGCGTGACCAGTGTGCCTCGTGGGGCGTGCTGGTGAAGTCGGTCTTGATCCGCAACATCTCTCCGCCGGACCAGATCGCCAGCATCATCCGTGACCGTGAGGTGGCGGTGCAGGACGCCAAGAAGTTCGAGCAACAGATCGAACAGGCCCGCTCGCAGGCTGAACTCACCAAGCAGGAGATGCTCGCCGTCCAGAACAGCGAGAAGGTCAAGGCCGATACGACGCTCAAGCGTGCGATCATCCAGGCGCAGCAGGACCAGGCGGTGCGCTTGCTCGAAGCGTCGAAGCGACTGGAAGTGGCCAAGCTCGAAAACGACGCCGCCACCGCGCAGGCCGAGGCGATGCGGCTCGACGCCGGTGCCGAGCAATCGGTCATCCGCCTCAAGAACGAAGCCGAGGCCGCCGTCATCGCAAGCCAGGTCAAGGCGTTCGGCAACGGGCTAAACCTGGCGCGTTACGAGATGTACCGCAAGCTCGCGCCGCGCATCGGTTCGATCCTCACCAGCGACGACCCGCAGGGTTTGGGGGGCTGGTTCCGTGCCCTATCACCTGCAAGCCCGCTCAAGGAGGTCCAGCCATGAGAGCACATACGATCTTTTCAGGACTGGTCCGAGTGGTGGTGATCTGTGCGATCCTTTACGCCGTCTGGCTCTGGGGCTTCTGCAGGTTCTACGTCCCGCCCGACCACATGGCCATCGTCATCGCCCGCACCGGCTCGCCCCTCCCGGCCGACCGCATCCTTGCCAAAACCGGGGAGATCGGCATACGCGAACAGGTGCTCGGCGAGGGCCGACACTTCCTCAACCCCTGGCTCTACGACCACGAGATCATGGACCTGATCGAGGTCCCCAGCGGCAAGGTCGGCATCGTCACGTCGAAAGTCGGCAGCGCTTTGCCTGTGGGTGAATTCCTCGCCGACGCCGGGCAAAAGGGCATTCAACGACAAGTGCTCGGCCCCGGCAAGTACCGCCTCAACCCCTACGGCTACCGCATCGATATGGCCGACGCCGTGAGCATCCCCATCGGGTACGTCGGTGTCGTCACCTCGCTCTCCGGTGAGAAAGCCCCCGACGGCGATTTCGCTTCGGGCAATCAAAAAGGCATCCGCTCCGACGTGCTCCAACCCGGACTCTACTACATCAACCCCAAGCAGTTCAAGATCGACGTGCTCGAGATCGGCGTCAACCAGGTCTCGCTCCTCGGGAAGATCGGCACAGAGGTCATCACCAAGTCGCTCGGCGGTTTCGGCGGCAACGAAGCCATCGGGCAACTCACCTACAACACGCTGCAGGAACGCAATGTCCAACGCGAAAACTACGCCCAGCAACAACTGGCCAACGTCGAAGACAAGCAGCAAGCCGACGAACTCCGCAACAGGCTCGCACAATCCAAGTCACGCGCGAACACCTACTGGAACTCCTCCGAACAGCAGGCGGTCAACGCCCCCGCGACGCAGCCGGGGTACATGCCGCCACAACAGGGGGCCGCGGCTCCGTCGTTCGTCCTCTCGCAGTTCGTCGAGTTCCCCTCACGCGACGGCTTCCAGATCAGCCTCGACATGACCGTCGAGTTTGAACTGCTCACCACCGACATCGCACGCATCTACCGGGACTACGGCGACCTCACGCTGGTGGTGGACAACATCATCATGCCCCAGGTCCTGAGCATCTCCCGCCTCAAAGGCTCGGCCTACCGCGCGACCGACTTCATCGTCGGCGAGGGACGCGAGAAGTTCCAGACCGACATCACCGAAGCGCTCAAGACCATCCTCAAGAACAAACGCATCGTCATCCACAACGCCCTGATCCGCCACGTCGAGGTCCCCGACCAGATCCTGGCTCCCATCCAGCAGACCAGCATTGCCCTCGAACAGGAACTCACCATCAAGGAAAAACAGAACACCGCCAAGAAACAGGCGCAGCTCAACACCGAACTGAGCATGATCGACCAGAGCCGGGAGACCGTCGCACAGGAGACAAGCAAACTCACCGCCGAGATCAAAGCGGACCAGGAGAAACAGGTGGCCCAGATCAACGCCCAGACGCTCAAGAGTGTTGCCACGATCAACCAGGACATCGCCGGCGTCTTGGCACAGAAGGTCAAAAAGATCGGCCAGGCCCAGGCCGACGTCATCACGATGGTCGAGGGTGAAAAAGCCAAGGGCTTCGAACTCAAGGTCAGCGCCTTCGGCGACCCGTCGGGTTATGGCTTGTGGGAGATGGCCAAGGGCCTAAGCGACAAGATCACCGTCAACATCTTCCACGCCGGCGAAGGCACCCTGTGGACTGATTTGAAGAATGCGGGCATCGCCGAACTCGGCGGGGCAAGTATGCTTAAGAAGGACAAGTAGCCGGCGCTGGGTTCCACCCGGCGGGTGCCACATGGCCCACCCGGGCATGTGGCTCCCAACTACAATACTGCCGGCGTAAACAGCGTAACTCCATTTTTCTTTTTGATGGGTTTTGCCATGCCTGTAAAGCGAATGTTGTGGTTGACCGCCGTGTTGATCGGTGTGTTTTTCGTCACGGGGACGGGTTATGCGGGAGAGTCGCCGACGGATGTCTCCCCTTGGAGCGACGCACCCGCGGACATGTCCAAGCCGGTGAAGGTCTTCATCATGATGGGGCAGTCCAACATGGTGGGGATGGGCCACATCGCGGGCAAAGGAGACGGGACCCTCGAGCACGCCGTCACCGAGGAGAAGCTCTATCCGTACCTGGTCGACAGTGAGGGCAACTGGGCGGTGCGAAAAGACGTGCGCTACGTTCAGGTCCTTGACGGTGGTGACGGCATGGTGGCGGTCCACAACGAATGGCTCCAGCCCGACACCACTGCGACGAAGCAAGCCCGCAAGCCGGGTCAGAAGAGCAAGGTCAGCGATTCCAAGAACGCCGGCAAAGCCGCCAACATCATGGGGCCTGAGTTCGGGATCGGCCACATCCTCGGCAATGAAAACGATGCGCCGATCATGCTGCTCAAAAGCTGCATCGGCAACCGCTCATTGGGCTGGGACCTTCTGCCCCCGGGCAGCAAGCAGTTCGATTTCACGGTCGAGGGCAAGCAGCCCGGTGAGTCCGTGACGTACACCTACGCCGGTTACAAGGATTCCCCAAGCCGGTGGGTCAAAGGGACGCCCCCGGAGGAGAGGAAGGTGGTGTCCTGGTACGCCGGCAAACAGTACGACGCCGACGTGGCCAACGCCAAGCGTGTCCTGGCAGACTTCCAGAAATACTACCCCGACGCCAAGAAGTACGAGATCGCGGGGTTCTTCTTCTGGCAGGGCGACAAGGACCGTTACGACCCGGCCCTGGCCCTCCAATACGAGATCAACCTTGTGAACTTCATCAAGAGCGTGCGCAAGGACTTCAACGCCCCGGATGCGCCGTTCGTCCTCGGCACGTTGGGGCAAACCAGCAAGGGCGATGGCGGGAACGAGGGCACGGTCCTCAACGCCCAACTCGCGGTGGACGGCAACAGCGGCCAATACCCCGAGTTCAAAGGCAATGTCACCACGGTCTACACGCAGCCCATGGCGCGGGGCAAGTCCAGCAACTCCCACTACGGCCACGACTGCCGCGTTTACATGGACGTCGGCCTGGCGATGGGCCACGCCATGAGCGTGTTATTGAAGCAGGTCACAACCCCCATCGGGGTCCACGAAGTCAGTCCCGCGCATGAGCAATAGGATGGTGTACCGGCGCTGCCGAATAACGTGGCATTGCGCGGGCGAGCCGAAGACTGGCCGGTCCATGCCATCAAGCTCATTTTTCAGACGCATTATTTTCTTAAGCTCTGTCGGGTTGTTGAGCTTGACCGCGCTTTCGTGTGTTTATTCGGGGCCACAACCCGTTTCGGTCGCTTCAACCAAACGCGGCTTTGGCCTGGCGGAACGTTTGGGTTACGGTCAGGCCCATCTCGATGCCCTGCACGTCGCGTGGTATTACAACTGGGGGCCGAAGACCAAGCTCAACGCCGATGCGCGGTTCGTGCCCATGGTCTTTTCCGGGAAGACGCTTGCCTCTACCCCAGCGGTCGAGGGTGACACCGTCCTGGGCTTCAACGAGCCCGACCACCCCAGGCAATCGAACATGAGTGTGGCTCAGGCGCTCGAGCTCTGGCCAAAGGTGATCGAGGGTAAGCAACACGTCGGCTCGCCGGCGATGGCGGGCAACACCGTCACGAGCGAATGGCTCACCGCCTTCATGGAGGGCAAGCCGCGCGTCGATTTCATCGCGGTGCATTGGTACAAGGGCGTGGACGCCCAGCGTTATATCCGGGACATGCAGGCGATCCACGAGAATTTTAAGAAACCGATCTGGGTGACGGAGTTCGCGGCTCAAACCATGGCGCAGTCCAAGGCGGCGCCCGATCGCTACACGCAGGAGCAGGTCAATCGGTTCATCGCGCAGGTCACGCAATGGATGGATGCAACGCCCTACGTGGAGCGTTACGCCTGGCACGATTCGCGCGTGGGCACCTCCGCCCTGTTCACCGGAACCGGCGAACTGACCGAGACCGGCAGGGCGTACGCTAAGTTGACAATGTCAACCGATGGCGAATCAGCCGACTGAGACTGTTTGTGGCCATGTGGTTCGGCGAGCGCAGAACACAGCCGGAAGATGCAAAATTGTGCGAATGAATAATCATCCTGAATTAGAAGGCGTGTGAGAAGCCTGGGTGTGCCACGGGCGGCTTGCCCGCCAGTGCTTAAAACGTACGGCTTTTTCACTGGCGGGCAAGCCGACAGTGGCACCCCAATACACACCCTCGTGATTTCAGTCTGGCTTCTCACACACTTTCTTACTCTGGCGAAAAGCCGCTTTTGGGGTAGCCCCGCACGGCAACGCGGGGCTGCGTTCCAGCGATACAAAGTTTGATCTTGCCAAAGCATAGCCCCACCTTTTCAGGTGGGGCTAACAATGACGTGAGTTTTCAACGGGGCAATCCCGACAGCTGATTCCCGCCTTGATGCTCGGCATTAAGACCGGCGGTAGGTGACCATGACAAGGCCGACGAGCGCCGCCGCGAGGGATGCGGGTTCGGGGATGTTAACGACAGGGGTGTCGACAGAGAGGCGGACCTTGTCGACAAAGGCGTAACGGGTGTCGCCGCCGGCCGGTGAGCCATAAATTTCGACCCAGAGGTTTTTGCCCTCGTTGGCTGCGGTGATGGTGCCGCCATCGGTCAGGACGACGGAGGTGCCCCACTGCCCGCCGTTGCCCTCTTTGCCGTTGACACTGCCCGAGGCGATTTCGTTGACCGTGCCAGCGGTGGTGTTGTCAGAGGTGGTGAGCAGTTTCCAGATGATCGAATCGCCGACGCCCCAGGCGTAGGCGCTGGTCCAGTCGAATTCGAGGCTGAAGGTTTCGCCCGTGGCCACGGTGTGGCCCGTGTCCTGCAGGCCACCTACGCCGGTCGTGTCGATCCCGAGCCTGACGTTGCCCTCGATGTTGGTGTAGAGGTTGTTGGTATCGACATACGAGTTGGCCACATCGAGCCCAGCGACCCACCCGTCCGCCTGGAAGCCGGTGACGGACTCGAACCCGCCGTTGAGAACGGCTGGCGAGTAATCGATGAGGGTGATGGTGTTGGCTTTGAGGGTCCCAGCCACCACGAGCAGAGCACACACGACACACGTTCGGATCAGGGCTTTCTCCACAGCTTTCGTCTCCTGTTAAAGGGTTGACACCCAACATACAGGGTTATTTTCTAGTTGCAATAGGTACGCGACCAATTGTTTTAATTTCGATTTGAGTTGTGCGGGCTGGGAAACCTGGGAAAGATCGCGTGGGGTGGGGATATCGGGCCTGGGGATGATGGGTAAGTTGGCCGGGGTTAGGACGTGGGGAAACGATAACCCCAAACGCCCCCGTGTCGGCGTCATGGGCTGGGGGTGGATACTTTGTTTGCGTTGTTATTGAATCCGAGACGGGTCGATCTGGCGCAGGTAATCCCACGAGTAAAGCCCGGTGTCGTGGCCGTCGCTGAAGGTGATGCGCACCGCGTAGTTGCCGACGAGTTCAGCCCCCGTCGCGGTGATCGGCCCGGTGGAACTGACAGCCGAGGCGGGTAGGACGGTGAGGGGGTTTTTAGCCAACTCTTCACGCAGTTGCCTTGCGTCGGCTGAGGGCGACATCTTGCGGAGGTACGCCACGGGGTAGAAGCTCACGCGGCCGTCGCTCCACGTGACGGTCAGGCCCTTGTCCTTCTTGAGGTCCAGGTGCTGGGGCTTGTGCGAAAAAGCTCTGGCGTTGGCGTCGGTCATGTTGACCCTATGATACGATCCATCTCATCGTGACAACACCCAGCGATCAACCCGCCGTCACACAGAGCCAGCGCGACACGGCCCAGAAGGTCGGCATCGGCGTGGCACAGCGGCACATCCTGCTCTGTTGCGACCAGACGATCGCCGAGTGCTGTGACAAGCAACGGTCGATCGTCGCGTGGAACTATCTCAAGTCGCGTCTGAAGGAGCTTGGGCTTTCCGAGAAGGGCGGCGTGCTGCGGACGAAGGCCAACTGCCTGCGCATCTGCGAGGGTGGGCCGATCGCGGTCGTCTACCCCGAGGGCGCGTGGTACGCCCACTGCGACCCGCCTGTGCTGGAAGAGATCATCCAACGTCACCTGATGAAGGGCGAGATCGTGACGGAACACCTGATCGTACAGAAGACGCTGGGAACCCCATAGGGCAAAATCAAGTCAACCACAGCGGTCCCGGCAATCAGGTCATGCCGAAACAGAAACCGCAGATTGCGCAGATGACACAGATTCAAGGCAGATGATTACCTCCCCAAATCTGTATTGATCTGTGAAATCTGCGCAATCTGCGGTTGCATCCCCGCTCCCGTATGTTCTACAGCCAGATTGAGGCCAATATGCTCTTGGCGTTTAGTGTTGCGGTTCTTCGTTCGACGGGGTTGAACCCGGCAGCGTCGCGCGGAGTTGCTGGGCGTGGTCGATGAGCAGGTCTTCTTGCGTGGCGGGGCGGGGCTGGAGGTCGAAGTGCCAGGCGATGTTGGATTTTGCACCGGGCACCGCCTCCGCCAACAAGTCAGGCCCGGGGTATTCCCAGACCGGCGCACGGGCCTTGGCCTGCGTCCACAATGTCGTGTAACCGTCCTTCTCAAGCCGAACGTCATAGGTGCCGTAGAAACGGAACGGCACCGTCACCGGCGTACGCCCGACCTCCTGATCGTTGATATAGGTCAGCGCCCCGCTCGGCTCGGAGGTGACGGTGATCGTCCGTTCCACGCAGCCGCTTATAAGAGCACCGACGAGCACGACACCAACAATCGTTCTGACGCGGGTTAACATGGTGACTATTCTAAAGCTTCTCGATCCCCTTGACGAGCCGCCCACGATCCCATGCCCACCCGTAAGAAAACCCCGCACCGCCTCACGCACACCGACGCCCACGGCAGGGCGGGCATGGTCGATGTCAGCACCAAGCCCGTCGTGCGCCGCACCGCGAAAGCCGAGGCGTTTCTGGTGGCCAAGCCCTCTACGCTCGACCTGCTCATGCAAGGCAAGCTCCCCAAGGGCGAAGCGCTCTGCGTGGCACGCATCGCGGGCATCGCCGCCGCCAAGCGCACCGATGAACTGATCCCGCTGTGCCACACGCTGCCGATCGAGCACGCCGGCGTGTCGTTTGAGCGCAGGGGCAAAACCAGGCTGCGCGTGACCGCCACCGCCACCGTCACCGCGCGCACCGGCGTCGAAATGGAATCGCTCACCGCGGTGAGCCTCGCCTGCCTCACGCTCTACGACATGGCCAAAGCGGTGGACAAGACGATGCACATCGAGGGCGTGCGGGTGGTGGAGAAAAGCAAAGCCGAAGTAGCCGCAGATGATCGCAGATGGAGAGAAGATGGAGAGAAGATGGGATGAATACCCTCAAGCCCTTGCGTGTTATCAAGTGATAGCAGGCCGCATTATTCTGCAATCATCTATTTTCGATCACCCGTCACATTTACCCACGTCTGTCTCACGGCCTTATTGCCTTAATCTGCGTTCATCTGCGTTCGTCTGCGGCTAATTCCTGCTTATTCGCCCTCGATGCCAAGCCCCACGTGATCCATCGCTGCGCGGGCGGTGTCTTCGTCGAAGCCCCGGCGGGTGAGGAGGGACCAGAGCCTGCGTTGTTGGGTCGCGTGATCCAGGCGGGCGAGCTTGGCCAGTTCACGTTGAGCCAGTTCGTTGGCGCGGGACTGCGTGTCTTGAGGGGTGGTGTCTGACAACAATCGCTCGACGAGGTTTGCGTCGAGACCCTGTTGGAGCAGTTTGACTTCCAACTTCCGGGGGCCGGCGGAGTGACGGGCGGCTGTCCACTCTTCGATCATGCGTCTTGCCAGGGCCTCGTCGTCGAGCGTGCCGAGCTCTTCGAGGCGGTGGCAGACTTTCTCGACAAGGTCGGCGGGCATTTCTTTGGCAAGGAGTTTGGCGGTCAATCTCGATCGGCTCATCGGGCGCTTGCCCAGCATCTTGACGGCCGAGGTCAGCGCCTTGTCAAACACCGCCGCGTCCCGCACGCGCACCGCCAGCGCATCGTTCCATTCAAGGCCCACAACAAGACCCAGGCTTTCCGCAAGTTTGGACGAGAGCGCCGCGACAAGCCGACCGTCCACCCGGATCACCACACTGCGCGGCTTGCGGGGGTCGGGCGAGATGGCGGTGATGGTGGGGACATCCATATAGGGATTCACCACAGAGGCACAGAGGCACAGAGAGAAAGCCAGAGCGGGAACCCGAAGAGAAGTCTTCTCCCCGGATGACTCTGTGTCTCTGTGCCTCTGTGGTTCATCTCTTACACACGCAGTTCGACGGGCTTGCCCAGTTCGTCACGGTACTTCTTTCGGATCGGCTCGACCACGTCCTTGATAAACGCATCGACCTGCTCGGGGGCGCGGCCAACATAACGCGAGGGGTCGAGGACGCTCTTGAGGTCGACCCCCCGGAAGGCCTGTTCATTTTCCAGGCGGTCTAACAGATCGTTAGGTTCGCCCTGTTCCTTGACGCGCTGGGCGGCGGCCTGGCTGTGCTTGCGGATGACTTCGTGGACCGCCTGACGGTCGTGGCCTCGCTGCACAGCGGCCATGAGCAGTTCCTCGGTGGCCATGAAGGGCAGCTCGGCCGCGAGGTTGGCACGGACGGTGTGCTCGTAGACGACCAGCCCGGACGCCACGTTGGCCACGATGTCGAGGCAGCCGTCGATGGCCAGGAAGGGTTCGGGCAGCGCGAGGCGACGGTTGGCTGAGTCGTCAAGCGTGCGTTCGAGCCACTGGGTCGAGGCGGTCATGTAGGGGCTTTGGATCGTGGAGATCACAAACCTCGCAAGCCCGGTCGCGCGTTCGCAGCGCATCGGGTTGCGCTTGTAGGCCATGGCGGAGGAGCCGATCTGCTCGGCCTCGAAGGGTTCTTCGATCTCCTTGCGGTTGGCCAGAAGGCGGATGTCGTTGCATGTCTTGCTCACCGCACAGGCGGCGGTGCCCAGCGAGGCCACCACCTGCGCATCGAGCAGCCTCGGATAAGTCTGGCCCGTCACCGCGTAAACATTCCGGGGGTCGAAGCCGAGCTTCTGCGCGACGAGGGCTTCGAGCTTGAGGACTTTGTCGTGGTCGCCGTTGAAGAGCGAGAGGAACGAGGCCTGTGTGCCGGTGGTGCCCTTGACGCCGCGCAGCCGGAGCGTGGCCAGGCGGTGCTCGATTTCTTCGAGGGCTAACACATAGTCGTACGCCCAGAGGGTGGCACGCTTGCCGACGGTCGTGGGCTGGGCGGGCTGGTAGTGGGTAAATCCGAGCGTCGACAGCCCCCGGAAGGTTGAGGCAAAGGTGCCCAGCAGGTCGATCACGCGCGCGAGCTTGCCCGCCACGATCTTCAGGGCGTCACGCAGGAGGAGGATGTCCGCATTGTCGGTGACGTAGCAGCTCGTGGCACCGAGGTGGAGGATGGGTTTAGCCAGGGGCGCCACGTCGCCGAGCGTGTGGACGTGGGCCATGACATCGTGTCGGAGGCGGGCCTCGTGCTCGGCGGCGCGGGAAAAATCGATATCGTCAAGGTGCTGGGCGATCTGGTCAACCTGTTCCTGCGTAATGTGGATGCCCAGCTCTTTTTCCGCCTCGGCCAGGGCCAGCCAGAGCCTGCGCCAGGTGGAGAACTTGCGTTGTGGCGACCAGACGGCCTGCATCGCGTCGGAGGCGTTGCGGGAGGCCAGAGGCGAGACGTATCGGTTCGGATCGCTCATAAGCGTGATATTCCCATTGACCCGGGAGGGCGGAGGGGTCATAGTAGCACTTAGGAACCGCCGATAATACCCCCGCCGACCCCCGCCCGTAACGCGGCTTATCCGGAACCCGACCGCCTTGCCCAACGATCTTGACGACCAGCTTGTGCAGAAGGTCATGCGTGGCGACACCGCGGCGCTGGGCACGTTGCTGCAATCCCAGCAGAAACGGCTGTATAACACCTGTCTGCGGATGGTCGGCAACCGAGACGACGCCGCCGAGATCACACAGGACGCGATGCTCAAGATCGTCGAGCACGCCGGGGATTTCCGCGGCCAGAGTCAGATCACCACGTGGATGACACGGATCGTGATGAACCTCTCGATCTCGCACCTGCGCAAGCGTCGGCTAAGGCAAACAGTGAGCCTCGATGGCCCGGCCGGGGGCAACGGTCACGGCTCGTCGGCCGGCTCGGGCGCGGGCTTTGGAGCGTATGGCGGCGGCCTGAATGCTTCAGGGAACTCTGCCGGGGGCGGGGACGCTTCCCGGGGGGGTTATGCGGACCAGGCCGGTGCCCTTCGCATGCAATTAGCGGATAACCGTGAACCCGGACCCGTCGAGAGCGTCCAAAACCGTGAGCTGGTCGCTCATTTGAGAACCGCGCTGGACCGACTGGAAGAAGACTTCCGTGGCGTGCTGGTCCTGCGGGATATCGAACTGATGGACTACCAGCAGATCGCGGAAATCCTGGGCGTGCCAACGGGCACGGTCAAGAGCAGGCTCTTCCGCGCGCGCCTCGCGTTACGCCACGAGATGCTCAGGCTCTGTCCGCCCCCGACCAGACCCAAAGAAGCCAAGCCGACCCCCGCACAACAAGGCTTGCCCCAAGATGGCTGAACAGTACGACGAAAACCTGATCCTTGGCTACGTCGAGGGCGACCTCACGCACGAGCAGATGGTGCGCTTTGAGCAGCAGATGGTCGACGACGCACGCCTGCGCAACCTCGTCGCGCAGCTCATCCTCGACCGCCACCACCTGCGTCACATGCCCGAAGAAGAGCCGCCGGCTGAATTGCTGGCTCTGGTCGAACCTCAGCTCGAAAGGCGGATGCTCCTGGGGGCAACCGACACCCCCGAGGCGATCCCGATTCGACCCCGCCGTGCCTGGCCCATGCTGCGCATCGGCTCGGGCCTGGCGGCCGCGGCGGCTATCGCGCTGGCGTTTGTCACCTTCTACAGACCCCTCACGCAGATCTCGACCGTGACCGAAAAAATGGCGGACCTGCCTATTGGCAAAAGCAACGATGAAAACACGGTGGGCAGCGGCGAGGCGGCGAAACCGGCGCGTGCATCGAATATTGAGGGTGACAAACAGGTTGACAAAGAAGTATCGAGGGGGTTTGTGGACAAGGCCATGAAGTCGTCCATGGAAAAGGCACCGTCCAAAACCGCGATGGCCTCCGCACCGCCATCGGCCACCGTGACCCCGCCGGATACCGCCCGGAGTAACACCGGGCTCGAGGGCACGAAGTTTGCGCTCGCCGACCGCGCCCGTGATACGGACTCCCTCGCTTGGGAACAACGCCCGGGCCAAAAAGAAACGATCGCCAGCAACGCCAGCGGTGGGGGGCTGCCCGGGGCCCGCCAGCCCGGTTCCGATGGGCCCGGCCGATTCACGACTCCGATGGCCGAGTCCACACGGGCCGGCGAGAAGGACGAGGTCCTTACCGATGGCTTGGCAAGCAAGGCCGCCGGCCAAGCCACGCCACCTGCTTATATGGGCAAATCGGGCATAGCCAAATCAGGCGCAGACAATTCGGGCATGAATAACACGGCGTTAGATTCTCTTGCCAACGCAAACGACGCGGGGTCTACGGAGTTTTACGCGGATAAAAGCAAAGTCACGGACGACTTCTTGAAAGCCCAGAAAGGTTTCGATCAAACCGGCGATCCCGACCCGTCCACACAGGCGCTGGCCATGAAGAGTGTCGAGCGCCGGGATGCGGCCGAAGAGATGCCGCCGTCGCCATCCACGCCTGTCAACCGGGAGCTACAACAGGAACTCAAACGCGAAACGCTCAGCGATGCGGAGCACGCCAACCTCGAGTTGCAGGTCCTCGTCACCCGTGAGGACGAGGGCGAGCGTGCGGTGCTCAACTGGGCTTTAGCCAACAGCGTCACCACCGTCGTCCGCGACGAACCCGTCTACGATGTCGTGGAACAGTCCCCCGCCAAGGCTGCACAGGGCTTCAAGCTCGATGCCAATCAACCTGTCGAGGCAAAGGACTCTGACAACGCCGCCCGCAGGCAGGTCGCACAATTACGGGCTCAGACCGACGGCCGGGCACACAGCCGGGCACAGGAAATAACACAGGGCAAGATGCGGGCAGAAGAAAAGAAGCCCGCCCGGCAGATGGTTCTGCTCATCCAGGCTGAGCAGGTCCCCGAGCTTGTCGCACACCTCAACGCCCAGGTCGCGTCGAACCCGGTCGACACGCTCAACAAGAGACAGGCCCAGGGGGCCGTGCTCGGCGCCGCCGTGCTCGAACAGGGCCAAACGCTCAGCCCGATACAGACGCCCGCCTACTATCAAAGCCATACACAAGAATTCGAGGAGCAACACGCCGCGCTGGCGCTCAACACCACTCAGTGGGGCAACCGCATCGAAAGACAAGTCCCCTTCCTCACCCGCGCGATGCCGTACCTCGACAAGAAAAAAACCCTCTACCTCCCCGTCGTCTTCGAACTCGTCGACGCCCCCCCGCCCCCGGAAGATGCCCAGACCCCGGAAGATGCCCAGACCCCGGAAGTTTTCCCGAACGTGGCCGCTAAAGTTGCCCCTGAAGTTGCCGCCGAGGCAACCGATGTCAAAACGCAGGCAGCACCCGCACTCGACTCACCCGCCGAGACAGCCGCATCCAAACCCGGTGCGGACACCGAGCCGGCCAAGGGCAAGTGAGTAACGGAGAGAGTTACTTCAGTTGAAACCGCATAACACATCAAGTCCAGGCAATGAACGACAGGGCGGTATCCGTGTTCATACCGTTTCTTGCTTCCAATCGGTCCGACCACAGAAGAAAGCGATGAAAACTATGGCTTTCTCGTTGTCGTTGACCTGATTAAACGCAAGGTAATCTCCGAAATTGATCTTTAGGGTTTCGCGGCCGATCCGCGCTGTGTAGTGCTCGTCGACAGGATAGAGGCGGGGGTAGTCCGCTGTCGCCGTGATCCGTTCGTGGAGGCGTCCAAACCAACGGTCAACGGTTTCGGGGGCGACGCGCTGCGTCAACCAGTAATCAATCTGACGATCAATCGCCCGCTCGAATGACGGGGCAAAAATGATGTGGTAACTCATCGGGGAGCCGTCAGCCCGTGACGCCCCGCGATCCGTTGCAGGGCTTCTTGGCCGTTTATACCCTGTCCCGATTCGACCTCGGCCATACCCCGGCGGATGAGTCGTGTGATCTCGTCACGTACCTCGGGCTTGTCGTCGATCGCGCTGAGGTTGCCCGTGATTCGCTCAACCTCTTGGTCAAGATACCCGGTCAGGTCGCGCTTCTGTTCTTCCGCAAGGCCGTCGGGGATCGGTACGGTGATGTGGTCCATATCGTTAACCCTCGCCACTCACACGCCTTCATTATAACGAACAGACAGAAAAGACAGCCAGATACGCGTCACAGGTTTCACGCCCCCAACGCGCGCAGCGGCATCAGGGCTTCGCCGAGTCTTACACGCAGCGAGTCGATCACGTCCGCGCCGCGCGGTTGGCCGACGAGGTTGTCCTTCTCCATCGGGTCGTTGACCATGTCGTACAAACCGACCACGGTGTTGGTCTTGACCTCGAAGACCATCTTGTGGCGCATCGTCTCCATGCACAGGCGCTGGCCGAACTCACTGATGAGGATCGATGGGCGGGTCGCGGCGCTGTCGGGGTTGCGCATCAGGTCGAGAAGGGAACGCCCGACCCAGGCTTCGGGCTGGTCGCAGCCTGCCAGGTCGAGCACCGTGGGCGCGACATCGACGGTCGACAGCAACACATCACGATTGGGGGTGTTGACGGGCGCGGAGACCGGGGGCGTCACATAGATCGGCGTCTCGAGCGCCGCGGAGAGGAACGAGCGGTGCCCGATCAGCCCGTGCTCACCGAGCAACTGCCCGCGGTCCGAGGCGATGACGGTCCAGACGCTTTCGTTGTCCCGTCGGTCTTCGACCGCGCGCATCATTCGGCCCAACGCCTGATCGATAAGCGAGACACGCCCGAGGTAGTCGCTGCGGATTCTGCCGACCTGGTGCGGTTCGAGTCGTTGGAGCATGACGCGCGGGTAATCGAGTTCTGCCAATGGGTCGACCTCGGCCACGTGGGCCGGGATGAAGCCGGCTTCGAGCAGGCGGGGGTTGACCAAGCCGTCGTAGAGCGTCGGGGGTGGCAGGTCGTTGCCCGGCCCGGTGAAAGCCACTATCAACGCCCAGGGTTTTTTCGTGTTGTCAGCGATCTCGCGCAGCTTCTTTTCCGCGGCCCGGCCGATGTAGCCGTCGATATCGTCGTCGGGTTCGAGTAACAACCTGTCAGGGTCGAACGGGCCGTAACGTTCGCGTTGCTTGCGTTGCTGGACCAGTGCGTCGTAGAGGCCCCTGGATTGCATGGCGTCGAGGTAGGCGCAGTGGCCCGCGTTGGGGGCATCGGGGGATTGCACGCAGACCGCGTCGTGGAGCATGGGGAGGATCGGCTGGACCTGCCCGACGCCGACGAGGTGGTAGCCCACGTCGCGCAGGTGGGAGACGAGGCTGTCCGTGGCGGGGATGTGGTGTCGTGTGTTGACCTGGCCGTGCTGCCTTGCGTGCAGGCCGGTCAGGAGCGTGAGCATGCCACCGGCGTCGGCTGGGCATGCGGAGGTGGCAATGCCGGCAAAGGAACGGTCGGCGAGCTTGAGGAAGTTGGGGGCCTCGATGGGCCAGACGCCCTCGCTCACAGCGTCGCAGCGCAGGCCGTGCGTGAGAACGAGCAGGATGTTGCGTCGCGTGGGCATGGTTACAGAGGGATATCGTCAAGCGCAGCCGGTCGATCCAGCGTAAAGCATGGGGGCGAGATCGTGTTGTTACGACTGTCCGGGTGCGGGGGGCGCGGGCGGGGTTGGCTGGGCATCCAGTCCGCGCGGCGTGATGCCCTTGGCCTGCGTGTCGCGGTCTTTCCAGAACTGGGCTTTGTCGATCAGACCCGGCGGGCTGCGGTAGGGGTACCAGACGTAGGGCTGTTGTTTGTCAAACCAGTGGCCGCGGTGGGCGTCGGACCACTTGACCCAGTCCGAGGGGTCGTAGCCCAGGTCCTGCCCGGTGAGCAGTTCCAGGGATTGCCTCGCTGCGCGGACCACGCCGAAGTCGGTATCGATCAGCGCCGAGACGAGCGCGTTGTAGGCCGCGGGCTGGGGGTATTGTCCCAGCGCGATGGCCGCCGCCTGTCGCACGTCGCTGCGATCGTCGTTCTGCAGGGTTTGGGTCAGCGGGTCGATGGCGGTGTCGCTGTGGATGCGCTGCAGCGCCACCGCAGACTCCCACCGCGCGTTGGGCTGGTCTTCGGTCAGATGGGGCAGGATCAGCTCGACATCGCTCACCTGTCCGTACAGGCCCAGCGCACGGATGGCCGCGGCCCGGACGGTCTCGTCGTCATCGTTGACAAGCTGGCGATAGATGGCGAGGTAACGCTCGTTGCCGCCGTCGGATTCGGCGCTGAGGGTGGCCACGGCTTTTCGTCGGGCGTCGGGGTCGTGGGGGTCGAGCGCGTTTTGCTCAGCCTGTTCGACGGAGGTCGGCGTGAAAGGCTCGAACGTGTCGGAGAGGAATCGGTTGAACTTCCTGTTGGCGGTGGACGAACACCCCATCATGGCCACAGCCACCACCCCCGACCATGCGACCATCCAGCAACCAGAAGCGGTGTGTCTCACGGGTGTCTTGTGCTCCGGGATAAACGGGTTGAACACGGTTGAGTGGCGCAGGTCCAGGGTGCGTGTGTGGTGCGCGAGTTTAACGATTCATCGCACCCATAGCGAGTGCGGGGGTACACTGTGTCGGGTCCACCTTGACCACCGGCACTCGATCAATCAAGCCCCCGCCATGCCCGTATTGCTGACCAAGCTCTTGCACCTGGCCCGGCTGTCCCGCGCCGCGATGCTCATCACCGCGGTGAGCAACGGGTGGATGATCGTCTTCCTCACGCGCAGCGGATTGGACAAAGGCGAGGCGCACGGCCTTGTCGAGCAAGGCCCGCTCTGGGTTGTGCTGCCCCTGGTTGCGATCGCCGCGGCTGGGTTGCACACCTACGCCGTGGTGCTCAACGACGTGGTCGATGCGCGGCACGATCGGCTCTTCAGCCCGCACCGGCCGATCGCCTCGGGACGCGTGGGCATCGTCGGCGGCGTGGTGATCGCGGTGACATCGCTGCTCGCGGCAATCGGTGCGTCGGTGGTGCTCGGCACGGGGCCGGCCATACTCTGCCTCGTGGCGTCGGCGGGGGTCTTGTTTTATGACACCGCGGGCAAGTTCCTCCCGGCGCTGGGCATCCTGGGCGTTTGCGTGGTCCGGGCGCTCAACGGCTTTTTGCCCAACCCGACGGTGGGCTATGTCTGGCCGATCGGCCTGGTGTTCTCGCACGTGATGTTTGCCCTGGTCGTGTCGCACAACCTCGCGGGCAAACGGCCGCGGCTGCGCGAGCGTGACATCCTGGCCTTGATCGGCGCGTGGGCCTTTACGGCTCTGGTGCTGATGAGCTGGATGTCCTGGCGGCACACGTTGTCCCTCAGTGGCCAGGCCGCCGCGTGGGTCGGGCCGACCGCCGCGGGGGGGGTCTACCTCATCATCGCGCAGCGCTGGATCAAAAAACTCCGCCAACCCCGACACCATCGGCGGATGGCCACCGACTTGTTCCTGGGGTTCTCGATGCTCTGGCTGATCGTGTACGACGCGGCCTGGCTTTTCGGGATGGGGCTGGGGTGGCAGGGGCTGGGTCAGACGGCGTTGCTGGTCTTGGGGGGCGTGACCCTGGCTGGGGAGTACCCGTCTAATCACCTGTTAATCCAAACCCCGAGCTACGAAGCCGGCGACAGACACCCCAAAGCCCATCCTGCTAATACGAAATAATTTTCGTAGATATCAAAGATAAAAAGTATATTTTACCGATATTGATCCGGGCGGGATAGAATCGCTCCGTTCAAAGCCAGCGCAGCGGGCAACAGTGCCGGGTCGCTGGAAGGCCACGAACGGGGTTTACGGGAAAATATGGCTAGAAAAACGCCGTTGGCCGGTCGGGGGGGGTCCGTACGGGAAGCCAACGGCGGCGTCGAGGACGCAGATTGTGGCTGGCGTCTACTGGGCCAGGCAAATCTCTTAGTGACTAACCCCCATATCGGCGAATCCCTGTTTTCGTCTTGATGTCGTATTCCCTAATTGTCACGCCTTTTTGTGGTTGGACCTGTTTAGGGCTAGGGTTGCTTTAGGTTGTCTTAATCCTCTGGGCTTTCGAACGCTTCGTTCGTTTCAAGAATGGCGCGGGCGAGGTCGACGAGTTTGCGTCGGGAGTCGCGCGCCATTTTTTGCATCCGCTTCATCGCCGCGTCTTCGCTCAGCGAAAGCTTGTCCATCAATAAACCCTTGGCCCGTTCGACGACCTTGCGCTCCTCCATGGCAACCTTGAGTTGCGCCACTTCGCCCATCAGTTCACGGTGCGAGTGGTAACACGACCACGCCAGCGCCAGGCCCACGTGCAACTCATCCAGCGAGACCGGCTTGAGCATGTAGCCCATCACGCCCACCTGTGTGCCCCGGAGAATGTAGCTGTCGTCTGAGAACGCGCTGACAATCACCGCCGGGATCCGCATCTGCTTCCACAACACGCCGGCCACGTCCAGGCCGTCCATATCCGGCATGCAGATGTCCAGCATCGCCAGGTCCGGTTTTTCCTTCTTGGCGTGTTCGATCGCGGCCTTGCCCGAAGCGATCGGCCCGATGGTTTCAATCGACAGGCGGCTGAGGTAGCCCGCCAGGTTCATGGCCACGAGGTGTTCGTCCTCCGCGATCAACACCCGCGCGGGAAGGGCGGGCTTGCGGTTGAGGATGTCTCTTCCCGGGATGGGCGTGGCCATGCTCGACATGTCAGGAACATCCAAGCAGAAGTATGAGATACAACAGACAAACAACACTTTATCTTACAGACATCACGATCAATCGGCATATCCCCACGTCCCCCATGATAACCTGATGACCCTCGGGCCCAAACTCTAAAACATCACGATCCTATGGTTTACAACCAAGGTGATAGACTTACAGGGATTCCTGTATGGGGAGGCTGACCATGAAATCCGTCCCGCGTCCGACTTCGGAGTGGGCGGTGATCGTTCCGCCGTGCTCTTCGATGATCCGTCGGGTCGTGGGCAACCCCAGCCCGGTGCCCCCTTTTTTTGTCGAAAAATAGGGGTGAAAAATCTTTTCCAGGGTCTTTGCATCGATCCCCGGACCCGTGTCGATCACGTGGACCACCGCCTCGTTCCGACCGGCCACTCGCCTTCGCTCGGTGCGGAGCATCAGGTCCCGGGAGCGCCCCGTCCCGTCCGGGCCGGTGGGCTGACCGCTCATCGCCTGCGCTGCGTTGATCATCAGGTTGAGCATCGCCTGCTTGAACAGGTCGGCATCGACCGAGGTCTCGATGGGTTGGGGGCTGCACTGGGTCCGCAATTGGATGCCCTGTGAGGCCGCCTGGGGTTGGAAAAAGTCGGCCAGTTCCTGCACGAGTGTGTTGATGTCCGCGGGTGTGAGCCTGAGCTTGACCCGGCCGGCAAAACGCAAAAAGTCGTCGAGCGTCTGGCGCAGCCGAGCTGTCTCACGCGTCAGCGTCTCAAACCGCCTGCGGATGCGACCGATGCGTTCGCTCTGCCCCGGCTGGGCACCCGACTCCTGTTCCAGCGTAGCAAGGTCTTCCTGTAACAGTTGGATATTCAGCCCGACGGTGGAGAGCGGGTTTTTGATCTCGTGTGCCAGCCCACCGGTGAGCGTGCCCAGCTCAGCCAAACGTTCAGCCGACCGCGCACGCTGTTCGAGTTGGCGGATGCGCCGCGACGTGCGACGGACCGCGATCACCGAGAGCGGGATCGTCAGCGCCACGCCGATCGCAATGCCGATGAACACGTCTGACATGGTTAACACCCAACCCCCCATCAAGACAAACACGCCAATACGATTCCGTCACCCGTCACCCGTCACTTGTGACCGCTCACCCCTCACCCCTCACCCCATCCGCCCTCAACTTCCGGGGGCCGACTTGATCCGGTACACACGCGAGACGAGTTCCTGCGCATCGCGTGGCCGATCTTGATCTCGCAGAACCGCGTCGATCCACGTGACCGCCTGCGTCCGGTTTTCGCCGAGTTGCAGCAAGACCTCGAGTGCTTCGCGGGCCATGCTGTTGGGCTTGGCGCTGCCCGGGGGGGCCTGCACGCCCGAGGCTGCGCGAGACGGGTAGGCGTGGTCCGCGACGAACGGCCCGACTTTTTCTGCCAGCTCGGTCACGATTGACTCGGCGGTGCGCTTGCCGATCTCGGGCAGGGATTGGAGCAGTGCGGTGTCGCGGTCGGCGATGGCCGCGGCGATCTGCGAGGATTCGAGCGCCATGGCGCGCAGCGCCTTGCGGTTGCCGATGCCCTTGCACGAGACGAAAAGCTCGAAAAACCGTCGGTCGCCGGGCGATAAAAACCCCGCGATGCGTGGCGTCATCGACGCCCCCTGGTTGTGGGACTCGAAGTATTCAATCGTGTGAAGCACCCGCGTCTGCCCGATCGAATCGCCCAGCCGGGCCGCGGTAAAGGCGGGAACGAGCACCTCATAGGTCACGTCCCCGACACGCAGGTGGACCGCGCCCTTTTCCACCGATTCGATCACGCCCTCGAGCTTCACAATCATGGCCAGATGATAACAACGGCAACCCGACGCGGGCCAGATGGATTTCGGGAACCTTTCGGGAACGACATTCGTTCTGGGGGATGAAGGCTTGAGTGGTGTCACTCAACCCGCCCCGTGGACCCACCCGTTTTCAAGGAGTTTGCAATGTTCCAATCCTCCCTCCGATGGTCGTTCCTGGCTTTGGCGCTCCTCGCCGGCGCCGCCCTGTCTGTGCCCTCCTACGCTGGGGCGGGCTGCGGCTCGTGTGAAAAGAAAGACCAGCACAAGTGCGCCGAGAACTGCGCCAACTGTGAGAAATGCAAGGACGGCTGCAAAGAGTGCTGCAAGGACGCCGAGAGCTGCAAGGCCTGCTGTGGTGACAAGAGCGAGAAGAAAGAATCCCCCGCGACCTGATCGGACCCACACCAAACCTAACGGAGTTCAGACGTCCACAGCCAAAACCGTGGGCGTTTGATTTTTCACAATTTCAGTTTCACGTGGCCGATGCTGGTCTTATCGGGAAGCACGCCTATACTTGGACGTGCGACCTGAAAAACCCCTCGCACACGAGGCACACATGGCCACCGACCAGGTCAGAATGAGCGACGTGACGACGCACGGCATCCGTGTCGGCGCCAGCGCGTTCTTCCTGACCGACGAGTCCAGCCCCGAAGAAAACCGCTACGTGTTCGGCTACCAGATCGTCATCCACAACACCGGCGACCGCAAGGTGCAACTGCTCTCACGCAAGTGGCGGATCATCGACGGCGACGGCATCGAACGACACGTCGAGGGCGACGGGGTCGTCGGCCAGCAGCCCGTGCTCGAACCGGGCAAGGCCTTCAAGTACGCCAGCTTCTGCCCACTCGACACGCCGTGGGGCACGATGGAGGGCACCTACACCTTCCAGGCGGAAGACTGGGAACAGTTGGACGTGGCCATCGGCCGATTCCTCCTCACGATGGAACACGAGGTCCGCTCCGCAAAGCAAACCTGACCCGCCGGCGGTTCTATACTGATCGCCGTGGCTCAACTTTTCGACACCAGACCCCAGGGCGTGGTGGGTTATGCGCAGGTCGCGCTCGAGCGAGGCATCGACCTCACCGCGACCGGCCTGACCTACGCTGTGCCTCAATCGCTGCACGACCTCGAACCGGGTCAGCGCGTGCGCGTGCCCCTGGGTCGGCGTGACAAGCCCGCGTTCGGATACGTCATCGAACGCAACGACTCGACGGTCCTCGAACACGTCAAGCCGATCATCGCAAGAGACGAACACGCGATTTCTTTTACGCCCGACCTGCTGCAACTCGCACGCTGGATCAGCGCGTATTACTGTTGCCCGCTGGGGATGACACTGGCAAACATGCTCCCCGCCGCGGTGAAAAGAGGCACCGGCACCGTCCACCACCTGATGGTGCGCCTGCCCCCCACCGGAACGCCTACCCCCTCCGGGGGTGGGACCTCCACCAACTCTCCATCCAATAACAAGAAAAACCAGCCCAAACTCACCCCCCTCCAACGCGAGGCGATGCGCGTGTTGCAAGAACGCACCGGCACGGACTCACCGTGGATCGAGGTGCGCGAACTGGCCAACGAAGCCGGGGCACGCACCCTCAACCCAGTGAAGAGACTCATTGACCTCGGGCTTGTCGAGGCCAAACGCGCCGCTGTGGTCCGCGCCGCCGTGGACGAAGCGCTGGCACAAAGTGAACTCAAACCCGTCGAGTACGAACTCACCGCACCCCAGCGCCGCGCCTTCGACCGCATCGCCGACTCCATCGCGCAGGGCTTTTGCGTCCACCTGCTCCACGGCGTCACCGGCAGCGGCAAGACGGAGGTCTACCTCCGGCTGATCGAGCGGGTGCTGGAAGAGAGTGGCCAAGTGGCCACTTCTGCTCCCCCTCACTCGGCCACTTCTGCGTTAGTCCTCGTCCCCGAGATCGCGCTCACCCCGCAGATGGTGCGCAGTTTCGTCGAACGCTTCGGGCCATCTCTCATCGCGGTGCTCCACTCCGGCCTGACTCCCGCGCAGCGACACGAGCAGTGGCGACGTATCCGCGAGGGCGAGGCACGCATCGTCATTGGCGCACGCTCAGCCGTCTTTGCCCCGTTTGCTCCCGAGCAACTTCCGGGGGTCGTCATCGTCGATGAAGAGCACGACAGCTCCTACAAACAAGACCAGCTCCCCCGCTACCACGCGCGCGACGTGGCCATCAAACGCGCGCAACTGCTCAACATCCCCGTCGTGCTCGGGTCCGCCACGCCCAGCCTCGAGAGCTACCACAACGCCACCGTCCGCAGGACTTACCACCTGTTAGAACTGCCCGACCGCGTGGCGGGGCTGCAACTGCCGACCGTCCAACTCGTCAACATGCTCGACCAGCGCAAACGCCGGTACCAGATGACCGGCAAAGCCGGCGTCCACCTGCTCTCCATCGAACTCGAACACCAACTGCGCCAGACACTCGAAGCCGGCGGGCAGGCCATGCTGCTATTGAATAGACGTGGTTACGCCAACTACATCGCCTGTCCCGACCACGCCTGTGGCTACATGAAACAGTGCGACCAGTGCGACGCCACGATGGTCTACCACAAAGACGCCAGGCTCCCCGCCGGCGGGTTTATCCGCTGCCACCACTGCCTGGCGGAACAACTGCTCCCCGCCACCTGCCCCGACTGCGGCAAGCGTATCACCGTGTTCGGCCTGGGCACCCAGCGCGTCGAGGAAGAACTCCAGGGTAAACTCCCGGGGGTCAAGCTCGCACGCATGGACTCCGACACCATGCGCACCGGACGCGACTACCACGAGACCCTCGAAAGATTCCGCAAGGGTGATCTGCAACTTCTCGTGGGCACCCAGATGATTGCCAAGGGCCTGGACTTCCCCAACGTGCAACTCGTGGGCGTCATCAGCGGGGACACCGCGTTGCACATGCCCGACTTCCGCGCCGCGGAGCGGACGTTCCAACTCATCGCCCAGGTCGCGGGACGGAGCGGTCGGTCCTCAAAAGGTGGGCGTGTGATCGTGCAGACCTTCAGCCCCGACGACCCGGCGATCGTGCTCGCGGCGAGGCACGATTACGTCGGCTTTGCGACGCGAGAGCTGCAGGTCCGCGAGAGCGTGGGCCTGCCGCCGACCACCCGCATGGCCAGGATCGTCATCCGTGACAAGGACCTGCCGACGTGCATCGCCAAAGCGAGGGAACTTGTGACGCACCTGTCGGAGACTAACCAAAGATTAGACCTCAACGTCCGTCTGCGCGGCCCGTCCGCCTGCCCGATCGCGCGGATTGCCAACTTCCACCGCCAGCAGATCGAACTCATCGGCCCGCCCCCGGCCAACGAAGCCGCGGCGCGCATCCAGAAACTGCTCACCGCCCTGCGCAACGCGAGGCTGCTCATCTCCGACGCCCACACCGCGGTGGACGTGGACCCGGTGGCGCTGTTGTGAATAGGTCAACGGCCCCACATGGCCGCGTGGGGCTGCCAAAGAATGAAACACATTCGGTTGCTCACCCCTGTTTGCCGTTGAGGTAGTCGAGGTGGACGTCCATCTGCGGGAAGGGGATGCTCAGGCCGGCGTGATCGAGGGCGACTTTTGCCGCGCGGGTGGTACGGTCGCGCACGTCCCAGTAGACCGCGGGCTTGCACCACACGCGCACCTCCCAATCGACGCTCGATGCGCCCAGGCCCAGCAGGTAAATCTGGGGCTGGGGTTCGCTCTCGATGCCCTCGACTTTCTGGGCCGCTTCGAGCAGGACACGGCGGGTCTCGTCGAGGTCGCACTTATAGGAGACGCCGACCGCCACATCGACGCGCCTTACAGGATGATAGGTCATGTTCTCGATGACCTGCCCGAAGATGGCGCTGTTGGGCACGAAGATGCGTCGGTGGTCGAGTGTGTCGAGCGTGGTGGTGAAGAGTTCGAGCTCATCGACCGTGCCCTGGTGCCCACCGACGACGACGAAGTCGCCCACTTTGTAGGGCCGAAAGACCAGGAGCATGATGCCCGAGGCGAAGTTGGAGAGCGTGCCCTGGAACGCCAGACCGACCGCCAGGCCCATCGCCCCGAGCATGACCGCGAAGCTGGCCGTCTCGATCCCGAACTTGGAGAGGACGAACATGACACCGACGACGAGGATGGCCCACTTGGTGAGCTTGGCAAAAAACTTGGTGAGCGTCATCTCGATGTGGGCTTTGGTGCAGGTCACGCTGACGATCTTGCTCACCCAACCCGCGATGAAGTAGGCCACGAGCATGATGACCAGCGCGGTCGCACCGGGCACGGCGTATTCGTTGATGAGTTGCCATGTCTGTTCGTCGATGTGCGGCATGAGACACCCCTGATGTCGTTGGCCCCGATGGAGTAGAGAGGGCAACCCGTGAAGCCCGCCGCGCCGCCCCGGGAGAGATATTACCTCATACCCATTGGGACGTGCAGCGATTTTTACACCGCCGCTGCCATACGCGGGTGCTTACGCCATCAAAGGCTGTTAATCACTGTCAGCCTTCGTGAGGGCGGTTGATCGGCTGGCCGATCATGATGCGGTGGCCGTCGGGCGTTCGGATGCCGAACTCCCGCATGCCCCAGGGACGGTCAGCGATCCCGTGCAGCGTCGCAACGCCTGCGCTTGTGATCGTGTCGTAGTACGCGTCCACGTCGTCCACACATAGATAGGCAAAATAATTGTGGCAGCCCAGCTCGCTGGGGTGCATGTCGTCCGGGCACTGGCCAAGCATGACCATGCACCGATCTTTCCTGACGAAAATCCAGCCCTCGGGTTTTTCAACGATCTCAAACCCCAGCACGTCGACGTAAAACCTCGCGGAGACCTCCACGTCATGCACAGCTAACACGTAATGGTTCTGCAGGATCGTCGTCACGCACTGCCCTTTAGACAAAGACATCTAACAGAATGTTAGTACGCCCCTGCCCGTTTGTGCCTTCCGGGGATTAGGCTACCGTGGGTTAAGCTTCCGGGGGTTAGGCTTCCGGGGGTTCGTCGCTTTCGCCGAAGATGCCGCGGCCGATGCGGACGACGTTGGCACCCTCTTCGATGGCGACCTCGAAGTCGCCGGTCATCCCCATGGAGAGGATGTTGAATTGATCGGTGGGCACGACGCTCGATGAGCGGATTTCGTTGAAGAGTTCGGCACAGCGTGCAAAGCACGAGCGGGCGTCTTCGGGGTTGTCGCTGTAGGGGGCCATGGTCATCAGGCCGCGCAGGCGGAGGTTGAGCATCGACTCGATCTGCTCAGCCACGTGGATCGCCGCCGGCCCCGCGATGCCGGACTTGGTTTCCTCGCCTGTGATGTTGACCTGCAGGAGCACGTCGATGGGTTGTTCGCGTTTCTCGCCCAGGGCGTGGAGTTCTTCAGCCAGACGCAGGCTGTCCACGCTGTGGATGAGTTTGACGAGGGGGACGACGGGCTTGGCCTTGTTGCGTTGGAGGTGGCCGATCATGTGCCAGCGGACGGTGACGGGGGCGGTGGGCGTGTTGTTGTCTGACCTTGAGGCGACGTGCGCCAGGGCGCGTTTGCGGGAGAGGTATTCGTCGAGCTGGGCGACGCGCTGCTGGAGTTGCTGGACGCGGTTTTCGCCCAGATCGGTGTGCCCCAGTTCTACGAGTTGGCGGATCTGGTCGGGCGTGGCGTTCTTGGTGACCGCGACACACAGCACGTCGCTGGGCCTGCGGTTTTTGCGCACAGCAGCCTCGGCGATGCGGTCCATCGTCTTGCGGTAGGTGTCCTTGAGGTTCACCGGCCCGGCGGTCCGAGGGGTGGCGGTCATCAGGTTAGCTTATCACTTTTGAGCGGCCCGAGGCAAGCCTGCGCCGCCGACGCACGATGAACCAGACGACCACACCCACCACCACCGCCGCCGCGAGCAACCCCTGGGCATCGCGCACCACCTTGACCAGAATGTCGAAATGCTTTGCAAACAAAAAGCCCACCACGATCACCGCGGGCACAAACAACGACGTGGCCAGGGCGTCGAACAGGAGCATCTTCCCATACGAAAACCGGAAGGTGCCCGCTGAGAAATACGTGCCCGCGCGCACACCGGGGACGAAGCGTGCCAGGAAAATCGCCTTGCCGCCGTGACCGTGAAACGCCCGCTCCGCACGGGCCAAGCGTTGCTCGCTGAGCACCCATTTCAAGGGCGGAAGCCTGGGCACGTGGTGGCCGATCTTCCGTCCGATCAGGTACAGGATCGAGTCTGCCAGGAGCACGCTACCGATTGCGCTGGGGATCACCCACAGAAGGTCCATCCTGTGAAACGAGCAGAGGTAGCCCAGCGCCAGAAGGAGCACGTCCTCCGGAGAGGGAAAGCCCACGCCCGTGGCCACGAGCAGCACAAAGACAAGCGGGAAGCCGTATTGGACCAGTTCCGGTGGCAAGGGCGCTGTGGGGTTAAGGTTCCGCGTGGTCAGGGACGGCTCATCATAGGAAGGCACGCTCACCTGTGCGCAGGCTCAATCTTCGTGGGGCGCCAGATTTGATCGCAGCCACGCCAGCGCAGCGACCCGTGTTGTGAGTTGCCCGTTGAGTTGTGCGTCGTAAGCCTCTTGGAGCAACTTGCCAAAAAGCGGACCGGGCGATTGACCCATCGCGATCAAATCCTCCCCCGTGACCCACGGCTGGGGCGACACACCCTCGGCAAGCAATCCCGGGGTCTGCTCATCCACCCGCGCCATCAACGTGGCAAAGCCCGCGTTTGACCGGGCCAGCGCACGCAACAACGCCACCGCCGACGCACTGTGAGGCGATGAGAGCGTGTGCTTTTTCTGCGCGGTGTCCGACTCGCCCCATTGCGTCATGCGCGCCGCCACGCCCAGTGTGCCGGCCAGCGCATCGCGTGTCTCGTTGCTCAGGCAAAGCGCCTTACGCCACCGGCGCACCACCCTTGATGACTCGACCTGCACGAAGCGGTCAAACCTGGCCGGTTCGGGCTTGTCCACGTGACGGTCGACCGCCCACGCCGCCAGCGCGGTCGCGGCGTCGACGCGGTCGTCAAGATTTCCCAGTGTTTTCAGGGGCGCATCGTGGTGGTCTTCGTTGAGCGTCGGCCCGTCGAGGTGAAGCTGCTGGATCAGCGCAGCCGCACGGGCGCGTTTGGCGGACTCGGGCACCGCCATCATCGCCAGCGTCTCCATCCCGATCCTCTCCCGGCTGATCTGGGCGAGGTACCGCGCGTGGACCGCGATCGCGCGGGCGGTTTTTTCTTCGATCTCAAAACCCAGACGGGCGGCAAAACGCGGGGCACGCAGCATCCGCAGGTGGTCTTCCGCAAAACGCTCGGCCGGGTCGCCGATCGCGCGGACCAGCCGCGCCCGGATGTCCGCGACGCCGCCGACGTAATCCAACACTTGATTAGACTCACCCGTGGCCAGCGGGTCCTCGAACAACCCGTTGACCGTGAAGTCACGGCGCATCGCGTCGTGCGGGGCGTCGGTGAAGCGGACCCGTGTGGGCCGTCTGCCGTCGTCGTAGCCGGCCTCGGCGCGGAAGGTGGCGACCTCGATGTTGTGCCCGGACACCCGGACCAGGGCCACGCCGAACGCCGCGCCGACAAGGTTGCAGCGAGCAAACAAGGCCCGGACCTCTTCGGGCGTCGCGGACGTGGCCACGTCGTGGTCCTTAGGCTCGATGCCCAGCAAGCGATCGCGCACGCAACCGCCCGCCAGGTAAGCCTCGTGGCCCGCACCACGCAACGCACGCACCACCGCCACCGCAGCCTCGCGCTGCGGCGTGACAGTCTGATTATCTGACCGGGTCGGGTTTTCTGACCCGTTGCTCATCGACACGAGTTTAACGCCGCCCACGTAACGGGGATCGCGCCATACGAGCGCCCCGTCGAGCCAGATGCCCGGCGACTTTTCATCGGCGTGTCCTATTTGACATCACGCGGCGGGCAGAGAATGATGTCCATTCAGCCTGGAGAGGTGGCCGAGCGGCTGAAGGCAACGGTTTGCTAAACCGTCGTAGGGACTATCGGTTCTTACCGCGGGTTCGAATCCCGCCCTCTCCGTTTCTCCCGAGACGCTTTTGTAAGCCGCTGAATTTTCAGTGTCATACAGAGGCGTTTTCTTTTTAAACACACGGTGGTTCGCACGAACGTGGGCGAATATGGGCGATATTGAGCGTATATCGGGGGGCAGGTGAGGCGGCACGACTCTTGACATGGCACAGAACCCATCAAAGAGACGCAATATCCACAGCCACGACAACCACCGCAGGCCCTCTGCCGTCGGTCCACCCAATAACGGATTCTTCATCGACCAAGCGGGGATCGAGCCGGCGTAGGGCACCCGGTAGTGTGATGTGTCAGGTGAGGATTAGAAATCAATGCCGGCGGCCAGGTCGAGGAGCGCCTCGGTCCGGGCGTCGCCCATCACGCACATCCACCGCCCCTCGTGCCGTGTCATCACCATGCGGACCCCGTCGAACGTGTGCTCGTGGTACAGCCGGCCCTTGAACTCGATGGGCTGGGTCGTGGGCATGTGTCTGGGTGTGCCCCCGCTGACCACCACCGAGATCAGCCGACCTTCCTGTTCGATCAGCGCACAGGTCAGCGTCTGCCCGTCTTCCTGATAGAGACAGCAGGACATGATCTCCCCCGGCAGGTCGGGCACGGGGAGGACACCTGCGCGCTGGTCGGCTAACAACTTGTTAGCCTGCTCGACACTCGTGACGCGCAGGCTCGGCAGCTTGCCCAGCGACAGGTCGTGGTGGAGTTGTGCCAGGCGGACGGGGGCCGCCATCACGGGCGGGGTCAACGTAGCCCTGTCCAGGCCCCAGACACCCAGCCATACCGCAAACAACAGGATCGCCGCCACGGCGACAACGGTGCGCCAACGCTGAAAGATTCGGCCAATCACGGGCGGGGATTCTTTGCCCCCCGCCTCTGTGAGGGCTTGCTCCATCGTTTGCCGCAGGCGAGCCGTGTCTACGGGGCGGTCGGCGAGTTTGGCCAACCTCCGGGAGGTCGCGGCGTCGAGTCGATCCTGATGGGTTGAGGGTTTCATGGTGTCGTCTCCCGGTTCGGTTTGACCCAGCCCCGATCCACAGCGGTCCCGTGCAACCGCTCACGCAGCATTGACCGTGCCCGGTGGGATCGGCTCTTGACCGTGCCCACCGCCACACCCAGCACCCGCGCCGCCTCCGCGTGGTCCATCTGCTCCACGTCCACAAGCAACAGCGTCCAACGCATCTCCTCCGGCAGAGTCTTCATCGCATCGATTAGCGCCCGGTCCTCGAAACGGTTCATCAACGACTCCGGCTCGGCCCAGTCCGTCTCGTGCTCACCGGGTTCGGACCCGCGCGGGTCCACCGGGTCGTAGCCCGCTTCATCGAGCGAGACCCCCGCACGGTTTTTCATCGGACGGACCCGGTCGATATGCGCCCGCCGGAGGATCGTGAACAGCCACGCCTTGATGTCGCTGCCTTCCTCGAAGCTATCGATCGCGCGCATCGCTTTCATCATGGTTTCCTGCGCCAGGTCTTCCGCCTCGTGCTCGTGACGGGTCAGGACCTGTGCGGTCCGCAGCACGGCGTCCATCATCGGCCAGGCCAGCCGGCGAAAACGTTGGGCCTGTTCGGGCGTGAGGGTCTGTCTACGCAACGGCTGCACCTGTCTAAACGAGGTCCGGACGGGTCGGGGTTCCCTGTTCACACAACGAAGAGAATATAGCCGCCGATGAACGCGGATGAACGCGGATGGGAGCGGGACGGGGCTGGCGTCAAATCATAAGACGGCTTGCTGGGGTTTATCGGTCTAGCCAACGGTGCCTGCGTGCAAGGAACCTTTTGAGGGGTTTGTGTCGTTGTGTTGGGTAAGCGAACGACGGCTAATCCATTCACCGGACGCACGATGACACACAACACCCGACATGGCTGGATTCTTCCCGTGGTTGTGCTGTTTGCCGCCGGCTGCGCCTCGCCTTTCGACGATGAGGCGACACGCATCTGGCAACACAACGACCCGGCAAAGTGGGCCTTGACCGACGCGGGTCAAACGCACCGCCTCGACACGCTCGCGGGGTTGTCGGCAACGCCAACCGACAACACCGAACCCCTGCTCACCCCCAAGTCGGGTGTCGACGAATACGTCGCACTGGCGCTGGCGAACAACCCCTCGATCCTCGCGGCTAAGCACAAGATCGAACGGCTGGCCCAGCGCGTCCCGCAGGCCACCTCTCTCGACGACCCCATGTTCCAGGTCTCCCCCATCGGCGAGATGGCGCAGACCGCGGCGGGGCAGGTCGGGCTGATGACCGGGGTGAGTCAGAAAATCCCCTTCCCGGGCAAGCTCGACACGCGCGGGCGTATCGCACAGCAGGACGTGGCGATGGCCACGGCCGAGTTGGCGCAGACCCGCCTGCGTGTGGCGGCGGATACCCGCAAGGCGTATTGGGACCACTACGCCAACGTCCGGGCTGTGGAGGTGATGGAGCACAGCCGATCGCTTCTTGAGCAGATCAAGAGTGTCGCCGAGGCGGAATACAAGGCCGGCACGCGAACACAGGGCGACGTGCTTCGCGCCTCGGTGGAACTGGCCAACCTTGAAAACGAACTGGTCACGCTCAAGCGGATGCGAGAGACCTCCCGCGCGATGCTCAACCAACTGATGGACCGTGCCACGGACGCCCCGCTGCCCGAGCCGGCGGAGGTTGGGCCGACCGTGGTGACGCAACGGCTCGACGACCTGCTCACGCGCGCCGCTCAGGACAACCCTGCCCTGAGCAAGGCGCGTGAAAAGAACGAACAGATGCGTCAGATGCTCCACCTGGCCAAACTCGGAAGACTGCCCGACCTCACCGTCGGCGCGACCTACAACGCCGTCGAGGCCAAGGGCCTTTCCAAGGCAGCCAACGGCAAGGACCAGTGGTGGTTTTCCTTTGGCATCAATCTCCCGATCTGGACGCAGAAATACGACGCGGCCCAGCGCGAGGCGCTGCGCGGGATGATGGAGAGCGCCGCGGAACTTTCCGCAGAGCAGAACCGCGTGGCCTTTGCGGTGCAGGAGGCGTACCTGCGCATCGAAGCGCAGCGGCAACTCGTGACCTACTTTGAAGACACGATCCTGCCCCAGGCCCGTCAGATGGTCGAGGCCTCGACCAGCGGCTACCGGGCCGGCTCGGTCGATTTCCTCACACTCGTGGACAACTGGCGGAAGCTGTTGGGCTTCGAGGTCATGCGCCACCGCGCGGTGGCCCAGTGGGAACAGGCCGCTGCCGACCTGGATTTGGCGGTGGGAAGCGCGTCACAGGAAACACAACCATGAACACGACATCGCCGACCCCCAAAGCGATCCGCTGGCAGACGTTTGTCGCGCTTGTTCTTGTCGCAGCGTTGGCCCTGTCGGTCGGGGTTGCGCTGGCGCCGCCGATCCGCACGGCCTTACACACTGTCGGGGCGGTGATGGGCTTGGGCGATTCGGTGAAATCTTCTGATGCCACGGACGATCACAGCGGCACACCGCGCTACTACACCTGCGGCATGCACCCGTGGGTGATCCTCCCGCACGAGGGCGACTGCCCGATCTGCCACATGAAGCTCACGCCCATCGACCCCGAGAAGTTCAAGGGCCAGGTCGCCATCGACCCGACGGTTGTGCAGAACATCGGTGTGCGGACGGACGAGGTTATCACGGGCCCGCTCACGCGCACCATCCAGACCGTCGGCTCGGTCGATTACGACGAGACTTCCGTGCGCGACGTGAACATCAAGGTCGCCGGCTGGATCGAGAAGCTCGACGTGGACTACGTCGGGGCACGCGTCGAGGAGGGCCAACCGCTCTTCGAGCTTTATTCCCCACAGCTCTACGCGGCGCAGGAGGAGTACCTGCTCGCACTGAAGAACCCCAACAACGCCGACCTGCTCAGCGCCGCACGCACGCGCCTGGAATACTTCGACATCACCCCCGAGCAGATCGCGCAGCTTGAGAAAGAGGGCAAGCCCGCCAAGACGATGACCATCCGCAACCCGCACAGCGGTTTTGTCATTGCCAAGCACGCCAACGAGGGCATGAAGGTCGACCCCGGCATGCAGGTCTTCCGCATCGCTGACCTCTCGCGCGTGTGGGTGATCGTCACGCTCTACGAGTACCAGTTGCCCTTCGTCGAGCTGGGCATGAAGGCGACGATGACGCTCTCGTACCTGCCGGGCAAGAGCTTCGAGGGGCGGGTGGTTTACATGTACCCCTACCTCGAAAACAAGACGCGCGAGGCGCAGGTGAGACTGGTCTTCGACAACCCCGACAACACGCTCAAGCCCGGCATGTTTGCCAACATCGAACTGCACAACACGATCGCGCAGGACCGCACGCTCGCGCCCCGTGAGGCGGTCCTCGACACGGGCAAACGCCGGGTGGCTTTTGTCAGTCTTGGCGGGGGACGCTTCGAACCACGCGACGTGAAGATGGGCATCGAGAACGGCGACGGCATGGTCGAGATCATCGCCGGCTTGAAGCCGGGCGAGAAGGTCGTCACCTCCGGACAGTTCCTGCTCGACTCCGAGGCACGCGTGCGCGAAGCGCTGGCCAAAATGATCGCGGGCAGCACCACAGACAAGAAGCCCAACCCCGACAAACCCGCGATGGACATGTCAGCACTCAATCACACCAATCACACCGATCACGCACAAAGCCAAACGCAAAGCCCCGCTGGCTCACAGCAACCCAACAGCGCGAAACCCAAACCCTACCCCATCGATTACTGCCTGATCTCCGGCGACAAGCTCGGGCACATGGGCCCGCCGGTCACGATCGAATACGAGGGACGCACGCTGATCTTCTGCTGCGACTCGTGCATCGAGAGCTTCCGCGAAGACCCGCGGGGCTACCTCAAGAAACTCGACCAAGCCGCGGCCAACCTCGGCCAATCCAATCCCAAGAACCAGCCCCAATCGCCCACGCCCACGGAAGTGGAACATTGACATGATCGCCCGACTCATCCACTGGTGCGTCCACAACCGCGCGATGGTGCTGCTGCTCACCGCCTTCGTCGTCGTATCTGGCGTGTGGTCGGCTAAGCACATCACCATCGACGCCATCCCCGACCTCTCCGACGTACAGGTCGTCATCCGCACCGAGTTCCCCGGGCAGGCACCGCAGATCGTCGAAGACCAGGTCACCTATCCCCTCACCACCGCCATGCTCGCGGTGCCCTACGCCAAAGTCGTGCGCGGATACAGCATGTTCGGTTCGTCCTTCGTCTACATCATCTTCGAGGACGGCACCGATCTTTACTGGGCCAGGTCGCGCGTGCTCGAACAACTCAACACCGTCTCCTCACGCCTGCCCGAGGGCGTCACACCCCAACTCGGCCCCGACGCGACCGGCGTCGGCTGGGTCTATCAATATGTCTTACTTACAGGGCGTTACTGCCCCGACCACCCCCAGGGCCTCTGGCACGACCCGACGAACGATAAGTGGTATGCCTCCGTGGACGACGCGCCCAACGACCCCGCCGTACGCAAACGCCCCGTCCACACACGCATCTTCACCGACCGCGACACCTGCCCACTCGACGGCAAGACCCTCGTCCAACCCGACATCGACCTGGCCCAACTGCGAAGCCTGCAGGACTGGTACCTGCGCTACGAACTGACCGCGGTGGACGGCGTGAGCGAGGTCGCGCCCGTCGGCGGGTTCGTCAAGCAGTACCAGGTCGTCGTCGACCCCCGGAAGTTACTCGCGTATGACATGCCTCTACGCATGGTCAAGACGGCGATCCAACGCTCGAACCTCGACGTGGGCGGACGCCTCATCGAGCAGAGCGAAACCGAATACATGGTCCGCGGCCTGGGGTATCTCGGGAACCTGTCGCAGCAAGAACTCGACCACGCCCGACAGACGGGGATGTCCGTCGAGATGCTGCGCACGCAGCGTGTGGTCGATCAGCTCAACAAGATCGCGCTGGGCGCTAATGCGCAGGGTGCCCCGATCTATCTTGCCGACGTGGCCGAGGTCCGCACCGGGCCGGAGATCAGGCGGGGCATCGCCGAGTGGGACGGCGGGGGTGAGACCGTCGGCGGAACGGTCGTGATGCGCTTCGGCGAAAACGCGCAGCGTGTTATCCGGCGCGTGCGCGACAAGCTCGATGAACTGGAAAAGGGCCTGCCCCCCGGTGTGGCGATGGGTGTGGCCTACGACCGCAGCGACCTGATCGAACGAGCCGTCCACACGCTCAGCGACACACTCGTCGAAGAGATCACCGTCGTCGCCCTGGTGTGCATCATGTTCCTGTTGCACGCACGCAGCGAGCTGGTTGCGGTTTTTGTCGTGCCCACCGGCGTGCTCGTCTCGCTGATCGTGATGTACCTGTGCGGCTTCAACGCCAACATCATGTCGCTCGGCGGCATCGCGCTGGCGATCGGCGTCATGGTCGACTCGTCCATCGTGATGGTCGAGAACGCGCACAAGCACCTGGACCGTGAGGAGGAACGCCTGCACGCCCTGGCCACGGCGGGCAAAGAGGCCACTCCGCGCCCACGTCAGGAGCTGATCCTCGAAGCCGCCACCGAGGTCGGGCCGAGCCTGTTTTTCTCGCTGCTCGTCATCGTCGTGAGCTTCCTGCCGGTCTTCGTGCTCGGCGAGCAATCGGGCAGGCTCTTCAAGCCCCTGGCCTACACCAAGACCTTTGCCATGGCGGCCGCGGCGCTCTTGGCGGTGACCATCATCCCGGTGCTGATGACCTACCTCATCACCTCGCGCGTCCTGCCCAAGCGCTGGGGGTGGAAGGCCAATCTCCCTGTAACACTTGCCGTCATGTTCGTCCCCGCCGCGGCCCTGATGCTTGTGCCTCTGGGTGAAATGGGAAACTTCCGGGGGTGGGTCGCGCTGGGATGGGTGGTGCTCATGGGGATGCTGCTCGTGCCGCAGAAGATCATCCACGAGCGAGCCAACCCGATCTCGTGGGTGATGCAGAGGCTCTACCACCCGTTCTTCGTCTTTGTGATGCAGTACCGCTGGCTGACGGTCCTTGTCGCGGGGGTGCTGGTCCTGAGCACCGCCTACCCTTACATGCGCTTAGGCAGCGAGTTCATGCCCCCGCTCGAGGAGGGCGACCTGCTCTACATGCCCACGACCGACCCGGGCATCAGCATGACCAAGGCCCGCGAGCTGCTCCAGCAGACCGACAAACTCATCAGACAGTTCCCCGAAGTGGCAAGCGTCTTCGGGAAGGCCGGCCGATCCGAGACCGCGACCGACCCCGCGCCGCCGAGCATGTTGGAGACGACGATCACGCTCCACCGCGACCCCGACATGTGGCGCACCCGGCCGGTGGCACGCTTCTACGACGGTTGGCCCAACTACCTGGCGTGGCTGCCCCGGAAGGTCTGGCCCGGCACACGAAAAATCACGCTCGATGAATTGATCTACGGCTACGAGTTGCCCAACGCCGCCGGCAAAGAACCCCTCCACGTCCCCGGCCTCAACGACGCGCTGCAGCTTCCGGGGGTCACCAACTCGTGGACGATGCCGATCAAGACGAGGATCGACATGCTCTCGACGGGCATCAAGACGCCGGTGGGCGTGAAGGTCATGGGGCCCGATCTTGCTACGCTGGCTTCGCTGTCCAACGAGATCGCCAACGTGCTCAAGACCTCGCCGGGCACGGGGGCGTACACGCTCAGCGCGTTCCCCGAAAAGAGCGTCGGGGGGAACTACTTCGACATCGTGATCGACCGCGACGCGATTGCCCGTTACGACCTGGTCGTCGGCGACGTGCAGGATGTCATCATGTCCGCGCTGGGCGGGATGAACGTCACGCGCACGGTCGAGGGGCTTGAGCGTTACCCGGTCAACGTGCGTTACCCCTCGGAGCTGCGCGACTCGGTCGAGACGCTCAGGCAAGTGCTCGTGTCCACACCCTCGGGCCAACAGGTGCCGCTGGGCCAACTGGCTCACATCGACATTCACAAAGGCCCGCCGATGGTCAAGAGCGAGAACGCACGCCTGACGAGCTGGGTGTTCGTGGACATCGCGGGGCTGGACGTGGGGACGTATGTCGCTAACGCCCAGCGTGCGGTGGCGTCGGGGGTGAAACTGCCCGCCGGCTATTCAATAGTCTGGTCCGGGCAGTATGAATACATGCAGGCGGCACGGAAACGACTGATGGTCGCGGTGCCTCTGGCAGGGGTGTTGATAATTCTGCTGCTTTACATGGCGACGCACAGCTGGCTCCGTGTGGGCATCGTGCTCTTGGCTGTGCCGTTCAGCCTCGTCGGCGCAGCGTGGATGCTCTACCTGCTCGGCTACAACCTGTCGCTGGCGGTGTGGGTGGGCGTCATCGCGCTGGCGGGCCTCGACGCCGAGACGGGCCTGGTCATGCTGCTCTACCTCGACAACAGCTTCGAGCGTTTCGCGCGAGAGGGCAGGATGAAAGACGCCACCGACCTCTGGCACGCCATCCACGACGGCGCGGTGCAACGCATCCGACCCAAGACCATGACGGTGATGACGACCTTCATCGGTTTGTTCCCGCTGCTCTGGGCCACGGGCGCAGGGGCGGACACGATGCGCCGCCTCGCCGCGCCGATGATCGGTGGGCTGGCCACCAGCTTCATCGCGGAACTGCTGCTCTATCCCGTGCTCTTCTACTTTGCCAAGACCCTCGCGATGAAGCGGCCGCAAGCCGCGTAGCACGTGTTGAATGGCTATCGATCCGTGGGTTGGATTCAACGCCGGGCCATCACGATCAACGGCGATTTCCAGTCTGGCCCGTTTTTCGCGTTGAAGCCGCCCTGTTCGACGAGGAGGTAATCGACGCCGGCGATGTTTTGTATCCGCATCGCAAGAGCCTGGTTTGCCTTGAGGTTGAGCAGGGTCTGACCGGTCCAGATCAGGAGCGGGTCATCGGTTCGGCCTTCGGGCTTGAACTCGAGTTGCCTGATCGCGGCACGGTTGGCGTTGATCGGTTTGGCGGGGTTGAACTCATCGAGTGTGTTGACCAGCGCCACGGTCTTCCACTGGCCCACGATCGCGGGGTTGTCCACGAACTTGCCGTCCCAGAGGTACCTGCCCTCGTCGGGGTCAAGCTCGGTGTTGTCCGGGTCCTGCAGGGACTGCCACGCGGCGCAGGTCATCGGCACGACGGTCGCGGAATGAATCATGACCGCTTCATCCAACGGCGGGAGTTTCATCTCCTGCACCCAGATCATCAGTTGCCTGCTCTTGATGCCCTTGTGGATGTTCATGAAGCTGATGTGGGCGATGTCGACCTCTTTGCCGCTGAACTCTTTCCACCACGATTTATCGATGTGCATCTCGATCGGCAAGCCGCCCTCACGCCTGCCGACGCCGCGGCCCCGCTCGAAGAACGGCTTGCCATTGACATAAATCTTAAAGCCCTCGCCGGCCCCGACGTGGGACATCCCGCCCACGAGCAGGCGGTAACGGTAGCCCTCTTTGAACTCGGGGAAGGTGAACTTGCCGTTGAGCAGCAGCACCTCCTTGTCCCAGAGCGTTTTCATCGGCTCCTTGCATCGGCAGAAGTCCATCTTGCAGGGGCTGGGTTTTTCGCTGGTGTCGCTGCCGTCGATCGTGGCCCCGACGAGCTTGCCGTTGGTCGCACCGAAAGGTTGCAGGCCGACCTGCCAGCCGTGCTCGCTCGGGTTGAACGTGGGCTTGTACCAATCCTCGTTGCCCTTGGGCACGGTGACGGGCCGGTAGCGGGTCTCTTGCGCACTGTCCCAGGGTTTCTTTTCGACGGGGTCGAACGTAAGGTAGCTCCAGGCCATCTCCGTGGGCACGGGGCCGAAGTCGTGCCAGTCGTAGTCCTTCACGCCCAGACGGTTGTAGAGGCCGACCAGCCCGTAGACCTGGGTCTTGCCATCGGTGTCTTGATTGCTTTTTTCCTTGAGCAGGGCGGCGCGGTTGCTTGCGATGTAAGCGGGGATCAACTGGTTTTCGATGCTGTGGTTGACCAACGCCCGCAGCTCGGGGCTGAACGACTCGGTGTCGGCTGAAAGGAAGAGTTTGGAGTAAGGCAGCGCCTCGTCGGGGTTGCGCGACCTGGCAACGCGGTAGAGCGTGTCATACCCGCCGGGCACCTTGGCAAGTGTCGAGGCAATGATCTCGCGCATGCCGGGGTTGACCCTGTCCTCGACGACGGGCATGGGGTGTTTGTATTCGACATAGTCGGTGTAAGCCTCGCCGAGCACGCTACAGGCAAAGGCCGCCACTTCCGGGTCGGCGTTGCCGAGGTTCGTGCCCATCGTGCCCCAGTTGAAGGGGTTGGCCAGGGCCTGGAGGTGGTTGTTCTTGAGCGCCTGTGCCACGGGGGGCAGGACTTTCTTGTAAACGCGCGGGTCGACCACGACCGGGCCCAGCGCCTCCATCGCCGAGTGTTGAAGCCACCACTCTTCGTGGTTGAGGTAGGGGATGAACGTGTCGACGTGTTTGACGATGGTGTCCGCCGGCGCAAGGGCCACGGCTCGCAGCGCCGCTTCCTTGACGAACCAGGATTCCTCAGGGTCGGCCACCATCTGGATCACGCGGTCGATGACAGCGGGTGTGGCCAGCTCCGGCGAGCCGTCGCGCGAAACCATGGTGTCGAGCGCGAGCCTTCGCATACGGGCGTCGGGGTCGCGCAGCAGGTTCAACACAAAATCCGGGCCGCGCTGCGCGATGTCTTTGATGAAGTAAGTCCGTGTGATGATGACGGGGTGACGGATGTAACGGTTGAGCTGTTCATCGGTCAGCCCGTCCTTGTTGACCCGCAGCAGCGCGATGCCGCCGCCGTTGGCCAGCGTGTCGTGAGAAAAATCGGGACGTGAACCGTCGGGGTAGGCGATCGGCTGGGTTGTGACGAAGTCCTCATCCGCCGCGGTGCCCCAGGGGTGCTCGGGGAGTTTGTAGGGCTTGGCAAACTTGCCGGGCGCGGCGCCGGTGAGGCGGAGCGTCTTGCGTGGCACGGTGTAGGTCAGCGCGTAGCCCGCGCCCCAGGAGACGTTGTCGTATCGGTCGCCGCCGAAGATGCGGAAGCTGCCGTCGAACTTGCGCGAGATTTCGTAGTGCCAGCGGCGCTGGTCCATAAAATCCCGGTAGAGGGCGGGTTGTTTGTCGCAGAGCAGCCCCATCGCGGCGCTGCGGAAGATTTCACCGATGCCCCCGCCGGTGTGCCCGTGGAGGATGAAAGAGGTGCTGGGGAAGCTGAACAGGGCGGTGATGTCGCGTGCCTTAGCGTAGGTGGAATCTTCACCATCGGGCGTGAGCGAAGCGGCGGCGGCCATCGTGAGCGCGAACCCGCCGTTCTTGCCGTTGTCGGTGTAGCTGCCCTCGGGTTTGTTGTTGCCGTAGGGGATGTTGCCCCGGCCGGCAAAGCGGTAGAAGTGTCGCACCACGCGGAGAAAGACCTCGTCGTCGATCTTCGCGCCGCACTCTTTGGCCAGGACGAGGAACGTCGCGGCGTGGATGCCCCCGGCATTGAGGTGCCCACCGCCCCCGCCGTACGTCAGACCGGAGATCGGCGCGCGGTTGCCCCAGCCGCCGTTGTTTTCCGCTGTGGCGATACTGTCCGCCAAGGCCTGAATGGCGGGCAGGACCTGTTCGTCACCCGTGCGCAGGTAATACTCGCACACCGCAAGGCTCCCCAGGCCCGCGTTCCACGTGTGGAAGCCCCGGACCTCCGCGGGCAGGTTGTGCGCCCATTCGCGCACGGGGCCAAGGTCGTTGTCGTCGCCCGTCGAGAGCAGGAACAGCATCCCCAGGCTGCCGAAGCCTTTGTCGCTGCCGTCTTTCTTCAAATACTCCGCAAAGTTGCGGACGATTCGGTCGGACTTCTGGCAGTTCACGGGCCAGGTCGCGCTGTATGGGCCCAGCGCTTCGAGTTGCACCACCACCTCGCGGGTTTCACCGCCGGGCTTGTCCGAGACGACCATGCGCATCTTGCCGTCGGTCGCCTCGGCCTTGGTAATCATGTTGCCCAGTTGGATGCGTGGGTCGATGTTCGCAAGCTTCTCGCCGTTGATCGTGTGGATCATCATGCCGGGCTTGAGCGCCGCCTTGTCCGCCGGCGATCCGGGCTCGACACTCTTGACCCGTATGGCAAAGTCAGGCTTGAGCAGGTCGAGGCTCACCCCCACCGGGCCGAACTCGGTAAACGTGGTGACCGAGGTGTTGGGGTCTGGCCGCATGGAGAAAAGCTCGGGGGAGTCGTCGTAATACCCACCCTGCGCCAGCGACGTGGTCGCTGTGAAAAAACACACCAGCACAACAGCAGCCAATGAATAGATCGGTTTCACGCGATGCTCCTTGTCGGATTTCAGAACGTGGTGGACGATGATTTTATCATCGCCAGACGCAAGGCGTTTAATAGCTGAAAACAAATGAATACCGGGCGGTACTGGTGATAAGCATGAGCCGATACAGAAACCACAGATTCCGCAGATTACACAGATTCAAAACCGATTTCCCGAGCATCAGTCTGTATCGATCTGTGAAATCTGCGCAATCTGCGGTTTCTTCCCCAGCCCCGATTGTTCGGCGTGTTCGTATCGGGTCATGATGTTTATGGTTGTAGGCCGGTTCACACGCAGTCACCGCCCGTAACCCTTGGCCAGGTCGGCCCGGCTGCGCTGTTCGATGGCGTCGGGGTGTTCGCCGAGTTCTTCGAGCATGGCGTGGTGCAGCCTGTTGACGGTGTCGGCGTGGGCGGGGTCGCGGGTGAGGTCGTTGAGTTCGCCGGGGTCGTCAAGCATGTCGAAGAGTTGGGTCTCCGGCCCGTACTGATCGTTGATTCGACTGTGGTAGACGTATTTGAATCGGCCCCTGCGGAACATCGTGAAGCCCGAGCAGATGTTGTGGCCGTAGTATTCGCTCAGCGCCTGATCCTTCCATGCGTGGGTCGGGTGATCGAGATAGCCGAGCATGGAGTCGCCGTCCATTTTTTCGTGTGGCGTTGCGCCGGTGACCTCGATGAGGGTCTGAATGAGGTCGACGAGCGAGCAGACACCGCTGCGTCGCTGCCCGCCGGCCCAGCGCTTGGGCCAACTCACGATCAAAGGCACCCGCGCGCCGTGGTCGTACACGCAGTTCTTCCACCACAGGCCGTGGTCCCCTTTGTTCTCGCCGTGGTCGGAGGTGTAGACGACGAGGGTGTTGTCCGCCACATCACTGTTTCCCAGGCCGACGAGGACCTTGTTGACCTCGTCGTCGAACCATCGTGTCAGCGCCCAGTAGAGTTCCCGGCCCTTCTGCACGACGGCGGGGTCGGTGTCCACGAGGCCAAAGCCTAAGCGCAGGTGCTGGTAATTGGTCGGCAAAGATTCGAGCAGGCCCGGGGGGATGTTGGGCGGGGGGACCTTGCCCGTGAACAGGTCGGCATATTTTTGCGGGACGATCAGCGGGAAGTGCGGCGCGAGATAGCCGGCAAAGAGAAAGAACGGGGCGTTGTGGCTCTTGCGCGCATTGAGAAAGCCCAGCGTCGCCGAGGTGACGTTGCGGTCGTGGTCGAGCACACCGCCGTGGTTCGCGGGGTAGAACTCGCCGCTGCGTTGTTTCCATGAGTATTGGCCCTGTCGCGTGTCTTGCGGGTCACGCCTCGCGCCGCGGCCGTTCTTGTGCTGACCGTCGCCGCTCATGCGGGGCAGCACCTCTTTGAATCCGTAGCTGCGCGTCGGGTCGTAGTGTTGCTTGCCGATGATGTACGACTCGTACCCCGCCGCGTTGAGCGAGCGCGCGATCGACGGGTAATCGTCCGAGGGCAGCCAGCAGTCGTTGGTCCACGCCCCGCATCGGCTCACGTATTGGCCGGCGGTAAACGACAGACGCGAGGGCACGCAAAGCGGGCTGTTGCAATAGGCGCTGTCGAACACGACGCCCTGTTGCGCCAGCCGATCGAGCGCCGGCGTTGTACCCAACGTGTCGCCGTAGCAACCTATGTTGGCCGGGTCGTGTTCGTCGGACATGATGAGCAGGATGTTGGGGCGTTCGGGCATGACGTGATCGCTCGGGATTGAAAGCATTTATCGGGGAATTGATCGCAATGGGGCATGGTAGCGGCTGGGGCGTTCTTTGGGAATGTGGTCGGCCCGGTTTGCGGAGCACGAGAAAGAACGGAGAATGGACCGACTTTTTCTGAAACGGAACCCCACATGACGGACACCAGACAAGTCGGCATCGGGTTGATCGGCTGCGGCTCCCGCCTCACGGGCGTCATCCAGAGCACGCTCCACAACGACAACCGCATCAAGGTCGTCGCGCTGTGCGACGTGAGCGACACCGCGATCAAACAAGCCAAGGAACGCCTGCGCTGCCCCGACGCCAGGGTCTACCCAAACCATCACGAGCTTTCAGCCGACCCGAAGGTCGAGTGGGTCTGCGTCGGTTCGTGGAACGCTTTCCATAAAGAACACATCCTCGGCGCGCTCCAGGCCAACAAGCACGTCTTCACCGAAAAACCCCTGACCACCAACATCGACGACTGTGCCGTGCTCAAGAAAGCCATCGACTCCCACACCGGGATGTTCTCGATCGGCTTCGTCCTGCGCTACGCCGAGTTTTACCGCAGGATCAAGGCGCTGATCGACGGCGGTGTGATCGGCAAACTCGTCTCGTTCGAGTTCAACGAGACCCTCTCGCCGGACCACGGCGGGTACATCATGATGGACTGGCGACGCAAGCGCGAGTGGGCCGGCACACACCTGCTCGAAAAGTGCTGCCACGATATCGATCTTGTGAACTGGCTCACCGGCAGCGTCCCCGTGCGCGCCGCGAGCTTTGGCGGCCTGAACTTCTTCCTGCCCCAGAACAAGCACCGCATGGACGAACTCGGCCCGCACGCGAACGGTTTGCCCGCCTACTGTGGCTGGCGAAACAGCGGCATCTACACCCGTGAAAACCCGCTCGACCCCTTCACGACCGACAAGGACATCATCGACAACCAGGTCGCCATCCTCGAATACGCCAGCGGTGTGCGTGCGACCTTCCACACCAACCTCAACACCTCGATCGCCGAGCGACGCATGTATTTCTGCGGGACGCACGGCACGATCCGCGGCGACGTGCGCACCGGTTTGATCGAATACAAACGCATCGACCACGAAAAAGCCGTGCTGACCGAAAAAACCACCGCGGGCGGGCACGGCGGGGCCGACGGCACGATGGCAAACGCCCTGCGAAACTCCATGCTCGACGGCACGCCCCCGCTTGTGGGACTGGACGACGGCATCCGCTCGGCTGTCGCCTGCTTCGGCATCGACGCGGCGCTGGACACCGGCAGCGTCTACGACATGCGCCCGATGTGGCAGCGGGTCGGGATCAGACCGTAACGCAAGACGACACGCGGGTGCCCACCGCGGCTGAAGATATGCTTCGTGAACCGGTGTGCCTGTTCAGCCCACCACGGGATGCGGGGTCGTGACATGTCCACAATACGGATCGGATCCATAGGGGCTGGCGGTCGTGGGGGGGTCTGTCAACACGCGCACCGGCCCGAGCAGGGGATCGAGCTGGCCGCCATCTGCGACACCAATCCCCAGGTCATCGAACGCTATCGCAAACGGTATGGCGATCACCCGCGTGCCACCGACGACTGGCATCAACTGCTGGAGTGGGATGATCTGGATGTCGTCTTCGTGACCACGCCGGACTACCTCCACGAACGGCAGGCCGTCGCGGCGCTTGAGCGGGGCAAGACCGTTTTCCTCGAAAAACCCATGGCCATCACGCTCGAGGGCTGCGACCGCATCCTCCAGACCATGCGCAGGCACAACGGCCGACTGTTTGTCGGGCACAACATGCGCTACTTCCCGGTGATCCGAAAGATGAAGCAATGGATCGACGAGGGACGCATCGGAGAGGTCCAGGCCGTCTGGTGTCGGCACTTTGTCGACTACGGCGGGGACGCGTATTTCAAGGACTGGCACTCCGAGCGAAAAAACACCACCGGGCTCTTGCTCCAGAAGGGGGCGCACGACATCGATGTCATCCACCACCTGGCCGACTCGCACACCGTCCGTACCGTGGGCATGGGTCGGCTGGGTGTCTACGACCGGGTCACCGACCGCCGTACAGAGAACCAGCGGGGCGATGCCTCGTTCAACCTCGACCACTGGCCACCGCTCTCGCAGACCGGCCTGAGCCCGACGATCGACGTCGAGGATCACAGCATGATGCTCATGCAACTGGCTAACGGCGTGCAGGCGAGCTATTGCCAGTGTCATTTTTCGCCCGACGGCTGGCGCAACTACACGGTCATCGGCACCGAGGGCCGAATCGAAAACACGGGCGACCACAGCCAGCCCGGCCATTGGGCCACCGTGCACCTGTGGAACAAACGTTGCGGCCCGTCGGCGCTGCAAGGGCAGATCGTCGAGACGGTTCCCCCGATCACCGGATCACACGGCGGGGCAGACCCCCAGATGATCGATGCGTTTGTCGAGTTCATCCGGACCGGTCAACACGCCGGCGCAACACCCCTTGACGCCCGAAACGCCGTCGCCGCCGGCTACCTGGCCACCCTGTCCCTGCGTCAGGGCAACCGACCGTTCGACGTGCCCGAGCCGAACCTCGGATAACGGGTTCAACGGCGCGGATGAAACCCCTGCCGTGTTATGACCCCATTCAGGGCCGGTCCGTCGCGGCACCACCTAACACTCTGTTAGTAAGCGCCCGGGGCTCAGGTCGTCTCGAAGAGGTCCTGGGCCTTGGGCAGCGTGATGTGAAATGTGGTGCCCTTGCCCGGCGCGGTGTCGACGGTGATCGAGCCGCCGGCGGAGCGGACCAGGTCGCGGCAGATGCACAGGCCCAGGCCCGTGCCCTTGCGCTGGCCGTCGGCCTCGGGTTCGCGGTGCGTCACGAAGGGTTCAAAGACACGGTCCACGATCTGCGCGGGGATGCCCGGGCCGGTGTCCGCCACGTCGATGTGGACGAGATCGGCTTTGACCGTTGCACAGATGCGGAGTTGGCCCCCCGTCCGACGCATGGCCTGCTTGGCATTGAGCAGCAGGTTGACGAACACCTGTTGCAGGTTGAGCGAACTGATGGCCACCTGCACGTCGGGCACGTCGATGGTGATGTCCACGCCGTCTTTCCGGGGGTCGCGTGCGAGGCAGCCGATCGCGTCGTCGATGGTCTTGTGCAGCTTGGCCACGTGGCCCGCGTCGGCTTCACGCGCAAAGCCCAGCAAGGAAGAACTGATGTGAGCGGCGCGTTCGGCGCCGGAGAGGGCCTTTTCGACGGCCTTGGTCATCAGCTCGTGGTCGTCTTTCTTGGCCAGCGCCAACTGGGCGTAGCTGATGATGGGGGTGAGGATGTTGTTGTATTCGTGGGCAATGATCGAGGCAATGGTGCCGAGCGTGGCCAAACGGTGGGAGTGGGTCAGTCCCTCGCGGACCATCTGGAACTGGGCTTCGAGTTGCTCGAAGTGTTCGAGCAGGGACTCGACGGTTGCCAACTGGTCCGGGTTAGGCACGGCGGGGAGGGCGTCGGTCTGATTGGGCATGGCTCACACTCGCGCGATGGATTTCGACCCGGTCACTCCGAACCCCACGCAAGCCGGCGGTGTAGCCGGGGCGCGTTGAAGGTTACTTCCGGGGGTATCGGGCGGGTGAGGGGGGGGGCTTGATGCGTTACAGGCGTTACAGAATAAATAATCGTTATGACCCCGAGGTAGTCATTTATCCGAGGTCACGGAACACTGTTCATCGTCACGGAGCCTATTGTGATCGCTGATCGCGCCCGATGTTCACGAAACGTGAGGGGGATTCAAAGACCTATTTGAAGTCACTGACCCATTCACGGCTGGGCGCTGGGCGCGTGACCAATGGGACCATGGCAGCGGGCAGGAGGGGGAGATTCGGCTGTGGGCCAAAAAGGTCCGATAAGTCTGTCCAGAAGAATTCGATCTTAGATTCCCGGCTGACCCACCCTGTGGGATCGTCATCGGTGTCGGCGGGCTGAAGGTCGAAGACGAAGTTGATCTCGTGGTGACGCTGGGGTATCCCGTGACGGTCGGGCTGATCGAAGCGGGCCTCGACAACCCCGACGAACGAGGTGGCACGCACCACGACGCCAAGCTCTTCCATGACCTCGCGTTCGAGCGCCTCCCGGGCAGACTCACCAAACTCGACGTGCCCCCCCGGAAGAAAGACGTGACCGTGCTTGATGTTTCGGCAGAGCAGAATCCGCCCAGCGTGCAGAAATCGGCCACGCGAGATGACCTCGACGTTGTCTTTGTTTGACATAGAGAAAGGTTACGGAGATTCTCTTGCCGTATCAAGATCGCAGCGATGGGTTTACTTGCCTGCTTCCGTGGGTTTCACGTGAAACGCAAGATGTTAGTCCTCTCGTCGGTTCGCATTCACATCCTGGGGTTTCACGTGAAACATCTCAAGCTGACCCGTGTTGGCGCAAGCCCGTGAGCTGGGTAGACTGGTTTTAATCATCCCGCCTTCCTCACCGTGAACAAGGAGGTTCGCCCATGTCTCAAATCAAGTCTCAGGACAAGTCTCAAATCAAGTCCCAGATCAAGTCTCCAGCCAAGCTTCAAGCCGGGCCGGAAGATGAAAATAACGCGGTTTCCGCAGCCAAAAACAAGCCGTCTCGGCTGGGAAGGGGGCTTTCCAGCCTGATGTCAGCTCCGGTTTCGGTCGCTGCGACGGCGGCACCGACTGTGGATACGCCGGTTGTAAAAGCCGACACCCCGACCCGTGACGCACATCAGGCCTCACAGAATCACGCAGCCCCCGACACGGGATTGCGTCTCATCCCGATCGGCTCCATCATCCCCAACCGTCACCAGCCCCGGCAGCGCTTCGACCCCGTCGCACTTGAACAGCTTGCCAACTCCATCAGGTCCGAGGGCGTGATCCAACCCATCCTGGTCCGACCCGTCACCGACAGTCACAACCCCGAAACAGCCTACGAACTGATTGCCGGCGAAAGACGCTGGCGAGCCGGTCAACTCGCGGGACTCAACACCCTCCCCGCCGTCGTCAACGAACTCGACGACAGACAGACCGCAGAATGGGCCCTCATCGAGAACCTTCAACGTGAAGACCTCAACCCCATCGAGAAAGCCCACGCCTTCAAAAACCTGATCGAACAATTCAAACTCAGCCAGGACCAAGTCGCCCAGCGCATCGGATCAGACCGCTCAACAATCTCTAACATATTGAGATTACTTAACTTACATGAATTCTCGCAAACGCTGATCCGGGAGGGCGTCCTCTCGGCGGGGCACGCTCGGGCACTTCTGGCCATCACCGACGCGGACCTGCAACTCGCCATTGCCAAGCGTACCGTCAAAGAACAGCTCTCCGTACGCCAGCTCGAACAGCTCACCCGGCGACTCACCGCCCCCCCCTCAGACGCCCCTGCCGGCCGACCCGGCAAACGCTCCCCCGCGCACCTTGAAGACCTTGCCCAACAGATCGGCAGGCAACTGGGCACCAAGGTCCATATCAAGACCGGCCGACGCAAGGGCACCGGCACAATCTCTATCGACTTCTACTCCATTGACCAGTTCGACGCCCTGCTCAAACGCATGGACGTGGAGACGGAGTAACGCAAGAGCGTTTGACGCGATCACGGGATCGGTTGGAACAACCGGATGCGAATCCAAACCTTAACCGCAGAGTGCGCAGAGGACGCAGAGAAGAGAAAATGACCGGCGGATGAAGTCAAGAGCGACCGAGTTCAACGCTCTGTTCCTCTTGCTTTCTCAGCGATCTCTGCGGGCTCTGCGGCAAATGCCCTGTACCCGTTGATCCGGCCGATCCTGTTATCCTGTCAAGACATCCCCCGACTCGCCCCGATACTAACACTTGATTTGTCCATGAAAATCAACACCGCACTCGCCTTTGCCAACCTGCTCAAGCCCGCGCAGCGCATCGCGTCGCTGGCCGCCCAGAAAGCCCGCGCCATCGACCGCTCGTGGAACCCCACGCACGGCACACCCGTCTTCACCGTCAAGGGCCGATACACCTCACGCGGGTGGACCGAGTGGACCCAGGGCTTTCAATACGGCTGCGCCATCCTTGCCGGCGAGATGACCGGCGATAATAAACTCATCGACCTCGGCAGGCGACGAACCGTCGAACGCATGCTCCCGCACGTCACCCACACCGGCGTACACGACCACGGCTTCAACAACCTCTCGACCTACGGCAACCTCCTCCGACTGCTCTCCGAAGGCACGCTGCGCGATAACGAGTGGGAACGACGCACCTACGAAAACGCCCTGGCCTGCTCCGGCGCGGTGCAAGCCACGCGCTGGTCGGGTGCCCCACCCGTGGATTCCAAACACACCGCGCATTCTCCGGCGCTGGGCTACGTCTACTCTTTCAACGGCCCGCACTCGCTCTTTGTCGACACGATGCGCACCGTCCGCATCCTCGGCGTCGCATGGCAGTTCGGCCACGTGCTCATGCACGAGAACGACAAGAAAGCCAACCTCCTCAAACGATCCGTCCTCCACGGACTAACCACCAGCCAGTACGTCCTCTTCCACGGCGACACACCCCACACCTATGACATCCCCGGACGCACCGCGCACGAAGCGGTCTTCAACCGCAACGACGGCGCGTTCCGCTGCCGATCTTCGCAACAGGGCTACTCGCCCTTCTCCACGTGGACACGTGGCCTGGCGTGGGCGATGCTCGGCTACTCGGAAGAACTCGAGTTCTTCAAGACGATCTCCACCACCGATTTCAAATCCGCCACCGGGCTGGACAAGGCCAACGTCGTCAAGGTCTACGAGCGCTGCGCGATCGAGACCTGCGACCACTACATCGATGGTGTCACCGCGCTCGACGGCATCCCCTACTGGGACGACGGCGCACCGAACCTGCACAAGGTCAGCGATTGGCCCAACAAACCCGCTGACCCGTTCAACAATTACGAACCGGTCGACTCCTCCGCCGCGGCCATTGCGGCGCAGGGTTTGATCCGTCTCGGCCAATACCTCGGCAAGTCGCGCGGCAAACGTTACACCCAGGCCGGCCTGACCGTGGCTAACACTTTGTTTGATGTGCCGTACCTCTCCACGTCGCCCAGGCACCAGGGCCTCTTGCTGCACAGCGTGTACCACCGGCCCAACAACTGGGACTACATCCCGCCCGGGCACAAGGTACCCTGCGGCGAGTCGAGCCTCTGGGGCGACTACCACGCAATCGAACTGGCGCACCTGCTCGAGCGACTCGCTTCACCCGGGCACAAGAGTCCTTACCCGACGTTTTTCATCTAACCGATGCGAATATCCGGGCCTGGTGTTGAACAGCGCCGGTCGGCCGACGTAGTATGTTGGACGGGCGGATTGACCGACCGGGTGTTTCTTCAAAAAACAACTCACCGAAAGGACGGAACATGACCCGCTATCCGATTATGCAAAACATCAAAACTTCGGGCGTCGCGCTGCTGGCCCTCACGCTGTGTTTCCTCGGCACGGCCTGTGCCAGCCAGAAGTGTGACATGTGCATGATGGGCGGCGATGGCGCCGCGGCCGTCAACCACGCGGTGGCCATCGTCACGCCGACCAAGGGCAATACCTGCCGCGGCGTCGTGAAGTTCGAACAGGTGGCGGACGGCGTGAAGGTCACCGCGGACATCGAGGGCCTGACCCCCAACTCGAAGCACGGCTTCCACATCCACGAGTTTGGCGACGCGACCTCCGACGATGGCACGGCGATGGGCGGCCACTACAACCCCGAGGGCCACGAGCACGGCCTGCCCGACGGAAAACCGATCCACGCCGGCGACATGGGCAACCTCGAAGCCAACGCGCAGGGCGTCGCCCACCTCGAAACGGTGTTTCACAACATCACGATCTCGGGCAAGAACGCGATCCTCGGGCGCGGCCTGATCGTCCACGCCAAGGTCGACGACGGAGGCCAACCCACCGGCAACGCCGGCGCACGCATCGGCCAGGGCGTCATCGGCGCGGTCAAGTGATCCCACGCGGGGGCCGCCGGGTATCAATCCATTGATGATTGATGATCTGCTGAGAGTCTTGACTGTTGAAACGCTTGGCGTCCTTGGCGGTCTTGGCGTGAAATCTCTTTGCTTTCTCTCTGCGCTCCCGCGTGAGACCGCCTACTTGCCCATCAACTGCAGCGCCATGTAAGTGTTCAGCGCGTTGAACGCCGCGTGCAGTGCGATGCCGGGCCAGAGCGTGCCCGTGCGCTCGTAGAGCGTGCCCAGCCCCAGCGCCAGCAGGAAGATCGTCGGCAGCGATTCCACGCCCACCCCACCGCCGACGTGTACGAGCGTAAAGAGCGACGCACCGATCACGATCACCCACAGCCGCTGGCTGTCGCCGAGCGCCCCGAGCAGGCACGACTGCACCAGCCCGCGGTACATCATCTCCTCGAAAATCGGCACGAAAAAAATCGCGGTGCAAACCAGCAACGCAAGCGATGTCACGTCGTGGCCGGCCTTGGCCTGTTGCATCATGTCCAGCACCTCGTGCGCCACCGGGTCGGGTTCGCGGCCGGTGATGAGCGTCGACGCCACCACGGTCAGTGATCCCAACGCCAGGCAGGCGGGCAAGACACTCACGACCGCGCCCGACCACCAGAGCGCTTCCCGGTAGGGACGGCGGGGCAGCAGCCCCAACTCGCGCAGGCCCTCAGGTTTGAACATCACACGCCAGAGCAGGTAGGCAAAAGGCAGCGTGTAGGTGGCCAACTGGTTGACGAGCAACAGGCGGGCGCGGTTGTGCAGGGTCGGGCCGGCCTGCGGGTTAAAGCCCATGGCCTTGAGCGCGAGCATGATGAGGGCCGGCCCGACGAGCATCAGCGCCATGCCGACGGCGAAGTCGATGACCGTCAAGCCCGTTTGCCGGGTGGGGGATTGATTGAGCGATCCCTTTTTGAACACCCCCCGCCAAAACCAGAAGAGGACCGCCGCCGCGATGACCGGCGGGGCGATCAGCAGGGTCTGGCGGTGTTCGAGCCATACGGACATACAGCGGTTCCGTGAATGTTCTGTGCCCGGGCATTGCCATTGCTCCGGAAGGTGCTAAGCTTACAAGTTTGGCCCCTATCGTGTGGGGCAAGAGCGCACGGAAGCGGTGGAACCCCAGCACGGACCAGCCGATGAGCCTTATCAAGACTTGGGCGCCTTTTTTTCAAGCAAAGGTCCGCGCACGCGGCAGGGGGTACTTCCTTTCCAACCGTGTCGAGCAGGTCCCCACGCTCGACGGCGAGTGGGTCCGGGCCCAGGTCCGTGGAAGCCAGGTTTATGAGGTGGCGCTGCGCACGCAGGACTCGCAACTTTCAGCCGAGTGTACCTGTGCCTTCTTCCAGGGCGGCAGCTACTGCAAGCACATCTGGGCCACGATCCTCCACGTCCAGAACCACGGCGTGCTATCCCCGGGCAGCAGCCACGGCAACGGGCAAAGCTCAACCGATCACGGGCAGATCGACCACCTTGCACCACGCCCGCCCAAGGCTCGCAAACGCACCGGACCCACCGCACCCCAAGCCTCCGACGAACCGACGTGGATGGGACGCCTGAGTTTGCTCAGACCCTATCAGGCTATGGGCGTCACCGAGCCGACCACCGGCCTGCTCTCGCCACGGCAGATGGTTTACAGCATCCTCCCCGCGCGATCCGAAACCCAGCACAGCCTCGTCATCGAACTGCTCCAGCGCACACCGACCGCCACCGGCTGGGCCAGGCCGAAAAAAGCACGCATCGATCCGTATGAACTCTCGACCATGGCCGACCCGACCGACCGTGAGTTGTGTGCGCTGATCCTCGGCGCCGAGCCGATCGACTCACTCTACGACAACTCGGCCCACAACGCGGCCCGGCGCGGGCACGCCCTGTTCATGCTCCCGCGCGGCGTCAACCGTTCGATGATGAAAAAACTCATCGAGACCAGACGCTGCGTCCTCTCGACCGACGAACTCGAGGCCGACCTCTCGAAGTTCACCCCCATCGAATGGGACGGCCAGGACGACCACCACTGGCGGCTCTGGCTCACCGGCAAACGCGATGAGAACAACGCGCTGCGCTTAGACCTCGAAGTCCGACGCGCAGGCCAGATCATGGCCATCGACCAGCCCGTCGCGCTCGTGGGCGGGTTCGACGGCGTTGTGATCTACACCCAGACCGACCCGATGGGCAAGACCCGTCTGCTTGCGGCGGAATATGACGACGACGCGGCCTCACGCTGGGCACAACAGTTCCGCGACCGCGCCGCAGCCGGTCGGGAAGACCCGACACTCATCGTCCCCGAGCACGACATCCCCGGATTCCTCGATCGGCTGTATCTCATGCAGGCGCTGCCCGAGCTCGACCTCCCGCCGCGCGTCGGGAAACCCGAGGAACACGTCGAGCCGGTGCCCTGCGTCGAGGTCATCAGCCCGACCACGCTCGGTAAAGCCGGCGCGTCGGACACCTCGCGCAGCCAACTCACCGCCTACGTCTGGTTCGAGTACGGCAAGCTCCGCGTCCGCCCCGAAGCAACCGGCCAATTCGTCGCTACGCGCCCGGACGAAGAGGGCGCCGACGTGCTCGTACGCAGGGACCGCGACAAAGAACACCACCATCTTTCACAACTGATCTCCGCCGGCTTCCGCGCCGCAAGCGAGACCCCCTCGCGTGACGCCAACTCCGATGCGCTGCTCTTGCCTGCCAAGTCGCTGCCCTCGGCGGTAGCCTCGCTGCTCGAACAGGGCTGGCGCGTCTGGGCCGACCAGAAAGCCATCCGGAGGCCGGCCAATACATTCTGGTCCGTTTCGAGTGGCATCGACTGGTTCGAGCTGCGCGGCGGAGTGCGCTTCGACACCGAGCAGGGCGAGCGTATTGTCGACCTGATGGACATCCTGGCCGCGGCGAGGGCGGGTCGGTCCATGATCGAACTGGGCGACGGTACGCAGGGCATGCTGGCCATGGACTGGCTCAGGCAACAGGGCCTGCTCACCGCGCTGGGCAAGGCCGAGGGCGACCACCTGCGTTTCAAGAGTTCGCAGGCGGTGCTGCTCGATGCGCTGCTCGACTCACAGTCGCTGGTGAGTGCCGATGCACTCTTTGAACTGGCGCGCGAGAAGCTGCGCAGCTTCGACCGCATCTCGGCTCGGGATGCCAGAGAAACCTTCCGGGGGTCGCTTCGTCCGTACCAGCGCGAGGGGCTGGGATGGTTCGATTTTCTGCAGCAATTCGGCATGGGCGGCGTGCTGGCCGACGACATGGGCTTGGGCAAGACCGTGCAGGTCCTGGCGATGCTCGACGCGGTGTACGGGGAGAGTGGCCAAGTGGCTGGGGAAAGTGGCCAAGTGAAAGGCAAAGAATCCGAATCCGCGCACTCGGCCACTGGGCCACTCGACCACTCGGCCACTTCTGGCCACAAGCCCTCGCTCATCGTCGTGCCGCGCTCGGTCGTCTTCAACTGGATCGATGAGGCGGCACGCTTTGCCCCCAAGCTACGTGTGCAGGCTTACACCGGGGCGGACCGTTCGTCGCTGCGTGAGGCCTTCAAGGATCACGACGTGATCGTCACGAGCTACTCGCTCATGCGCCGCGATATTGCCGAGCTGCGTGAACACGAGTTCGAGTACGTCGTGCTCGACGAGGCCCAGGCCATCAAGAACCCCACCTCGCAATCCGCCAAGGCGGCGCGGCTCCTGCCCGCCCGGCACCGGCTGGCCCTCACCGGCACGCCCGTCGAGAACCACGTCGGCGACCTCTGGTCCATCTTCGAGTTCCTCAACCCCGGCATGCTCGGGTCGAGCACGCGCTTTGCCTCGCTCGTCAAGGGCGGCTCGCAGAACCCCACGAGCGTCGAGGCCGCCCGCGCAACCGGCCGCGCTCTACGTCCCTTCATCCTCCGCCGAACCAAGAAACAGGTTCTCACCGACCTGCCCGAGAAAACCGAACAGACGATCCTCTGTCAGATGGACGCCCCGCAACGACGGATGTACGACAAGTTGTTACGTCACTACCGCGACTCGCTGCTCAAACAGCCCGGCTCGTCCGACAAATCCGGCACCAGCCCGATGATGGTTCTCGAAGCGCTGCTGCGCCTGCGTCAGGCCGCGTGCCACCCCGGGCTGATCGATGAAAAGCTCATCCCCGAACCCAGTGCCAAACTCGAAACGCTGCTCGTGCGTCTACAGGACCTCATCGACGAGGGACACAAGGCGCTGGTCTTCAGCCAGTTCACGTCGCTGCTCTCGATCGTGCGCAGGCAGCTCGACGCGACCGGCGTGCCCTACGAATACCTCGACGGCCAGACGCAGGACCGCCAGACGCCCGTCAAGCGTTTCCAGGAAGACCCGTCGGTCCCGATCTTCCTCATCAGCCTCAAGGCCGGCGGCCTGGGCCTGAACCTCACCGCGGCCGGTTACGTCTTCATCCTCGACCCGTGGTGGAACCCCGCCGTCGAAGCGCAGGCCATCGACCGCGCCCACCGCATCGGCCAGACCCAGCACGTCTTTGCCTACCGCCTCGTGTGCGAAGACACCGTCGAGCAACGCATCCTCGAACTCCAATCCCGCAAACGCGCCCTGGCCGACGCCATCGTCGAGGGCCAGGACAGCCTCATGTCAAACCTCTCCCGCGCGGATCTGGAGATGCTGTTGAGTTAACGCGTTGTAGGCCGGTAGGGCGCGGGGAAGGAACCGCAGATTCCGCAGATGACGCAGATTTCAAGGCAGATAAGAGGCGATCATCTAACCCTCACCAGCCGGGCCATACCCACGCTCGTAAAAGAATGAATAACCCAGCGCCGGCACTCAGCCCGATGAGACATACCAACAGCCATCGTTCAACTTGAGGCATCTGTCGGGCAGATGTTTGATGGCCGCGCAAGAGCAAGAGTATTCCTATTGCAAACACAACACCAACAAGCACAACCACCACGGGCAGCCCCAGCCGGTGGAAGAAGTCCATGACGGGTGAACGTTCGGGCGCGGCCCGTGTAAGCATTAACAACATGTAAGTCCACCAAACGCTCTTAGCCTTATCTGCCTTGAAATCTGCACCATCTGCGGAATCTGCGGTTTCTGTATCGGAGCGGGGGTGAGTTCGAAATCCCACGACCTTCACGTCGCGGGCACGAACGCTTCGATCAAGAGCCCGAAGCCTTGCAGGGCGGTGGGTTGGAAGGGGTGGTCGGTGATGAGCTTGATCCGGCGGACGCCCAGGTCGCGGAGGATCTGGCAGCCGATGCCGTACGCACCGTGATGGGTGGGCGGATGGCTCCCGGGGGTCGGTTGTGACCGACCGAGTTTGAGGCCGCCGTCATCGTCGTGAACTTCATGGTGCAATGATTGCAACCGTTGGAGCAGTCCCCGGCCGGCCATCTCGTGGCGGAGGTAAACGATGGCGCCCTCGCCCGCTTCGTCGATCATCTTCATCGCGCGGTGCAGCGTCTGTCCGGTGGGTTGCGTGGCGTCGCCAAAGACATCGCCCAGCAGGTTCTGGCTGTGCATGCGCACGAGCACGGGGCGGTCGATCTCGACGGGTTGGCCGTCGGGCGCAAGGTTGCCGACGCTTCCACGTACGAGGGCGACGTGGGGCTGGGCATCGACCCGGCTGCGGTAGGCGATGAGTTTGAACTTCCCGAACGCGCTATCGAAGGGCACGGTGTCGATCCGCTCGACGAGCTTGTCGCGTTCGAGGCGGTGGTGAATCACGTCGGCGACGCTGCACATCTTGATGCCGTGTCTGGTGCAGAGTTTTTCCAGATCGGGCAATCGTGCCATCGAGCCGTCGTCGTTCATCACCTCGATGATGGCCGCCGCCGGTGTGAGGCCCGCGAGTCGGCAAAGGTCAACCGAACCCTCCGTCTGCCCCGCACGCACAAGCACCCCGCCGTCCCGCGCGCGCAGCGGGTTGATGTGCCCCGGCCGTGCCAGGTCGGTGGGCTTCGTGTTCGGGTCGATGGCCACGCGCACGGTCGTCGCGCGGTCCCTGGCGCTCACGCCGGTGGTGATGCCGAACTTCTCGTGGGCGTCGATGGTGACCGTGAAGGCGGTTGATCGTTGCGTGGTGTTGACGCTGCTCTGCGGGTGCAGTTCGAGGCGGTCGCACATCGCCCCGGTCATCGCCAGGCACAGCACGCCCCGCCCCTCGCGCACCATGAAGTTCACCACCTCGGGCGTGACAAACTCCGCGGCACAGACCAGGTCGCCCTCGTTCTCACGGGCCTCGTCGTCGATAAGTACGACCATCTTGCCGCGGCGCAGGTCGTCGAGGATGTCCACAATCGGGTGCATGGATTGATTTTAGTGATGGGGAGGGTTTCACGCAGGGGCCGCGGAGAGAGGGGGGTAAGGCAAAGAGATTTCACGCCAAGCTCGCCAAGTGCGCCAAGGGATTGAAGGATCAATATTCACTCTAGATCATCAATCATCAATGCTTTGATACTTGGCGTCCTTGGCGAGCTTGGCGTGAAACCCTGCCTTTCCCCGCGCTCTCTGCGACCGTGAGCGTGAAACAATCACGCCGGCGTGAGGCGCACGACGGTGCGGGGCTGGAACGGGTACTCATTCACAAGCTCAACGAGGTCGGCCACGGTGACTCGCGTGAGGCGTGCCAGTTCTTCTTCGAGGGGGATATGTTCTTGCAGATATAGCCACTGCCCGCCGAGGCTGCTCATTCGCCCCATGGGGGTCTCGCCCTGGAGCGTCGCGGCGGTGGCGAGTTTGTTCTTCACGCGCTCGAGTTCGTCGTCTTCGATGTGGTCGGCAAACGTGTCGAGCGACTGGTGCAACACTTCCTCGACCTCGTCCGCGCGGTCGGTGTCGCACGAGGCAAAGACGATATACGAACCCGTCCGGTCCTGCGGGTTGAAGTCGAAGCTCACCTCGTCCGCCAGACCGGGGTCGATGAGCGACCAATACAACCGTGAGCCGTCCTCGTCGCCCAGCGCGTCGGCGAGGACCTTGGCGGCGTAGCGTTTTTCGTCCTGTGCCCCGGGCGCGGGCATCATCATGGCCAGGTAGTGCCGGTTGACCCGCGCGTCGCGCTCGGTGCGTTTTTCGCCTGTCGCGGGGGGTTGGCCGTGCATGCGACTGGCCCCGGTGGGTTTCCATGTTTGCGTGAGCGTGCCCAATTCATCGACGAGCTTCTTGAAGTTCAACCTGCCCGCCGCAGCCACGACGATGTTGTCCGGGCTGTAACGCTCGTTGAAGTAATCGCGCATCTGTTCGACCTGCAGGCCGCCGACGGTCTGCGTCGTGCCCAACACACGGTGGCCCAGCGGGTGCGAGTCGAAGTGCGCAAGATTGAGCGCATCGTGCAGGCGCCACTGCGGGCGGTCGTCGTACATGCCGATCTCTTCGAGGATGACCTTCTTCTCCATGTCGAAGTCGCTCTCGCGCAGCGCGGGGCGGAGGATGTCCGCCAGCAGGTCCGTGGCCTGAGAAAAGTGCTCGGGCAGGACCTGTGCGTAATACGCGGTCAGCTCTTCGGAGGTAAAGGCGTTGTAGTTGGCGCCGATCTCGTCGAACTCGCGGTTGACGTCCTCAGCGGTCCGACGCGCGGTGCCCTTGAACATCATGTGCTCAAGAAAGTGCGAGACCCCCATGACCCCCGGTAGTTCGTCACGCGCGCCGGTGGCGACAAAAAAACCAATCGCCGACGTGTGCGCATCGGGCATCGACTCCGCAAGCACGGTCAGTCCGTTGGGCAGGCGGTGGTGGTGGAAGGGCATGGGGGGCAGTGGGTAGAGGGTGGAAAGGTGAGAGTAGACTCGGAACGGCGATGTGAACCGCGTGACGTGGTGAAGAACGGCCCCGCCACTTCTACTCTCTACTTACCCATCACCACGCACCAACACCTCACCCCGCGATTTTCTTGAGTTCGTTGACGAACTCCTGCTTGGGCGTGACGCCGACGAACTTGCGGACGACCTGGCCGTCCTTGAAGAGCATGATGGTTGGGATGGCGCTGATGCCGAACTTGACGGAGACGTCGCGGTTGGAGTCGGTGTCGACCTTGCCGACCTTGACCTTGCCGTCGAACTCCTTGGCCAGTTCGTCGATGGTGGGGGCAAGCATTCGGCAGGGCATGCACCACTCCGCCCAGAAGTCGACGAGCACGGGCTTGTCGGACTGGACGACTTCGGATTCGAAATTATCGTCGGTCAATTCGAGGACGGCTTCGCTGGCCATGGCGTGAACTCCTTCAGCCGCGCGTGGGCGGCGGGGTTGTGAGTGAATGAAACGGCAGGATTCTAGGCCCGTTTGCCTCTTTGTTCAACACACCTTGTCCTGCCGTTATTCCCCGCCGTTGCTACGATGTCCCCCGACCCACAGCCACACAGGAGCACGCGATGGCGACGACCAGCCCGGTAAAAAGCCTTGGTTTCATAGGCCTGGGCGTGATGGGTCGGAGCATGGCGGGGCACCTGCACGACGCGGGGTACGCCTTGCACGTCCACACGCGCACGAAAGCCACAGCCGAGGCGCTGCACGGACGCGGCGCGGTCTGGCACGACACGCCCTCTTCGCTTGCCCCGTTGTGTGACGCCATCATCACCATCGTCGGCTACCCGCGCGATGTCGAGGAGGTCTACTTCGGCAAAGACAACCGGTCGGGGCTGCTGCACAACGCCAAGCCGGGCGCGGTGCTGATCGACATGACCACGTCCAGCCCGCGTCTGGCGCAACGCATTGCGAAAGAGGCTTCCCACGGGGGCCTTGCCGCCGTGGACGCGCCGGTCTCAGGGGGCGACGTCGGGGCACGCAACGCGACGCTGTCGATCATGGTTGGCTCGGACCCGGACGTGTTTGAGCGGGTCAAACCGATCCTGGGGAAACTGGGGACTAACATTGTGTTACAAGGCCCGCCGGGGTCGGGTCAGCACACGAAGATGTGCAACCAGATCGCCATCGCGTCGAACATGCTCGGGGTGTGCGAGGCGATGGTCTATGCCGAGCGTTCGGGCCTCGACCCCCGGAAGGTTTTGTCGAGCATCGAAAAAGGGGCGGCGGGGAGCTGGTCGCTCTCCAACCTGGCCCCACGCATGCTCGACGGCAACTTCGATCCCGGGTTTTTCGTCAAACACTTCATCAAGGACATGACGATCGCGCTGGAGTCGGCCAAGGAGATGGGGCTGGAGCTACCCGGTCTTTCGCTGGCCAGGTCGCGTTACGAAGAGCTGGTCCGCGCCGGGGGCAAAGACCTCGGGACGCACGCGCTGTTCAAGCTCTATTCAAATGTATGATTGGGGGCGCCGGGAATCACACTGGCGGGCAAGCCTCCAGTGGCACCCAACCGTTGCGGTTCACTCCCGGTGACCGGGGGGCCGGGGTTTACGGCGGGTCGCTGGGGGGGATGTTGCTGGCGGTGCTGGTCAGGCCGAAGAAAGACCAGTCTTCACGGTAGCTGCGGCCGATGACGACGGGGCACTTGGCGACGACGAAGCCTGTTTCCCTTTCGTAGGCGATATAAGCGATGCCCGCGGTGCCCCACTGTTTGTCGCTCTTGACCAGCGCCAGTTCGGGCGTGGAGACAGAGGCGGCGGGGATGCCGGCACTCGAGGCGATGTCGCCGACCGGGATACCGGGGATGCCGACAAGAAACTCCCTGCGGTCGATGCCGACGCCGGGCGTGCGCAGCTCGACGATGATGTCCGCCTCCTCGCGGTGCTCCGTGAGCTTGACACCCAGTTCGAGCAGCTTGGCCCGCGCACAGGCCACGAGGTACTCATACTCCGGGTGGCCCATGAAGGTGTTGTCGATGTAGACGCTCTTGTTGGTCAGTTCGTCCGCGGCGAGCTGGGCGACGGCGCGCTGCGAGGCGACGGAGAAGAGGTAGATCTCGGTCGCGGTGCGCATCGGATCGGTCTGGCGCACCTTGGTGCAGCCGGTGACAAGAAGCAGCGTGGCGCAACTCATAAGGGTGATGAGACGACCCGCGTTCGAGAAATTGTTGTGCCCGATCTTGAGCATGAACCCAATGGTAGTCCGTACGTGAGCGTGTGTCAGCGGTTGCCGTATTGTTTCTGGTAATACTCGCGGTAGGCCCCGCTCTTGACGCGGCGCCACCACCGCTCGTGATCGACATACCACTTGATGGTCTGTTCGAGCGCACCGGGCCAGGCCGAGCGCGTCGGCTTCCAACCAAGCTCACTCTCGATCTTCCGGGGGTCGATGGCGTATCGGCGGTCGTGGCCGAGGCGATCGGTGACGGGCTGGATCATCTCTTTGCCCTTGCCCATGAGTTCGAGGATGGTGTGTGTGAGTTCGAGGTTGGAGCGTTCGTTGTTCCCGCCGATGCAGTAGGTCTGGCCGGCCTTGCCCTTTTCGAGCACGGCCAGGACCGCCTCGCAGTGGTCGACGACGTGCAGCCAGTCGCGGACATTTCGCCCATCGCCGTAGAGCGGGACTTTCTTGCCCTCGATGAGGTTGGTGACAAAGAGCGGGATGACCTTTTCGGGGAACTGGTATGGGCCGAAGTTGTTGGAGCAGTTCGTCACACTCACGTTCAAGCCGAACGTGTGGTGGTAGGCGTGGACGACCATGTCGCTGGCGGCCTTTGAAGCGGAGTACGGGCTTGAGGGCTTGAGCGGGAGTTTCTCGTGGAACTTGAGTTCCGGCTGATCGAGCGGCAAGTCGCCGAAGACCTCGTCGGTGGAGACGTGGACGAACCTGCCCTTGAAGTTGTTGCGACGCGCAGCATCGAGAAGCGTCTGTGTGCCGAGCACATTGGTCTCGACGAATGGCCGTCCGTCGATGATGGAGCGGTCGACGTGCGACTCGGCGGCCATGTGCACGACCGCGTCGACTTCGCCCAGCAGCCGGGTACACAGGTCCAGGTCCTTGATGTCGCCGTGGACGAAGCGGTAGCGCTTGTCGTGCTCGATGTCCGCGAGGTTCTCCGGGTTGCCGGAGTAGGTCAGCGCGTCGAGGTTGGTGATGGAGAGGTCGGCCCGCGATTCGAGCGCAAAGCGCACGAAGTTGGAGCCGATAAACCCGCTGCCGCCGGTGAGAAGGATGTGCATGGGATTCCTTAGCTGGACGCGATGGTAATCAACCTCTATCTCAACACGAAACAAGCTTTGGAGAGAACGTGACCAAGATACAGAAACCGCGGATTACGCAGATTCCGCAGATTTTGATCGAGTTTTCTGCGTCAATCTGTGTCATCTGCGCAATCTGTGGTTACTTCCCCGCTCCCGTTACGCGCTCCATCACCGATTTGAGGTTTTCTTTCCATGGTGTCATCGGGCCGACCTTCATCTCGGTGCGGATGATTTCGAGCGTGGAATAAGCCGGCCTCTTGGCGAGGCGGGGGAACTCGGCGGTCGTGCAGGGGTGGACATCGCACTTTGCACCGGCCAGCTCGACGATCTTTTGGGCAAATTCGTACCACGTACACTCGCCGCCGTCGGTGACGTGGTAGATGCCGCGTGCGTCTTTCTCGACCAGTGCAAGCGTGGTGGCCGCGAGATGCTCGGCGCTGGTGGGCCTGCCGCGCTGGTCGTTGACGACCTTGAGAGTCGGCTTTTCTCTGGCGAGCCTGGCAATGGTGAGCACGAAGTTCTTGCCCCACGGCGCGTAGAGCCAGCTCGTGCGGACGATCAGGTGTTCGCCGGCCACCGCTTCGATCAGCTCCTCACCCAGCGCCTTGCTCTTGCCGTAGGCGTTGATGGGGTCGCGCGTGTCGTCGGTGGTGTAGGGCGTCGTGGCCTGTCCATTGAAGACGTAGTCGGTCGAGTAATGTACGAGCAGCGCCCCGACGTGCTTGCACCGCTTGGCCAGGTCGCCCACGCCCGTGCCGTTGATCTTCTCAGCCAGGGCGTACTTCGTTTCGCAGCCGTCCACGTCGGTGAACGCGGCGCAGTTGACGACCATCGTGTAGCGCTCGTCAACATGTTTGACGATGGACGGCTCACGGGTCAGGTCGAAGTCGGGGATGTCCACGTCGGTGTGGCGGATGCCCCGCTCGTCCATGAGTTTGATCCACGCGTGGGCGAGCATGCCCGAGGCGCCGATGAGCAGGACGTGGTCGGTGGGATGACGTGCCATGATTGATCCTAGCCGGTGATGGTGTCGAAGACGAAGACGGATTCAAGCTCGGCCAGCTTCGGGTGTTTACGGTCCTTGTCGGAGAGCACCGCGGAGGCTTCGTCGATCTTCCAGTCGATGCCCAGCGCCGGGTCGTTCCAGAGCAGGCCGCGGTCGTGCTGCGGGGCATAAGGCGCGGTGACTTTGTAGATCACCTCGCAATCGTCGCAGAGCGTGGCAAAGCCGTGGGCAAACCCCTTGGGCACGAACATCTGTTTCCAGTTCTCCGCGGAAAGCTCCACAGCCACGTGCCTGCCGAACGTCGGCGAACCCTTGCGGATATCGACCGCGACATCGAGGACCGCGCCGCGTGTGACCCGGACGAGCTTGTCCTGGGCAAAGGGCGGCGCCTGGAAGTGCAACCCACGCACCGTGCCGCGCGGTTGAGAGTAAGAATGATTGTCCTGGATGAAGTCGAGCTTCAGGCCAAGCTCTTCAAAGACGCTGCGCTTGAAGACCTCGGAAAAGAAACCGCGCAGATCGCCGAACTTCTTGGGCGCGAGCACGAGCACGTCGGGGATATCGGTGGGGATGATGGTCATGGGGGGAAAGAAGGGGCCGAGTGGCCACGTGAGTGAGGATCGGTGATGTTCGGAGAGTTCATGGAGAATTAACGACGCATAACGAATTGGCTTTCCCGTTTTTTACCCGGCCACTTGACCACTTGGCCACTTGACCACTTTCCCTCTCACATCCACGGCTCGACGTGCTTGTCGTTGAGCTGCGCCAGCAGGTACTGGCCGTAGCTGTTGCTCTTCATCTCGTTGGCCAGCTTCTCGAGCTGCGCCGCGTCGATAAAGCCCATCTTCCACGCGATCTCTTCGGGGCAGGAGATCATCATGCCCTGCCGTTCCTCGATGGCCTGCACGAAGACCTGCGCCTGCAGGAGCGACTCGTGCGTCCCCGCGTCGAGCCAGGCAATCCCCCTTCCCCAGACCTGCACGTTGAGCTTGCCCTCTTTCATGTACAGCCGATTGAGATCGGTGATCTCAAGCTCGCCGCGCGGCGAGGGCTTGAGCGATTCGGCCATGGCCACGACGTTCTTGTCATAGAAATACAACCCCGGCACCGCGAAGTGGCTCTTGGGCTGTTTGGGTTTCTCTTCGATCGAGATCGCCTTGCCGCCCTTGTCGAACTCGACGACGCCGTACCGCTCCGGGTCCTTGACGGGGTAGCCGAACACCGTCGCGCCGGTCTTGAGCGAGGCCGCCTCCTGCAATTGCGCCCGCAGGCCCGAGCCGTAGAAGATGTTGTCGCCCAGGATCAGGCACGTCGGCTCGTGGGCAATGAACGCCTTGTCGAGTAAAAACGCCTGCGCCAGGCCCTTGGGCTCGGGCTGTTCGACGTAATGAAATTCCATCCCCCACTGCGACCCGTCGCGCAGCAGCCGCCTGAACATCGGCAAATCACTGGGCGTCGAGATCACCAGCACCTCCCGGATGCCCGCGAGCATCAGGATCGACAGCGGGTAATAGATCATCGGTTTGTTGTAGACCGGCAAGAGCTGCTTGCTCACCGCACGGGTAAGGGGGTAGAGCCTTGTGCCGAGACCGCCTGCGAGGATGATGCCTTTCATAGGGGGACTTTCAGTGTGAAATTACAACGAATGAACTCCGTGTGAATCGATACAGAAACCACAGATTCCGCAGATGACGCAGATTATCAGAATCCGTTCTGTGAAATCTGTGCAATCTGCGGTTTCTCCCTGTATGCGGATGGGTGTGTCGCGTGCATTCTAACGGATGCCACAAACAAGATCGGGTGTGTCACGCCGGCTCATCCAAACGGAATTGTTTAATTTTTTTGTAAAGCGTGGTGCGGTTGATGTTGAGTTGGGCGGCGGTCTCCTGGCGGTTCCAGTTGTTGGCTTCGAGGGCCGCGAGGATCACCTGGCGCTCGGGTTCGAGCAGTGCCTCGATCAGGGGCGTCGGGGTCCAGCCGTCCTTGAGCGCGGGGACGATCACCGCGCCGCCTGGTGGCGCCTGGCCGCCCATGCCCATCGGCGACGGCACGCCCGCGCTCTGTTTAACCGTGTCGGGCAGGTCGTCCACCCCGATCACCGCGCCGCGGCTGAGCACTACCGCACGCTCGATGGCGTTCTCCAACTCTCGCACGTTGCCCGGCCAGTTGTGGCGACGAAGCGCCTCGGTCGCCTCGTTCGACAGCGCCCGGTCCTTGCGCAGCTCCGCGCAGTACTTGGCCAGGAAGTGTTCAGCCAACAGGGGCACGTCGCCGGATCGTTCACGCAACGGCGGGAGCTTGATGTTCACCACGTTGATGCGATAGAACAAGTCCTCGCGGAACCGCCCCTCGCTCACGAGCGCTTCGAGCGACTGGTTCGTGGCCAAAACAAAACGCACGTCCACCTTCATGGTCTTGTTCGACCCGACCGGCTCAAACTGCTTTTCCTGCAGCACCCGCAGGAGCTTGAGCTGCAGCGCGGGCGTAGCGGAGTTGATCTCATCAATGAATAAAGTCCCGCCGTCCGCGGCCTGGAGCTTGCCCGGCTTGTCGTTGTCCGCCCCGGTAAACGCGCCCTTGACGTGGCCGAACAACTCGCTTTCGAGCAGCGTCTCGGGGATCGCGCCGCAGGCAAACGTGACAAAAGGCCCGGAGGCGTGCGGGCTGCGCGTGTGGACCGCCCGGGCCACCATCGTCTTGCCCGTGCCGCTCTCGCCGGTGATGAGCACCGTCGTCTTGCTCTCGGCCACGGCCTCGATCAGGTCGTAGACCTTCTGCATCCGGTAATCGGAACCCACCAGGTTGGCCATGCCGAAGCGCTCGACGAGTTGGCTCTTGAGCGACTGGTTCTCGTGGAGCAGGATGTGCTGACGCACCGCCTTGTCCACCGCGATGCGCAGCTCGTCGTCGACCAGGGGCTTGGTGAGATAGTCGGCTGCGCCCAGGCGGACCGCCTCGACCGCCGACTCGATCTTGCCAAAGCCCGTGACCATGATGACCACGATCGAGTCGAACTTCTTGCGGATGCGCTTGAGCAACTCCATCCCGTCGGCGCGGGGCATGTTGACATCCGCCACCACGACGCCGAACGGCCGATTGTCCTCGGATCGCTCGGCGCTGCCCGCGGCGTCTTCGATCACGCGCATCGCCTCGTTGCCGTCGCCGGCGGTGGCGACGGAGTAGCCCTCGTGATGCAAAAAATCCGCCAGGGAGTCGGCGACGATCGGGTCGTCATCGACAACGAGGATGCGGGGTCTGGGCTGGGCGTCGCTTGCGATCATGGGAGGGGGGAGGGTGATTCACCACAGAGGCACAGAGGACACAGAGCAAGACAAGAAGCCGATCCGTGGCGATGGTTTTATGGGGTATGGATGTTGCAACTCAGGGCGGTGAGCGGGACACGGAGCATCAACAGCGCGCCGCCGCCGGCCGCGTTGGTCAGGCGGAGCGAACCGTTGAGCGAACGGGCGATGTTGTAGGCCAGCCCCAGCCCGATGCCGTGGCCCGTGGGTTTGTCGGTTTGACCGAATTGGAACCGTCCGTGGCTGTCGAGCAGGTCGGGGTTGAGGCCGGGTCCGTTGTCGGTCACGGTGAGGACCAGGTCATCGCCGTCGAGCCGGGTGGCAAGGCGGACGCCCGGCGAGTCTTGTTTGAGTGAGTTGCCGATCGCCGAGCGCATGGCGTCGAGGCTGTTGCGCAGCGCGTTGGTGATGACGGGGTAGACCGCCCCGCCGTCGAGTTCACGGCTGTGGACATCGAGGTCGCAGCGGATCGTCACCTTCAACTCGCGCGCTTCGTCCGCGACCATCTCGACCGCGTGCGCCACGCAGGCCGCAAGCGTCCGGGGGAGGTCCGCCGGATCGGGCTGCGCATGGACGTGCGTGTGGCTGAACCCGGGCATCCACTGTCGGACGAGCGTGGCCATCTGCTGCATCGCGGTGTTGACGGTCTGCAGTCGGCCGATGAGTTCTTCGTCGGTCTCGTCGTGGCTGCTTTGCGTGTTCGTGTCGGCTTCATCACCGAGCGAACGCATGACCATGCGCACGTGACGCATCGACCCGTCGAGCAGGTTGGCCAATTCGTGTGCCAGCGCGGGGTGGGGGTTGGGATGAACAAGAGCCGGAGGGTCGGTTTGTGTGCGAGAGGGGACCGGCGAGGTTTCCGGGGGCATCGCCGGCTTTATAGGAGTTGAAACCGGGGGAACTTCCGGGGGCGGGGGAACTTCCGGGGGTGCGGGAACTTCCGGGGGGTTGTGGTTTGGGTGCGACATTCATCGGGTTTATCGACCCGGTGGGTGTGGCGGTTAAGCGACATGTCGTGTGTGGGCGACACGAACAGCGTATTGTCGTGGCATCACGCGGCCTGCGGGTCGAGTGATTCGTAGCTTGGGGTTTCGCACGGCTGTGGCGGCGGGACAACAGTCGGGCGTGTGCCCCACGCGATGCGTCCCCACAGCGCGTGATGATTATCGGGCGAGGCGGGGTCGGCGGGCTTGAGTCGCAGGCGGTGATACCCCTTGGCGCGGAGCTTGTGCAGGGCTTTATCGAGCAATCGCCGCGACGTGTGCGGGTCGGTGTGGCCGGCGTCGACAGCCAGTTGATAGAGTTGCCCCTTGCCGCCCTCGTGGCCGCAGAGCAGCACCGCGACGACGCTGTCGTTCTCGACCGCGACGAGGCTCAGGCCCTTGTTGACCTTGAGGAAGTTGGCCAGGCCCTGTGCCGAGTCGATCATCGCAGCCGACATGTCGCCGGTGGCCTGCCACAGCTCGAGGGCACGCTCGAGGTCCTGCTCGCCGATCTCGCGGATGTCGATGGGCATGGCGGTCCGTCCTGGACAGGTGCGCAAAAACTCCCCGGAAGCGGATCGGTCCAGCTAACTACGGTCGTGACCGATCGCGTGGTCGGTCGTGTGATTTGTCTTTTGAAGCGGCGCTACAACCGCTACGCAAGTCCCAGAGCCGCCGCGTCACGGTCCGATAGCATCCCGCCGTCGGCTCGCTCCCGGACGCTGCCATCGCGTTTCCACGAGCGCTCGCAACGCGGTTCGCTGCGCAGGTCGTGGACCGTGCAGGCGGGTGTTGTACCGGGTGTCACGACGAATCGGCTGACCATGCACAGGTCCGCCAGGTCGGTCGGGTCGAAGCTGGACAGGTCAACTTGATCTTTTACAACCGTGACCGACAGGCCCATGTCGAGCGGGTTGTCGATGGACTGTTCGATGCGGGCCTGTTCGATAGCGCGCATCCACTCTTCGCGCAGGGGCATCACGCTTCCCCAAGCGGGGGAAACCTTTGCTCCGGTTGCGGTCGGGAAGGTTTCGAGGTGTACGCTCGTGGCGTTCTCGCCGTGCAGCGCGCGGCGGGCTTCGTCGGCGGTGTGCGGGAGGATCGGCGCGAGCAGGCGGACGAGTGCGTCGGTGATCGTGAACATCGCGGTCTGCGTTCGCCTTCGGCGCACACTTCCGGGGGCGTCGCAGTACAAGCGGTCCTTGGTGGCCGCGAGGTAGACCGCGCTGAGCGTGTCGTTGCAGAAGTTGAAGAGCGCCTCGTGCAGCCTGCGGTAGTGGTGGTTTTCATAACCGTCCACCACGGTGGCGATGAGTTTGTTGAGTTCACCCAGCGCCCAGGCGTCGAGGCTCGTGCTGTCCGCGTCCGTGAAGGCGTGCGCGTTGGCCGGCGTGTAATCGTAAAGGTTGCTCAGCAGGAACCGGACCGTGTTGCGGACCTTGCGGTACTCCTCGCCCGCCGTCTTGAAGAACTCGATGTCGACCTTGATGTCGTTCTCGAACGGCAGCGACGAGACCCACCATCGGCAGACATCGGCCCCGTAATCCTTGAGCAGCGTCTCGACTTCGAGCGCATTGCCGAGCGACTTACTCATCTTCCTGCCGTCGCGGTCGACCATGAACCCGTGCGTGAGGATGGCCTTGTACGGCGGTTTGCCCGTGGTGGCGACGGCGGGCAGGAGCGAAGCCTGAAACCACCCGCGGTGCTGGTCGGAGCCTTCGAGGTAAAGATCGGTCGGCAGGGCATCCGCGCCGAAGCGCTGACGGATCACCGAAGCCCAAGACGTGCCGGAGTCGAACCACACGTCAAAAATATCCGCACCTTTGGTAAAGCCGAGGGATGGCCATCCCTCGGCTTTGGCCCATGCGGGGGCGTCGGGGTCGATTTGCGGATCGTAATCCTTGAGCAATTCTTCCGGGGTGAGCTTGAACCACGCATCGGACCCGTGCTGGGCGACGACCTTCGCCACCGCACGCACGGAAGCGGCGGTCAGCAACGCTTCGCCGTCCTTGTTGTAAAACGCCGGGATCGGCAACCCCCACGAGCGTTGCCGCGAGATGCACCAGTCCGGCCGCGACTCGAGCATCCCGTGCATCCGGTTTCGGCCCCAGTCGGGGATAAACTTGACGCCGTTTTTCACGTGCTCCATTGAAAGTGAACGCAGCGACCGACCGCCGTCGCATTTCTCCATGTCCACACTCACGAACCATTGTTCCGTCGCACGGAAGATGGTCGGCGTCTTGCTCCGCCAGTCGTGCGGGTAGCTGTGCGTGAAGCGGTGGGCGTGAAACAGGTGATTAGACGCGGTGAGCTTTTCGAGCACCTTGGCGTTGGCGTCCCACACGACGATGCCTTGTAGCCAGTCCGGCGCGGTGTGGTCGAACGTGCCGTCGGCCAGCACGGGGCAGTAGATGTCCAGCTTCTCGCGCAGCCCGGTCTGGTAGTCCTCGACGCCGTGGCCCGGCGCGGTGTGGACCAGGCCCGTGCCGTCTTCGAGCGTGACGTAATCGGCGGTCACCACCGGGGAGACACGGTCGATGAACGGGTGACGGTATCTCACGCCCGCTTTGTGCAGTTCTTCACCCTTGCACGTCGCCAGCCTTTGAACATCCGTCGCGCCGCCGGTGGCGAGCACCTTGTCCGCAAGGTCGTCCGCGAGGATGACGTGGTGCGTACGTCCCTGCCACTCACACTTGAATAGACCGTACAACGCCCGCGGTGCCGCCGCCACCGCGAGGTTGGCCGGCAGGGTCCAGGGCGTCGTCGTCCAGATCATCAGCTGCACGGGGGCATTCGGACCAAGCTTCGCCGGTTCGTGCAACGGCGTCGGTGTCGTCACGTCGAACAATACATAGATGCTCGTGTCCTTGCGGTCCTCGTATTCCAGCTCCGCCTCGGCCAAGGCCGTCTGGTTGGCAATCGACCAGTGCACCGGCTTGAGCGCGCGGTACACCAAACCCTTCTCGACAAGCTGCGCGAAGACTTCGAGCGACGCCGCCTCGTAAGCCGGGTCCATCGTGAGATAGGGGTGGTCGTAGTCCGCGAGCGTGAGCAGCCTCTGCATCTGCCCGCCCTGGAGTTTGACGAATTTTTCAGCGTAAGCCTGGCACTTGCGCCGGACCTGGTAGGCCTCCATCGTCTTGGCCTTCTCGCCGAGCTCCTGCATGACCTTGTGCTCGATGGGCAAACCGTGGCAGTCCCAACCGGGGATGTAGGGGCAGTCGAAGCCCATCATCGTGCGCGAACGGACGACGAAGTCTTTCAGACACTTGTTGAGCAGGTGCCCGAGGTGGATCGACCCGTTGGCGTAAGGCGGCCCGTCGTGAAACACATATTTAGACGAACCCTTGCGTGCTGCGCGGATCGCCCGGTACAGGCCGCCGTCCTGCCAGCGCTTGAGAGAGGCCGGCTCGTTCTGCACGAGGTTGGCCTTCATCGCAAACGCCGTCTTGGGCAGGTTGAGCGTCTGTTTATAAGATCGCTTTTTCTCGTCGGTCGGATCGGTCATGGGGGACGAATACTAACACACCCCCACGGCCCCCGGAAATTGACCCTCGTGACCTTACCGCGGGTCCGTCCCCGCCGCCGGTGCGATCCAGTCATAGACCGGCAGCTCCCGACCGTCGCGCAGGCGCAGGCCCGTGGGGTTGGCGGGGGATTGATGGGCGTCATCGGCAGAGGACAGGGCGTGGACCGAGAGGCTGACGATCGGTGTGTTTTCGATGGGCACGACCTCGCCGGGATCGGAGACGGCGTTGCCGTTGGCGTCGCACCAGACGGACAAGCCGCGCATCTCGGGGCCGGTCAACTCGCCATCGCCGTTGTCGTCGAGCATGGCGAGCGGGCCAAAGCCGTCGTTCCAGAAGAGCCACCATGTGACGTTGCCAAAGAGTTGTCTGCCGGAGGTGACGCGGCCGGTGTGCATCGGGTCCCACACAAGCAGGCAGGTGCCGGCGCGGGGCCAGTGGCGCTGCTCCGCAAGGCCGTCGCCGTCGAGGTCGAAATTCACTATCTCGCCGCCTTCGAGCCAGCGGCGCAGTTGATCGGTGTCGTGCGTTTGATTCATGTCGAAGACGATCGGCGTGACGGCACCGATGGGCAGGTCCTTGAGCTTGTCGAGGTGGGCGGTGAGCTTGGCTTGTGTTTTATCGTCCAGCGCACCATCCGGGAGCAGCTTGGCCACGCGCAGTGCGCCCTGTGCGGCACCATGGCTCACAAGTGAAGTGATGCCCGCGATCGGCTGCGTATCCAGCGCCGCGTCTCTCTTGGCGCTCAATTCGTAGGCCTGCATATAGCTGTTGAGTGAAGCTTCGAGCCAGCGTTGTGTGTCAAACTTCTGGACCGGATTGTGGACGACCTGCAAGCTCGTGGGTTCCAGGCCGAGTTCCCCTGCACGGCGGGCGTACTCTTCTCGGATACTCGCAAGGCCGATGTGGTAAAGGGCGTTGTCGGGTTTCATCTCCACCGCGCGGAGAAAACAGCGGACCGCCTCTTGCGCATGGTGGTCGAGTTCCTCGGCGGGGGGTTCGGGCGGTTGCCAGTGGGCGTCCTGCAGCGCCTTGTAGTGTTTGCCAAACGCGCGGGCGTAGGCCTTGCCGTCCTTGGATTCGTCCAGCCCCTGTTTGGCAAGCTCTTCGTCCGCAAGACGTTTGGCTTCGGCTTCGAGGGCCTGCTGCTGGTAGAAGCTCTTGTAGATCGCCCAGTCCGCGGGGATGTCGGGCTTGCTGCCTTCGGGTTTGTTGCCGAATTCAAACGACGGCACCGCGCGCGACTTCTGCGTGTAGGCCAGGTAGTGGATGCGACCGAGCGTGTATTGCCCGTCCGCGTCGTCGGGGTGGGCTTCAATGTATTTCGTCGCCTTGGCCACGAGCCGATCCACCGGCGCCAGCTCCGGCGGCATGAACATGGCCCGCGAGACCGTGGCGAACAACGCAACACCCATCAGGGACAGGCAAAATCTGCGGGTCATGAATGTTCTCCTGTTAATGGACGGACGACAGCGTCAGAAATTAGACGAACAGACGGGGTCAGGGTTCCGAATCGCTACAACAACTCTGTGATGGGTCTGGAGAGTCTGGCGTAGTCTTGTGCGGGTATCGAGACGGTATCCCAGCGCGGGCTGCGTTGTTTCATGTGGTCTTTGTAGTCGTCGAGCGTGATGGCCAGCACAGCGTACCAACGCTCACCCACGGTAAAAACATCCTGGAACAACGCCTCCGGGGGTGACGCCTCGCACCAATACAAAAACGCAAACGCCCCCCGGAAGTTGGCCCCGAAGATGTTTTCCCAGCGTTCGAGGCTCTCCACGTCGTTGCGTGTGACCCAGTTGTCCAGGCTCTTGCGCGACCTGCCCGTGTGCTTGCGTCCCTTCACGTCCACGAGCAGGTTCGGGCCGTGCTCGGAGTAGACGACGAAATCAAAACTCTTGAGCGACACCGGCGGGTGCCTGCCCGCGTCCAGCGCCCGCCGCGCCTCGTCCACCGCGACATAGGGCACCGTCCGGTCACGCAGGTAACGCTCGAACGCCGCGTCGTAATGGAACCGCCGCTGAGCCATGATGTTTAGCCGCCGATGAACGTAGATGGACGCAGATGAAATCCCAAACAAAACATGTAGACAGGATAACAGGATGATCAGGATGAACGGGATCAAGTCAATAAATTCAGTTCTGTTCCCGTCAATCCCGAAAATCCGGTGACCCCGTCCACCTCTCTGTCTTTATCCGCGTTCATCTGCGTTCATCTGCGGCTACTGCTTCATCTCTTTCGCCAGTTGAGTGATCGCCACGTCGCGTTGTTCTCCGGTGTCGAGGCACTTGAGTTGCGCTGCGTCCGTGTCGTCGCTGAGGATGATGGCGTAACGGGCCTTACAACCTGATGCATCCTTGAGCAGCTTGCCCACGTTGCGTGTGGCCTTGTAGCTCATGCGCACGTGCAGGCCGGATCGACGCAGCGACGCCACCACCCCCGGAAGTTGAGCCACCGCACCCTCGGAAGCCGCGAGGACAAAAGCGTCCGGCCGGGGCGCGTACTGGCTGGGGATGAGCTTCTTGTCGATGAGCACGTTGGTGAGCACCACGTCGCCCATGCCCAGGCCGACCGCCGGCATCGACGGCCCGCCGAAAAGCTCGATGAGCTGGTCGTATCGCCCCCCGCCGGCCATCGCTCGCTCCGCGCCGCTGACCTCGTGGACCTCGAACACCGTGCCCGTGTAATACGCAAGACCCCGCACGATCCCCAGGTCATACTCACACCAATCCGCAACGCCGAACGCCTTGAGCTGTTCATTCAACGCGCCAAGTTCATCCGTATCAGAATCGTCCTCCATGCCGATCGATCGGCGGAGGTGTGCCAGGTCGTTGGCGTCGTATCTCCGTCGGCAGGTCTGGTCGAAACGCGCCACGGTCGGCTCGTCCAGGCCCAAAGCCGCAGCCCCCTTGGTGAACTCGTCCGGCGGGACCTTGTCACGTCGATCTAACAGGTTGAAAGCGTCGAGCATCTTGTCGTCGCTCACGCCGATGCGCGAGAGGATGTGCTTCACGGTTGCGCGGTGGCTGATGCGCACACGCACCTGCTCGGGCGTCAGCCCCAACTCGGCTAACAGGTCGATAGCCGTGAAGATGCACTCGGCGTCGGCCAAAGGCGGTTCCAGGCCGAGGATGTCGATGTTCCACTGCCAGAACTCGCGCAAACGCCCGCGCTGGGGCCGCTCGGCACGGCAGAGATTGGGCGTGCAGAACCACTTGATCGGGCGCGGCAGGCTGCTTGCCTTTTCCGCCACCATACGCGCCAGCGTCGGTGTGAACTCGGGGCGGATCGCCAGCTCGCGCTCGCCCCGGTCGGTGAAGTGGAACAGCTCGCTGACGATCCCCTCGCCCGACTTGACCTTGTAAAGGTCCAGCGTCTCGAAGATCGGCCCGTCCACCTGCTCAAACCCGTTACGCACCGACACGCGCCGCCACGCGTCGAGCAGGTAGCTGCGCCACGCGCAGTCGTCGGGATAAAAATCACGTGTGCCTTTGGGGGCTTGAAGTCGCATGGGGTGACTGGTGACGGGTGAATAGTAACTGGTGACTGGTGAGTGACGCTGTGGGGCAAGAGGATACCAGAGGCTTATGGAGTACCTCAAATAAACAGGTCACTGGGAACAGACGGGGCCTCGATACAGAAACCGCAGATTTCGCAGATTGCGCAGATTCAGAGCAAAGCGATCAAACCCCCGAGACACCGAGGACACCGAGAAGGATGCGATGCACATGTATACCCGACTCTTCTCGGCGCTCTCGGTGTCTCGGTGGCAATTCATTCTTCTCATCTGCCTTGAAAATCTGCGTCATCTGCGAAATCTGCGGTTTCTGTATCGACGCCCCCAGATTGTTGACACTCACTTCTTCACCCCCACGACATACGCGATCCACACCTTGTCCGACGGGGCGCTGATGCGTCTGCGGTACACGTCGTTGCCCTCGCCCTCTTTGTTGGTGCCCTCCCAGTAGACGTGCGACTCGGCAAAGCCGGCCTCGTCGAGCATCTCACGGACTTCGGGGATGGTCCAGAACCGCCAGTGGTACTCGAAGGCGCGTTTCATCTCGCTCTTGTCGCGGAACTGGAAGTGGATGTAGAAACTGGCCGAGTGGGAGATCGGGTCGTAGCGGGCCTGTTCCCAGAGGTAGGTAAATCGGCGCGGGTTGCCCTCGACGATCGGCTCTTCGCTGATGGGCCTGCGGTCGGTGTGGTCTTCCATGATGCAGTCGCCCCCGCCCATCATGTCGAGGATGACGACGCCGCGCTTGGCGAGGTTGCGGTGCATGGCTTTGAAGTATCTCACAACCTCGGGGCGAGTCTTGAAAATCCAGAACGAAAAATTCTGCGCCGCGACGATGTCGGCCTTGGGGCCTGCGACTTTGAGGACGTTCTCCCGCATGAGCGTGATGCGTGGCCTGGCCGAGGGGCGGATGCGCGAGAGGTTGTGGGCCATGCCCCACTCGAGCGGTTCGGGGTCGAGGTCGACGCCGATCGCGACGCGGTCCTTGTGCCCCTTAACCCACTCGCAACACACAGCGAACGTGCCGCAGAAGTCTTCACGCAGGATTTTCGGGTCGCTCGAAAAGGCGTCGCGGTAGACCCGTCTGAAAAATGGCGTCTCGTGCGAGGGGTTCTGCACCGAGCGCTGGTAGAGGTCGTACTTGTCGGCGGTGCGCGCAAGGGGTTGGGTGTGCGGGGCCTTGTCTTGCTTGCGTCGTGCCATGTTGACGCGATGATAAAACAACATGCCCAACCGTACCACCCACCCATCGGCCAGATAAATCATGCGCATCATCGCCGGCACCCATCGCAGCAGAACAATCCTTGCCCCGCCCGACGCAAGGACGACGCGTCCGATCACCGACCGCGTAAAACAAAGCCTCTTTGACCTGCTCACCGCGCGTGAGCTGATGGGCGGTCACGTGCTCGACCTTTTTGCGGGCACGGGCAGCCTCGGGTTGGAGGCCCTTTCGCGCGGGGCGGACCGCTGCACGTTCGTCGAGCGAGACCGGTCGATCCGTGAACTGCTCGAAAAAAACCTCGACACGCTGGGCTTCACCGCACAGGCCGCGGTGCTCAAGGTCGACTCGCTGGCTGCCAACTGGGGTGTGCTCGTGCCCCCCGCAAGTGTGAGGGTGGTGTTTTGCGACCCGCCGTTCGTGATGACCAGCGACCCCGACAAACTTCCGCGCGTCACCGCCCTGATCGAAAAACTCGCCGACCGCCTCGAACCCGGCGGGGCCTGCGTCCTGCGTACCGAAACACACATCGAACCCCCCTCCCCCGTCGGCTACGCCCACGCCGAACACCACCCCTACGGCTCGATGGCGCTGCACCTGTATGCGCGATCGGAAACCAGTGGCGAAACGGACACGGGGAAGTAACCGCAGATTTCGCAGATGACGCAGATTGCAAGGCAGCTAAGAACAAGGCATGAACCCCCGAGACACTAAGAGCACCGAGAAGCGTTGGGTGATTGAGCGCTCGGCATGAATCTCGCTGACCTTGGTGCCTCGGGGGTTCGTTTTGATCTCTGAATCTGCGTCATCTGCGAAATCTGCGGTTTCTGTATCGCCTGCCGGTTCTATCCAAGGCACATTCTGCCCATCGCACGCCGCGCTGCTACGATATCCCCCATGTTTGGCCACCTCACCGACAAGTTCAACGACGCCTTCCGCAAGCTCTCGGGCCGGGGCAAGATCAGCGAGTCCAACGTCCGCGAGGCGATGGAGGATGTCCGCACCGCCCTGCTCGAAGCCGACGCACACTACGAGGTCGTCGAGTCCTTCTGTCAATCCGTGCAGGCCAAGGCCCTTGGCCAGGAGGTGCTCTCGAGCGTCAAGCCCGGGCAGCAGATGGTCAAGATCGTCTACGACGAACTCGTGGCGCTCATGGCCGGCGAGGGTGAGGAACCCGGTGTATTGGAAGTCCACCCCGGGCCGACCATCGTGATGATGTCCGGCTTGCAAGGCTCGGGCAAGACGACGACGTGTGGCAAACTCGCCGGCTACCTCAAGAAGAAAAACAAGAGCGTCATGCTCTGCGCCGCCGACCTGCAGCGCCCCGCCGCGGTGAAGCAGCTCGAAGTGTTGGCCGACCAGGTCCGCGACGAAGCCCCCGGAGGTGGCAAGGTCCTGTTTTACGCCGAGCCGGACAAGTGCAAGGAATACGGCCAGGCGGTGGGCGTAGCGGTCAAGGTGTGTCAGAACGCCCTCGCCAAAGCCCGCGCTGAAAAAGTCGACTTCCTTATCCTCGACACCGCCGGCCGATTGCACGTCAACGACCAGCTCATGGGCGAGCTGCGCCAAGTCAACACCGCACTCAACCCGCACCAGGTCTTCCTTGTCATCGACGCCATGACCGGGCAGGACGCGGTCAACTCTGCCAAGGCCTTCAACGACCAGCTCGAACTCGACGGCGTGATCCTGACCAAGTTCGACTCCGACACGCGCGGCGGGGCAGCGCTATCGGTGCGACACGTCACCGGCAAGCCGATCAAGTTCATCGGTGTCGGCGAGAAGCTCGATGCGCTCGAAGAGTTCCACGCCCAGCGCATTGCCTCGCGGATCCTCGGTATGGGCGACGTCGTCAGCCTCGTCGAAAAAGCCCAGGAACAAGTCAGCGCCGAAGAGGCCGCCGCGCTCCAGGAAAAGATGGCCAAGGGCAAGATGACGATGGAGGACTTTTTGAGTCAGCTCCACGCCATCCGCAAGATGGGCTCCATGAAATCTCTCCTGGGAATGCTCCCGGGGATCGGCCAGCAACTAAAGGACATCAACCTCGACGACAAACAGATTGACCGCACCGAAGCGATCATCCGTTCGATGACCAAAGACGAACGCGCCGACGCCGACTTGCTCGATAACTCACGCCGACGACGGATTGCCAAAGGCTCCGGCTCAACCACGCAGGACGTCTCGCAACTCGTCAAGGGCTTCAACATGGTCAGCCAGATGGGCAAACAGATGGCCAGCATGAGCATGATGAGCCGACTCAAATCGATGGTCGGCATGGGCGGCGCGGATTTGGCGGCGATGTCCGCAGGCCAGGCCCCCCGGCTCGCCGGCCCAAGCAAACCCGACCGCCCCAAGTTCAAACAACGCAAACGCCGGAGCCGATAGGCACCGCCACCGGAACCCGAACCCCCGGAAGTAGACCATAAAGCCGGCGAGGGCATCCCCGGTCCCACGATCCCCCGGTCCCCCACACCCGGATTGAAACCCGCTTCCCCCAATCCCTGTAAAATACCCTCATGGCCAAAAAAGACCGCAGTGACTGGCCCGTCCGCAAGTTCAACTCACACGAGGAGGCCGACGCCGCGGACGAGGCCGAGTTGCGGAACACCACGCCCGCTCAACGTTTCCTCATGGTCGACCTCATCAGCCGAACCGCCTATGCCCTCCTCACCGAAGCTCGAACTCAACGACGACTTCCGCGACATGCTTGGCCTGTTGCAAAGGTTTGGCGTTGAGTTCCTCGTCGTCGGCGGCTACGCGGTCGGTGTGCACGATCGGCCACGCGCCACCGGCGATCTCGACATCTGGGTCAGGCCGACACCCGACAACGCGAACAGGCTCTGGCAGGCGCTCGTAGAGTTTGGTGCCCCACTCACCGGCGTGCGGGAAAACGATTTTGCACGCATGGGGCTGGTCTACCAGATGGGCTGTGAGCCACAACGCATCGACGTCTTGACCTCCCTCGCGGCGGTGGGCTTCGATGAAGCCTGGCCCCAGCGTGTCGAGGTCGAGATCGATGGCGTCAAAGTCTACGTCCTCGGCCGCGACCACCTGGTCCGCAACAAACAATCCGTCGCGCGGGACCAGGACCTGCTCGACGCGAAAAACATCATCAAGAGAAACGCACCCCCAACCGGCAAGCCATGACCACCGAACTCCCCCCCAAATACGCCCCCGCCGAGGTCGAGCCGCACATCGCGCAGCGCTGGGCCGACGCCCGCGCGTTTGCCGCCGACCCAACTTCCGGGGGCGCGCCGTACTGCATTGTCATCCCCCCGCCCAACGTCACCGCGGCGCTGCACCTGGGCCACGCGCTCAACAACACACTCCAGGACATCCTCATCCGCTACCACCGGATGCTCGGCGATAACACGCTCTGGATGCCGGGCACGGACCACGCCGGCATCGCGACACAAACCGTTGTCGATAAACGCCTCCAATCCGAGGGCAAGCCCGCGCTCAAGGAACACAAAAAGCTCGAAGACTCAGGCCAAAACGGCCGTGAAAAGTTCATCGCCCTCGTGCAGGCGTGGAAAGATGAATACGAACAGCGCATCCTCGGCCAACTCAAAGCCATGGGCTGCTCGTGCGACTGGCAGCGCACCCGCTTCACCATGGACGACACCTGCGCCAAAGCCGTGCGCGAGGCCTTCTTCCGCCTGTTCAAAGACGGCCTGATCTACCGGGGCAAGCGTCTGGTCAACTGGGACCCCGCGACACAGACCGCCCTGGCGGATGACGAAGTCGAGATGGAGGAGATCGACGGGCACTTCTATTACCTGAAGTATCCGCTCGAAGACGGATCGGGCACGGTGACCGTGGCCACCACGCGACCCGAGACGATGCTCGGCGACACCGCCGTGGCGATGAACCCCAAAGACCCACGCGCCCCCGGATTGCGCGGCAAGAAGGTCCGCCTGCCGATTGTGAATCGCGTGGTGCCGATCATCGAAGACGAGTACGTGGTGCTGCCCAACCCCGCCCCCGGAAGCGGCGACGAAAAAGCGAGATATTCCTCGGGCTTCTTGAAAGTCACCCCCGCCCACGACCCCAACGACTACGAGCTGGGCAGGAAACACAACCTGCCCACGATCAACATCATGGCCCCCGACGGGACGATCAGTGACCAACACGGTTGGCCCCCGGAAGATTTCAAAGGAGGCGACGCGGAGTTTCTTTTAGGCCTCGACCGCTTCGAGGCCCGCAAAGCCGTCGTCGAGTGGTTCCGTAGTAACAACCTGTTAGAAGAAGTCAAACCCTACCGCCACACCGTCGGCCACAGCTACCGCTCACATGTGCCGGTTGAACCCTACCTGAGTGACCAGTGGTATGTAAAAGTGACCGACGACCGCCTCGCCGGCGCGGCGTTACGCGCGCTGGAAACCCCGAACGCCCACGGACTCCCGTCCGTGGGCACCCATGCTCAGGAGAGCATGGGCGTTCAATATTCCAATCATAAAGCCGGGGATGGCATCCCCGGTCCTGCCGCAGGCGCCGCCCCCTGGGAAGGCACCTTACGCTTCACCCCCGAGCGTTACGCCAACACCTTCCGGGGGTGGCACGAAAACATCCGTGACTGGTGCATCAGCCGACAACTCTGGTGGGGACATCGCATCCCGGTGTGGAAATCAAAGATTGATCTGTTAACAGAATTTAATCATGTGTTAAAAAGGCCGGAATATACAGATACACGGCGACCAAATCCCTATCTGATCAACTTCCGAACAAGAAAAATACGATTTGGGAATCCACTTCCTGAACTTCAACAGGGTGAAGTCATTATTCTTCACACCGTCCGTCCCCTACCTGATGGCGGCATAGAGCATTATTACTGTCCTCAGGCGGGTGATAATACTCTCGAGCAATTTCTCGACGAGAATGCGGTCCGTGACCCCGACGTCCTCGACACCTGGTTCTCCTCCGCGCTCTGGCCGATCTCGACGATGGGGTGGCCCAACGAAACAACCGAACTCAAGACGTGGAACCCTTCCAACGTCCTCTGCACCGCGCGGGAGATCATCACGCTCTGGGTCTCGCGGATGGTGATGTTCAACCTCTACTTCCGGGGGTGTCTGCCCTTCACCGATGTGTTCATCCACGCGATGATTCAGGACGGCGAGGGGCGGAAGATGTCCAAATCGCTGGGTAATGGTGTGGACCCGATCGACATCATCCACACGCACGGTTCGGACGCGATGCGCTACACGCTCACAGCGATGACGACGCACACGCAGGACGTGCGCATGCCCGTCGAGAAAGACGCCGCGACGGGGCGGAACACCTCGCCGCGCTTTGATCTTGGGCGCAACTTTGCCAACAAGCTGTGGAACGCGGTGCGGTTTGCGCTGAGTCATTTGACGCCTGCTGATGGCGATGACCGGCGTGGGGACACGCCGGCTCTGACCTCGGCGTTATCGCTGCCCGACAAGTGGGTCCTCTCGCGTCTTGCGCACACCGCGGATGCGGCGACGATGGCGCTTAATCAGTTCCAGTTCTCCGTGTATGCCCAGACGTTGTACGACTTTGTCTGGCGGGATTTTTGCGACTGGTACCTCGAAGCGATCAAGCCGACGGTGAAGCAATCCCCCGCGCAGCGGCGCGTGCTTGCGGCCTGTCTGGACGTGATCCTTAGACTCTTACACCCTGTTATGCCGTTCATCACCGAACAACTCTGGGAGGCGCTGGGTCACTCGTCGGCGGATCGGAGCATCCCGGGGGTGGCCATCCCACCGAGCGAGTTGTGCATCAAGGCGGCCTGGCCGAGGGTGGAGGTGTCGCTGCTCAACGAGGAAGCCGAGCGCGAGTTTGAGATGGTGCAGGGGTTTGTCGGGGCGATCCGTGAGGTGCGGACGACGTACAAGGTCCCGCCGCGTCAGAAAGTCGAGATGTCCGCCAAGGCCCCGCCGCATCTTGCACAGCGCGCATTGCCCCACCGTGACCTTGTCGAATCGCTCACCAACACGATTGGCCGTGAGATCGGCCCGAAGGTCGAAAAGCCCGCCGACGCCGCCGCCACGCTCGTAGGCGATATGGAAATTTATCTGCACGGCCTGATCGATGCCGACGAGGAGCGCGCGCGCCTAACCAAACGCATCGCGGATGTCGAAAAGAGCATCGCTGCGCTCAACGGTCGACTGTCGAACAAGGCCTACATCGACAAGGCCCCGGCCCACCTCGTCCAACAGACCCGCGACCAGCTTGTGTCTGCGGAGAAAGAGTTGGAGACACTCAACGGTCAGATGTCAGCGTTGAAATAGGGGCCGGATATTTCACGCCAAGCCCGCCAAGGACGCCAGGAAAAACCGAGAATCACGATGCCTTTGAGATCATCAATCATCATTCATCACTACTGTCCCAACGTTTGATGCAAGAATCATTCTAACTTCAATCAACCGCGCGATCTGCAACGAATCATGACCTGCATCGACTTCAATTCGATCCCATCATGGAGCCTTTCCTC
>WGMF01000033.1 GCA_016125215.1 Phycisphaera sp.
CGGTAGACACGAACCGCGTGTGGTCAAACGAAGGAAAGACCGCTACAGCTACATGACCCAACCCCGCGACCAACTACGCAAACACCTTGAAATCACAAGCGTTGCCGCTTAAGTTGATGGCGTTCGTACCTGACACCTTATTCTCAACCCCGTTGGGAATGCTCTATTTCACACAAGAGAGATCGTCCGAAGCGCACAATTGCGGTGCTCGGGCCTTATGTGTTTTCACACAACACAAGGACCCGAAAGATGACCCCACCCCTCCCGCACCGTGATTCACCCCCCGCCCCGCAAGCTGACGACACGCCCAGCGGTCAGACAGCCCCCACCCCTTTGTCGCCCGGACGTGTCTCGGGCAACGAGCCGGCTGCACACGACCCAGACGCGTTTCGCAGGCTTGTGGCCGGGGGCGTGGAGATGATGGCCCGGGGCGGTCTTGCGTTGGACGGTCGGGGTCGGCTCGCTGAGGCCCCGCTGCGCTCGCGGGCGGTGATGACGCGGTTGTCGGATGTTCAACCCCGACCGGTGCGTTGGCTCTGGCCCGGTCGCATCGCACTGGGCAAGCTGACGATCCTTGCGGGCGACCCGGGGCTGGGCAAGAGCTTTCTCACACTGGACCTGGCATCACGGGTCAGCACCGGGGCCGGCTGGCCCGACGCGCCCGATGAACGCTCTGAGCCGGGCGGGGTCGTGCTGCTGTCGGCTGAGGACGATCACGCAGACACGATCCGCCCACGCCTCGACGCCGCCGGTGCCCAGGCCTCTCGCATCCACGCCCTGTGCAACGTGCGACACCTCGACCCGCAGACCGGCTGCGACACGCAGACGCCCTTCACGCTCGAGGATATCCCCTCGCTCGAATCCGCCATCGAACAGACGCCCGAATGCAGGCTCGTGGTGATCGACCCCATCAGCGCCTACACCGGCAAGACCGATTCACACCGCAACGCCGAGGTCCGGGCGCTGCTGGCTCCGCTGGGCGAGCTGGCGGCACGCTTCGGCGTGGCGGTGCTGGCGGTCACCCACCTGCGCAAGGGCGAGGGGGCTGCGATCTACCGGGCCATGGGCAGCCTGGCGTTTGTGGCCGCCGCTCGCTCCGCGTGGGCTGTCTGCCGTGACCCACAAGACCCCACCGGCAAACGCCGACTCTTGCTCCCGGTCAAGAACAACCTCGGCAACGACACGACCGGGCTGGCCTTTGAGCTGCGCGACATCGGCAACGGGCAGGCCCACATCGCGTGGGACGACCGACCCGTCGCCGTCCGCATCGACGAGGCACTCGGGCAAAACACACGCAGGCCCGGCCCGAACAGCCACGAACGCCAACGCGTGATGGACTGGCTCAACAACGCCCTGGCGGACGGTGATCGGCTGGCAAGCGAACTCATCGAAGAGGCCCGCGACACGCATGGCATCTCGCCACGCACGCTGGATCGCGCCAAACGCGACATCGACATACGCGTTTATCGAAAGTCCGTTCTGGGTCCGTATTGGTGGTCGCTTCCCAATCTCTCACACCTCAACGCCACATTGCCCCAACACAAAGAACTTGGCGATCAAGGCGGTCAGGGAAATACAAAGGACTTACACACAAAAAGGCACACCCCTGAACGCCACATTGTTCCTGAACGCCACGGGCGTCTTGACTGTCGGGCTGATGGGCCTGTGCCTCTGCTTTTCCCGCTGACCCCGAGCCACCCGCCGTTGACCCTCCCCCACGCCCACGGAGGTGACGCGTGAAAGACCGCTCCCCCCTCTCACCCGATGCCCAGCGTGCGGTGTACGCCGCCTACGCCTGCGGGGTCAAGCTCACCGCCGACGCGCACGGCCTCGTAGTCCTGACACGCAGCGTGCCGGGGTGTGTCGTCAACGAACTGGCCCGACACGAGGACGAATTGGCCCCACGCCTGCGACGCGTCGGCCTGCGGAACCAGATCGCCTCGATCCTTCGGCGGGCCCGTGCGCATTCGCTCGAACTGGCCCTCGCCATCCGTGACGCCTACCACGAACGACGCGCCACCTGCGAAATCATCGGCGGCTGCGGCGAACTCGACGCCCTCGAACAGGCGGCGCTCGAAGCCGAGGACAGCGAACTGGCCCTGGTGGGATTCGAACCCACACTGGAGCGATTTTAAGTCGCCTGCCTCTGCCGTTGGGCTACAGGGCCTGATGGGCAATATCGTACCGCATCATCGATGGCCATAAAGCCGACGATGGCATCGCCGGTCTTCTGTGTGGCGCATGACGCCAGGGGGACCCGCGATACCCCCGGAGCCCTCGCGGTTCCCATGCGGGCCCTTGCGTCACATCACTGTCGTTCAAGAACCACCGTACACCCGCCGGTGCTGCGGGGTTGGGCGTCGGGTGCGTGGAAGAAGTGGCCCTGGAGATACATGCGGGGCATGTCGGGGGTCGGCCACTTGCCGGTGATTTGCAGGGTGGTCGGGGCGTTGGGAGAACCATCAGACAGTTTGTAAGTCACCACGGGGTTGTTGAGTGTGATATTGAGGCTGTTGAAGAGGTCGGACCACGTGCCGGTCAGCTCGACGCGCTTGCCCAGCGCGGGGTCGGTCCATGTCATGTTCGCCTTGCCGTCGGGTTCGAAACGCCAGTCGGCCTGTTGCAGCGCCATGGCGATCTTGTCGGCCCGTTGGTGGGCTTCGTCGCTCGTGTCACGCACGGCGCCCGGGTTCTTGTCCGGGAAGCGTACCGCCGGGTTGGCAAGGTGGACCTGCACTTCACCGACTGCGCGCCATTGACCGACGACGAGCGAGCCGTGATCGACACCGTGCGGGCTTGTGCCGGCGGCGGTGCGGGCTGGGGTCTGTGACGTGCCGGGCGTGGCCGAGGCCGAGTCTTGTGTGGGATGGGTCGCCGTCGGCCCGCCCGTGCTCCCGTTGGGTGAACGGTCGCCGCAACCCCAGAGCAGGTTGACCGCGATCAAGCAGCAGGTTGAAAGTTTGCAGGCCACGTTCTTCCACTCGCGTGCGGGTTGACCCTATCGTACCCGCTGGAACCCACACATAATGCCCGCGATGCCCCCGGAACTATCGCGGGTCTTCTGTGTGGCGCATAACGTCAGGGGGACCCGCGATAGTTCCGGGGGCATCGCGGGCTTTATGACGAGCGTCCGGGGGACCATGCGAGGATGCGCAGGGCGTTGAGCACGACGAGCACGGTCGAGCCTTCGTGAAAAAACACCGCGGCGGAGATGGGCGTTCGCCCGAGCGCCGCCAGGGGGGCGAGCACCGCAATCGTGCCCAGGGCGATGACGAGGTTCTGCGTGATGATCTTTCGGGAGTAGCGAGAGAGGCCGACGGCTTCGGGCAGGCGTGTGATCTGTCCGCCGAGCAGCGCGATGTCCGCGGTTTCGAGGGCCACGTCCGTGCCGCTGCCTGCGCCACCGATGGCAATGCCGACGGTTGCGGCCGCGAGGGCCGGGGCGTCGTTGACACCGTCGCCGACCATGGCCAAAGGCGTGCCGGAGGCTTCGATCTGGCGGATGCGGTCGAGCTTGTCCTGCGGCAGGAGGTTGGCGTGGGCCTCGTCGATGCCGACGTGTTGGGCAACGGCCTGTGCGGTGCGGGGGTTGTCGCCGGTGAGCATGAGCGTGCGACGGATGCCCATGCGGTGGAGGCTCTCGACGACTGAAGAGGCGGACTCGCTCACAGCATCAGCCAGGGCAATGACGCCCAGCGCTTCGTCGTCACGCCCGACGACCATCGCGGTCTTGCCCTGGGATTCGAGGGTGTCGATGCGTTGCTGGGCGTCGTCGATGTGTGCGGTGTGGCGTCCGTTACGCAGGGCGGGCTTGCCGACCCAGACGGTCGAGCCGTGGATTTGGCCGGTGATCCCCAGGCCGCGGTGTTGTTCGATGGCGGTGGGTTCGATGGCCTGTGTGTTCTGCTGCTCAGCTTCACGGACGATGGCGCGTGCGAGGGGGTGTTGGCTGCCGCGTTCGACGCCGGCCGCAAGGGCCAGGACGCCCGATTGGTCGAGCTGGCTGTTGAGGGCCATGATGTCGGTGACGGTGTGTTTGCCGAGCGTGAGCGTGCCGGTCTTGTCGAAGGCGATGGCACGGATGCGACCGAGGTTTTCGAGGTGGATGCCGCCCTTGATGAGGACGCCCACACGCGCAGCCCGGGCAATGCCGGAGAGGACCGACGCGGGTGTGCCGATGGCCAATGCGCAGGGCGAGGCGGCGGTGAGAAACGCCATGGCCTGGTAGAACCATCCCTGCCAGTCGTTGTCGTGGTCGCGCATGGGTTCGATGTGCAACAGCGGCGGAACAACGATGAGCAGCAGCGTGGTGACGATGACGAAGGGGACGTAGACCTTCTCGACCTTGTCGGTGAACTGCTGAGTGGGGCTTTTGGATTGCTGGGCCTCTTCGACGAGGCGGATGACTTTGGCCAGGGTGGTCTGGTGGGCGGGCTTGAGGGCTTCGACGGTGATCAGGCCGTCCTGGTTGATCGAACCCGCGAAGACCTCGTCGCCGACGGTCTTGCCGACGGGCATGGACTCGCCGGTGAGGGCGGCTTCGTCCAGGGCCGAGGCGCCTTCGGTGATGCGTCCGTCGCAGGGCACACGCTGGCCGGGGCGGACACGGACACGGTCGCCGGGGCCGAGGCGATTGGCGGGGACTTCTCTTTCGCCTTGTGGGGAAGAGGGGTCGATGAGGATGGCGGTGTCGGGCAGGACCTTTGAGAGGGCGCTGATGGCACCGCGAGCCTTGTCGAGTGCGAGGCGTTCCCCCGCGCCACCGAGGGCAAAGAGCAGGAGCAGCAGCCCGCCCTCTTCGTAGTGCCCGAGGCTGGCCGCCCCGATGGCCGCGGCGAACATGAGCACGTCGATGTCGAACTTGAATTGGCGCAGGACGTGAAGAGTGTCGAGCGCGGTGCCCCAACCGCAGAGCAGGTAAGCCACCGCGAGCATGCCCAGGCGGAAGGGTTGCGGGCCGTCGAGGTAGTGCGTGATCGCGCCCGCAATCAGGAAGACCCCGCCGACGACCGCGGTGACGAGGTCGAAATGGCGCTTCCAGAACGGTCGATTTTCAGCGGGATCGGGGGGCATGGGTTTACAAGGGATACTATTGTCCGTTGATTATAGCGTAGGGAAGATGGCGGGAAGTGGCCCCGTGGTCCAGTGGCCAATTGGCCGGGAAAAAACAAGACAAAGATGACGACTCAGGACGCTGGGACACTCGACCACTCGAACACTTGGCCACTCGGCCACTTCTTCCCCTTCACGTCGTGTAATCCGCATTGATCGAGACGTACTCCTTCGACAGGTCACAACCGAGCCACTCCGTGGACGCCTTGCCCATGCCCAGGTCGATGGTGAAGGTGATCTCGGACTTCTTCATGGTTTGCTCAAGTTTGTTCTGCACCTTCACGGCGTGGGTCAGGGCCTGCCCGTCGCGCCCTACGCAGACTTCACCGATGTGGATCGAGAGCTTCCGGGGGTTGATCGCGGCCCCGCTGCGTCCGACCGCGGCCACGAGCCGGCCCCAGTTGGGGTCGCCCCCGTGGACGGCACACTTAATCAGCGGCGAGCCGGTGACGGTGTAGCCGACTTTGTCCGCATCGCGTTGCGAACGGGCGTTCGTCACCCTCACACGCACGACTTTCGTCACGCCCTCGCCGTCCTTGACGATCTGATAGGCCAAATCCCCGCAGAGTTCCGTGAGCGCCCGGGTGAAGGCGGCCAGGCCTTTGGCGTCTAACACCTTGTTAGATGACGCCCCGCTCGCAAGTAGCAGGACAGTGTCGCTTGTGCTTGTGTCGTGGTCGACGGAGAGGCGGTTGAAGGTGGTGTTGACCGCTTCGCGCAGGGCGGTCTTGCACTGGGTGGGGGTGAGGCGGGCGTCGGTGGTAAGGAAAGCAAACATTGTGGCCATGTTGGGCTGGATCATGCCCGAGCCTTTGGCAATGCCGCCGATCGTGACGGTTGAGCCGCCGATCTTTACACGACGCACAGCCGACTTGGGCACGAGGTCGGTCGTCATGATCGCCACGGCCGCGGCCTGATCGAACGCCGTGCCCCGCCCGACCTTGGCGCAGAGCGCGGGGATGCCCCGGCCGATCTTCTCCATCGGGAGGTACTTGCCGATCACGCCCGTCGAGCAGGGTAAAACCTCGCCGGCCTTCAGCCCGCAGCTCTGGGCAACAAGTCGGCACATCTCCAGCGCGTCACGCTGCCCACGCTCGCCCGTGCAGACATTCGAGCACCCGCTGTTGGCCACGATCGCACGCACGAACCCCGTCCGCAGGTGACGCTTGCAGACCTTCACCGGCTCACCGGGGAACTTATTCTTCGTAAACATCCCCGCCGCGGCACAGGGACCATCCGCAACAATCACCGCCAGGTCCGGCTTGCCCGAGGCCTTGATCCCGCACGTAGCCCCCCCCGCCCGGAACCCACGCGGCGCGGTGACGGAAGCTTTGAATGAAGTGTTCTTGGCCATAGTCGTGGGATTGTATCACCACGATAAACAAACATGAGGACGAACCCCCGAGAAACCGAGCACACAGCAAGACACCGTATGCGTTGCTGACGGCTCTGGTTGGCCCCGGCGTCTGGACGGTTATTCCTTCCCGACGAACTTGTAGATCGGTCCGTCGAGGGAGACGGCGTACAACTCGTTGTCGTGGTCGAGGCCGAAGCTCGAGACGCCTCGCACGACCGCGACAAACCGGTTCTCGGTGACGGCTCGGTGGGTCTTGTCGTAACGCAACAACCAGATTTTGTTCGAGCCGTAGTCGCCGTAGATGTAGGCCCCCGTCAGCCACGGGATTTGCTTGCCGCGGTAGACGTAGCCACCGGTGACGGAGATGCCCTCGCCGCGTGGGTAGTCGATGATCGGCTCGACCAGGTCGTCGGGCACGCCCGATCCTGGCCTGTTGAAGTCGTGCTTGCCTTCCCGGATGCGCCAGCCGTAGTTCTTGCCCTTTTCGATCAGGTCCACCTCTTCCCACGCGTTCTGTCCGACGTCGCCAGCCCAGAGGTCGCCGGTGTCTGGGTCGAAGCTGAACCGCCAGACGTTGCGCAGGCCATAGGCGTAGATTTCGGGGCACGCGCCGGGCTCGTTCACGAAGGGATTATCGTTCGGGATGGCGTAGCGATTGTTGTTCTCCTCGCGGTTGACATCGATGCGGAGGATTTTGCCCAGCAGGTTGTGGAGATTCTGTGCGCTGTTGCGTGGGTCGCCGCCCGCGCCGCCGTCGCCGAGGGAATAGTAGAGATAGCCGTCGGGCCCGAAGTCGATCATCCCGCCGTTGTGGTTGCTCCAGGGCTGGTTGACTTCGAGAATAACGCGCTCGCTCTGTGGGTCGAGGGTGTGTGTATCGGTGTTGTAATTCCACCGCGAGAGAATGTTGCGCCGGGGGTTGTCGGCGGAGTAGACAAGATAGACAAAGTGATTCTTCGTGAAGTCGGGGTGGAACGCCAGCCCGAGCAGGCCCTCCTCGTTGCCGTTGCGCAGGACTTTGTTTCGGATGTCGAGTGAGGCGTTGCTCAAAGCCGGGGTCTTGCGGTATTCGATGGTGCTGACCACGCCGTCCTGTTCGAGCACGACCAAACGATCCCGGTCGCCGGGGACGGGCGCGAGGTAGAGCGGGCGGTGCAGGCGCACATTTTCGAAGACGCGCCGCGTGTCAAGTTCCTGTGCGTGACAGGTGAGCGACATGAAACAGACCACGAGGATCACAGAGGCGAGCGGTTTCATGCCAGGATTGTATGTGTCCGCCCTGACCCCGTGTTGAGATGTGAATCTTTACTTGAGTTCGACGCGTGGCGCGATGCGGATGGAGGCGTCTTCAATCTCGAAATACTCCGCCATCCTGAAGTTGAACATCGACGCAATGAGGTTGGAGGGGAAGACCTCGATACGGGTGTTCAGGTCGCGGACGTTGGCGTTGTAGAAGCGTCTGGCCGCGGCGATGCGGTCCTCGGTGTTGACCAGTTCTTTCTGGAGTTGCATGAAGTTTTCGCTGGCCTTGAGGTCGGGGTAACGCTCGACGACGACGAACATCTCTTTGAGCGAGCCGACCAGTTCGTTCTCATCTCGGGCCTGCGACGCGGGAGAGCCGGTGGAGTTGACCGCACGGTTGCGGGCCTCGACGACGCGCTCGAGCGTCTGGCGTTCGTGCGCAGCGTACCCCTTGACCGTCTCGACGAGGTTGGGGATCAGGTCGTAGCGTCGCTTGAGTTCGTTGTCGATGCCCGCCCAGCTCTCACGCAGGTGCTGACGCAGACGGACCAGGCCGTTATACGTGCCGACCAGCCAGAGGAAGGGCAACAGGAAGACCAACCCGCAACACAGCAGACCGGGTATCTCGATCATGAATCGGCTCCGTGTGAGTCTTTGAGATAACCGGGCAGCCGATCGAGGACCCCCACAACCACGCTGATCGCAGACTCGTAACCGTCGGGTTCAAACAGACGCCCGTTCCGCGCGATGACCCGCTGTGGATCGAACTCGATGGCGTAACGCGGCGCCTGGAGGAGAAACTCGATCGTGGTTGGCTGCAACACGTCGTAGGCCCACCGGCGATCGGGGGACTTGACGTAAAAAGCCCTGCTGAACTCGGCGGACTCGAAGTCGATATCGTCGTACCCGAAGAAACCGCTGATCTTGTCGAGCACCGATTCGGGCCGAATCATCAGGGGCTTGAGCGGCTGCGCGGCGTGGATGATGACCGCGCTGAAGTAGTGATGGTGGGTCGTGGTGTGGCCCTTGCTGTCGGTGGAGGTGGTCTGGTAGTGGTAGTCGAAAGCGAGTACGTCGCGTTTGTCGAGCCGACCGGTGATGATGTTGTAGGCGTAACGGTTGCTCCCGCTGCGCAACGAGCCGAACCCCTCGAATCGCTCATCGAACGAGCGGTCTTTGGCTTCGCTGTAGGTCCAGCCGCGTGATGCCGCCCAGGCCGACAACGCCTCTCGGCGCTTCTTTTGTTGCTGTTGACCCGCCACAATCAGGACGATCACCAGCACGACAAAGGCAATGAAGATCAACGGCATCATGCAGGCGACTCCCCCAAAGAACATGGCGAAAAGTTTATCCGTGGCCGGTCCTCCATGAGATGGATGATAACCTCCCGCCGCAAGGTCGCACGGAACCCGCGTTGGTCTGGCAGGATTGAACGTGCGCGACGGGGTTAGAGCTACTGGCGAGTTTGATCTCCCCTCCCCTTTCAAGGGGAGGGGCTGGGGGAGGGGATGTCTTCTGAGATACACCGCGGTCTAAGCGCCAAACACACCCTCCCCCAACCCCTCCCTCTGAAGAGGGAGGGGAGATTAGAGACGACGGTCCGCTCAATCGAACTTGCCCAGCACCATGTCGTCCACCGTCTTGCCCGCGGGCATCATCGGGTAAACGTGTTCGTGCTTCTCGACCATCGCATCGAGCACCGCCGGCCCGTCGTATTCCAGAAACTCTCCCATCACCCTCGGCAGGTCAGCCTTCTTCGTGCAGCGGAAGCCCTTGCAGTTCATCGCGTCGGCCAGGCGCACAAAGTCGGGGTTGTGCATCTGCGTGTGGCTGTAGCGCTCCTCGTAGAACAGGTCCTGCCACTGCTTGACCATGCCCTGGAAATCGTTGTTGAGGATGATGGTCTTGGCTTTGACCTTGTACTGCGCCGCGGTGACCATCTCCATCGCGGTCATGCAGAACGAACCGTCACCGTCGATGTTGATGACCGGCTTACCCCCACAGAACGCATCGGACGCCAGCTTGGCACCGATCGACGCGGGGACGCCGTAGCCCATCGTGCCCAGCCCGCCGGACGTGACCCACTGCCGCGGGTGGCGGAAGCGATAGAACTGCGCCGCCCACATCTGGTGCTGACCGACGCCGGTCGTGATGATCGCGTCGCCCCTGGTCTGGCGGTGCAGTTCTTCCACGACCGCCTGGGGCTTGGTGTGGAATTCGCGGTCGTCGTCCTTGTAACGGAACGGGTGCTCAGCCTTCCATTGGCTAAGTTCCTGCAACCATTCCGTACGCGGTCGCGGCTCGAGCAACGGCAACAACAGTTCGAGGTTTTTCTTCGCGTCGCCCTCGACACCGATGGTCACGGGGATGGACTTGTTGATGTTCTCGGGTGCAATGTCGAAGTGGATGAACCCGCCGGTGCCCAGTCGCTCAGCCTCGCGAGCGGCCGGTGCAAACTTCCGGGGGTTGCCGGTCACACGGTCATCGAACCGAGCGCCCACCGCGATCACGCAGTCGGCGTCACGCATCGCCCAGTTGCCGTAGGCCGACCCGTGCATGCCGAGCATGTGCAACGACAGAGGCGAGTGCTCATCGAACGCGCCCAGGCCGTGCAGCGTCGTCGTCACGGGGATGTTGGCCATAGCGGCGCACTCGCGCAGCACGGCGGCGGCTCCGGAGAGGATCGCGCCTTGCCCCACGTAGAACAACGGCTTCTTGGCGCGGTTAATCATCTCGGCGGCGCGGGCGATCTCGCTCGAAGTGCCCAGCTCCCGGATGTGGTAGCCCGGGAGGTGGACCTTGTCATAGGTGGGCTGACGCAGGACCGTGGCGGTCACGTCCTTGGGCAGGTCGACGAGCACGGGGCCCGGTCGGCCGGTCGTGGCAATGTGGAAGGCGTGGTTGATGGCGCGGGGGATGTCTTCGACGCGCTTGACGAGCACGTTCCACTTGGTGCACGGCCGGGTGATGCCGGTGATGTCCGCTTCCTGAAAAGCATCTGAACCGATCGCGGCGGTGGCGACCTGACCGGAGAAAACAATGATCGGCGTGCCGTCCATCAGCGCGTCCTGCAACGGCGTCACGGTGTTGGTCGCACCGGGGCCGGAGGTCACGAGCACGACGCCGACGCGCCCGGAGACACGCGCGTAACCCTCCGCCATGTGCCCCGCGCCCTGTTCGTGACGGGAGAGGATGAAACGGAAGTGCGGTGATTCGTGGATGGCGTCGAAGACGGGGAGGATCGCCCCGCCGGGGTAGCCGAAGATGTGCTTGACTTCGTGTTCGCGCATCATCTCGTGGAAGATTTGCGCGCCGGTGAGGCCTTTGTATTTATCGGTGGGTTGGCCGGAGTTGGCGGTGATCTCGGAGGCGTTGAGTCGTGTGGTGGTCATGGCGTGATCCTGTTGAGGGCCGGCGCTTGGCCGGCCGCGATTGAGCGTTAGGGGCAAAATCTCGGCGGGTAAACCGAGAACCGCAGACTGGAGATTTTAAGTTTTCAATCGACCCGCTGCGAAATGGACACAGGGGTAACTTCCGGGGGGGTGCGGGTCGTCCGCTCAGCGAACCGGGAGGATCGCGCGTGGCGCGGTACGGAGATGGGCTGGGATGCGTGCCATAGGATCAAAGAGTCTACTGTTTGTTTGAGTCGGGGTCAAGGGTTCACGTAAAACTCACAGCCAAGAGAGCGAACCCACCCGTCGCCCGCCAAAGCCACCTGTGGGATTTGAACCCACGACCTATGCTTTACGAAAGCATTGCTCTACCACTGAGCTAAGGTGGCGTGACCCGATATCCATCGGATATCCGCGACGCATCATAACGATTGCGGACCGACTTTCCACCACAGAATACACAGCCAAAGCGTCCGCCCGGCCCGGCCCGCAGGCATCCCCCGTATTGGCACACGCTTACGCATTGAAGGACCCCTAAAATGTCTTAACACAGCAATTCTCGTGCCGGGGCTGACCGATATCCCCAACAGCCCCTCGTTTTCGACTAATATCACCTCCGGAAACCAAACACCCCCGGAACTTAAACGCCCCGTAAGTTAAACACCCCGGATCTTAAACGCCCCAGAGTATCACACCCCCGGAACCCAAGGATGCGGATCGACGCCGGACAACACATGCGGATGGACCAGCGGATGAAGCTGGCCCCGCGCATGATCCAGAGCATGGAGATCCTCCAACTCGGCGCCCAGGCCCTCGAAGCCCGCATCGAACAGGAACTCACCTCCAACCCCACGCTCGAACTCAACGAAGCCGGCCTCGAACTCGAAGACCTCGAAGCCGAACGTGAGCAGGTCGAACGCGACGCGACCGAGGGTGAGCGGGAACTGGTCCTCACCGACCAGAAAACCGACTCCGGCTCGGGCGAAGACTTCGAGCGCCTCTCCAACATCTCCGAGGAATACGGCGAGAGCTGGAGCGACAACACCTACGAGACCAGCGAGAGCTACCACCCCGCGCGCGACACCGGCGAACGCGACGCCAAACTCGACGCCATGGCCAACACCGCCTCGCGCCCCCAGAGCCTGGCTGACCAGTTGCTCTCGCAGTGGGTCATGGTCGAATCCACCCCCCACCTCCGCGCCGCGGGCGATTACCTCATCGGCTTCATCGACGACGACGGCTACATCCGCACCGAGTGGAAACAGGTCGTCGACCAGACCCCCACCGGCGTCGACCGTGACCTGCTGCTCACCGCGCTGACCTCGCTCCAGCGCACTCTCGAGCCCGTCGGCCTGGCCGCCCGCGACCTGCAGGAGTGCCTGCTCCTCCAGATCAACGCCCGAGAAAAAGCCCTGCTCCAAGAGGGTGAACAGGCCGACTTCAAACTCGAACGCCGACTCGTCACCGAGCACCTCAAAGACATCGAGATGAACCGCCTGCCCAAGATTGCCAAGGACGAGGGCGTCGACGTTGAAGAGATCAAACGCGCCATTGCCAACCTTCGCCAGTTCGACCCGCGACCGGGCCGCAGCCTCGTCTCTGAAAGCCCGCAGACCATCACACCCGACGCCATCGTCGAGTACGACGAGTCCCTCGACCGCTACGTCGCACGGCTGGCCGGTGATCGGATGCCGCAGCTCCACATCAACACCAACTACATCAAGATGTCGCGCGACCCCAACACCGACAGGAAGACCCGCAACTTCGTCGGCAACAACCTGCGCAACGCACGCTGGCTCATCGACGCGATCCAGCAGCGCCAGCACACGCTCATGCGCGTCATCCACGTCGTCCTCGAAGCGCAGCGCGAATTCTTCGACCTCGGTCCGCAACACCTCAGGCCCCTGCCCATGACGCTCGTGGCCGACCAACTGGGCCTGCACGTCGCCACCGTCAGCCGGGCTGTGGCGGAAAAATACATCCAGACCCCGCGCGGCATCTTCCCCCTGCGCATGTTCTTCTCCGGCGGAACCGAAACCCAGGCCGGCGACGCCATGAGCTGGACCGCTGTGCAGGCCAAGCTCGAAGAAGTCATCAAAAACGAAGACAAATCCAACCCCCTCAACGACGACGAACTCGTTGAAAAACTCAAAGAGCAAGGCATCGAGATCGCGCGTCGAACCGTGGCGAAGTACCGCAAGCAGTTGGACATTCCCCCGGCTCGGCAACGACGTGAGTATTGACATAAAGCCGGCGATGGCATCGCCGGTTCTTCGTGGATCATCCAAACCTCGACATTCAATGTGTCCCGTCGGATAACTTGCCCCGGCCGGCGATCGCCTCGGCCAGGACCGCCTTGCTCACCACTTCGAGGCTCGTGCCGGTGGGCAGGCCGCGTGCAAGGCGCGTGACACGGACGCCCAGGGGTTCGAGCGTCTTGGCAAGATAGAGCGAGGTGCCGTCGCCCTCGAGCGTGGGGTTGGTGCCGAGGATCACTTCCTTGATCTTATTGCCCTTGACGCGCTCGACGAGCGTGTGGATGTTGAGTTCGCCGGGACCGATGCCCTCGAGCGGCGCGAGCCTGCCCATCAGGACGTGGTAGCGGCCGTGGTACTGGCCGGTCGCTTCGAGCGTGGCCACATCGTTGGGCTGCTCGACGACTAACAAGGTGTGAGTCTCGCGCCGCGGGTCGGCACAGATCGGGCAGGGGTCGGCCTCGGTGAGGTTGCCACACTCCGAACAGACCCGCAAATCCTTGCGGAAGTCCGAGATCGCCTTGGCCAGCGTGGCGCACTCTTCCGGGGGGGCCTTGAGCAGGTGGAAAGCGATGCGCTGGGCCGACCGCTTGCCGACGCCGGGGAGCTTGGTCAGGGCGTCGATGAGACGGGCCATCGCGGAGGGAGTTTCGGGTCGGGGCATGAAGTGATTGTAGAAACCCAAGCCCCACGTGCCACCGGGAGGCAAACCGAAGTAAAATCCACAGCGATGTCCGACCTGCCGATCATGTTGCGCGTGGAGGGGAAGCGGTGCCTCGTGGTGGGGGGCGGTGGCGTGGCACTGCGTCGCGCGGAGGGGTTGACCCGTGCCGGGGCGGTGGTCACGGTCGTCGCGCCATCAATGGACGTGCGGATCAAAGCTTTGCCCGTGACGTGCGTCGAACGCGGCTTTGAGGTTGACGACCTGCGCGGTGTGTTTGTCGTGGTGATTGCCACCGATGACGCGCACGTCAATCAGTTCGTCCACGACGAAGCCCGTAAACACGGCGCGCTGGTCAACCGCACGGACGATCCGGCTTCCGGCGATTTTTCCGTGGCGGCACACGAGCACGCCGGGCCGATCACATTGAGTGTGCACACGTCCGGCATCTCCGCGGCGGCGGCGGCTACGATCCGGGACGAGCTTCTGGCCCACCTCGATCCGCACTGGAAAACGCTGCTCGAAACCATTGCCCCCTACCGCGCCAAGGCCCAGGCTCGGATCGCCGACACCCGCTTGCGTCAGACGACCCTCGCACGCTTTGCGTCTCCCGAAGCGATGCACGCGTTGCGCACGGGTGGTCCTGAGGCACTCGGGCAATTCTGCGATTCGGTCCTCGCAGAGGACTCGCGTAGACAACCGCCCGAGGATGCGGGAAGATGAGTTGCCCATCGGGGCTGACCGATGTGTCTCCGGATAGCGACCGACCATGCATGAAACCGCCGTCACAATTGCCATCTCCGTGCTGACGCTGGCTACGTGCGCCGCGAGCGTGCTGGCCCTGCTGCGTCTGCGCATCAACAAGCCCACGCCGAACACCGACGGCACGCTCAACACGCTTGCGTTGCTGTGTACCCTGGGCACGGCGGGCGTCTTTATCTACCGCGAGACGCTCGTCACGCAGGGCTGGGCACCACTGACCGCGCACGTTGACGGGCTGCTGCTGATTGCCACGCTCGTGGGTGCGACCGTCGTCTACCTGCAATCGCGCGCCCGACTTCCCGGGGTGTCGGCTTTTGCCCTGCCGGTGATGGCGTTCCTGCTCCTGTGGGCGATCTGTGCCAGCGCGTGGACGCTCAAGGTCTTCAACATCGCGTCGGTCTACCTCACGCTGCACCTCGCGGCCGTCTACGTCGGCAGCGCGTTTTTAGCGCTGGCGAGCATCGCGGGGATGATGTACCTCGTCGCCCAGCGCCGGCTGCACGACAAGACGCGCGTGGCCCGACCCGGCCGGTTTGCAAGCCTCGAATCGATCGAGACCTTCATCGTCCGCATGTCGACCGTGGGCTTTGCGGTCTTGACGCTTGGCCTGGTCATGGGGCTGGTCATCATCTCGTCGCACCCGGACCACTACTCGCCGGGTTGGTGGCTCTCGCCGAAGATCATCCTTTCCACCCTCGTCTGGCTGCTCTACGCGCTGGTGATGAACGTGCGATACACAAGTTTGTTCCGCGGCAAACGCGCCGCGTGGATGAGCATCGCGGGTATGGTGCTGCTGATTGCGACCTTTGCCGTGGCCACGGCGCTACCGATGGGAACCCATAACCCTGATACGACTCAACAGCCCCCCCACCCCACACAGGAGACGCCCTGATGCGTGTCCTGATGGTCGGCACAAGCCACCACACCGCCGGGGTCGAGTTTCGTGAGCGGCTGGCTCTGGACACCGAGGGGCAGCGCGCGCTCGTCGAGCACTTCCGTAAAGCATTCCCCCGGGCGGAACTCGTCGTGCTGAGCACGTGCAACCGGACCGAACTTTACATTGCCAAACCCTCGCACGGGCCGCCCACCGCCGAGGAGGTCCGCACGCACCTGGCGATCTGCCGTGGGCTGGAGAGCGCCGGCGTCGCGGCCGCCACCGTCCACCGTGAACAGGAGCAAGCGCTGGGCCACCTCTTCCGCGTGTGCAGCGGGCTGGACTCGATGGTGCTGGGCGAGCCGCAGATCATCGGGCAGGTCCGCAGGGCTTACGAAACATCGTGCGAGCAACAGAGCGTCGGGCCGGTGCTGCACAAGGTTTTCCAGGACGCCCTGGCGATCGGCAAGACCGTGCGTTCGCAGACGGGCATCGACGCGGGGCGCGTCTCGGTCGGGTCGATCGCGGTCGATTTTGCACAGCAGGTCTTCGAGCGTTTTGACGACAAAACCGTCGTCGCGCTGGGCGCGGGCGAGATGGCCAAACTCACACTCCGCCACCTCGTGCCCCATAAGCCGCGCAGGCTCTGGCTGTGCAACCGAACGCTCGAACGCGCCCAGGCATTGGCGCAACTCCTGGGCATTACGCCCGAACAGGGCGGCGCCCGCCCGCTCGACGCAATGGACCAGTTGCTCGTCGAGGCCGACGTGCTCATCACCAACGCTCTCTCAGCCCAACCGATCGTCACCGAGGCGCGCCTCTCGCCGCTCTTGCGTCAACGCCGGGGCAGGCCATTGGTCATCATCGACATCGCCGTGCCCCGCAACGTGGCGGCCGGGGTCGGGTCGCTGCGTAACATCTATCTCTACAACCTCGACGACCTGCAGCGCGTGGTGGACGAGACCGGCAGCAGCAGGCAACAGCACGTCGACCGCGCCGAGGCGATGGTCAGGGACGCCATTGCCAAGTGCCTGCACCAGGTCCAGCACCGCGACGTGGGGCAGCTCATCAAGAACCTTCGCCAGCGCCTGCACGACGTGGGCATGGCCGAGCAGGAGCGGACACTGCGCAAGCTCGCCGGCGCCCCACCCGAACAGGCCGGCGACCTGGTGCGCGAGCACACGCACCGCGTCATCAACAAGATCCTGCACATGCCGATCTCCGCACTGGACCAGGAAAAAGGCGATGTGCCGCTGGGCTTCTACGCCGCGGCCCTGCGCAGGCTCTTCGACCTTGACGACAGGGAAGACAGCCAGGCACTCGACGCTGAGATTGCGGACACAAACGATCCTTCCAACGCCCATGAAAACAAGTGAACCCCAGGCGGTGTCACTCACGAGCGCACAAGAACCGCGGGGCGATGCGACCGGGCTGTCGACCGCGCTCGCGGCCGGGGGGCTGCTGGTTCTTATAGGCATCTGGGTCGCAAGCCAGGAGGGGGTCGCACCTGTTGAACCCGCCGCCTTTGTGCGCGTGCTTGCGATGACTCTGACGCAGGGCGCGTGGGTCGCGCTGATCTGGCTGTCGGCGCTGGGGTTCGGCCTTATTGTCAAGCGGGTGCTCCTGCCCAACAACGACAATGTCGATGCGTTGATCCCGTTGGGCCTGGGCATGGGGGCATGGATGCTTTTTAGCCAGTGCCTGGGGGTGGCGGGCCTTGTTGGTCGCGGATGGGCGTGGTCGTTCGTCGGCTTGGGCGTGTTAATCGTTCCGGTTTACGCTGCCCGAACCGGTGCATGGAAAATCAAAACCCGCCACGCTCTGACCTGGAAGCCGACCCTTAGCGCCCTGCTCGCCTGCCCCGCCGTCGGGGTCTTGCTCACGGCCTGTGCCTGCCCGCCGGGCACACTCTGGTCGGTCGAGGCTTTTGCCTACGACGTGAAAACCTACCACCTCCAGCTCCCGCGCGAATGGCTCGCTTCCGGAAGCATCCACGGCCTGTACCACAACGTCTACAGCTACCTGCCCAACCTTGTCGAATCGACTTACACTTTGTTAGGTTCGATGACCGGCTCGGTGGTGGACCACGTCTACGCCATGTCGCTCTTTCACGCGTCGCTGGGAGTTTACGCGGCCTGCGTGGTGGCGTCGCTGGCGTCGAAGTTCGGCTCAAAGGCGGGCGGCGCGGTCGGCGCGGCGGCCCTGCTCGCGTTGCCGTGGGTCCTCATCACGGGCAGCCTGGCGTATGACGAGATGGCGGTCCTGGCGTTTGGGGCGGCGGCGCTGTGGCTGATGTTCAGCGACGTCGGCAAAACTTGGCGCGGGTGCTGCGCGGTGGGCTTCATGGTCGGCTGTGCCACACTGTGCAAACTCACCGCCGGGCCGATGGTCGCGCTGCCCGTCGTGCTGGTCTACGCCACAAGGCTCAATCAAGCCAACCAGAAGTCCGCGTGGAACAGCGTCACACGGTCGACGTGGGTCGTCGTGGTGGCCACGTTTGCCACACTCTCGCCCTGGCTGGTGCGCAACACCGCATGGTCGGGCAACCCCGTCTTCCCCTTTGCCACGCAAACGCTCGGGCTGGGCCATTGGTCAAGCGAACAATCCGAGAAGTGGCAACAGGTCCACACCCCGGAGCGAAAACCACCCGACGCGCTTGCCACACTCAGCCGACAGTGGTTGTTCAATACAGGCTTCGGCTCTGTGGGCGGTGTTGCGAGACAGGGGGACTCGCGCTACGACGTGGCACGCTTCGACCGAACCGGTGGCCTGCCCGTGTTCTGGCTCGCGGCGCTCGTGTCGATGGGCCTGTCACTCTCATCGCCCGGCGCGAGACGGACCGTGGCCGCGATGCTGCTGATCCTCTTGGTGCAAGTCGTCTTCTGGATGAACTCGACGCACATGCAGAGCCGATTCCTGATCACAACTCTGCTTCCGGGGGCGGTGATCGTGGGCGTCGGGTTCGGGCGGATCGACGAAATGACACGCGAAAAATGGCGCTGGGTCCTGCCCGTGACCGCCATCGGTCTGCTCGCACTGCTCACGGTAAGCGGCCTCGTCACGCTCTGGTCGCAGGGGCCCACCGTGTATGACCCGCGCCAGCGCACCCCCGTGCACTTCGGGACGTGGCAGCTCATCGGGGCGCTCGACGCGGTGCGCGACCACCCGGTCAACCAACTGCCCATAGACTCGAAAACACTCCTCGTGGCCGATGTCTCGTCGCTGCTCTACCTCGACCGCCCCGTGGTCTACCACAGCGCCTTCGACCGTGACGTGCTGGGCGACATACTGCGTGACACCCACAACGACCCGAGCCGGGCCACACAACAACTTGTCAGTACGGGCATCACCCACGTCTGGGTCGGTTGGAGTGAACTGTCCCGTCTTCATGAAACGTATGGCTACGACAAGGCGGTGACGACGGCAAGCCTCGTGCAACTTGCCCGTGAAGCCCGGTGGCAAGTGGTCAGTGAATCACCGTCCGGCACACTCTTCAAGCTCGCTGGCGAGCGTTGAACAACCGATCAAATATGAAGGTGTGATCGGCTTCACGGCAGCGGCGTGGCGCCTGTCTGTTGTGCCCGCTGCGTGGCCATCACGTGCGCGTCGATCACGCGGATCGCCAGCAGCGCGATCACCACCAGCACGGTATAGACCACGAGCCTGACCCACCACGGCGAGGTCGAGCGGGCAGCGCCTGAGTTGTCGTGACCGGTTGGCATGAGACGAAAATCCATGACAAACGAAATGTCAGGCTAAAACTTCAGGCATCGAACTCGTCGCCCTTGAAGGTCGAACCGAGATAGAGTTTCCTGACCTGCTCGTCGTTGATGATCTCTTTGGGTGTGCCGGATTTGATGACCCGGCCCTCGTTGATGATGTAGGCCCGGTCGACGATCTCGAGCGTGCGGTGGACGTTGTGGTCGGTGATGAGCATGGCAATGCCGTGCTGCCTGCGGAGCCTGCGGATCTCGCCCTGAAGCTCTTCAACCGCGACGGGGTCGACGCCGGAGAAGGGCTCGTCGAGGAGGATGAGCGTCGGCTGAGTCACGAGGGCACGGGCGATCTCGAGCTTGCGGCGCTCACCGCCCGAGAGCGTGCGGGCCAGTTGCCTGCGGTTTTTCACCAGGTCGAACTGACCGAGCAATTCCTCCGCACGGGCCAGCCGCTGCGCTTTTTTGAGGTTGAGCGTTTCAAGAATCGCCAACAGGTTGTCCAGCACACTCAACCGCTGAAAAACACTCGGTTCCTGCGCGAGATAACCCATGCCACGCTGCGCACGCTTGAACATCGGCAGCTTCGTCACGTCGTCGCCGTTGAAGATGATGGTCCCCTCTTCGGGCCGGATCATCCCGACGGTCATGCGGAAACTCGTGGTCTTGCCCGCGCCGTTACGCCCGAGCAAACCGACAATCTCGCCCTCGGACACGTCGAACGAGACCTTGTCCACGACCGTCCGACCGGAATAGCGTTTAACGAGGTTTTGCGTCTTGAGGATGAACATGCCAGACCGGGCAGGATACCAAAGCCCCCGGGGGTTGGCGCATTGCGTTTAGAAGCGCGGGGCGTATGTCCACCCGTCTCGCTGATTCAATGCAGCAACCTGACCACCGCAAAGCCCGCGATGAGCAGCACCACGAACGCCACGCACAGCCAGTTGAAATACTTGTCGATGAACGGCAGGGCCTTGGGACCGACCCAGTAAAACAAACCCGCCACCATGAAAAACCGTAGCCCACGCCCGACGATCGACACCACCACAAACAGACCCAACGGCTGGTCAAACACACCCCCCGCGATGGTAAAGACCTTAAACGGGATCGGGGTGAACGCAGCGGCAAAGAGCACCCACACACCCCACCGGTCGTACAGGCCCTTGACCGTCTCAAACTTCTCGGCTGAAAAGCCCGGCACATACGTGAACATCACCTCACGCAGCGCCTCCCACCCGTAATGCCCGATCGCATACCCCACCAGCGCGCCCGCCACGCTTGCAACCGTTGTCACCATCGCAAACCACATCGCCCTCTTCCGCTTGCCCAGGCACAACGGGCCGAGCAACACGTCCGGTGGGATCGGGAAGAAACTCGACTCGGCAAAAGCGAGCAACGCCAGGGCCGTCGTCGAGTGCTTGTGATGCGCAAAAGACAAAACCCAGTCGTACAACCGGCGGTGGATCGCCCACCTCGACACCGGCCCGACCGGCGCCTCGGCTGCATCACGGTTGCTGGGCGTGACTTCGTCTGACATGGATTTTTATTCCAGCGCCGCGGTGCCGGAGATGACTTCCGTCAGCTCCGTGGTGATCGCAGCCTGACGGGCACGGTTGTATTTTCTCGTCAGCTCCTTGCCCATCTTGCCCGCCGCGTCGGTCGCGCTCTTCATCGCCACCATGCGTGCGATCTGCTCGCTCACCGTGGCCTCATTGAAAGCCTGGAACAACCGCGTCTTCACCGTGATCGGCAACAGCTCGTTGAGCAACTCGGCGGGTGCGGGGGAGAAATCGTAATCGGTCGTCGCGGCGGCCCTGGTCTGGCCCTCGGCCTTGGGCGGCTCGAGCGGCAGCAGGTTCATCACCTCCGCCTTCTGGTTCGACATCGAGTGGAACGCTGTGTAGATCACGTCGACCGCGTCGTACTCGCTGTCACCGAACGCCTGCATGTAACGGTTGGCCAGCCGTTCGACCTCCTCGAACGCGGGCTTGTCGCCGAACTGGCTGTGGTACTTGGCCAGCTCGACCCGGTTGAACTTCAAGAAGGCCTGGCCCTTCTTGCCCACCAGCTCGATGTCGAGCGCGGTGTCCGCGTGGTCACGGCGGTACGCCATCGCTGCGCGGAGCACGCCGGCGTTGTACCCGCCACACAAGCCGCGGTTGGACGTGATGACCAGAACCAACCGCTTGCCGCTGGCCTTGGATTCGGCCCGCAGCAGCGGGTGCGAAACGCTCGACCCGACCGCGGAGGCCAGCTCGCCGACAAGTTCGGTGATCTTGCGTGAATAGGGCTGCGTCGCCGTCGCCCGGCGCTGCGCCGCCTGGAACCGCGCGGTGGCTATCATCTGCATCGTCTTGGTGATGCGCTTGATATTGCCGACCGCCTTGATCCGTGCCTTGATTTGCTTGGTACGTGCCATAGAGGGCTAACAGGATACCGGCCCCCCCGGAAGCGTGCAAAAGGGGGCAAATGTGTGTGTGTGTGTGTATGACCACTCGGAAACCCCGCATATTCATGCGGGGCCTTGAAAAAGATCAGGATCGACGCTTGGAACAAAAACAATCCACCGTGTGGTCGTCGACCATGCCCACGGCCTGCATGAAGGCGTAGCAGATGGTCGAGCCGACGAATTTGTAGCCGCGCTTGAGCAGGGCCTTGCTCATCGCGTCGGAGAGGGGTGATTTTGCGGGGATGTCCTTCATCGTGCGCGGGCGGTTGACGATCGGTTTGCCACCGACGAAGGACCAGAGATAGATGTCGAGCGAGCCGAACTCTTTTTGCACTTCGAGCGTGGCCTTGGCGTTTGCTATGGTTGCGGCGATCTTGAGCCTGTTACGCACGATGCCGGGGTCGGCGAGCAGCCGCGCGACCTTGCTGGTGTTGTATTTGGCAATCTTCCGGGGGTCGAAGTAGTCGAAGGCTTGGCGGTAGTTCTTGCGCTTGTTGAGGATCGTCCGCCAACTCAACCCCGCCTGAGCGCCTTCGAGGATGAGCATCTCGAACAGATGCCGATCATCGTGCGATGGGACGCCCCACTCGGTGTCGTGGTAGGTGAGTTCGGGTTCGGCGTTCGCCCAGGGGCAGCGGGTTTTGGTGGGTGGGGGTGACATCACGGATTTTCACCGCAGAGGTCGCAGGGGACGCGGAGAGGAGGGAAAGGAATTCACCACATAGGGCACAGAGAACACAGAGGGTCAAGTCAGAAGAGTTGATCCGCATATTGCGCAGATTACACAGATTTTATTCTGAGTTTGTTGTACCGCCATCCGCATGCTGATGCCTGTTATCTGGAGAATTGCACTTGGAGGATAATTGACCGACTTCTCGCTCAAGTTCCCTGACTCGATCCCAAAGATTCACAATGATTTCATTTTTACGGATGAGTTTGAGTTCGGCAAGGATATACACTGGCAAAACAAAAGCAATAAGTCCGCCTGACATACTTTGTAAACACAAAGTGATGGTCTCAAAGAGAGAGCCTGGGTGTCCATACCCCTTGATCGAGTTCAACGAAACCTACATGGAAGAAGCGAAGCCACGGAGTAATGGCCAATATAATCCCAAGAACCGGCAAGACGAAAATGGTGATGAGCAGTTGGCTGCGTTTGTAACGCAGCTTATTGATATACGGTTCGAGTGGTTCATGATGATTGCGCTGCATAGTTTGGTTCGAATGTGGGTCATCTGCACAATCTGCGGATGCTCCAGGTCAGTGCCCCGATTGACGGTGGGTGAACGGGACGCTTCACGTCAACCGCTAAACGGTCAACGACTACTATCTCCTAACTCTTGATTCCTTTCCGCGTGCTCTGCGGACTCTGCGGTGAATCATGCGTGCAGTGTTTTTGCACCCACCCGCCGCGAGCGGCGGGGCTAAATGGGGACGGGGCTTGGTCAATGCATGTTAACGTCACACTTGTTTTTCTCTGTGTCCTCTGTGATCTCTGTGTTGAATATCCCCGGCGTTGTTCAATGTGACCCCCCGCCGTGGAACGGCGGGCTAATGGGGGACGATCAATATGTGCGGATGACGCCGACGACGATGCCCTGGATCTGGCATTCGTCGGGTTTGACGAAGAGCGGTTCGTAGGCGGGGTTGGCGGGCTGGAGGCGGTATCGGCCTTTTTCCTTGTAGAACTTCTTGAGCGTCGCTTCGCCGGTGTCGAGTAATGCCACGACGGTTTGGCCGTTGTAGGCGGTGTCCCGGCGTTCGATGACGACGTAGTCGCCGTCGCGGATCTGCTCTTCGATCATCGAGTCGCCCCGGACTTTCAACACGAAGTTGGTCTTGCGGGATGACCGTGGGGCAAAGAGGTCTTCGAGGTCGAGGGTCTGCTGGTCTTCGACAGCTTCGATGGGGAAGCCGGCGGCAATGGCACCGACGAGGGGGAGTCGTGAGCTACGCTCCTCGCTGGGGAGTTTGAAGGCGGGGTTGATCTCCAAAGAGCGAGCCTTGTTTTTGTCGCGTAGGAGCGCTCCCTTTCGGATCAAGGCCTCGACGTGCTCGAAGACCGTGACCTTGCTGACGCCCAGTTCGTCGGCCAATTCCTGCATGGTCGGGGAATAGCCTCGCGTCAAACGCATCTCGCGGATGCGCATCAGGATATCGAGCTGCTTGGGGGTGAGGTTGGGGTTTAGAGGGGGCGACATGGTGTACCTCGTGGTGAGAGGGTTTGGGTGGGGTGTGAACCGTTGAGGCGTGCGACAGGGCAGCCTCCGGCAGGCGGACGACGATGCGCGGCGAGAGCAGCGCTTCGGTCGGGATGTCGGCGTGGGGTGCGGGCGAGGAGAGGTGGCCGGTCTTGTCGTAGACACCCGTGGGCAGAGTGTTGGACTCGTGCTCGTAGGTATCGGACGCAAGCGTATGGACGTTGGTTGGGGTCGGCTGCGAGTTCTGGGACTGGTTTTGCCGACCACGACGCAGGCGTGTCCACATCGCAAAGCCGCCGGCGGATTCGCCGTCGCTCTGATGGCCGAGGGCGGAATGGGTCTTTTTGACGAGCGAGGTGCCACGTGCGTGGTAAGTGTGCGTGTAGTCGCCGCCTGGGCCGAGCATGAGAATCGGGTTTGCCATGATGGGGTCTCCGGTTGGGTTTCCCTTGGGGTGGTCGTAAAGGCAAAGCCCCACATGTAGGGGTCCTGTCTCTTTGCCCGGGTTGACCTTCGACCATCACCATGACAAGCCTTGAAACTTTATCGACAAATCTGTTCGGTATACGTTAACCTAAAACATACCGAACGTCAAGGGGTGGTTGCAACCCCTGAAAACGTGCGGATTTGAGCGATTTTTCAGGTGGTTGCGGACCCAATATCCGGCGACGGATTATCGGGCACGGATCAAGGCTGACAGAATCAGGCGGTTATCGGACGGGCCTACAGGGAACGCCCGGACCCAGCCTCGGAGAGGCTGGGCGTTCGTCCGCGATTGTTTTCTTATTGCTTTTGCTTTTTCACTTCCGGGGGTGCCTATGATTGGGCACCTCAGGCGGACTTCGCGTTCGGGTCCCTCCGCCCGGGGTATCTCTTCTGCAGCCGGGATGTGGGGACGGCTGGATGATTCAGCGCGCATCACGTAAACACGTCGTCATCATCGGCGCGGGGCCGGGTGGTTTGTCGTCGGCCATGCTGCTTACACGGGCGGGCATCGAGGTCACGGTGCTCGAGCGTCAGCCCCGCATCGGTGGTCGCACGGGCACGTTCGTCGGGCAGGCGCCGGGTGACGGCGAGTTTCGTTTCGACATCGGTCCGACATTCTTTCTTTACCCGCGTGTGCTTGAAGAAATCTTTGAGGCCTGCGGGCGGAACCTGCGCGATGAAGTGGACCTGCGCAGGCTCGACCCGCAGTACCACCTTGTGTTTGAAGCGGGCGGCGAAGTCAGAGCCACCGGCGACGTGCAACGCATGAAGGCGCAGATCGCCTCGCTCTGCCCCGGTGATGCGCAGGCCTTTGAGAGGTACCTCGCGGAGAACCGGAAGAAGTTCGAGGCGTTTCGGCCGATCCTGCAAAGGCCTTTCAACTCCTGGCTGGACGTGCTGGACCCGAAGCTCGCAAGGTCGCTGCCTCTGGTTCGACCGTGGTCGAGTGTGGACAGCGACCTGAAGCGATATTTCTCCGACCCGCGTGTGCGGTTGTCGTTTTCGTTCCAGAGCAAGTATCTGGGGATGTCGCCCTTCCAGTGTCCCAGCCTGTTCACGATCCTCTCGTTCCTTGAATACGAATACGGCGTGTATCACCCGATAGGCGGGTGTGGGGCGCTCTCGGCGGCGATGGCGCGCGTGGCGGAGCAACAGGGCGCGGAGATTCGGCTCAACGAGCCGGTGACGCGGGTGATGTTTGAGGGCGACCGTGCGGTGGGTGTGAAGACGGAACTGGGTGAGTACCCGGCCGATGCGGTGCTGGTCAACGCCGACTTTGCCCACGCGATGAAGAACCTGGTCCCCAACCGCCTGCGCAGACGCTGGCGTGACGAGAAGATCGACAGGAAAAAGTTTTCCTGCTCCACGTTCATGATGTACCTGGGCATCGAGGGGCGCTTCGACGACCTGGCCCACCACACCATCTTCCTGGCCAAGGACTACGAAAAAAACCTGCACGAGATCGAAAAATCGCACACGCTCTCGGACAACCCTTCTTTTTATGTGCAGAACGCCTGCGTGACCGACCCGACGCTCGCCCCGGCGGGGATGAGCACGCTCTACGTCCTGGCGCCCGTGACGCACGAGCACCCGAATGTGGACTGGTCTAATCAAGTGTCTCACTTCCGCAAGCGTGTCATGTCGCAGCTCGAAAAGATCGGGCTGCACGGGCTGGAGAAGCGCGTGCGGTACGAGAAAATCCTCACCCCCGCCTCGTGGCAGAGTGAGATGGCCATCCACAAGGGCGCGACATTCAACCTCGCCCACAGCTTCGATCAGATGCTCCACCTCCGCCCCCGGAATCGTTTTGAGGACGTGCGCGGCATGTACCTCGTCGGCGGCGGCACGCACCCAGGAAGCGGGTTGCCCGTGATCTTCGAGTCGTCCAAAATCACCTCGGGGTTGATCCTGGAAGACCTGGGCGTGGGCACGTGTGTCACAGACCGGCACGTCATGCCCAGCCCGTGTCAGACCCCCGTGGCCAAGGCGGTCCTATGAACGTGATCGTTCACGACATGACACTGGACGGCGTCCCGCACGAGCCGGTGGAGAGTCAAACACACGGCTCTGTTGCACACCGTCTGGCCCAGGCACGCGGCGCACAGCGGGCGTGGTCGCAACAGCCCGTGCGGGATCGCCTGCGCGTGGTCAAGAACCTGCGTCACCTGATCGCGGAGCACCATGAGAAGCTTTGCGGATCGGTCGAACTGCCGCAGCGCACACACAAGGGCCAGACGCTCGTTGCCGAGGTGCTGCCGATGGCGGATGCCTGCCGATTCCTCGAACGTGAGGCTGACAAACTGTTGCGACCGCGACGCCTGGGGCGCAATGGTCGGCCGGCGTGGCTTACGGGGGTCGCCTCGGAAGTGCGACGCGAACCCCTGGGCGTCATCCTCATCATCGGTCCGTCAAACTATCCCTTGACCCTTCCGGGGGTGCAGGCGATTCAAGCGCTCGTTGCGGGGAACGCGGTGTTGGTCAAGCCCGGCGCGGGGGGTCTGGAGCCGATGCGGATACTTGAGCGTTTGCTTGCCGGGGCCGGCTTGCCGGGGAATCTTTTTGGGGTGCTCGATGAATCGGTCGAAGCGGCGCGGCAGGCCATCGACGCGGGTGTGGACAAGGTGGTGCTCACCGGTTCTGCCCGTTCGGGCGAGGCGGTGCTCGGGGTGCTGGCACCCAAACTCGTGCCGGCGGTGATGGAGCTCTCCGGTTGCGACGCGTGCTTTGTCCTGCCGGGGGCAGATGTCGAGATGACCGCCCGAGCGCTGGCGTGGGGGTTGACGTTCAACGGGTCGGCCACGTGCGTCGCGCCGAGGCGGGTCTTCGTCGATCAAACGGTGGCCGCGGCGCTGGAAGACCGGTTGCGTAAGCTGCTCACGTCACACACTCCGACGCACGTGGAACCCAATGCGGCGGTATTGGCGTGCAGACTGGTCAAGGAAGCTGTGTCGGCAGGCGCTCGGGTTGTCACGGGGGCCGCGGATGCTGATCGCTTCACCCCGGTGGTGCTCGCCGGTGTTCCCGAAAGCTGTGCGGTCCTGCGTGAAGATGTCTTTGCGCCGGTGATGTCACTCGTCCCGGTGCGCAGCGGTGTCGAGGCGCTTGAGCGTGCGGCACAGTGTGCTTACGCGCTGGGGGCGTCGGTCTTCGGTCCTGAAGACGAGGCCCGCCATTTTGCAACGCGTGTGAACGCGGGCTGCGTGACGGTCAACGACCTGATCGCGCCGATGGCCGACCCGCGCGTGCCCTTTGGCGGGCGCGGCCGCAGCGGCTTCGGTGTCACACGTGGACGCGAGGGGCTGCTCGAGATGACCGTTACCAAAACCCTCTGCACCCACCACGGCAAGTTCCGCCCGCACTTCGACACGATGACCGATGCGCAGCACACCGCGCTCTCGTACTACCTGGGTGTCGCACACAGCCGGGGGCTGGGACAGCGTATCGGACACCTGTTGAAGTTGATCCCCGCCGCGATAATGAGCCGTTCATCCACGAACACCCCACCCCATCTATCCCCCCCCACACGGACACACAACATGACCCCAAACCTTGACCAGCCCATCGGCGTCATCGGCGGCGGACTCGCGGGACTGGCCGCGGCCTGCACGCTGGCCTCACGCGGATACCCCGTCAAGCTCTTCGAGCGCAACACCTGGTTAGGCGGCAAGGCGGCGCAGCTTGTCGGCGACTCACCGATCGGCCGATTCCGCTTCGACATGGGGCCGACGATTTTGACGCTGCCCTCGGTCCTCCACCGCATCTTCCACGAGGCGGATCGTAAGACCGAAGACTACCTCGACCTCGTGCGTCTGGACCCGCAGTGGCGATGTTTCTTCGAGGACGGCTCGGTGCTCGACCTGCGCGAAGAAGCCGACGCGATGCGCAAGACGCTCGGGGATTTCAACGCCGACCCGGGCGTCGCGGAGGGTTACGCCCGGTTCGTCGATTACTCGCAACGCCTGCGTGATATCTCGGACCGATTCTTTTTCTGGAAGCCGATCGGCTCGATCCGCGACATGTTCGACGCCCGCACGACCTTCGACATCAAGACGCTCAAGGACGTGATGGCGATGCGGATGGGCCAGAGCGTGGCCGGCACGATCCGCAAATATGTCCCCGACGCGCGGGTCTGCCAGATGCTCGACCACTTCACGCAGTACGTCGGCTCGTCGCCCTACGCGTCACCGGCGATCTTGTGCTCGATCGCCCACATGCAGACGCACGACGGCGTGTGGTACCCGATGGGCGGCACACGCGCGGTGCCCGAGGCGCTGACAAAACTTGCCACCGAGCTAGGCGTCGGGTTCCACACCGGCGAGGGCAACGGCGTCAAACAGATTGTCATAGACCACCACCGTGTCGTCGGCGTCGTGCTGGACAGCGGCGAGAAGATTGAACTGTCCGCGGTGGTCTCGAACATGGACGCGGTCCGCACACACCGTGAACTTGTCGGCGGCGACGTGGCAGAACGCTTCGAGCGCAGACGGTCTTACGAGCCGGCCTGCTCGGGCGTCGTGCTCTACCTGGGTCTGAGGAAAGCCTACGAGCACGTCGCCCACCACGATTTTGTCTTCTCACGCGACCCGGAGGAGGAGTTCGACGCGATCTACAAGCAAGGCGAGCCCGCGCCGGACCCGACGTGCTACCTTGCCGCCACCGCACGTACGGAAACGGCCGTGGCCCCAGCGGGTGGCGAGGCGCTCTACGTCCTCGTCCACACCCCCTACCTCCGCAATCACCACAACTGGGCAACGAATGGCTCCCTCTTCCGGGGGTATCGGCAGACCATCCTCGACAAACTCAAACGCACCGCGGGCATGGAGGACATCGAAGAGCGCATCGTCTACGAGGCTGCCCTCACACCGCAGGACATCCACGACCGTTACCGCGTGCTCAACGGCGCGATCTACGGCTTGGCCAGCCACGGCAAGTTCCTCGGCGCCTTCAAGCCCGGCAACCGCAGCCCCGACGTCGAGGGCCTCTACCTCGCCGGTGGCGCCGCCCACCCCGGCCCCGGCATGCCCATGGTCCTCATGTCGGGCTACATCGCCGGCGACACGCTCGACAAGGACGGCGTGGTCCACAAAACCGCCGAGGCGGTCACGGTGTGAAAGGCGGGCGACAGCTCAATTGACATTTCAGATCATCAATCATCAATTATCAATCATCAATGGTTTGCATCTGAAATCGGACATCCCATCCGTATGCCACCAGCCGCCAACAACCTGTTACACCGCGTCCCGGTCGTGAACGCGCGCGTCCACCGGGCCTTTGCGTGGTACGGCGGGCGTTTCCTGCGCAAGCACTTCCACGGCGTACGCATCGCGCGCGACGGTCAGCCTCACGCTCGGGACGGCCAACCCCTGATCGTCTACCTCAACCACCCCTCGTGGTGGGACCCGATGGTCTGCCTGCACCTCTCGCAGGTCTACTTCAAGCCACGCACGCACTTCGCGCCGATCGACGCGGTGATGCTCGAAAAATACCGCTTCTTCGAGAAGGTCGGGTTCTTCGGCATCCAGCCCGACTCGCCTCGCGGTGGGGTGACGTTTATCCGCACCGCGCGGGCGATCCTGGAATCCCCCCGCCACGCCCTGTGGATCACCGCGCAGGGCCGCTTCACCGACCCAAGGGAGCGGCCTGTATCACTGCGACCGGGGCTTGCCCACCTGCTCACAAAAATATCAAACGGCACCGTCCTGCCGTTGGCGGTCGAGTACCCCTTCTGGGACGAACGCAAGCCCGAGGCCCTCGTGCGATTCGGGCAGCCGATTGAGATTCAAGAGCACGCCGACCGGGACAACGCCCAGTGGCAAGCGCTCCTCGAAGAACGCATGACACAGACGATGGACCAGCTCACACAAGACGCGCTCTCGCGCGACGCCTCACGTTTCGAGAGTTTGCTGCGCGGGCGGTCGGGTGTGAACGTGGCCTATGATCTGTGGCGGTCGGGCGTGGCCCGCATCCAACGCAAACCCTTCCGCTCCGAACACGGGGCCACCCCATGATCCTGCAAAACACGCTGCTGCTTATCTATCTCGCCCTGGCGCTCTTGCCCGTTGTGATGGTGCTCCGCAACAGCACGCTCTATCGTGCGCCCGGATCGATGAAACAGGCTGGCTCGGATACCGGTGGGGTTTCGCTCCTGATCCCCGCACGCAACGAAGAAAAAACAATCCGGCGTTGCGTCGAGGCGGCGCTGCAAAGCGTGGGCGTGGACCTGGAAATCATCGTGCTTGATGACCACTCCGACGACGCCACCGCGTCGATCGTCAAGGCTATCGCAGAGCGTGACGGTCGCCTGCGCCTCGCCACCGCTCCGCCCCTCCCGGGGGGTTGGTGCGGCAAGCAGCACGCCTGTTACGAACTGTCCAAACTCGCGCGTCACGACGTGTTGTGTTTCATCGACGCCGACGTGGAGCTAGCCCCCGACGCCCTCGCACGCGCAGCGGGCTTCCTGCACACCAGCGGCGCCGCCCTTGTCAGCGGCTTCCCGCGCCAGGCCACCGGGTCGTTCATGGAGAAGCTGCTCATCCCGCTCATCCACTTCGTGCTGCTGGGCTACCTGCCGATGAAGTGGATGCGTCAAACCACGGGCGTCTCGTTCGGCGCGGGTTGCGGGCAGTTTTTCGTGACCCGACGCGAGGCGTATACACACGTCGGCGGTCACGCGGCCATCCGCTCCTCCCTGCACGACGGGTTGATGCTGCCCCGCGCCTTCCGTGCCCGAGGCTACCGGACCGACCTGTTCGATGCGACATCGCTCGCACGCTGCCGGATGTATCACGGCGCGGGCGAGGTTTTCCGGGGTCTAACCAAAAACGCCACCGAGGGCATGGCCACCCGGGCCGCCCTGCCGTGGTGGACGCTGATCCTCGGCGTCGGTCAGGCCCAGCCGTTCGTTGTGACACTGTGGTGGCTAACTGGCAATGCCCCGTGGGGCGAATTACCCCGCGACATGCTTGTCCTTGCCTCGTGCACTGTCTGTGTGCTGCTGATCGCAACACGTTTGTTCATGACAATCCGCTACCGTCAGAGCCTCCTCGGCGCACTGCTGCACCCGGTCGGCATCACCTTGCTGCTGGTCATCCAGTGGGTCGCTCTCGTGCGTCGCATGATGGGCAAGAGTTCAGGGTGGAAGGGCCGAGCCTACGCGCCAGCCTGATTACTTAGAATCCCTGACAGCATGTTCCACGATGCCAGCGTGGGAAAGTCGTGCGCGTCGAAACAGAAACCGCAGATTGCGCAGATTTCACAGATCGATACAGATTGATGTCAGAGGACATCAGCCTTTAATCTGCCTCGAATCTGCGTGATCTGTGCAATCTGCGGTTACTTCCCCGCTGCCGACGGACCTTATGTAACCGTCTGGATGCCTTTTGATAGGTGTTATAGGCACGCTTAGTCGACCCCGGTTCTTGCGTTTTCGCACCCACCGGCTAACTTGTGCAACAGCGGTCACGGGTTCCTCGGGCGGTCCACATCTCGAAACGGAAACACGCATGGCGGAAACCACACCGGTAGAGCCCTCTGATGCACCGAAGATGGAACGGTGGGGCACGCGCCTGGGCGTCATCCTTGCGGTCATGGGCAGCGCGGTGGGGCTGGGCAACTTCCTGCGCTTCCCCGGCAAGGCGGCCCAATATGAGGGCGGCGCGTTCATGGTGCCCTACTTCGTCGCGCTGCTCGTGCTGGGCATCCCGCTGGCGTGGGCCGAGTGGGCCATGGGACGCTTCGGCGGTTGCAAGGGCTACAACTCCACCCCCGGGATCTACAGAACCCTCTGGCGCAAAAACCCCTTGGCCCCCTACTGCGGTGTGCTCGGGCTGCTCGTGCCCGTGGTCATCTACATGTACTACGTCTTCATCGAGGGATGGTGTTTGGCCTACGCCTGGTACATGCTCACCGGCCAACTCACGCTCGGCAAAGACGCCGCGGAGTACGGCAAGTTCTTCGACAACTTCATCGGCAGCGGCAGCAACGGCCTGCTCGTCGCGCAGCACGGCACCCTCGCGCCAGCCGTCATCTTTCTGCTCATCTGCTTCGTTCTCAACTTTGCCCTCATCTTCAGGGGGATCAGCAAGGGCATCGAAAAGTTCTGCCTCATCGCCATGCCCATGCTCGTGGTCTGTGCGATCATTGTTCTCATCCGGGTGCTCACGCTCGGCACACCCGACCCGTCCAGGCCCGACCTCAACGTGCTCAACGGCCTGGGCTACCTCTGGAACGCGCACACCACCAACAAGACCTTCCTCGAATCGCTCGCCAATGGCCAGATGTGGCTCGAAGCCACCGGGCAGATCTTCTTCTCTCTCTCCGTGGGCTTTGGCGTCATCATCACCTACTCCAGCTACCTCCGACGGGACGACGACATCGCGCTCTCATCGCTGACGAGCTGCGCGGGCAACGAGTTCTGCGAGGTCGCCCTGGGCGGCATGATTACCGTGCCGGCGGCGTTCGTCTTCCTCGGCGCAGCGGGCATCGCGGGCAAGGGGACGTTCGGGCTGGGCTTCGTCACACTCCCGATGGTCTTCGAGATGATGCCCCTTGGACGCTTCGTCGGGTTTCTCTTCTTTTTCCTGCTCTTTCTGGCTGCGGTAACCAGTTCGCTCTCCATGCTCCAGCCCGCCATCGCGCTGCTTGAGGAGGGCCTGGGCATCGGGAGAAAAGCCTCCGTGGCGCTCTTGGGCTTTATCACGCTCATCGGCTCGCTCTTTGTCGTCTACTTCTCCAAGGGCCTGATCGCCCTGGACACCATGGACTTCTGGGTCGGCACCGTGGGCATCTTCATCCTTGCCTTCTTCCAGGTCATCCTATTCGGCTGGGTCATGGGCCTGCGCACAGGCGTCGAGGAGATCAACCGCGGCGGCACCATCAGGGTCCCCTACTTTGTCGGCCTCGTGCTCAAGTTCGTCGCGCCGCTCTACCTCGGCGGCGTGCTCGTCACGTTCCTTTATCAATCGTTCACCGCCAAAGAGGGCAACTACTTCCTGACTCTGCGTGACAGCCGCGACGCACAGCTCACCGTCGCCTTCATCGTGATCGTGGCCATACTCTTCCTGCTGCTGATCGGCCAGAGCGTCAAGCGGTGGCAGAAACGCGAACTGATGGCGGAGGAATCCCCATGAACGCAGGCGGCTGGACCATCCTCGTCCTCTCGGTCGGCTTTGTGACCTTCCTCTTTGCGTGGTGCATCTACAAGGTGCTCACCGCCCCCGCCCCGGGCGAAAAGCTACACGCCCAGCCCGGCGTCGACACGCACGACCGCGACGATTGATGGGGCCTACATCCTTCGACCCACGCCCTGGATGCGCAGACGCGGGGTGGCAAAGCTGTAGATGAACGCCACCGAGGCGGTGGTGTAATTGCGGATGTTCTCACGGTAGTAGGCCAGGTCCGCGTAGTCACGGCCCGGGAGGATCACGTACGAATCGCTGCCTGCGCAGCGGGCCATGTTGAACCATGCGATGTAATACCGGCTGACTTCTTTCTTGAGCGCCTCATCGTCGGACGCCAGCACGCCCGCCAGGCCCCAGGTCAGGCCCATCATCGCGTCGGCGTGGCCGTCGGGCATGTCACGGTAGCATGCGGCGATGTTCGAGAGGTGCAGGCGCATCATCTGGGCACTGTCGGGCCGGTCGGGCGACAGCATGTAGGAAAGATAGGCCAGGCCCGACTTGTGGGAGTAGCTGTTGCCGGTGTTGGTTTTCCATCTGTCGGGGTCGACCGGGCCGTTGTTGAGCGTGAACTCTCCGCCGTAGGCCACGTGGCCCGAGACGGTCGTGCCGTGCTCAACGAACTTGAAGGCGTCATCGAGCCCGGTGTGGTTTTCACGCAGGCCGCAGAGCTTTCCGAGCTGCCATGCGTCGATGGCCAGGAGCGTGGGCCACTGCATCGGCCCGTAGCCCCCGCCGCCGCGCGGGACGATGACGCTTGTGTACGGCGCGTGGCCGAAGCCGCCGTCGTAAAGGTCCATGTGTTTCTGAAGTGTTTGCTGATCGACATCGATGTTCTTTTTGATGAAGTCTTCGAGCTTGTAGCAGATGATGTTCGGGGCTTTCCACTGGCAGTTTCGCAAAAGGTCCATTGTGCTTTGCAATGTGCGCAGCGCCGACTTATCGCCGGTCAGGAGCGTGTACTCGCCGAGCGCGATTCCCTGAAAACCCAGGTGCCACGACCAGGTCTTGTCGTCGTAAGGCTTGTTCCATGCCTGCGCCAAACGCTTGCCCACCGCGAAGACCCTCGGGTCATCCGAACTGAGGAAGGCCAACGTCTCGACACAGCGACCCTGTGAATCGACCCCGCCTGGGTGCTTGGCTAAATAGTCGTAGGCCCGAGCCCGGAGGGTTTGAATCTTTGGGCAGTTTTCGGACAGGGTTTCGCCGAAGCGCCCGAGCTTTTCGAGTTGGATTTTGACTTCGCCTTCCTGACCGCCCCGGCGGACCATCAAGCTCAGCACACCGTCGTCGCTGCCCTCGCTTTCTTCGATGGCCAGGCCCATGTCCATGATCGGCCCCTCGATGCCGTGGACCTTTCTGCCGAACGTGTGCTCGGAGAAAGCTTTGCCATTTGCGCCGTAGACCTCGTCATCGATCTGCAGCTTATTTGAGGCCGGCGTGTTGGGGAAGATGAACTTCACGATGAACGAGCGTGCCTTGAGTATCCCTCTTGCGCCGGTGGGCCCCATGTTGACGAGAAAGCCCGGCACGACGGCGTCCGGCCCGTTCTGGCAGGGTTTTTCCCATCGCCCCTGATTCGTTTCGTCACGGATGGCGTAGAGCGGTGAGGCATGCAGGATGGATATCAACGTGACAAGGATCACGATCATCCGAGTCGGCTTGAGCGTCTTTTGCGGGCAGCGCATGGTCTTTCCTCAATCTTGCAGTTGACGGGAAAGTTCATCGGTCAATCGACTGGCCAACGGTAAACAAACGCGTGTGCGGTCGCACGATTGCGTGAACAACGCCAGTTAAAGAGGCAGGCGCTAAGCTGGGCCGATGACGTTGGCCATGCGCCCGGTCTTGCCCGCGTCGCGGCGGTGGCTGAAGAAGAGGTCGGCGTTGTGGTAGGTACACATGTCGGCGCGGTCTACGCCGGCTGGAGGCAGGCCCAGCGAGCGCAACTGCGACTCGCAGGCGTGGGCGAGGTCGACGTGGGGTTTGGGGCCGAGGCTTGTGTTGATAACATTCTGTAAGTTGATCTCACCAAACGCCCGGGCAACCTCGTGACCGACCTCGAAGTGATGCACGCCAATGCACGGGCCGACGGCCGCCACAAGTTCGCTCGGCGAACAGCCAAAGGTTTCCTGCATCACCTTGACCGCCGAAGAGATCACGCCGGCAACAACCCCCCGCCAGCCCGCGTGGACCGCAGCCACAACCTTGCCGGATTTTTCGGCAATCAGGATCGGCACACAGTCGGCGGTACGGATCGCGAGAAGACAGCTTGGGTCGTCCGTGACCAGCGCGTCGCCACACGCCCCGACGGGCAAGCCGAGCCTGACCGTGTGGCAAAGATGCCCATGCACCTGCTGGACCTTCGTCCAATGCCGACCTTCACACCCGACCGATGCCAACAGGCGTTCGGTGTTGGCCCGGATGTTCTGGGGTGTGTCGAGTTCGGTGCCAAAGTTGAGGGAATCGGTCGGGGAGGGGCTGACCCCACCGTGGCGCGTGGCAAAAGCGTGGGGGACGCCCAGTTCATCGAGCAGGGACGAACGGACGACGGTCGGCCCGGATGGGGTGGGTGTCAGATGCAACATGGGTCAAAATGGGTCGGAGCAGCGGCCATAAAGTCAAACACAAACCCGATGTGGAAAACGTGGGGAGAGTTTTCGATGCCGCAGAACCATAAGATTTCATCACGTCGGGACAAGCCGCGTCACGGGTCCCCCTAACCAAGTGTTAGCGGGACGATCACAATCCCAAGATGTTGTTTAATTAAGACTTATGTCTGTTTTATGGATCGCGGACATGGGGCAAAACCTGAAAAACGGAGTCCGTCTATCTGTCATTCAAAATACCGCGTGGGGCGGTAGTGGGGAATGGACGCTGTGTGGAAAACCCTATTCCCATGGGCGGCCCGGGCAATAAGCAGGCCCGCTGACGCCACTTATGATTCGGCCACACCAAGGGGTCTTAATGGATGAACCGCATGTCCGCGAAGTTGGGGATGAAGGCAAATTGTCTGGGAGATAAACGCCACGCCGCCGGCCAGTAAACGAAGAAGGCCTTGCCCATCATCAGGTCGCGTGGGACGACGCCGGCTTGAGCCGCGAGGGGGTCGGACGGGTCGGTGTCAGCCATGTGTTTTTCCACCCACGGGTCGATCTCACTCCACGCGCGGCCGTCGGAACTGGCGGGGCTGTTGTCGCCCAGGCAGAAGAACTGGTCCGGGCGGATGCTGACCGGTTCGCCAAAGATTCGACCGTTGGCTTTGACGAGCGCGCCGCGCGCCTGGCGGCCGGCGAGCACCTGCGTGTAATACAGGTCTCGGTCGAGGTCGACGTGGTGCAAGCGGGCCGATGCCGAGACGGTGATGCCCACCTGCGGCACGTTGGCGGGCAAGGAGCGGTTTCGGATGCGCTCGAAATCCAGATCAAAACGTTGACGCAGCACACGCTCGCCATCGACCCAGAGGCTCGCTTCCTGGTCGACGTACCACAACTCGACGTGACGGGTCTGGTCGACCTTGAAGGGATTGACCTGCGCGTCGGGGCCGATCTTCTTTGGGCTGCCCGCGTCGAGCACGGGGACCTGGGAGAGCGAGGCACGACCGGTGGGATCGATGCGTGCGACCAGTCGCCAGGGCTTGCCGGTCGGGTCGTCGAGGCGTGTGGTGGTCTGGAGTGAAAAATCCAGACCGTCGGACAGGGGTTCGACGTATGTCGATAATCGAACGTCTTCGACGGGGTCGAGTTCCTTGCCCTTGAGCTGGTTGTAGACATGAAAGAGGACCGGCGCATCGATGAAGCGGGAAAAATCGAATTGAATCGTCCCCGGCTCGTGGTCGTCCCCGGCCGTCGTCGGCGTGTAGGTGTAACCCGCTCGACCGTCGAGTTGCCAGAGATTTTCCTGCCCGTCCACGGGGACCCACGGCACGGTCCAAGGACGCGACCGACCGACCGACGCATCGATAGGCACGTAGTCACTGTGGTAGATCGGTTGCCACACGGCCCTTTGAATCGCGGTGGCGCGGCGGTTTGCTTTCTCATCGGTCTTGCGTGCGATTGACCACGTTTGCCCGTCGTCGTGGCTGACGTAGATGTTGCCCTCCACAATGAAAAGCTTCTCGCCGGGCAACCCGACCAGCCGTTTGATGTAGTTGACATCGGGCTGCTCGGGATTCTTGAAGACGACCACGTCCCAGCGCTGCGGCTGGGTCAGGGCGTAGAGGTACTTGAGCACGAGGATGCGGTCGCCCGAGTTGACGCGCGTGCCGTGGACGATGGGGTTCTGGTATCGGCACATCGGGCAGACGGCCACGGCCATGTCGGGGTTGGGCACGACCATCGTGCCGCCGCGCTTGTAGAGCGCACCCGGCAGCCTCGCCTCACCCTCGCCCGGCGGGTCGACACTGAACTGGTACCCGCACTCGGCACAGGTCACACGCAGGTGCTCGCCCAACAACGTCGGCGCCATCGACCCCGTCGGGATGACAAACGCCTCAACCACATACGCACGGAAGACAAACGCAAGGATGAACGCGATCACAATCGACTCAAAGGTTTCCTTGAGCGATTCGTCCGCGTGGTCGGGGCGCTTGGCGGTGGTCTGGGTCGCGTCCAGCATGGTCAAGAAAGTTTAGCAGATGGAGCGTGAATGCATGGGCTCACTCAACGCCCCGTCAGCGTCAGGGTGTGGAGATCGGCTAATCCTTATTGTTGTAAACGCAGCATCGCCTCGGCAAAGCCGCGGCCGGCCCCGACCATGAACTTGCCGCTGCCCAGGTAATGAAACTCCTGGTTGGACCGACCGACCCGGAGGATACGCTCTTCCTCAGGCGTGAAATAAAGGGCGCGGTACTCGGCATACGCCTTGTCGAGCGCTTCACCTTTAAGCCCGTCCCGCACCTGGAGCATGTCGCGGTACTCCTGGACCTTAGAGGACCGGGTGTCGAGGGCCGAGAGCTGCGCGTCCCAGTAATCCTCGGTGTAGACCGCGGCCACAGTGCCCTTGTAACGAGGGTCATCCGCGGGTGCCGCCATCGCCCGACGGAAGTAATACTGTCCGTTACCGACCGGGTCCGCAATCACCCCGCCCACGCCCATCACACCGATGACAAAGGGCAACTCGGGCATGCCGAGGTCCTTCCGTACGTCGTCGATGAAGTGGGTCAGCAGCCAACTGTATTGATCGTAGCCGCCCGGCTTATTGCGGTTGGGGTAGGTGTAGCCATCGACCATGTCGTTCCAGCCCTGGAACCAGACGAAGCCCTTGAGCTCGTAACCCTGTTTTGAATCGTAGTCCGGGTAGACGCTCTGGATGTTGCCCAGCACGCTCTTGATATGGTCGATCATCGCGCGGTAGTAGTAGCCTTTCCACTGCTTTTCGTTCTCGACTCGGCGTTGTTCTTCTTCAACCCTGTATTTCTCAATCCCCGCGCGGCCGTCGGGGAGTGTCTGGCTGATGTCGAAGTCAAACGACTCGATCCTGCCCTTTCGCCAACGGGTGACACGGATGATCCAGTTGCCCTCCCTTGCACCGTAAAACGCGCTGCGCCACTGCCCAACCGCGTCTTCACGCAGTCCCTGGCCATTGACGCCGAGGATCAGATCGCCCTCCATGAACGGGTCGCCGGGGAACTGCTGGGCCGGCCCCTTGACGAGATAGATCGGGTAGACGCCGTTGATCTTGCCGACCTCGACGCCCCGCATCGGGGGCAGGCCCATGAACTTGCCGAGGCGCTTTGTGGTGTAGCGTGGCAGGATGTCGTCCGGGGGCACGTAGTCTTCGGGGATGTCCAGAGCCGTCGGCAGCGGCAACGGCGGAGCGGGTACTTCTTTCACCAGGTCCGGGTGGCCCGGCGGAGGCGTCCACTCACCGGCACTCGGCGGGCGGAAATCAAAATTCAAACTCTTGCCCCCCCACGCGGTCTTGATGACCAGGATCGGCTCGTCGAGCGCCTTGTGCATGTAGATGCCAAAGGCGTACTCCGGCCCGATCCGTGCGCCCTTGCCCCGTGCGCCCCACTCCGGCCCGAGCTTGCCGTGTTCCGGTTCGCCGCTGGGCGTTGTGCCGCCGTAGGAGATGTAGACCTCGTCAGGCACGACGGGCGAGCCGTCCGCGTTGAAGATGTCCTTGAAATAGCCGAACGACTCGGGGTCGAGTTTGATGTGATCGAGCGTCGAGGCCGACGCCATGCCGACCATGTTCGACTGACCCGCGAGGATGTAGACCTTGAGCGGTTTAGCCATGATCGTGTCCACAAGCAGCAGCGTCGTCGCCGCGGCAATGAATAACAAGCCTCTTGCCATGTCGGGTTCCTTTCAACATCGTGGGGTCACCCAGAGTCGATCCTTAGCATAGCGTTTTCCGCTGAATACACAGGCTCAAACGCGCGGCGTTTGCCCGTGGACTACGCCGACGATACGATCACCGGACTATGCTATCCGCCCAATTTTTCTGCTCGCTCCTGACCGCGCTGGTCGCCCTGCAACTGATCCTGCTTGTCGTGGCCTACGGCACGCTGCTCGAACGCAAGGTCGCCTCGTGGACACAAGACCGCATCGGCCCCAACCGCACCGGGTTCTCCTTCGGGCAGGACAACATCTGGAAAGCCCTGCACCTTAACTTTCTTAATACGTTCCACTTCTGGGGGCTTGGCCAGCCGTTGGCCGACGGGCTGAAGTTCATCTTCAAGGAAGAATACACCCCGCCGCATGTGGAACGGCCGCTTTTTCTGCTTGCCCCCGTCCTCGCCGTCGTCCCCGCGATGCTCGGGTGGGCGGTGATGCCTTGGGGTGGCCAGTTCGACTTCCCGGGCTGGACGATCGGCAACTTTCAATTTGTAAGCCCCGGCCACGTCACCTTTGCCGCGGCACCGCTGGGCGTGGGCATCATCTACATCCTCGCCGTGTCGTCGTTGGCCGTATACGGCGTCGTCGTCGCGGGCTACGCCTCGAACAACAAATACGCCTTCCTCGGCGGGCTGCGTGCCACCGCGCAGATGCTCAGTTACGAGATTCCTCTTGGCCTGTGCATCCTCACCGTCATCCTGATGACCGGCACCGTCCGCGCGGGCGACCTCGTCGAACTCCAGGCACAGGGGGTGTGGAACCTCCTCTACCAACCGCTGCTGGCGATCATCTTCTTCACCTGTGGCCTGGCCGAGTGCAACCGTGCCCCATTCGATCTGGCTGAGTGCGAACAGGAACTCGTAGGCGGGTTCCACACCGAGTATGCCTCGATGAAGTTTGCCCTGTTTTTCATGGGCGAATACATGCACATGACCACCAGCGCCGCGTTCCTGACCCTGCTTTTCCTCGGCGGGTGGAGCGTCAGCCCGTTGGGCCTCTGGCCGGACCTGCCGGCTTACACCGCGGGCTGGGCGGGCGCGGGCCTCGTGCTGCTCAAGGCCGCGGTCTTTGCCGTCAAGGTTCTGCTCGTCATCTTCACCATGATGTGGGTCCGGTGGACGCTGCCACGCTTCCGTTTCGACCAGCTCATGAAACTCGCTTGGCGCAGCCTCATCCCGGTGACCGTCCTGCTGATGCTTGCCACCGGTCTGGGCGTCTTCTTCAAACTCTCACCGTGGGTCTACACCGCCATCAACGCTGGCGTGTTCGTCCTCATGCTCGTCGTCGGCCCGCTCATCCCCACCGGCCCGAAGGTCAACCGCCGTGTCCCCCTCGCCGGGTCGAGGTTCAGCCCGCTCTCGACGAAGGCGTAAACATGGCCAGACCGGAGATGGCATCGCCGGCTTTATGCGGATTCGGCGTAGGGGTCGTAAACCAACTCGATCTTCGGTGCGTTGTCGAGGTCCACGGGCATGTCGAGGCCGCGGCCCTTGGCGGGGTCAAACATGTCGGACGGGAGGTCGAGCACGGGTTGCACAAAGCTGCGCATCTCACCGAGCAGGCGGGGCACGTCGATGCCCATGTAAACGCCGGTGATCCCGTCAAACTTGGGCAGCGCGGTCGCAAAGACATTCCGCACCCCACGCGGGTTGCCCCGGCGGATGTGTTCAATCGTCACTGCTAACTGAATCAACCCCTGCAAAAACTTCTTCCGGGGACCGGTCGCCATGTGCCAGAGGTCCTCCCAGACCTCGTGCGCCTCGAACCAGTCGCCCTCGTTGAAGCAGCGCAGGCCCTCATGGAAGATTTCGGAGTCGGAAGGCATGGGGAATGTCTGATGTTTGATGTCTGATGTAAAAAGAAGTCTTGGGCGTAGCGATTCAATTCTGACATCAGACATTAGACATCAAACATCAGACATTCCCTCACTCTCCCGGCTTGGGTTGCCGGTAGAGGTCGAGGTAGAACTCGAGCAGGTCTTTGCCTTGGACGCTCTTGGTGCGGGTGTGCTGGAAGCCGAGCTTGTCGAAGATGGGCATCATGGTGCTGGCCTCGAAGCGTGTGTCGAGCACGAGCTTGAGGTAGTTGTGGTGTCGGCAGTGGTGGAGGCAGAACTCGAAAAGCTTCTGCGCCACAGCGGGGACCTTCTGGTAATCGGGGTGGACGCGCAGTCGGCGGATCTCGGCCACGTGCCCCTGGTCGTGCGCCACGCCGATCATCCCGACGACCTGGCCGGCCGCCTCGGCAACCCAGAAGTGGTTTCGGTTCTCGGAGAAATAGGCTTCACGGACGTTGTCGATATCCGCCCCGGTGTCGTTGCTGGCAATCTGACCGGCGAGCAGGCCGTTCGTATAAAGCCACGAGACCGCGGACTGGTCGCGGTCCTCGAAGGTGCGCACGTGGATGTGGGCCTGGTTTGGCTGGACGTTATCCGGCATGGATCGACACCGCCCGATCTGGAAAGTGAGCCTGCCTCCTGAACCGGGATTACCCCGATCCCCTGAATAAGCATTCTAACAATCGTTGCCGAGTTGTAAAAACCGCAGGCTGTCCGTTTGCGTGTCGAGCAGGGCCACGGAGTAGACCCGCGCCCGGAAGAGGGCACCGGGGTTGATGATGCGTGTGGTGCCCTTCCGGGCATCGAGCATGGCGTGGCTGTGGCCGTGACAGAGGTAGCGGGCCTTGTCCGTGATCGCCTTGGCCATGGCCTGTTCGTTGTCGCCATGAGTGAAGACGAGCGTGCCTTGGTCATCGGGCAGTTCGAGCGTGCCGGTGGGGTGGTCGACCGTGACCCCGACGGATTGGGCGTAGCGCGTCAGGCTCTGGATGTCCCAGTCGGTATTGCCGAAGACCAGACGGGCGGGGACGGGTTGGCCCTGTGCGTCAGCGGTGACCAGCTCGTCGATGACCTCGGACGTACCCACGTCGCCAAGGTGCAATAGCATCTGCGCGCCTTGCTCGATAAGCGTGGCCACGGCGCGGCGGGTGGTCAGTGCCCTTCCGTGGGAGTCCGAAAGCAGGCCGATCCGTGGCAACGTACGCTCCTGGGGTCTTTGCCAAGTTTATCGGCCAAATCGCTCCCGGCAAAAGTGGAATGCGTTGGCGCGGGGCATTATTCTTTCACGATGCCCCAGCCGCCCGACATCCTGGCCAGGATCATTGCCGACAAACGCATCGAAGTCGCACAGGCCGCGGCAGGCGAACCGTTGGAATCGGTCCGGCTGCGTGCGCTGGACACCGAGCCGGCCCGCAACTTTTTTGCAGCGGTAACCCGGCCCAAGCGGTCCCTCCGCGTGATTGCCGAGGTCAAACGCGCAAGCCCGTCCGCGGGGCTGATCCGTGAAGACTTCGACCCTGTGAAAATCGCCCGGGCCTACCACGACGCCGGCGCCGCGGCCATCAGTTGCCTGACCGATGAAAAATACTTCCAGGGGTCGCTCGATTACATCCAGCAAATCAAGGCCGCGGTCCCGCTGCCCGTGCTGCGCAAGGACTTCATCATCGACCCCTACCAGGTCTACGAGGCCCGCGCCGCAGGCGCCGACGCCATCCTGCTCATCGCCGAGTGTTTGGGCGAAGCCGAGTTGCTCGACCTGCTCATCCTGGCCACCGAACTGAAGATGACCACACTCGTTGAGGTCCACGACGTGGAGAACCTGCTCAAGGTCCGGCCTCACATCGGCTTCCCCCACCCCTCTTACACCCTGTTAGGGATCAACAACCGCGACCTGCGCACCATGACCACCGACCTCTCGCACACCCTCCGCCTCGTCGAGATGGTCGAGAACCCCGACATCCTCGTGAGCGAGTCGGGCATCCGCACCCACGCCGACGTCCAGCGACTGGCCAACGCAGGCGTCCACCGCGTGCTCGTGGGCGAACACCTGATGCGGCAAGTGGACATCGGCTCCGCTCTGCGGGAGTTGATGGGGAGGAAGTGACTGTTAGACTGGATCATCCCCAGACGTCCACACTCAAGCCGTCGTACGCAATCATCACCCCCTCGGGTAGATTCGGCTCCAACTCCGCGTGGGCGATGTCGTGGGCGATGTGCGTCAGGTAAGCGCGTTTCGGTTTGATCTGATCGATTTCGTGCAACGCCTGCTCGACGGTCATGTGCGTCGGGTGGTGGCGGTGACGAAGCGCATCGATCACCAGCACGTCGAGATTTTCGAGCATCGGGTAACTCTCGGGCAAAAACGACGACACGTCCGTGCAATACGCCAGGCTCTTCCCACCGTAATCCACACGGAACCCGACGATGGGCAATCGCCCATGCATGAGCGGGATCGGTGTCCACCTCGCGCCGTGCAGCTCGAACGGTCTGCCGACCACGACCTCGTGCGCCACGAGCGTGGCGACGAAAGACTGGTTCACGTTGTTGTGTGGCTCGAAGATGTAACGGAACATCTCGCGGAGAATCGTTGTGGTCCGCTTGTCCGCGTAGATGTCCAGGTGCGTGCCCATCGCGGCGTTGAAGCGGCGCAGGTCGTCGATCCCCAAAATGTGGTCCGCGTGGTTGTGCGTGAAACAGACCGCATCGAGCCGACCGATCCCGTGACGGAGCATCTGCAGCCGCATCTCGGGCGCGGTGTCGATGAGGACTTGCGTCGGTGCAGAAGCGGCCGAGTAGCGGATGAGCACGCTCGGTCGGCTACGCTGGTCGCGTGGGTCGTCCGAATGACACACCGCACAGTCGCACCCGATCATCGGCACGCCGGCGCTGGTCCCCGTCCCGAGAAAAAGCAACTCAAAAGACATGCAAGGATTCTACACCCAAGAGGTTTCACGCGGAGGTCGCAGCGAGCGCGAGGGAGAGAGAAGTTTCACACCAAGCACGCCAAGAGCGCCAAGATGTAAGGCGTTTAGAGTAGACATTTAGCCCGGTCGCTTGCGACCGGAGGGTCCATTTAGATCATCAATCATCAATCAGCAATCATCAATGGTCTTGCTCCTCTGACATCATCCACACCGGGTGCAACCCCCATCCCTCCCCACCCCACATCAGTCATCAGACATTAGACATCCCTCCCCTTCCCCCGCTATGATGCCCCACCATGCCCAGCACACCCGAGCAATACTTCAAGGACCTGTGGAGCACGATCAAGTCGATCACGATCGGCCTGCGCATCACGCTCAAGTACATGTTTTCCAAGAGCGTCACCATCGACTACCCGTTCGAGAAGCTCGCCTTTGCCCCGCGTTTCCGGGGCATCCACGAATTCGAGGCCGACAAGTGCATCGCCTGCGACCAGTGTGCCAAGTCCTGCCCGGTGGATTGCATCTACATCGACAAGTCCGCCCCCCGCAAGATCGACAAGAAGACGGGCAAGGCCGCCGGCGGCGAGCTTCTGCGCTACGCCATCGACTACCAGAAGTGCATGTTCTGCGCGTTGTGTACCGAGCCGTGCCCGACCGACTGCATCCACATGGGCAAGAACCACGACCTCTCGAGCTACTCACGCCACGAAATGATCGTCGAGTTTGCCGAGATCGACAAGAAGGGCCTGCGCACGCCGATCCCGCTCTGGGTCGAACGCAACGCGGGCACCATCGAGTGGGTTGCCAAGGAAAAAGAGCGCCTGGAAAAAGGCGAACTGGCCACCACCGCAGCCGACATCCCCTCGACTTGATGCTCGTGGCCTAAGATGTCGGCATGAACATCCTGACCATCAGTTGCTCACTGAACCCAAACAGCCGATCACGGATGCTGTCGCGTTTTGCCGTTGATCGCCTCACCGAAGCCGGCGTCGTTGCATCGTTGATTGACCTGCAGGACCACCCGCTGCCGATGTGCGACGCGGGTGTGTCTTACAACCACCCATCGGTTGAGATCCTTTCGACAGCGATACAACAAGCCCACGCTGTCGTGCTTGGTGTGCCGATCTACAACTACTACGCCAACGCCGCGGTGAAGAACCTCATCGAACTCACGGGCGAATCATGGAACGGCAAGATCGTCGGCTTCCTCTGCGCCGCGGGGGGGCAGGGCAGCTACATGTCCGTGATGAACCTGGCCAACAGCCTGATGCTCGACTTCCGCTGCCTGATTGTGCCGCGTTTCGTCTACGCCACCAAGAACGACTTTGCCGACGGTCAGATCACCAGCGACAAGATCAAGAACCGCATCACAGAACTGACCACGACGACGGCAATGCTCGCGGAAGCCGTGGGCGGACGGTTGCCGTCGTGACGGGTGTTTCACGCGGGGGCCGCAGAGAGCGCGGGGACCGGAAAAATTCACCCCAAGCCCGCCAAGGACGTCAAGGACGGGCGATCGCTCAAAGATTACCTCTGATTATCGATTCCCAATGGCAAACATCCTGTTCGCAGAGAATCATTCCTGATTTTCTTGGCGCTCTTGGCGAGCTTGGCGTGAAATCCATTCTCACCCTGCGCTCTCTGCGACCCCCGCGTGAAACTCCGGAATTCAAGTTGTCGCGATGGCTTCGAGGTCGAGCCTGTCGCTCTCTCCAGCCAGCAACCGCTCGTAAGCCAGCCCCGCGATCATCGCCGCGTTGTCCAGGCACAGGGACATCGGCGGGACCAGCGCCAAAAGGTTCAATTCCTCACCCAACGCGACCACGCCCTTGCGTAAGGCCGAGTTCGCGCTGACCCCCCCACCGACGAGGATAGCAAGGGGCCTCTTGCCCTGATCGGCCATGTGATCCACCGCCCAGTGGAGTTTGAGCAGGACCGTTTCCACCGCGGCCTTTTGGAATGACGCGGCGAGGTTGTACTTCTCCTGCTCGCTCAGGCCCTCGTGTGACCGTTCAAAGCGAGCCGACTTACCCCGGCCCACAGGCTGCCCGCGCACAGCGTACAACATCGCGGTCTTTAAGCCGCTGAACGAAAAATCCAGGCTGCCGGGGGCGAGCGTCGAGCGGGGGAGTGACACTTGATTAGGGTCGCCCCGCTGCGCGAGCTTGTCGAGCTTGGGCCCCCCGGGGAACGGCAGACCGAGCACGACCGCCGCCTTGTCGTACGCCTCCCCCACCGCGTCGTCGATGGACTTGCCGAGCAGTTCCATCTCCAGCGGTGAACGGACGGCGAAGAGGCTCGTGTGACCGCCGGAGACGACAAGCCCCAGCGCGGGGTACATGTTCTGATTTGATGGCGTGAGGGTCTTGGCGTCACTTCCTGAACTTCCGGGGGTCATCGTGGCGGCATACAGATGAGCCTTGATATGGTCGATGCCGACAAGCGGCTTGCCCAGCGACCACGCCAGCGCTTTGGCGGCGCTCACGCCCACGAGCAGTGATCCGATCAACCCCGGTCGGTTGCCCACCGCAATCGCGTCGACCTCTTCGAGCGCGACGCCAGCTTCCTTGAGCGCCCCGTCGATCACGGGTGTGATGCGTTCGAGGTGTGCCCGGCTGGCGATCTCGGGCACGACGCCGGCGTATTCCGCGTGAAGGTCGTGCTGCGAAGCGATGATGTTCGACAACACCGTCCTGCCGTCGCGCACCACGGCCGCGGCGGTTTCATCACAACTGCTTTCGATGCCGAGGGTGAGCATGTTCTTTTCCATCATCCTGTCTTAGCCGACGGGCGTCACTGTGGGCAGGTAGGGAATAATAATCAATCTCGCAAAAAGAATGGTGAGGAAGAAGCCACACATATCGGTACACGTGGTGAGTATCGGCCCGGACGCCAGCGCGGGATCGAACTTGAGTTTTTTAAGCAACAGCGGCACGCACCCGCCGACGCACACCGCGACGATCGAGTTGATCATCATCGCCAGCCCGATCACGACGCCGATCATCCCGAACTCGTGCCCGCGCATGAGCCAGGCGATCAGCCCCACCAGCAGGCCGAGCACGATGCCGTTGAACATCCCGACCGTGATCTCCTTGAAAAGCGTGCGTACCGCGTCCTGGGGTTTGACCAGGCCCAGCGAGAGCTCACGCATACTCACGGCCACCGCCTGGTTGCCCGCACAACCGGACATGTCGCTGAGGATCGGCAGGAATATCGCCAGCGCGGTGACTTTTTCGATGACCCACTCGTTGCTGGCAATGACGCTGACAGCCACGAGGTTGAGCAGGATGTTGGGCACGAGAAACGCCAGTCGCCGAATGGTGCGTGAGCTTGTGGACATGGTGCGCAGCTCTTCGCCGCCGATGATGCCGCCCAACCGCATCAGGGCTTTATCAGACCGTTCGCCCAACGCCTCGTTGACCGCGGCGCGTCGCACGACGCCAATGAGCCTGCCGTGCTCGTCGAGCACGGGCGCCGCGAAGAACTGGAACTTGTCAAAAAACTCCTCAAGCTCGTCGAGCGAAGCCTCCGCGACGACGGTCACGGGGTTGGGGAGCATCACTTCGGTGACGGGCTTGGAGTGGGGCGCGAGCACGAGGTCGCGCAACCGCACGACACCGCGGAGCGTGTGTGTGTCTTTGGCAATGACATAGACGTATTGCACGTCGTAGGCGGCGTATTCGTCGGCGTTCCTACGCAGGTCCTGGATCACCTGCTCGGCGCGCTGGTCGTCGGTGAAAGCGAGGTACTCGGTAATCATCAGGCCGCCGGCGGTGTCCTTGCCGTACTTCGAGAGCAGCCGCACGTCGGCGCGTTCTTCGGGCGAGAGCTTTTCGATGATGGCGTCGGCCTCGTCGGTGTCGAGTTCCGCGATGAGGTCGGCCTGTTCATCGCTGGGCATTTCCTCGATGATCGCGGCCGCTTTTTCAGCCGGCAGGTCTTCGATGATCTCCGCCGCCTGCGCGTGGGTCAGCTCGTCGAGCACCCTGGCCGCGACCTCGTGCGAGACGAGCATGAGCAGCCTGCCCCAGTGTTCGGAATCGAGTCGGGAGATGGCGCGGGCCATCTCGCCCGAGGGCAGGTCGTGGAGAAACGCCTCGAGCTCGGCGGTCTGTTCCTGATCGATGAACCGGGCGATCTGTTCCCAGGGTTGCAGGAGAGTTGTCTCGGCCATGGCATTCTCACGGACGGTTGGGGTGAGAGGGTCTTGATAGCGCAGCGGTGTTGATCGGGTGGCGTTGATAAGAGAACGGGCCGGGCCGTCAGGCCTGACGCAGCAGGTTTTGCAGTCTTTCGAGCGAGTCCTGTTCGAGGTCGACGGGTTCGAGGCTGCGTGAGAGTTCGATCATCGCCAGCACAACCCCGACGAGCATGGTGAGCACGCCGACGACAAAGAGCGCCAGCGCCGCGGTGATGGTCTGGTTGTGGACCAGCGACATGCCGATGGCCAGCGAGCACAGGAGCATCATGGCCACCGTCCCGAGCAGGCACATCACCGACGCGCGCAACAACCGTGCCCGGTCCATCAGACGTTTGACCTGCAGTTCGAGCGTCTGCAGTCGCTCGCGCAGGATGGCTTGATCTTTGTTTGACGTGCCCCGGTCCGATCCGTTTCCCAGTTGCCGATGGGTGGTGAGTTGTTCGTGGTGGAAGCTGCGCATGCGTGAGACCACCACAGCCAGGCGGTTGTAGAGCGCCAATGACAACAGGCCACAGGCCGAGATCATCACGACCGGGGCGACGAGTTGGCCGATCACCGCGGGGGCGGTTTCGTAATTCATGGCGATATTCTATCGCGGCGGGCGTGCGTGGAGCGGTCGGCTATTTCGATCCGGTTTGATCGGCCATGTAGTCCCGCCACGCGTCGAGCCTGTCGTGGGCGGTGGCGTCGTTGCGCAGGGGTGTGAGCGTGGCAAAGCCGGCCAAGAGCGCGTCGACATCGCAGTCGGGCGGGTTGTGCATGAAGCTGAAACTGTCCGACGCCTTGAAGACCCATGAGCGTGGCTGGTCGTCGGCGTCCCACAGGCCCGGCGAAGTGTGTCGAGGCTCGACTTCGTACCGATCCACGAGCGGGCTTTCCGAGGCCGGCACTGTACGCAGGCCCCGCGGGGGAACAAGGTCGTCACTCACAGGCAGGTTCAGGTTCAAAACCGACCGGGGTGAGATCGGGCCGATCACGAGTTGGTCGATGTACCGCCTTGCGTGCTGCGCAGCGAATCCCCACTGAGTTCGGCGGGGGTCACGGATGTGCAGGCTCACCGCGATGGAGGGGATATCGAGCAGCGCCGCCTCACGCGCCGCCGCCACGGTGCCCGAGTAGTGGACGTTGACCCCGATGTTCGCGCCGCTGTTCATGCCGGAGACGACGAGGTCGATCTTGCCCTTGACCAGGTGCGTTACGGCGAGCTTGACGCAGTCGGCCGGCATCGCATCGACCGCGACGCCGTCAAACAAAGTGTTAGAGGGGTTATCCGGGTCGGCGATCCGACGGGTCCTGGCGGTGATCGGTCGGTGGAACGTCACGCCGTGCCCCGACGCGGAGCGAACCGACGAGGGCGCCACGACGCGCACGTCGCCCAGCGACCGGATGGCTTGGTATAGCGCCGCCAGCCCGGGCGCGTCGATGCCGTCGTCGTTGGTTAAAAGGATCAGCACGGTTTCACCGGGCAGATGATACCGCCAACGGGGTCAGGTTTTTTCGAGTGTGATGACCGCGCCGCGTGAGACGCCCAGTGATTGCGCGGCGTTGCCGTCTCGCACCGCGACCTCCAGATAGCCCGACGACCCGACATAGGCCACCAGTCGATCCGGCTCGACATCGCTGAAGGTCTTGTGGATGCCAAGCACGGTGGTCAGCCCGACCGCGATGCGGATGTCGGTCGGCTGGACCTCTTTGACCCATTGATTGAGTCGCGCAGCGTTGAGATTGGTGACGAGGTTGCCAAATGAATCGACCGCGATGACCTGGACGGCCAGGACGTTGCCCAGTTCCTCGGGTTTGGGGATGTCGATGCGGACAAGGTCGGAGACGGGTGAACCGATTTGCTCGAGCGCAACGCCGTTTGCGATGTGCGCCGCGACGGGGGCAAAGATGTCCCGGCCGTGGAACGTGTGGCTGGTCTGGTGGCGGTGGTATCGCGGGTTGTCGAGGCACACGGCGGATTGGAGGTGCGTGCGTTCGAGCACCGTGGTGAACAGGCCGTTGTCGGGGCCAATGAAATAGCCCGCATCGGTGCGGATCGCAATGGCCCGCCTGTTGCTGCCCACGCCGGGGTCGACCACCGCGACGTGGACCGAGCCGTTGGGGAAGACACCGAGGACCGCCTCAAGTGTGACCGCGCCGCTGAGGATGTCGTGCCGTTCGACGGTGTGACAGAAGTCCACGATCGGCTGGTTGGGGTTCAGAGCCAGGATCGCGCCTTTCATCTGACCGACGAAGGTGCCGACCTGGCCGAAGTCGGTGGTGAGTGTGATGACGGTCATGGCGTGGGTATTTTAGCCTGAACGGGGCGGGGGTTGGGGAATAGTTGGCGCGACGTGCGGGTTGGATGGTGAGATGCCTACAATAGCCCACCCCACGCAGCGGGCATGGGGGGCAAACCTCTAGACGGATCAAACTTCAAGGAGTCAGTCATGCGCAAGGTTCTCACGTGGGCGGTGGCGGTGATCGGGGTGATGGGTCTTGGCGTTGCCAACCTGCACGCGCAGGGGTATTCACTCGATACAGCCCATACCGCGGTGGTCTTCAAGATCAAACACATGGGCTACAGCCACACCTACGGCCGCTTCAACGACATCGCCGGCTCGATCACCACGGGCGACGCCCCGTCCTTCGAGTTCACCATCAAGACCGCCAGCGTCGATACCCACAACGACAAACGCGACGAGCACCTGCGCAGCCCCGACTTTTTCAACGTCCGACAGTTCCCCGTCATCACGTTCAAATCCACCAAGGCCACCCCCACCGACACGGGCTACGACCTCGAGGGCGACCTGACCCTCATGGGCGTGACCAAGCCCCTGACCGTCAAGCTCGTCAAAAACGCCGAGGGCAAGGACCCGTGGGGCAAAGAGCGCGACGGCTTCGACACCGAGTTCACCATCAAGCGCAGCGACTTCGGCATGGACAAGATGCTCGAGAACATCGGCGACGATGTCCACCTCTACGTGAGCTTCGAGGGCATCAAGTAACCCGCCATGCCGCTCGAACCGCGATGGATGATCTATGCGTTGCTCCTGCCGGCCGTCGCGGCGGCGGTGCTGGCGTTAGTCACAGGCCAACCCTGGCGCCCCCGGAACCCCCGGAACCCCTCCCGGAAGCAAAACCAAGACACGGTGATTGATGAGGATGGCCGCTTACAACGCGCCTCGCTCATGCGCGTCACACTCGCATGGGCGCTGGCCCTGTTGATCCCGTGGGCGTGGGGCGCGTTTGTCACCATTGGCCCAAGCTCGTGGAAACCGATGACCTCGGAGAAATGGCTCGTCCTCACGGCACTGGCGGCGGTGGGCGTCGAGGCTCTGGTGTTCACCGTAAGAATCCCCTGGCTGGGTTGGATACTCCGGCCGATGCTCTGGACCACCACCGCGGCGCTCGTGTTGCGCCCGATGATGAAATACGAATGGAGCGTGCCCGTCTCCGTGGCGTGGGTGATCGGCTTTGTGCTTGTGTTGTTGGTCTGGGTTCTTCACACGATGTCGCTGGGCAAGCGGGTTGGAAGAATCCTGACGATCATTCTGGCCGGCGTGGCGCTGGGGGCGGGACTCACCGTGATGTCATCGGGCAGCGTCGCGCTGGGCAAGCCATTGCTCGTGCTCGGGGGGATCACACTCGGGGCGTCGGCTGTTCTGATGTGGATGCAACCGGGGTTGGCCCTTGCGGGGTTGGCACCCGCGTTTGCGTTCCTTTATCTCTCACAGATGCTCGACGCTTACTTTTTCGTGAACACCGGTGACACGCCGTCGCTGCCGCTTTACGAAGTCGTCCTGCTCCTGCTTGCACCCGCCGCGGCGTGGGTCGGTGAGATCCCACCGGTCAAAAAACTCAGGCCGTGGCAGGTCACGGCCGTGCGGGTCGCCGCGGTCGCGCTGGTCGTGCTCATCGTGACCCTCCCCGCAATGATCTCAGCCATGCGAGCTGCCAGCGAACCCAGCCCCCCGCCGTGGTGAGCGTGGGGGTTATGGGGTACGTTGATTGTTTCATGCTTTTTCCCAGTCTGCTCGGAACGTAAGTGTCAACTGTGTTCCACGGTGATTCACAACCGATTCCAATGTGAATCCTTTTTCGCCCTTGCTAAGCTTGAACGGTCCAGTCCCGTAAGGCTGTTCGATCACCTCGAAACCGGCTTGGCCTCCGAGGCGATAGGCAATGGCGGCACGAAGCATCGCAAGGCGGACCTCGGCGGCGACAGCCGTGTGGCGAGCGCTGCTGATGGCCGGCAACATCGTCCGCACCCAGACGTTGTCCGACTGCTTCACCTTGTCAGCAAACGCTTTGTCGCGGGTGTCAAACTCATCCAACGGGAGCTTGCAAAACTCAATAAGTTGAGTGTAGTGATCGTCCAGATCATCTAAGTCTTTCGTGAGATCCTTCACCGATGGCTGCGCGGCCGGAGCGTCCGGGTCGGGGTTTGTTAAAAGAGCGGTCAAGCGGTCAATGTGACCGGTCCGCACCTGGTGCTTAGCCCAGCCTACGAAACAATCCCTCTCACCCTCGATCGCATCGATAAATGCAGGTGCAGGAGGCAGCGCAGAGAGCTTGTCCTTCAGGCCTTTGAGCGCGTCGGTGTTGCAGCGGTCAAAGTGGTCCGCGATGCAGTTGATCGCCATGTTCTCGATGGAATAGCCAACCAGTTGGCCGATCAAGATACGGCCAGACGCCAGGTGTCTTGCCAGCGCGATAGTCGCGGTCAGGTCGTCGATGGCTCCGTCGGCGTCACCATTGACAAAGCGCCAACGTGCGCAGAGACACGCCAGGCGAGCGAGTTGGCGTGCCTTGCCAAGGTGTGGCATCAATGTGTTGGGGCCATCTTCAAGAATGTCCAATCCCCAATCACACGACAGGATCGATGCGCCCCGGTGCAACATGCCCAGCGAGGCTTCGGCGCCGGTCACAATCGCTTCAACATCCTCATTGAGTGGGGTGGTCCGCCACTCTGCCAGCTCTTTTGCCTGAGTTTCGTTGTAATCGGGCATAACAGCCATCGCAAGCCAGTAACGCAGTGCGGCGTTTTGGCCCAGCTCCGACGCGCGTGCCTGTCCGGTGAGGATGAACAAGACCGCGATCAGGGCGATGATGGTGGGATTGCGATGGATCATGGCGTGTTCTCCTGGGGCTTGGTTGATGTGGGGGCCTGTCTGCCAGACGACATGAAGGCCCCGGTGCCGGTGTAGGGCAGAACGCGTCGACCGTGTTGGTCAATCAACGCATCCAGCTCGTCAAGGGATTGATTTGCTGCGATGTGATACGCCAAGGCTGTGGGCATCATGAGGTCCGCTGTCAATGTGGTCGGCCCGGGCGGTTGCGTATCTTTTGCCAGTGGGCCCGGAGCGATACGTGAGGGGTTTACAGATCGGGTTGCGTGGTACCCAATCAAACACAGGGCCAGAGTCACAATCGCCGCGGCGGTATAACCGATCAGGCGATAAGGATGCGCAGGGTGCACGGTTGCCCGGTTGCGACCGATGACTCTGCCGACCGAGTTCAACAGGTCTCCTGAAACACGAGCCGGTTGCAGCGACGTGAGTTCTTTTTCCAATTGGTCCAGTGGGTCACTCATCACAGGGTCTCGTTCTGCAATCGCTTTTGGAGTGCCTGCAAGGCGTAGCGGTACCGGGATGCAGCGGTGTTGGGCGAGATATCCAAAGCCCGGCCGATCTCCAGAAAAGTCAGGTCGGCCCAGATTTTCATGACCACCACCACTCGCTGCTCGAGCGGGAGCGATTTCACGGCTTCCTGCAACTCGGCAACACGGTCTTGCCGATCTGTGGGGCACTCGAACCAGGCGGCGCCAGATTCCTTGCCTGCCAGGATTTCACGCGACTGGCGTCTTTTGTTCGAGCGATAGGCGTCCAGAGCAACCGTGCGAACAGCCGAGTAGAGGTACGGCCGTGGGTCTCGTACTCGGTTCCGTTGTGGCCAGAATCGCATGAAGGCGGTCTGCACAGTGTCCTCCGCGTCGGCGTGGCACGAGGTGTATTGTCTGGCAAAAAGCACAAGCCCCGGGGCATGGGCCGCGAACCACGCACGCCATTTTTCCTGGTCAAGGGGTTGATTCAAATCGTGGTCTCACCCGGTAGACGCCGCTGGGCAAGGGATTTGTCTACACGGTTTGTCGTGATCGCAGGATACCGGCTTCGGGGGATCATGAGCGAACCCGAACACTCGGTTGATTTGATGAATAGCCGAGTGCCCGATTGGCCGATATCATGGTGGCCCGTGATTTGGATCGGGGCGGTAGCTCAATTGGGAGAGCGCGGCCTTTGCAAGGCCGAGGTTATGGGTTCGATCCCCATCCGCTCCACTCGATGCGTCCGGGTGGTTCTTTGCAGAACCACCCGGACTTACTCGTGGCAAGCCACTTGACGCGTGAAAATGGAGCATCGAGTGTCCTGAGCGAGCGCAGCGAGTCGAAGGGCTGGTTTGGGGATTTCGACTATGGCTGAGCCCTAGATCTACATACTTCGCTGCGCGGATGGAGCGTATTACGTTGGTACAACTACCGATTTAGACGCCAGACTCAAGACACACAACTCAGGACATGGACCGCAATTCACCGCTAGACGACTTCCCGTCACGATGGTTTATTCCGAGCCACATGAAAACATGGCACAGGCACGTTTGCGTGAGGTACAAATCAAGAAATGGTCACGAGCGAAGAAAGAAGCTTTGATCGAGGGGGATACCCAACGCCTGCGTGAGCTGAGCCGACGTAGAACTTAATGTGTCACGGTGACTATCGCGACTTGGTTTATTAAGTGCGATCCCTGTCAGGAGTCATTTCCCTGCGCATCTTTCTCGCGCGCTTGCGCAACGCCGGGTGGGCACGGATAAACAGGTCCACCTCGTGCCACGTCACGCCCTGTCGGTTGGGGTCGATGGTGAACAACGGTCCGACCGCGCGCAACAACCTCCTGGCCTGCACACCCAGCGCCATGCGTTGCAACGCCGAGACCATCGGCTCGCTGCCGATCGCAATCGCCACCTCGCGGTCAGCGGCATAAACCCGCCCGCGCGAAGCCGACAGATACACGCACACCGCCATCACCGAGGCGGGCAGGTAGAGCAAAACCACCAGCACCGAGGCGACCGCGAGCTTGACCGGGTGTTTGCGTTCCTTGGACCCCGCATTGGAATAACGCGGCGCATCGCGTGTAAGGAACGTCGAGGCACGGTCGTAGATCAAGAGCGGCAGCAGCGTCGTGGTACACAACACGGACCACATCCGCGCGTCGCCGTGCGCGATGCGCGAAAGGTGGTAGAGCAGGATTGCGTCGAGTTCGGTATCGGACAGGCCCTGAAGCAACCCGGTGGACACCGCGATGTGCGCTCGATGACGGCTGGTCCCGAACGAGACGGCGTTGAGCATGTCGTCGTCGATGATGTGGGCATGGACATTCGGCAGCGTGCAACGCTCGCACAACCGCGCCAGGGCGCCTCGCAAACGTTCGCCCAGTTTCGGGTCGGTCAACGGGTCGATGTCGTGGCAGCCAATCGAGCCGGCCATCAGCCGATCCGATAGCCGCCAACCGACGACGAAGTATCCCGTCACCACCGCCGCCGCGCCCAAGAAGCCCATCCACCACGCGTGGTCCGGCTGCGGCCAGATACGGCTGTGGTCGAGCGCGTAACGCGCGATCACGGCGTTGGCCCACGCACACACAAACACAATCGGCAGTGCGATCAATGTCCACGTCAACACGATCGGACACCACGACAGCGCACGCAACCACCTGGCCCGGCTGTACCCAACCGTGCTCGTCGAGGGCGTCGTCATGCTCAGTAGCTGTCCCATCCGTGCCACTATCGGCTAAATCGTCGCAAGAACCGACGGGGCCAAAACTTCACACAGACATGCCCCCCCTACGACCCTATGACCCCCACCACGGTTCCACAATTCTAATCTCACCCCGGCCCCGACACATGTGTGAAATGATACAGAAAGACCGCGGTGGCAATGGTGATGTTCAGTGAATCCGTGCCCAGACGCATCGGGAGCGTCACCCGCGCGTCACAGGCCGCAACAACTTGGCTGTCAAGACCTTGCGATTCACTGCCCATCCACAGAGCCATGCGCTTGATCCCCTTGACCCCCGCCAGCGGTCTGGCACTCTCGTCAAGCACCGTTGCCACATGCCGCACGTTGTATCGCTCCCGCATCAAAGCAAGGTCAGATAACATGTTATTAGATCGAACGATACGCAGCGAAAAGACCGCCCCCATCGACACACGCACCGCGCGACGCCAGAAAGGGTCGCAGCTTCTCGGACCCAGCACCAGGCCATCCACGCCAAACGCCGCCGCGATCCGCATGAGCGAGCCGAGGTTGTCGTGGTTGATGACCTCCGGACAGACCAAGAGTAACAACCTGTTATCCAGACCCGCCCCCGTGCAAAGACCCTCCAGCGTCTCGCCCGGCAACCGCCTGCCCACCGCGATCACACCCGAGTGAAACTTGAATCCCACCACACGCGACACCAGTTCGTGCGGCGCAACGTAAACCGGCTCGTCACCAAGTTGATCAATCGCCCCTCGCATCTTCTCCAGTCGCTTGGACGAACCCAGCACCGACTCCACCGGGTAACGCGACGCGATCAGACGCTCAACCAGGTGTGCCCCCTCGGCGATAAACAAGTCCCCACCGCTCGCAAGCTCGTGGTCCTTGAGGTCGCGGTAGTGCGCCACACGCACGTCGTCGAGAGATTCGATAGGAATCAACCGCATGACAAGATGCTACACCGCCTCACCGTCGCCCGTGACGCGGCGGCCTTCCCCCACCCCCGCCCCCGGAACCCCCGCTACCCCCACCCCCGGAACCCCCGGAAGTTCCACCCCCTGAAGCTCCACCTCCACCGCCGCGGCGTGACCCCGACGGTCGTGGCGGGGGTGATATCGAACGCTCGATATCGTCCTCAAAGCCGTCTTCATCCTCGTCGTCAAGTGTCGGATTCACGTTCACCTCCAACGCAAACCGGCAGGCCGTCGCGGCCAATTGCAGCGTCGAAAGGTCCGCCTGGCCCGCCTTGGCCTGAAGGACAAACGCCGACAAAGCCTCGCGGTTCCCATCAAACCCCGGCCCGTCGTAAGCGGGCAGCGTCACGACACGCCCCTCGCCCCCGCGCGGCCAACTCGTCACCGTCCGGGCATAAAAATCTCCCTCGACACGACCGCCGTCGCACACCACCATCGTCTTCCACAATGGCTCACGCACACCCGGGTGAGCACACAACAAAAGCGAACACGGCGAGGCCTGCTCGTTCTTGCCCAGCGTCATCCACGCACAACTGGCCGTGTCGTACATCGCAGGGTCCACCGCTTCACGCGAGTAAGCCGACCCCGTGAAAGCGGTCACCTCGGCGTAGTCCGCCTCATACCCACGCCGGCCCCCGCCAGCCGCGAGCTTGAGCAACATCGTCAAAGCGTGCACGCCCCACGTGTTGAGAATCCCCCCGCTCGATGCGTGGTCCACCTTCCACGACATCGGCTCGAACACCCACTCGTCCCCCATCACCACGCGCGACTCGACCGCCAACACGTCGCCCAATGAGATCACGGCTGACTCGAACAAGCGATACCATTCGCCAAAAAGCAACTGCGTCCCGACCTGCACGTGCACGCCCGAGCGCTGTGCCATCCGGGCCAATGTGGCCAGGTCCTCTTCGTCACTGGCCACGGGTGTTTCGATCCACACCGGCTTACGCGCCTCCGTGGCGGCCTTGACCAGTGGCAGGTTAAACGCCGGCGGCAACGTCGACACCACCGCGTCCACCGACGCATCGCCCACCAGCGTTTCCCATTTCTTGAATGTCTTCGCCCCCGGTGCAAGTTTCCCGGCGTCATTCAATCCTGCCTCGGAGCGGTGGTAGAGCGCAACAACCTCCACCCTTTCCATCGCCACAAGCAGCGGCAACTGCACTTCTCGTGCGTGCCGACCGCAACCCACCACCCCGATTCGCAATGTTTGACCTGACGCCATAGTGGGCCTCGCTAACCGCTTACACTCCAGATTCCCCGATCAACAGGTCGATGATTATAAAGCCCCGCGGGGGTTCATGGATGGCCACGACGCCCCCCACGTCAACCTGTGCTACAATACTCGGCTCGACCGATCTTGCTCCAGAACGACCCCCGCCCCCAACCGACCCACACGCCCCCAGCCCACCACCGCCATGCCTAACGAACTGCTCCGAAACGTCGCGATCATCGCGCACGTCGACCACGGCAAGACCACCCTCGTCGACGGCCTGCTCAAGCAGTCCGGCATGTTCCGTGAGGGCGAGCTCGACAAGCTCTCGGGCGGACGCGCCTCCCAAGGCGGCCTCATCATGGACTCCAACCCACTCGAACGCGAGCGGGGTATCACCATCTTCTCCAAGAACTGTGCCGTCGATTACCACGACACGCAGGGCCGAACCGTCAAGATCAACGTCATCGACACGCCCGGCCACGCCGACTTCGGCGGAGAGGTCGAGCGCGTGCTCAAGATGGCCGACGGCGTGCTCTTACTCGTGGACGCCTTCGAAGGGCCGATGCCCCAGACGCGCTTCGTCCTCCACAAGGCGCTTGAGAACGGCCTGCGCCCTATTGTCGTCGTCAACAAGATCGACCGCCCCGACGCCAGGCCCGACCACGTCGTCAACGAAGTCTTCGACCTGCTCGTCGAACTCGAGGCCAACGACAAAGCCCTGGACTTCCCGACGATCTACGCCTCCGGGCGCGAAGGCTGGGCCACCACCGACCTCTCCGTCAAGACCGATTCGCTCAAGGACATCTTTGAAGCGATCCTCAAGCACGTCCCCGCGCCGCAGGACGAAGCCAAAGACCCGCTCCAGATGCTCGTCACCACCCTCGACTACTCCGACTATGTCGGGCGCATCGCCATCGGCCGCGTCTTCGCCGGCACGATCACCAAAGGCCAGAGCATCGCGGTCATCGACAGGCATGGCAAACAGACCCGCCAGCGCGTGCAGCAGCTCTTCCAGTTCCAAGGCTTAAGCCGTAAGGAAGTCGAGCAGGTCCACGCCGGCGACATCTGTGCCGTGGTCGGCCTCGACCCCGTCGACATCGGCGATACCCTCGCCGACGGGGAGAATCCCATTGCCCTCCCGCCGATCAAGGTCGACGAGCCGACGCTGACCATGATGTTCCGCATCAACGATTCGCCCTTCGCCGGTCAGGAAGGCGACTTCGTGACCAGCCGGCAGATCCGGCAAAGACTGGAAAAAGAACTGCAGAGCAACGTCGCGCTCCGTGTGGACTTCACCCAGGCCGACGAGTTTCAGGTCTCGGGTCGCGGGTTGATGCACCTGGGCATCCTGATGGAAAACATGCGGCGAGAGGGTTACGAGCTCTCAGCCGGCAAGCCGCGCGTGATCTACCGTGAGATTCACGGCCAAAAGATGGAGCCTATCGAATTGTTAGTTGTGGACTGCCCCGGCTCGTGCCAGAGTTCGGTGATGTCGCTGGTGGGCGAGCGCCGCGCGGAGCTTGTGAAGATGGACGCCAAAACGGGGACGAGCGATTACGTGCACATGGAGTTTACGATCCCCGCTCGCGGGTTGATCGGCCTGCGCAGCCGAATGCTCACCGCGACACAGGGCCGGGCCGTGATGCACCACGTCTTTGAAGACTACGAGGAACACCGTGGCGAAGTGCCCCAGCGCCAGCTCGGCGTCATGATCGCCACCGAGACCGGCCGCGTCACCGCTTACGCCCTCGACGGTCTTTACGACCGAGGCTTTTTCTTCGTCAAGCCCGGCGACCAGGTGTACGAGGGCCAGATCGTCGGCGAGCACTGCAAGGACAACGACATCTCCGTCAACGTGACCAAGCCCAAGCCGCTCTCCAACATGCGCACGACGAGCAAGGACGAAGCCGCCAAGATCCGCCCGGCGCGTGAGGTCTCCCTCGAAGCCGCGCTGGAATACATCCAGGACGACGAGCTTGTGGAGGTCACCCCCGAGGGCGTGCGGATGCGCAAGAGGCTCCTCAAGGAATCCGACCGCAAACGCGAGAGCCGAAAGACCCCCGCGGCGGTGTAATACTTTGCTGCAAAGCCCGGGGAATAGCGGTTAAAATAACGGTCGAAATCTGACATGGCCGAACGAGCCGATTCGTTCTGGGGTTTTCACATGCTTAAGTTTCGTTGCCAATCGTGCCAGCACAAACTCGCTGTTCCCGACACCTACGCGGGCAAGCACGTCAAGTGCCCCAAGTGTTCCAGCCCGATCGAGGTGCCTTCACACCAATCACCCACGCCGGAGGCAACCCTGCCCACCCAAACCGAGGATTCCAACCTCGACAATGCGCTGGCTCAACTGAGGGCCGCGACCGAGCCGGCGCAATCCGTGTCATCCACCACTTCAACTGATCCCGCGAAGGACTGGCCCGCAGAACCCGCAGAGACGGAGCCGACACCGCCAATCACATCATCCCGCAGCGCGGCTGCCCACACGAGTCGGAACTCGGCGAGCACATCCGTACCGAGCTACTCCTTCCTGCGGTTGTTCGGCATCGTCTACACCGTGCTTGGTGTGATTGTCGTTGCGGGATCGCTCGTGGTGGCAATCATCACCGTGGTCGCAGCGATGGGCACCCGCAACTTCCCCACAGCGATACTCATGTCTCTGGGCATTGCGGTCTATGGCGTAGTCATCGCAACCGTCATGTTGGGCATGGGGCAGGCGATCTTCGCCTTCCGGGATATCGCCTGCAATTCCTGGTACACCCGTGACGTCGTCACGCTCCTGAAAAACAACAACAGGACGTAAGCCCACCCGTACTCGATATTTCGTCGGTCAGTTCCCCGGAAGGCTCAGGCTCTCATACCGTGCCTTGTCGAGGCCGTGATATCCATGGGTTTGGTCCTCCACGGGGATGAAGTCCACGAGGATGATCGCGTTCTTATCAAGTGTCACATCGAGGTGGGGCCGACCCGCTTCTGTTGACGGTGCTGTGTACGAGCACACGGGGCGGGAAGATTCGCGAAGGAGTTCGACCTGTGCGCGGGAGGGGTTGCGTTCCCGGCCCAGCAGTTCCCAGGTGCGGTAGGGGTTGGCGTGTTGTTCATCGACGAGCATGGTGCGGGCGACGCACGGGCCGGTGTCGGGTGGGAGTGTGATGCGGTACTCGACTCGCTGGGATGGCCGGGCGTTGTCGTTGGGGTTCCAGAGGACACCGAGGGTGTGGCCGTCGTCGCGGCGGGTGAAGAGATAGCGGTCGTCGCGCGAGAGGACCTTGTTACCGAGTTGGTTGAAGAAGCTGAAGAGGTGATAGGTCGGCTTGGGGATGTCGTGGATGTTGACCATGCCAAAGCCGCCGTGGAACTCGGCGGGGGCGATGCCCTCTTCGACGAAGATGTCGGAGACGGCCCAGTAGGAGAAGCTGTCGGCGTGTTGACCGGCTTCGCTGAGAGTCTGCGCGAGGAAGGCGGCGTTGAAGGGCAGGTCGTGGATGATGCCGTGCGTCGAGGTGGTGGAGTTGTATTCGGTGATGTGCAGCGGCAAGCCGGGGATGGGCGAGTTGTCGATCTCCTTGCGCATCTGGCCGAAGCGTTGGGCAAGGAACGACGCGGGGCGGAGCGTGTGGTAGGCAAACTCGCCCTTGCGTTCGCCGGTTTGCACGGCATAGGAATGGGACGTGACGAAATCGACGGGGGTCTTGTTCGCGTGGCAGTAGTTCAGGAAGGGATCGATCAACGCATCGACGCGGCCCGCCGTGGAAGGCCCGCCGACACGCAGCTCGGGATTGACCGCCTTGATTGCACGGACGGTCGAGTCATACAACTTGTAATACTCCTCCATCGACGCCGGCCAGAAGCCGTCGAGGTTCGGCTCGTTCCAGACCTCGTAGTACCACTGTGAGATTTCTTTGAGTCCATAACGCTTGAGCCAGTGGCGGATGAGGCTGTCGATGAGTTCGGACCAGAGCTTGTAATCGCGTGGGGGCGAGGTGTAGGCGTCCCAGCGCATGAGTGTGTGGTTGCTGCTTGCGAGCAGTCGGGGCATGAAGCCGACCTCGACGAACGGGCGGATGCCGATGTCGAGCAGTCTGTCGATGATGAGATCGATGAAGGCAAAGTTGTGCAGGATTTTGCCCTGGCCGACGAGCTGGTCCTTGACGAAACCCAGTTCGGGGTTGACGTGCGGCTGATTCTGGTCGGCCCACGAACACAGGTCGGGCGACCCCGAGAGCAGGCCGTGGCAGCGGAGGTATTGCACACCGAGTTCGCGGTGCGCCATCTCGAGGTGGCGCAGCGTTCGTTCGTAGAGCGCCAATCCAAGATGACCCGAGCCGATCACCTTGTTGAAATTGTGGGGAAAGGGTTCGGGGGTCTGCGGGTGTGTGAGTTCGATCTCAAGCATGGGATGGCGGGTTGTGCTGTAAAGTGTGGGTGAGCCTGTGTATTCGAGGTCCGGTGTCACTGAATCACTGTTGCGGCGGCTGGGTCTCGACGAGCATGGCTAGCAGTCGGAGCGAGTCCTGCCAGCCGAGGTAGCACATCTCCGTCGGGATCATGTCGGGGATGCCCGCCTGGGTGATGTTGATCTCCGTGCCGCACGAGACGGGCTTGAGCGTGACGGTGACTTTCATTTCGCCGGGCAGGTGCGGGTCATCGAATTTGTCGGTGTAGACGAGCCGTTCTCCGGGGAGCAGCTCGATGTAAGTCCCCCCGAAAGCGTGCGACTGACCGTTGGCAAAATTGGTGAATGACATCTTGAATCCCCCGCCGACGCGGGCGTCCATCGAATGCACTGAAGCGGTAAATCCGTTGGGCGGGAGCCATTTCACCAGTGCGTCGGGTTCGAGGAAGGCCTTGTAGACAATCGCTGGACTTGTACGCAAGACGCGGTGAAAGGTCACGGTGTTGGGCATGGGGTGTCTCCAATCGACGGGATGGATTGACGACTGATCCGTCTGACACAGTTTAATACCGGATATCCGGGGCTGTCACGACGCGACGTTGATTTGCGGACGAACCCGCACCATCTGAAGATACAACGCATACGCCGGATCACGACCGAATTGACGCAGATACTAATCGGAGCATGATATAGTGAACATTCGGGGTATGGGTTTCGTAGAAGGGGGATGAAGCGATACGATGCACGGATGCTGACGGCCCAGGCCAAGGAACAATTGCGGCTGCGTGTGGCACATGCGGTCGTCGAGGAAC
>WGMF01000046.1 GCA_016125215.1 Phycisphaera sp.
GGACAACGTCTTGGACGTTCGCAATGACAGCGGCAACGTCCTGCGGTGTCAACATCGGGCTGGCCATCGTTGGGCACTCCTTTAGCCAAGCGGGTCGGCGTAATCGCGGAGGGCGGGCTCCTGCCGCACCAGACTGACCAATGACCGGCGTCGATCGTAGTCGACAGTGAATGTTGTCGCAATGCCCGGCTGTCCTGGCGTGGGCGATGAGCGGATTCCCCGCAACACCTTTTGGATCACGGTCGCCTGCCGATATATGAGAACAACCGTGCGGGCGGGGGCACCTTCCCTCTACCAGCCACCTCGGCTCGGCTGATGCTCCGCGGCCGTCCAGCCATCCTCGCCCCGGTCAGTCGTCTGTTGCGGCGTCCCGGAAGGCGGACTTCATGCGGTCACGAGACGATCTTCTGAACACCCTTGCCGAACTGGCGGCGCTCCACGCAGCGGCCGCCACTCTGGCGCAACGAGCATACGACCATGTCGCAGCTGACGCGCCCCAAGGAATGCTTGCCCGGCGCCCAAGGCCTCACGCTGACCTGACGACGCGGAACGGCGAACTCGTCGTCAGCGTCGCGACGTGCTGTGTCGAGTGGCGAGGACGACAATGTGCCCTCGGACCATCGCTGCAGTTCCGTTTGTTCCACCGCATTTCACAACATCCGGGCCGTTACTACTCGTTCGATCTACTCATGACTGAGGTCTGGCAGCGCCGTTGTACCGATGATGCAATCCGGGCATCAGTGAAGCGTCTGCGTCGAGCCCTCCTGGATGCGCACATGCCCGATCTGGCGAGCGCCATCCAAGCTCGATGCAGATGCTGCGGCCTCTTCATCGACAATGGCACCGCTTAACATGTCACGCAAATGTCACGCAGATGTACCCTGATTTGTACCTGACCCTCGTCATAATGGCGGCGGCCGTCAGGGAAGACCGCTTTCGTCGGGTTCGTGCCCGAGGCAACGGGATGGAGTCCGCAACCATCCTTGTAGCCGAGACGAACTGTAATGCCCATATCTTCGACGACAGAGTCACCGACGCCCGCCCCCATTCCCGCGGCGCAGTACATCCGCATGTCCACGGAGCACCAGCAGTACTCCACCGAAAACCAGGCGAAGGTGATCACGCAGTACTCTCAGCAGCGTGGATACGAAGTCGTGGCGAGTTACGAAGATGGTGGCAAGAGCGGCTTGACCTTCGGTGGACGCCAGTCGCTACAGCAACTGATCAAGGACGTGCAGGACGGCCGTATCGAGTTCAAGAACATCTTGGTTTACGACATCAGCCGCTGGGGCCGGTTCCTGGATGCGGATGAGAGCGCCTATTACGAGTTCATCTGCAAACGCGCGGGGGTCCGCGTCCATTACTGCAACGAGCAGTTCGAAAACGACGGCAGTATCCAGGCCAATGTGCTCAAGGGCCTGAAGCGAACGATGGCCGGCGAGTACAGCCGCGAGCTGTCGGTCAAGGTGTTTCAGGGCCAGTGCAACCTCATCGAGAAGGGCTATCGCCAGGGCGGGCCCGCGGGTTACGGGCTGCGCCGCATGCTGATCGACCTGAGCGGTCAGTCGAAGGGCCTACTCAAGCGAGGCGAGCACAAGAGCCTGCAGACCGACCGGGTGATCCTGGTGCCGGGACCGGACGAGGAAGTTCGAGTCGTGCTGCTGATCTATCAGATGTTCGTGAAGGACGGGCGGGTCGAATCGGAGATCGCCGCCCATCTCAACGAGCAAGGCGTCCGGACCGACCTGGGCCGCAAATGGAACCGCTCGACAGTCCGTCAGGTGCTGACCAATGAGAAGTACATCGGCAACAACGTCTATAACCGGCGCTCGTTCAAGCTCAAGCAGAAGCGCGTGATCAACCCGCCGGACATGTGGATCAGGGCGGACGGGGCGTTTGACGGGATCGTCGATCCGGCACTGTTCTTCACCGCGCAAGGGATCATCCAGGAGCGCAACCGGCGTTTCACCGACGAGGAGATGATCGAGTTGCTACGGCAACTGGTTCAGAAACACACCGATGTGTCGGGCAACCTGATCGACGAAACCGACGGCCTGCCGTCGGCGGCATGCTATCGCAGCCGGTTCGGCAGCCTGATCGACGCCTATCGCCTGTACTACACCGGCCTGGTCCAGTTCCGGGGCGAGTACTTCGTCGGCAAGCACGAACCGATCATCAACAAGGACACCTTCGAGCACTGCCAGCGGCTGCTCAAGCGGAAGAACCGCCGCACCAGCAAGGTCAACCACTACCTGGCCGCGAGCATGTTCGTCTGCGGGCACTGCGGCTTTGGCATCACCGCCGAGCGAATCCGCCGCACCAACAAGAAGGACGGGCGGGTCCGCGAGTACGTCTACTACCGATGCGCCAACGTCTATCCCGACAAGGACCACCCGTCCGTCCGCTGGCGGGAGGAGCAACTGGAGGCGGCGATCATCACCGATCTGCAGTCGCTGCGGATCGCGGACGAAGACACGCGTCAATGGTTCCGCGATCAACTCGTCGAGTCCTGCCGCGACGAAACGACGGTGCGCGAAGAACGCCTCAAGAGCCTGCGCCGCCGCAAGGTGGACCTCGAGGCCATGCAGCAACGTTTGCTCGACGCCTACCTCGCTGGGGCCGTGGACAAGAACACGTTCACCGCTAAGACGCTCAAGCACAAGGAAGAGGTGGACAAAGTCGAGGCCGACATCCAGACGAGTCGCGCAACGCCACTGACTGGACTTGAACAGGCCGTTGAGGCCTTTGATCTAGCCCAAACGGCGGCGGAACGATGGAGAGTTTCAACAAAAGACGAGCGGCGAGCGATTTTGGAGCAAGTTCTATTGAACCGAACATTGTTTGCCACAAGTCTCGTCACTACAAAGAGAAAGCCCTTCGACGTGCTCGCCGAAGGGCCTATTCTCAAACAAAGTCGAACCTCTCAGGCCGTCTTTGAACCCGTTCCGATCGGGTTCTTGGGCTGGTTCATCCACCCATCGCTGCAACGCAATGTGATCGAGGAACTTATGGTCGACTGGGTCGCCGGAACGCTCGACGACAGCCCGATCGGTGCGTATGCGTGATGCGATCTCGTCATCATTTGCCGGGTGCCAAAGCGGCCATTTCGGTTCGATCCGGGCCTCTCGAAGCACGGTATTGCAGCTCAGTCTTGCCTGGGTCAATGTTCCGTTCGGCCGAGCCGAACCACGGTCTGTCAGGGGGACCGGTCGTCTCTCTGCAGGGACTCAGCCGTTACGGCGCGGGGACTTTGCAGGGACGCGGTCCCTGCAAAGTGATGGTTAGTGATTCTCGAAACTGTTGTACGGCGTCTGCAGTGCAACCGCCGCATACATTTCGAGCCGGGCTTGGCGCATGGGATCACGTTCTTCCACGAAGCGTACATCCATGGCAGCAACGCGTGCTTTCGCCGCAGAAAATACTTCGCGGAAAGCAGGAGACTTCTCCAACTGAGCACGCGACCCCTCGGCGCTATACGTCGCAGATGTCTGCCCGGTTGTCTCTCTCGCCAGCAGGAAAGCAAACGGCGCGCTGTTATGCGTTGAGCTCGGCCGACAGTGCTCCTGTAATCGCTGTCTCATCCGGTTGGTGCGGCCCACATACAAATGCTGTCCGGCCTCGGTAAACAAGTAGATGCCTCGGACTGGCGTGTTGCGAGGGAGATCGCATACACGCACCGCTGACATTCCCATCATCCGTTCGAACGATGGATGCAATGATTCCACATGCCTTCGCATCCTTAATGCTTTGTGTGCTGACCATGTAGACGGCTGACGATTCCTTCATATGCATTCCACCTCCGCGCTGGCCTTTCACGTTTGTCGCTCGCTGCCTATGCCATTGGTCTCGTGCCTCGGCACGCCGGAAACCCCTCGCATCCCCAAAACGATTGCCCTGCGTTCGCGCCCCTCTTGGCGGTGCGTTCCACCATTGGTTTGCCGCAGTTCGGGCACTTGGGCGTGGTGGCAACCGTTGCTGGTTTCATGTTTCGGGCGCTCGGCTCAGGCTGTGGCTGAGCGCGTCCCGATCTCTGCACATCGGCGATCATTCGCTCGAGAATCGGGCCGTCGATGAGCTTGACGCCATTCTCAGATGCGAACCGCTGGGCCTCACTGGTGAAGCGCCCGCTCGTAACCAGAATTGCTGCTCCAGCACCGCGTGAGGTCTGAACACCGAACAGTTCTCGCACGACCTTGACGCCCACTTTCCAAGTCTTCCATTGCTTGGCCTGGACCAGCGTCTCTTGCCCATCTCTGGTGAGGATCAGATCGATACCGCCATCGGCAACACCGCCGGTGTCCACCACGCCGTATCCCTGGCGACGGAATGCCTCGGCCAGCAACAGCTCGAACTCGCGCCACGGCAGCGCACGAATGCTGTCGATGCCGGTTTGCCTTTCCAGACGATGGCTGTCACCCAGCTTCTTGAACAGCGCCACCACCCACACCAGTCCAACCACGCCCGCGATGTAGGGCGAGAGCGTGACCGACATTGTGGAGAACATCTTGGTCGCGGGAACCGCAACCGAGTTGCCCCCTGATGGCGTGAATCCAGTGAGAATGGCTGGCACGATGAACCGGAACAACAACCAGGCGAACAGAATCAGCGGCGGCCCCACCCACCACGGGACGACTCGCAGGAAGTCCAGCAGGTCATCCATGAACTGATCGGATTGAGAACGTCGACGTGGCATTGCGGCATCTTCCTAATCAGCTGTCGATGTCCCATTCAGATGTTGTGCAATCATACGACGCAATCGCCGACGATTGAATGCATCATCCAGGGACACTGATGGTTCGACGCGATATCCTTCAACGCCAAACTGGCGATGGACCTCTTCGATCTTTTCCGCAATGTGCCGGCTCTTGAGTGTGCGTCTACTCTTCTCAGAGGACCATGACGACGTTTCGAACGGATCTCTACTCGGAAGAATCTTGTCTACCTGGTTGAGTATGATCATCACCGGCAATTGAGTTTTGACGCCAAGAACCTTCCGGAGAAGCTGGTAGTCTTCAGCGTGCGCTTTGGAGTCGGCCTGCAAAACAAGAACAAGCAGTTCAACTGAGTCTTCATGCTTCTCCACCCAATTGACAAGCCTGGCACAGTAGTCTTCGGCTGTATACGCTTCCCCGTAGCCAGGCGTGTCTACCAGTACAATCTGCTTGTTAGCGAGAGTGATGCGAACGCCCTCGATCCAACGTGTGGTCGAAGCCACGGAGCCCACATCCAAGCAGTCTTTGCCGGACAACATGTTGATCAGAGAGGACTTGCCTGCACCGGTACGTCCCACCACCACGACTTTGCGCCCGGTCAAATCTCCCTTCTCGGGAAATGGCTCCGGAACGACTGAGGGTGTATCGTTGTGGACGTTGACAACTTGCTCATCATCGAATGCATCGATGATCTTCTTACCCAACCAGATAGCGGGAGGAATAGCAAGAACCCACCACATCTCAGTTCCCTTGTCGCCGGCGCAACTCTTCGTTCATTGCCTTCTCTATCACGTCCTTTGTGGGCACCTTGCCCGTCTTGAAATAGGCCTTGGCCGCGACTCCCATCCCGTGGGTCGCCGCAGCAGCATATGGCGGGCCGACAATATTCTTGATGCCAGGGAATAGCGAGATGATGCCTTGGAAAATAGTCCGAGCGGCAAACCCAGCACCAAGCGCAAGGAGTGTTTCCTTTGCAGATTGGGCGTCAATAGTCTTCCCGTAGACTGCGCCCAATTCGACGATCATGCTAATCTGAAGTGGTGCAAGTATGGCCCAGTCCGATACGGGAAGCGGGTTGAGGGCGACGGCCGTTGCTGCTGCGGCAGCATTCGAACCAATGATTCCATTGGCATAAGAATCGAGCTTTTCTAACAGCTCTCGGCTGGCATTCTCTGCAATTCGAGATGCACGAGCGTATTTGAGTTTTGCGACCTTCGGCAGACAGTCAAAGAGCTGTTCTCTGAACGCTTCTATTCCAAAAACGTCGCCTTCCCGTGGCTCAGACATCGTCGGGCAGATGTCTGGGAGAACACCTCTGCCGGCAATCGTCCCGAATTGATCTCTGACCAAAGCAATCTTCTGCTTGATGTGCTTGGCTTTGTCGCCATCCGCATCCGTCGGCTGTCCGTGAAGATCATAAGGCGGAGTCCACTCACGAATCGGTGGAAGCTTGTCGATCTGATTGAGGGCGATTAGAAACGGCTGATGCTGATCAAACTCGGGGCTGCCAAACACTCCCGTCAGGATGTTGATGTCGCGCTGGTATCCCTTCTCATCCGCCTTCAGAACAAGAATCATTACGTGAGCTTTCCGGCTCTCTGTCACAACCTGGCCCGAGTATTCCTCGTCGTGTCGGATTTCACCGTAACCAGGAGAGTCGGTAATCAGAATCGTGTTATTGCCCGAAGCCTTGTACTCATGCGTGCGAAAACTGCGCGTCGTAGACTTGACGTCGTTCACGGCATTGAGGTCTGCTCGAAACACTCGGTTGATCAAGGAGGATTTGCCGACTCCAGTGGCACCGAGAACAAGGAAGTGCGGATCTTTCTGTTCTGAATTGAACTTTCTAACCGCCTCATCGACGACTTCCTGCTCCTTCTTGCTGGTCCATTCAGACATGTTCAGCTCCTTTGCATGTGCCCCCATGTGGTCAGGCGGATCAGACGCATGAGCAGGTCGCCCGAAGTCGGAAGCGCCATGATTATGCCACGAAGTCGCGCTGCACGGCAACAAAGGGTGCTCTCATCTGCCCTGACAGTAGAAATGACCTGCGACAGGTTTGGTCACACCTGCGCGACAATCACACAGATTTCTCAATAGGTGGCCCAAGCGGTCCATCCGGCTCCGTTGCCGATAGATGAACACGTGGTCGTGCGCGAAAGGCAGATTCTCATTCTTCCCAGCCGCAGCGGCCCGGCTGATGTCGCACGGCTTACCTCAGCCTGACCTGCCAATCGTCGGCCGTGCCGGTGTCGGCGCGTCACGATTGGATAGAACGATGCAGCAGCACGAACTGGTTGAGACGATTCTGGATTCGCTTGCTGAACTGGCAGCGCTTCACGCAGCAGCAGCGGCGGCCGCAGAGCGGGCGTGGTCGGTCCTGGCCGAACACGACACACTCGAGATGCAGGGCATCGTCTGCGCTCAGTGCCACCACCGGTTAGCGATGGATCGCCCTCGTATCGACACGGCCGCGTTCACGGTCGAGTGGCGCGGACGGCGCTGCGATCTGGGGCCGAGCATTCCCTTCAAACTGCTGCATCGGCTTTCCCGGCGTCCTGACCGGTTCTATCCCTATGACGTGCTCATGACGGATGTGTGGGAGCGCCGGTGCTCGAACACGACCGTCCGCAGCGCCATCAAGCGCCTACGACGGGCGCTTTGTGATGCTGGCATGGACGACTTAGCCGAGGCCATCAAGGGTCGCGGCGAGTGCTATGGCCTGATTCTGAATGGCCACGACCTCTGAAAATGCCACAGAAATGCCACAGCGATGCGCCCTGATATGACACAGGCGTCGTGCATACTGGCTGCAGCGAACACGGATGATCGCAACAGCTCGGCAGTCGGCCGGAGCATTGGGACGGACTCCGCGAGACCGTCCCATGCGAGGGCCATGCATTGATACAGTCACGAACGCCATCAGACTCATCGACCGCCGACGCCAAACCGGCGGCGCAGTACATCCGCATGTCGACGGAGCATCAGCAGTACTCCACGGAAAACCAGTCCGACGTGATCCGCGAGTACGCCCAGAAGCGTGGCTTCCACATCGTCAAGACCTACGCCGACGAGGGCAAGAGTGGCCTGCGTATCGAAGGTCGCGACGCCTTGCGGCAGATGATCGACGACGTGCAGAGCGACGAGCCGGGCTATGAAGCCATCCTGGTCTACGACATCAGCCGCTGGGGTCGGTTCCAGGATTCCGACGAGAGCGCGTACTACGAATACATCTGCAAACGGGCTGGCATCCAGGTGCTTTACTGCGCCGAGCAGTTCGAGAACGACGGCAGTCCAACGTCCACGATTATCAAGAGCGTCAAGCGAGCAATGGCTGGCGAATACAGCCGCGAGCTGTCATCGAAGGTGTTCAAGGGCCAGTGCAAGCTAATCGAATTGGGCTATCGACAAGGTGGCCCGGCGGGTTTCGGATTGCGGAGGATGCTGATTGACATCGAGGGCAAGCCGAAGGGCGTGCTCAAACGCGGTGAGCAGAAGAGCCTGCAGACGGATCGCGTTGTGCTCGTGCCGGGACCGGACGAGGAGGTCGGCATCGTCCGGCATATGTACCAACTGTTCATCAAGCACGGCAAGACCGAATCGCAGATCGCTGACGACCTGAACCGGCGCGGCATCCCGACAGATCGGGGACGCAAGTGGACCCGTTCGACGGTTCGTCAGGTGCTGACCAACGAGAAATACATCGGCAACAACGTCTACAACCGCATCTCGTTCAAGCTCAAGAAGAAGCGCATCGTCAACCCGCCGGACATCTGGGTAAGGGCAGACGGCGTGTACGAGGCGATCATCGATCCGCAGTCGTTCTTCACGGCACAGGGCATCATCCAGGAGCGCAACCGCCGCTTCTCTGACGAAGAGTTGATCGCGATGCTCACCCGACTGATCGAGCAACACTCAGATATCACCGCCCACCTGATTGACCAGACCGAGGGCATCCCATCCAGCGCCACCTACCGTGCTCGGTTCGGGACGCTGGTGCAGGCATATCGGCTGGCAGGTTTCGAGCCCGACCGAGACTTCAGTTACGTGGAGATCAACCGGCGCTTGCGACAGCTGCATCCGACGCTGATAGATGACACCGTCCAGCGTCTCGAATCGGTCGGTGCGTCAATCCGAAATGGCGGCAACGATCGAATGCTCCTGGTCAACGGTGAATACACCGCGTCGTTGGTGCTGTCCCGCTGCTGGCAGACCGCTGCCGGAGCCTTGCGATGGAACATCCGTTTCGGCGGGGAGCGACTACCGGACATCACCATCATGGTCAGGATGAACCCGGCCAATGATGAGCCAAGCGATTTCTATCTGCTGCCGCTCTTCGACATCCACGCTCAGTCGCTACGACTCGGTGAATACAACGCGGCTTACGTCGACGCCTTTCGTTTTCAGTCACTGGATGGTTTCGCCCAGTTGGCACTACGGACCCGAATCGAGGCACCTTCATGAATCACAATTACGACGACCCCGTGCAGATGATCCCGATCGAACAGATCAACGTCGTGAACACGCGTTCGCGCGGACAGGAGAAGTTCAAGGAGATCATTGCCAGCATCAAGGCGCTTGGTCTCAAGAAGCCCATCACCGTCACGCCTGCCAGCGGTAAGTATGGTCCAGGCAAGTATGACTTGGTGTGCGGCGAGGGGCGAGTACTCCCCCGTAGGGGGAGGGGTGTGCCCAGTTCCGCTCTCAGTTCCGCGTCGGGATTTCGTAAGTCGCTTATTCGCAATCGATTGCATCTTCATGCCTCGCGGAACTGCGGCGCGTTTTGCGGCGCGTCTCACTTCCTGTCCAGTTCCGCCCGTGTTCGGTTTCGTAAGTGGTTGATGGTTCATAGGTTGCCGATTTCAATTGCGGAACTGGGGCCGGAACTGCTCAGTTCCAGTTCCGCGTCCAGTTCCGCCGTAAGTCCTTTGCTTTCGTCCGCCGGTTCCGGGTCCGTTCCACCCATGGCGCTACGGATCTGGCGCACGTATCGCTCGGAAATCTCCACCTGCTTGGCGATGTCCTGCACGTTCGCCTGCGGGTCGTGGGCCAGCAGCGCCGCCGCCCACAGCGCCTTGTCGCCGGTCACGCCGTATCGGTTCTGCACGTAGACCATGGCCGAGCCGGCGCGGATGCGCGAGGCCAGGCCGCGCTCCATCGCCAGGTCGAGCATCTCCTCGGCCTTGCGTTCGGACAGGCCCAGGCGCTGATTGGCTTCGTAGATCACCGACCGCTTCGAGCACGGGTCGCCCGTGGCGATGCACTGATCGACGAAATCCTCGAGCGGCACGGCCTTTGGCTTACCGGGCTTACTCACGCCCAGCAGCGCTGACGTGTCCACCTCGTCGGTCGGCGTGAACAGCGGCCAATCCCACTTCAGCGCGCGCGGGGCCATGGGCGGCCAGCTGCGGACGGCCGACTCCAGGACGATGATGCCGTCCTCCTCATGCGGCCGCAGGATCAGGTGCGTGTCGGCGGCGCGGGATTGACTGCCAGCGCCAGCACCGACGTCCGTGACCGCCTTGCCCGATTGATTGCCCTTGGACGTGTGATGGATCAGCACGAACGCGCACTGCAACCGGCTGGCATAGTGATCGATCAGGTTGTAGAGACCGGCGATTGCGCCGTTGTCGTTCTCGTCGGTGTCGCGCGGCAGCGTGCGGTAGAAGGCGTCGAGGATGACGATCTTGTACTGGCCCGGCTCGATCTGCTCGAACAGGCGGGCCAGTCCGTACAGGTCACGTAGCCGACCACGCAGGGAGACCATGTCGATGTTCCCGCTGTAAAGGTGGTGCGGGAAATCCATGGCCTCGCTGATCACCCGGTAGCGGTAGGCGATGGTGTTCTCGTGCAGCTCGTTGTCGATGTGCAGCACGCGCCCAGGCTCGACCGTCAGGCCCAGCCAGTCCAGACCCGAGGCGACGGAGATGGCCAAGCGGGAGACGAACCACGACTTGCCAACCTTCGGGCTGGCGATGACGTTCATCGTCTCGCATTCGCGCAGCAGCTCGTGGATGATCGGGCGGTTGAGGCCGGTGAACCCGGTGATCAGGGCTTTGAGTCTCTGAATGTCTGGCCCCGGGTCGGCATTGTTCGCCGCAACAAGGCCGAGGTGTGAATTGTCCGACGGACAATCGCCAGGTGCGTCGGACATTCGCACAATCGCCGAAATGTCCGCATCATCGGGGATGTCTGCCAGAGAATTGCCACCGTATCCCATGGTGCGAAGACAACGCGCCGCCTGTTCGAAATCTCCGCCGTGTTCGAGCAGTGTGTAGACCGAGAACGGCGCGTAGGCCTGATCCGGCTCGAACGGGGCGGCATTCGACGAGAAAACGTAGAACACCCGGTCCTTGAGCGTGGCGGATGTGCCCGAATCCTTGCCGGGCCTGCGCCAGTATTCGTTATCTCCGCCCTTGATCCGCACCCAGCCGTGCTGTTCGAGCACAGCGCGTACATCTCCGCGAACATTGAAGTCATCACCTGGCCTGTCGGCATTGTGCGACGCACCATGGCGAATGTCCGAATGGTTCGCCGACAACGCGGCATTGTGCGAATGGTCGGTCGCACCATGGCCAATGTCCGCGTCATCGGTCGAACATCCGCAGATGTGCGAAATGTCCGCCGACATCAGCTGACCATGGCCATTGTTCGAATTGTCCGCCTGGAGTTCGCACTGTCCGACGGACAATGCGCTTCTCTGGCCAACATCGCCAACCCCGGAATTCTGCGGCGGACATTCGTTCAGATCCCACGCCGCCTGGAGCAGCACGTCGCGCTCGTCTACGGTCAGGACTGGCAGATCGCACAGATCACCTTGGGCAATCTCGTAACCGTCGGTCGGGGCACAGAGAAACAGTCCACCTTCGCCACGGGTTTCGATCAGCGTGACGAGCTTCTCGTCAATGCGGCGTTGGGCCAGCTTCAGGTTGCCGCAGACGGGCACAACGCAGCGGTAGATCACGTGCCAGCCGCTGGACGGTGTGCACTCGATCACCAGCCGATCGCGCAGGTCGGCGGGAATGCGGTCCCACCAGGCCGAGAACAACTCACCGCCGCCGTCGAAGTCGATGATCTCCACGTTGTTCGACACCACGCCGCAGAGAATGCAGACAGCGTCCTGGCTGTTGGTCATCCAGGCGGACAACTCGGCCGGGGTGGGCCGTCTCTGTTGATACTGCTTCCACCGGCCCACATCTGGGCGCTTCTCGGCACGGATGGCCGGAAGCACGCATAGACCCGCCGACAGGTAGGCCTCTGCAGCATCCAGGATGGACGAGCGATCAGTCATGCCCCGGCGTCACCTCCACGGATTCAAGGTGACAGCGAAAGTGCCAGAACATGCGCAACGCCTGCCGCGTGACTGGGAATGGTTCGAGCGGCTCGGTCACCTGGTGGATATCGCACTCGTGAGCTTGCTGAACGACGCGCTCGAGGTCATCGATGCCAATGCCCTTAACCACGGTCAGCAGGTGGGCGACACGGTCGACAGTGTTCGGATTGTCGAGACACGCGCAAGGCATGACCTTCTCCTTCAAAACGGAATGTCGTCGTCGGGCCAGTCCGGTTCGGGCACGTCGTCGTTGCGTTCATCGTGACCATCGAGACGGGGCGGGATTGGGCCAAGTTCGTAGTCGCTGATGCGGTCGAACTTCTCGCCGGCCACTGAGCGCACGGTGATGGTGTGTACGGGAGCCAATGCGCCGGCATCCGCCAGATCGGCAGCGGTCTCCGCTGATTCCGGGGGCGGCTCATTGGATCGCATGCGCCACCATGCTTCGAACTTCTGCCGCGCGTAGCCGGTGTGCTCGGGACACACCCATTCGCTGTGGTAATCGTTGAAGCCGTAGCGGTAGTCGATCCGCAATGTGCGGGGATGATCGTCCGGCGCATCGCGCTTCTGATGGACGCTGTAATAGGTCTCGGCGACCTCGTAATCCGTCTCGGTCACTTCGCCAGACAGAATGCCTGCCGTCGATGCCTGCTGGTCGTGCTTCTCACGCTGCGGCGGTGGAAACTCATGCCCGCATTCCGGGCAGGTGGCATAGGCGGCGTGAATCACCGCCTGGCATTGCGGGCATTCCTTTGCGGGCGCTTCACCGTCCCCGGAAGATGGATCATCGACCTGCAGCGCATCGACCGGGCCGTGGCGCATGATGTTGCCGCCGAAGTCCAGGACGAGGCAGTTCTCTTTCGACGGGTCCAGCCGAAACCCGCGACCGACCATCTGGTAGTACAAGCCCGGTGACATCGTCGGACGCAGCAGCGCTACGCAGTCGATGTTGGGCGCGTCGAAGCCGGTGGTCAGTACGTTGACGTTGACCAGGTATCGAAGGTCGCACGCCTTGAATCGCGCGAGTGTGTCCGCCCGATCGAACGGGAGTGTGTCGCCGCAGACGAATCCACAGTCGTGGCCCATCTCGCCAAGGACGCGCTGCACGTGCAGGGCATGTTGCACGCCAGAGGCGAAGATCAACACCGAATGCCGATCGTGGGTGTGGTCGATGATCTCCCGACATGCTGAGCGGACGAGCGAATCATCGTCCATCAACGCTTCGACCTCACCGGCGATGAATTCACCGCCCCGAATGTGCAAGGCGGACGTGTCCACCTTGCGCCGGCCTGCCTTGGTCTTGAGCGGACACAAGTAGCCCTGCACGATCAACTCGCGCACGCCGACTTCGTAGCAGACGTGATTGAGCAGATTCTCCGGTGCACAGATCATGCCCGACGTCATGCGATACGGCGTGGCGGTCAGTCCGATCAACCGGACGTTGGGATTGACCGCCTGTGCATCGGCCAGGAACGTGCGGTACATGCCCTCGCCCTCCGGCGGAAGCATGTGACATTCATCCAGAAGAATGATGTCGAAGCTGTCGAGTTCCTTCGACCGCCGGTACACGCTCTGGATGCCAGCCACAATGATCGGATGGTCGGTGTCACGGCTGCGCAGGCCCGCCGAGTAAACGCCGATCTGATTCCACAAATCGGGTGCCATCGCGTGCAGTTTGTCCACCGCCTGCTCGAGCAGTTCCTTCACATGCGCCAGGATCAACACACGCCCATTCCATTGCGTGACCGCGTCGCGGCAAATGCTCGCCATGACCGGCGTCTTGCCACCGGCCGTCGGGATGACGACGCAAGGGTTGTCATCCCGACGGCGCAGGTGGTCGTAGACGGCTTCGACCGCCTCAGCCTGGTACGGACGCAGCGTGATCGCGCATTCCGCCGCCGTCTCCGGGGGTGGCAGGAGCGATTGGCTCAAGCCTTGACCTCCTCGGGCAGCGGGAACAGTTCCACCGAAGCGGGGTAGATGCGGCTGGGGTTCTCGCCCTTGAGCCAGGCAGCAAGCACACGCTCGACCTTGCCGTAACGCTGCACGCGCTGGCTGAAGGCGCTGCCGCGATTCTCCTGCAGATGCTGTCGCAGCAGCACGACAACGCCCTCATCGCCGGACGTCACGATGCCGGTGGTCAGCTTGCGGCAGAAATCCTTGAGCATCGCCCGGTCGACCGAGTAGTAGGCGCGGGCGATGACGGCGCGGGTGATGGCCGTGTTGACGCCGCGAGCCGAAGCCACGGTCGGCGTGTTGGCCACGGCAAACGCGATGGCATCATGGTGCCTGCGCATCGCTGCCGACGCCTCAGACGGCGAAAAAGTCGGCGGGTTGCTGTAGCCGGCCAGCATCGCACGCAGCGTCGCCATGTCGTTCTTGCTGACCTCGCCGTTCTCGCCTGCAATGTTGAGGATGTCCGCCATCGAACGGGTCTTGCCACAGTCGATGGCCATCATGGACTTGGGGTCCATGTCTTGATAGACGAACATCTCGATGGTGCAGCCGGATTCGATGATCGCCCAAAGCCGGTGCTGGCCGTCGAGCAGCGTGCCGTCAGGGCCAAAGGAGATGCCGTTGTTTGTCAGCACCCACCTGCCCTCGGTCATGTCACGGGCCAGACGCTCGACGTATTTCTGCGACACCTTGCGGTTGTTCGTGTTGTGCTGATCCAGCCACCTGAAGGCCTGGTCGGGATCGATGTGGACTCGATGTACGGTCGGTTCGGTACGGGTCAGGCGGAGATGGGGATTCGGAGCGATCATGCGTCACCTTCTTTCTTGTCACGGAGGTAGGTGGTGAGGGAATCAATGAGTTGGCGGGCGTAGTCCTCGCCCATGGCGGCCACAATGGCGCGTGCGCCGTAGACCGGGTCATGGGGAAGGTTGAGATGGGTTTGAGCCAGAGCAGGGCGCGGCTGGCGGACAGGGTTGGGCGAGTCGGCACCTCGATTGCGATGGCGGTTGATGTTGCTCGTCTTCATTCGAGCAACGGTGCCGTGCTTGGTTTTGTAGGTTCGCGGCTCTGATGGCGGAGTCTCACTGATAACCGTTTTCAGTGAGGCCCGATACTTGGTCACCATTGGCTGAGTTACTCGACATTGCCGAGCGATTTCGTGGTCTGTATGCATACTCCATTCACCATCTTCCAACATCGTGAGCACGGCCTTACGCTTATCGCCGTTGGTTCGACGGAGACCGTGGTCGGCGTTGGCTCCTACGGAGTAGAGGATCGCATCGCGCTGTGTGCCGTGGTGGACATGGGCGAAGACGTGATCACTATTGATCCGCTTGTTGGCCCAATAGCGGTGAAATCCATCGACCAGCCAGTAGGTCGCACCGTCGAAGAAGACTGTCACGGGCGGCAGATCGACGCCGCTGCTGTAGAGTTCGGCATACTCAGCCACGACCTGCTCGTCGATGGACACGCGGGGCTGCGTGCCACCATCGATGCGTATTTGGTCAAGGTGCAGTGTCTGTTTCTCAGTTGTCATGGTGGTGCTCGCTTCCAGTCTGGGAATACCTGCCCCCGCACAGCGGGCAGCGACGCAGGGGCATCTCGGCGATCCGAATCACGACCGTGCCATTGCGAACCACCTCGCATCGCCGCACGGCCAGCAGGTCGATCTGGCTGTCGTCTTCGAACACGCCCGCATGAGCGAGCGAGTCCTGCGTGCATTTCAGAAGGTTGTCGAGGTCGCGCCGGCGTCGATCGGGTGGGAAAGCATCCATCGCGAGGGCGATGCGTCCGCCCGAAGGCGGCTTGCGGATTCCGCTTCCGTTGCCGGGGGCCAGGAGCCCGCACACTTGAGTGCGGTACTCCCGGCCCTGACGACTGATCAACGTGCGCGGCCCCACATGGCGGTAGTAGTGATTCACGCTTGGGGGCCAAGGCAGCATCAGTTCCATCGCGGCCCCCTCATCGCTTCCACGGCGGCGTGGTGTCGTTGGTCGGAGCCTGCTGCGGACGACCGGCGGCAGCTGCCTTCGCCTCGTAGCCCTTGACTTCATTCGCGATTTCGCCGGTGTCCTCGCGCTTCTTGCACTTGACTGAAACCACCAGCGGGATGTTGTGCAGCTCGACACTGTCCTTGGGCTGCATCACGCCGACGGCGCGGCAGATGGCCGACAGATTGCCCCGGGCGATCTTCTGCGTCAGGTCGTTGGGATGGTTGATGCACAACCGGTCCCAAGTCTTGCGGCCTTTGCAGTCGCCTACGAGGACGGTGAATTCCAGTTCCAGGTAACTGCCGTCGCCTTTCTTCGTGGCCTTCATCGCGCTGGCGGTGATGGCGACCAGGTATTTGCCAGCGGGCAGTGCTTCGAATGTGGTGGTCGGTTCGACTTCGTTCGCGTTGAATCCATTGAGGTTTGCCATGGATCAGCTCTCCTTGCTATTGGTGTTGTTGGGTGACATGGCCTGCATGAGCGCGGGCCATGAGAGATCGAGTTCGGTCGGCAGGCCGTAGCGGTTCTTCGCCAGAATCACGTTGGTGCCCTCGGTCAGGAGCAGACGCTGGTCAGCTTGCCGGTGGGCGTACAGCACGGCGTCGGCCCATTCGATGAACGGCGGCGCGATCCAGTGCGGCAGGTCCGGTGAGGCCAGGCGCTGGTCGTAGCCCTCGGGCGTGGTGATCTTCGTGTTGGCCGCATGGGCCAGGAGGATGATGGCCGCGCCGGCTTCGGCCACGGCGTTGAGCATCGGCAGCAGATCGCGATAGACGATGTTCTGCACGATTTCACGGGCTTTGAAGTAGCCGCCGTGGGCGGTGCCCAGCGTGCTGGTCAGATCGGCACCGGCCTTGGGATCAAGGTCGTGCACGACATGCTCGACGATCCGCTGGACCATCCAGTCGATGGTGTCGATGGCCAGGGCCTGTGGCGCATCCGCTTTGTCCAGGTCCGCCAGCTCGACCAGCCACTTGCGCATCTGCGGCCAGGACTGCAGATATGGCGTGCGGGTTACTCCCGGCACTGCGCCGGCACCGTTTTCACAGTCGAGCAAGACCGCGTTGGCCGAAGCGGCGAAGGTGGTTTTCCCGACGCCCGGCTGACCGTAGACGATCATCTTGGGCGGCGCGGGCGTGGTGCTCTTGATCAGTGAGTTCATCAGGGTCATGCCAGTTCTCCTGCGCAGGGGTTGCCGACGTTGGGGTGCCATGTGAGTGCCTGCTTGCCGCTGACGGTGCAGGTGCGGGACTTGCCGTTGCGGACCATGCCGGCACGGCGCAGTTCCGGTAGTCGCTTGTGTGCTTTGATGCCGAGGTGGTGTTCGATTTCGCGGGCGGTCAGGCCGGGCGTGTCCATCACGGTGTCGAAGCAGATCGCACGGTGACGTTGGGCCGAGCCATTGGCTTCGGCCTCCTGGCCGGCCAGCACCGAGGTGGGTGGATCTGTGTTGCGGTGGTTGTGGTTCATGGTGATCTCCGGTTGTCTGTTGCTTGGTTCAGGTTGTGTCTCGCTGGCCAGCGAATGGCAGGTGCGGGAGTCGAACCTGCGTCCCGGGGCCTATGAGGCCCAGGTAGCCCGGCCCTGCCGAAGCCCCGGAAAAAGCGCCCGAGCGGGTGTAGGGAGTCCGGCCGCCTCAACCCGGGGGTCCGTGAGAGGCATCCATGCCATTGCGGCACGCCGTCCCGCTCGGGCGCGAAGAGGGGCTAAGGAACATCGAGAATTCGAATGACCTCGTAGCCGGTGGGGAAAGCGTCGATCTCCCACGCGCGACGCAAGCGACGAATGGCTTCCTCGTTCTCCTGCCGGGCGATGGCGAGCGTGTCGTCACTGACGCGCCACACGCCGCAGCGGAACGGCTCGGTCTTTTCGATGCCGATCAGGTAAACGGGGACCAACTGCTCCGTCGCCTGCGCGAGCACAGCTTGATAGAAGGCCATCTGGTTGTGGTAGCGCCGGCGCTTGGCGTCGTTCTCGAACCAGGTCAGATCGGCCGTGGTCTTAAGGTCGATGATGCCGCGATGTGGATGAATCCAGTCGAATCGCGCCTGGCAGGGCGTGTCGCAGTAGATGGTGCGGATCACACCTTCGGATCGACCGTAGAGAAGCAAGTCCACGGCTTCATCGTTCATCGCCACGCCGCTGGCCATCTGCTCGATCAGATCGACGTTGTCGTGTGAGAGGACCGGCTTGCCTTGAACTTCGGCCCACTCGGCAAAAGCCTTGGTGGTCGAGCCGAAGGGCTTACCGGTGCGGGGATTGATGGGACCACCGATGGCGAACTCGGTCTCGTAGGCGTCGCGACCTTCAAGGATGCGGACGTGGGTGGCGCGACCGATCAACAGCGCCGGGCTGTCTGTGTCAACGATCAAGCCGAGTTGCTTCTTGCGATACAGCCACGGGCAAGCCATGAACTCGAGCAACTGATGGCTCGACAGATACTCGCCCGCCTTGGCGTGGTACTGATCGGCCGGTTCGGCGCTCAACACGCCGAGGTCGATTACCAGATTCCGGGGGTTGCTGTCTACGGTCTGCGGCATTGTCGGACTCCCTGGTCGAAGCGATGTGTTCGTCGTCATCGCCCGCCACAGAGTGATTACCCGCTCGACGCCAAAATTCGCCGTGACCCCCTAAATCCATATGGGTCGCTACATGGGTTAGGGGGTCACATATTGCTCGCGCGAACCGCCCATATAGCGCCCCATATGTGTTGCTCGCGCCATGTCGAGCCTTAGAGATGTGACCCAGATGGTTGGCGGAACCTGCGTTCGTGACGCCGAGACGTTCTCGGCGCAGCAAAGCAAGTCACGAACACAGGACTGCCAACATGGAAATGCCGAACTACGACGGACTCATCGAGAAGTGGAAGATCAACCTCATCATCAGCCGCGCCAAGCGTTGCGGATTCAAGCCGCACGAACTGCCCGACGCATTACAGGAAGTCGTGCTGGTCGTGCTCGAGTTCGAATATGACCCCGACCATGCTGACGGTGCGACCGAGAGCACGGCGCTCGTGCCGATCATCGACAACCGACTGCACAAGATGAAACGCGCGGATACGCGCTACCGAATGCATGTCGAGCGCTTCGGCCAGGACGCCACCGAATTCAGCCGCGACGAAGTTGATCCGCGCGTGTTGGACGTCGCCACCGTCATCGCGGATCTGTCGCCGCGTGAGCAGGCAGTCTGCCGGGGCCTCGCCGATGGCATGTCCATCGATCAGATGGCCAAGCAAATGCACTGCAGCTGGCACACCGTTGCCCGCATCATTCGCCGTCTTCGCCAGCGTTTCGAAGACCTCGGCCTGGATGGATGGGTGACGGAATGAGTGACCATGAATCATGCACATGCACACTCGATCCGCCGGCCAAGATTCCTCGACATTCGACTGGATTAACTGGCCCGGTTGAGCAAGCTGTCACTGGTCTCGAACGAAGGCAATGCCGGGGGCGGCCGCTGTCGATGGCATGGATTTCAGACGAGCTGCTGGCCGAGACCATTGAACTGTGGTCGGAGTCGTACGGCCGACCGATCAGCGAAGACGAAGCCGTGGAGATTCTCATGAACGTCAAACGAATGGGCGAGTTGCTGCTGCGACTAAGAAGGGAGGGCGACGGATGAACGTAGTCGCCTGGGCAAGAGTGTCATCCCGCGAACAGCGCGAGGGCTATTCCATCGACGCGCAGACCCGCGCCATGCGCGACAAGGCGGCGAAGGCGGGCTGGACCATCGTCCGCGAGTTCGCCGTCGCCGAGTCGGCCAAACGCGGAGCCGACCGCATCGCGTTCAACCAGATGTTCAAGTGGGTCAAGGCCAACGCCAAGCGCGAGAAGATCAACGCCATCTTCGCGCACAAGCTCGACCGCGTCTGCCGCAACATGCGGGACGCGGTTCGGCTGCAGGAACTCGAAGACACCTGCGGCGTGCAACTGTCGTTCGTCGAGAACCAGTTCGGTCCCGGTGCGGCGGGCGCGTTCTCATTCAACGTGATGGCGGCGGTGGCGCAGTATTACTCGGACAACCTGCGTACCGAAGTGATCAAGGGCATGGACGAAAAGGTCAAGCAGGGCTGGCCGACGGGCCTCGCACCGTATGGTTACCTGAACGTCGATGATCGCAACGAGCCGGTCGTGCCGCACCCGGAGAAATCAAAGACGGTCGTTCGCATCTTTGAGCTGTACGCCAGCGGGCGGTTCACGTTCAAGAGCTTGGCCGACAAGCTCGCCGCCGAGGGCTACACCTACCAACCGAGTCAGCCGCGATTCCATCGTACGGCGCTGTCATACATCCTCAACAACCGCTTCTACATCGGCGAGCTCCAACGCAATGGCCAGGTGTTCGAAGGGCGCTACCGCCTGCTCATCGACCGGAAGATGTTCAACGCGTGTCAGGACATCCTCCACGGCCGCAACCGTCGAACCGGCAACCCCGACATCGCTTTCTCCGGCGGCCTCCTCCGTTGCGCCTGCTGCGACTTCGCCATGACGGGCGAGTTGATCCGCCGCAAGCTCAACGGAGGCGGCTGCAACGAGCATGTGTACTACCGTTGCGGCAACAACCATCCCGACCCCCGGAGCAACCACCCGAAGATTCGGTGGCGCGAGAGCGAGATCAACGATGCCATCGAGAAGGAACTGGACACGGTGAGATTGCCGGATCGGTACGCACGATGGTTCCGCAAGGCGCTCGAAGCCACCTTCAGCGAAGTCGGCACCGTCCAGGCCGAGCAGAAGCGCATCCTGGCCAAGCGCCGCACCGAGTTGGTCAACATGCAGGACCGTCTGCTCAACGGTTACCTGGCCGGCAACATCGACGAGCAGACGTTCCAGATCAAGTCGCACGACCTCAAGACGCAGCTTGAAGAAGTGGAGCGCCAGCTTGACGAGGCGGACAAGTTCGACCCCGCGTGCGGCGAAGCAGCATTGGCGACCTTCGAGTTCAGCCAGAATCTGGTGGAACTGTGGCGCGGTTCAAACTCGGCGGGTAAACGGGAGTTACTGGAGGTGGTCAGTTTGAACCGTAAGGTCAGCGACGTAAGTCTTGTGTTGACAAAAAGAAAGCCGTTCGACTTTCTCGTCGAACGGCCTTTCTTGAAGAGAAGTCGGGGTGACAGGATTTGAACCTGCGGCCTCTTCGTCCCGAACGAAGCGCGCTACCAAACTGCGCTACACCCCGTAGCAGGTCTTTAAGATACCAGATTTTTCGATACCGCGGTCTGTCGCCCGGCGACTCGTGGGATCAAACATTAAGAAAGATCATTATCACTGTGTCGGCTTTTCGGATCACGGTCTTGCAGGTGCTCCGTTTGGGCAGGTGCAACGCGTCACGTCGGAAGGCATCGCGTTTCAAATATACGCATGCAATCCTGTTTCAACCAAGCACAGGCACCCGAGATTTCCGCAACAAAGCTGGTCCCAGCGTTGTGCACAACAATAGACCGTAATTGACTTGAGACTCAATCTCAACTATATTCCCGCCCGTTCACCTTAGGACGGGGGTGAACGGGCAATCTGCCACCGTCACAGGAGATTCCAGATGTTTGACCTGAATTCGCCGAGTCTGCAAAGGTATTCGTTGAAAAGCTCGCCTCACGCCGGCTTTGGGGTAAGAAGGGCTCAGCGAGTTGTAATGACTGCCGTGTCCGCATTATTGTGCCTCGTGGTGGCCACACCGGCCCTGGCGGATGGCAGACATTTCACCTACACCTACGAAGTCACCACACCTCACAAGGGCGAAGTCGAATACGAGCAGTGGGTCACCTGGAAGACCGACAAACCCAGCGACTCGACCTTCAACCGTGTGGACTTTCGGCATGAGTTGGAACTGGGGATCACCGACAACTTCGCAGTGGCGATCTACCTGGCGGATTGGCGCTTTGAAAGCTCCAAGGGCGACACCGACACTTTCTACCGTGACTCTGGAGTCGAGCTGGTCTATCGCTTGACCGACCCCGTGGAAGACCCGATCGGTGTGGCGCTCTATGGCGAGCTGCTGATCGGTGACAAGGTCATCGAACTTGAAGGCAAGCTCCTGCTTCAGAAAAACCTCGGGCCCTGGATCGTGGCGTACAACCTCGTGATCGAAGCCGAGTGGGAGGGCGCGGGCTACGACGAGGAGTCCAAGGGCGTGCTGGAAAACATCCTGGGCGTGAGTTACCAGCTCATCCCCGCGCTATCCGTCGGCGGCGAACTTGTCCACGAGATCGAATGGGCCGAGTGGGCGGGTAAGCCGGGACACGTCGTCTATCTCGGGCCGACCGTTTCGTTCCGCCAGAGCAAGTGGTTCATCACGGTGACGCAGCTCTTCCAACTCACGCGTCGCGGCGGTGAAGCAGACTTCCAGACGCGCATGATCTTCGGGATCGAGTTCTGATGATAAGCTCAAGCCGGATCATCACCTTAATTGTCGCGTCGATCGTCGTCACCGTCGCCGGCTGCGTGTCATTGGAAACAGCGCTGCCGCCGCCTGGCCGATGGGTGACGCAGGTCCTGCCTGAAGTGGACCCGGACCTGCCCGCCCTCGAACGTGGCCGAAGCCTTGTGATCCAGCACTGCGGTCGCTGCCACGCCGTCGAGCCGATCGCCCGTTACTCACTGCAACAGTGGCGCAAGATCGTCCCCGACATGGCGGCCGAGTCGTATCTTAACGCTGCGCAAACGCAGGAAGTGCTGGCGTACATCCTGACCACCCGCGATGCGCTTGACCGGGGTGGGAAACCGCAAGCCGACACAAGGTGACAGACCTTAGGGGGGGGCGACGGCTCGGACGGTGTGCCCTTAGAATGTCCGCATGGACCTGCCGATTGACCGTATCCGGATCGAAGTGGGCGACATCACAACTCCACCCAGCGAATGGGGCGTGACGGGCATTGTCAACGCTGCCAACGAGTCGCTGCTCGGGGGCGGGGGCGTCGACGGCGCCATCCACCGCGCCGCCGGGCCGCGGCTGCTTGAACATAACAAAATGTTAGGCGGGTGCCCGACGGGGCTGGCCAAGATCACGCCGGCCTTCGACCTGGAAGGGCGCGGCATCCGTCACATCCTGCACACCGTCGGCCCCGTGTGGCAAAGTGGCGATGCGGTGCCGATCAAGATCGGCGACCTGCACGAAGACGTGCTGCTGGCGTCGTGTTATCAACAGTGCCTGGACCTCGCAGCGGAACACTCGATCGACGTGCTGGCCTTCCCCGCGATCAGCACCGGCGTCTACCGTTTCCCCAAGGACCGCGCCGCGAAGATCGCCCTCGGCCACGTGCTGGGATTCCTCGCGCGACACAACACGCCTCGCCGCGTGGTTTTTTGCTGCTTTTCCGAGGCCGACGCGGCGACCTACCGTCACGTTCTTGACTCGCGCAACGAGTGGATGTTCAGCCGACAGCGGGGGTGAACGGTCAATCACCCCGGGGCGCGGGGACCCTTGCGAACTCACTGAAAAATTGCTTCCGATCTTCTTCATCCGTGAGGGATTCGCCGAGGGTTTTCGCCGTGGTGTATTCAAGATTGTGCGTGGCCAGGTCTCCGAGCAGATACGCCGCGTGGGCTACACCCGCATGGGCAAAGGCCCTGTCCCAGGCTTCACAATCGTTGAGCTCGCAGAAACCGAGATACCGTTTTGCGTAACGCATCGCCTCATCACCGCGACGCAGAGCGACCAACATCGCCGACAAGAGGCAATCGGCCCGCGCCACGTGGATCGGTTTGCCCACAACGGACCAGTGGTACGCCGAGGCGTGCGCGACGAGTTCGAGTTCATGTGACTGATCCCCGCTTCGCTCGGGCAGCGTGATCAGTTCCCACGCGCGGTTGTTGCACTCGATCGCAAACCACTTGTGCCAACGGTCGATCTCTGTCTGGTCGGGTTCGGGCATGGTGTTACTAATCGGAGCATGATATAGTGAACATTCGGGGTATGGGTTTCGTAGAAGGGGGATGAAGCGATACGATGCACGGATGCTGACGGCCCAGGCCAAGGAACAATTGCGGCTGCGTGTGGCACATGCGGTCGTCGAGGAA
>WGMF01000022.1 GCA_016125215.1 Phycisphaera sp.
CCCACACGGGGTCCCGTTGTTGCGGGTGTCAAGCCCGTGCTTCCGACTATCCCCTTGGAGGCCTGCAGCGGATTATGCCCCAGCTCACCCTATCATTTGTCGCCGGGGATCAACACCACTGACGCGTCCATCGAGGCTCACGTAAAGGGGGCAACCGGCGCGTATGTGCGCGCGGGGTGGGGCGGCGTGTGCGATATTATTTTCTATCGAGATTTCAAAGCGGAGGGATGACGATCCCTCCGCGTGATTGCAGGTGCTCTCATATCAACCTGTTACACGCTCAGCACGTCCGCGGGTTGGAAGCGTTTGCCCAGCGCGGCTTCGGAGTCGATCTTCATCCAGTTGTCGAGGATGGCGGCGTACAGGCAGCGGAAGTCGAGGTTGTATTTGAGGTCGCCCTTGTCGAGTTCGGTGAGGGAGGGGTAGGTGCCGATCAAGCCGGGCTTGACCATGGGGCCCATGAGGAAGACCGGGCCTGCGGTGCCGTGGTCGGTGCCGTTGGAGGCGTTCTGCTGGACACGGCGTCCGAACTCGGAGAAGGCCATCGTCATGACGCGGTCCTGTTGGCCCATGGCCTTGAGTTCGTCGTAGAAAGCGCTGGTGGCGGTGGCGAACTCACGGAGCAGGGTGTTCTGTCGCCCGGTCTGGCCGGCGTGGGTGTCGAAGCCGCCGATCGAGACGTAGTAGACGCGCGTGGGCAGTTCGGCGCGGATCATCGAGGCGACCATCCTGAGCTGGTTGGCCAGGCTCCCGCCGGGGAAGGACGTGATCGACTGTTGTGCGACGGCCTTGCGGATGCGGTCGGAGGCCAACTGCGCATCGAGCGCGGTGCGCAGGACAAACGCCGAGGGATCATTGCCGGATGAAGCTGCGGCGTCGGGGATGTCGCGGTTGAGGTGGTCGTATTCTTTCTTGAGCGCGGGGTGGAGGTCGGAGCCGGTCCACCGGAAGAGGTTGGCGTTCTGGAACGAGACGGGCTTGACACGCTTGCCCTGAGCGGCGAGTGGCGCTTCGGAGCCGATGCACACGCAGCAGGTCGAGTCGAGTTCTTTGCCTTGCTTTTTGAGCACGGCCTGTGACTGGTCCATGGCCTGTCCGATCCACCCCAGGCCGCGGCCGCCGTTGGTCTCGGCGGTGTGCCAGATGTCCATGCTGGCAAAGTGCGAACGGTTGGGGTTGGGGTACCCGACGCCCAGCGCGACGGCGGCGCGGTTGTCGCCGATCATGTCAGCGATGGGTCGGAGTGACGGGTGCAGGCCGATGCCCTGGGTTTTGTCGATGGCAATGGCTTCGTTTTCACGGATGGCAATGACGGGTCGTGCGTTGTAGTAGTCGCGTGACCCGAAGGGGACGACGGTGTTGAGTCCGTCGTTTCCGCCGGAGAGCTGGACGACGACGAGGATGCGCCCGTCGGGGTTGCCGGGGCGAGATGCGAGGGCGGAGTTGAGGTTGTCAGCCGCGAGCACAGCGGCGCTGTTGCGCAGGAACACGGGCATGGTCGCAACGGTGGAGACGACCACAAGACCCGATTGGAGAAACTCACGGCGGGAAAAGGGGGTGGGGTGGCTCATGGGGGGCTCCGGGTTATCGCGGCTGAAGCTGATCTTTAATCATCGACATCATACGCCCACCCGCCGCAAGCGGCGGGGCTAAATGGGGGGGGTCACGTCAACTGGTACTCGGGCATGGCGGTGATGAGCAGGAGCAGGGCGATCAGGGCGTCTTCGCTGTCGGGGTCTTTGCGGGCCTGGGCAAAGTCGAGGACGGACTTGCGACGCTCAACGGTGGTGGGGGACGAACCGAGCAGCGTCTGCATCAGGTGGCGGACGAGTGTCGTCGTGGATCGGTCGGGCGCGTCGGCGATGATCTGTGTGGGGTCGAAGCCGATGCGGTCTTTGTTCCAGCCGTCGTCGAAGGGGAGCTTGCCCGTGATGAGGTAGGTGGTGGTGTTCTGTCTTGTGAAGAGCGTGGAGGTGTTGATCCAGTATTGGCCGGTGTCCCAGCCCGCGACGGAGGGCGGGTCGAAGAGTTTTTGCCCCATGGCGGAGAGAGCGTCGGCGAGCAGGCCGATGTCCCGCGCGGGGGTGTTGAGCGTGCGGATCGTGCCGACGACCAGCTCGACGGGTGACTTGATCTTTCGGCCCATGATGTCGGGGTCGTAGAAGTGTCTGCTGGCAAAGAGCGTCTTGAGGACGGGGGCGATCTGGTAGTTGTTCTGCTTGACGAGGTCCGCGAGTTGTTCGATGACGGGCCGGTGTTCATCGCGGATGCCGTCGTTGAGGTCGGCGACGAAGTGTCGGTAGAGTTTGTAGGCCACGAATCGCGGGCAGGCGTCCTGCTTGAGGAGGATTTCAACGAAAGCGTCGCCGTCGAACGGGCCGGTCTGCCCGAGGATGGTCTTTTGGGCGTCGTCGTGAGCGTGTTTGTGGAACGAAAAATCGTTGTCGTCGGCGTCGTACCCGGTGAGGGCGCGGGCGCCTTCCTTGATGTCCTGTTCGGTGTAATTGCCCACGCCGAGGGTGAAGAGTTCCATGAGTTCGCGTGCGAGGTTTTCGTTGGGCTTGCGTTTGTTGTTCTGGGTGTTGTTGAGGAACTTGAGCATGGCCGGGTCGTGGACGATGCCGCGTGCCATGTCGGCGAACGAACCGTTGGCGTTCGTGCGGAAGAGCTCGTTCTGCTTGAGCATGAGGTAGCTGTCTTCGACGGTGCGGAAGTTGGAGGCAAAGTGGCTGTGCCAGAGGAGGGTGAGTTTTTCTTCCAGCGGGCGTGGCGTGGAGACCATGCGTGCCAGCCACCAGCGTTCGATGGTGCCCATCTGCCTGTGGTCTTCAGCCATGCGTTCGAGCCTGATGGCACGGAGTCGGTCGAAGGCGTCCTGGTCGTTCTCGCGCTTGGCTTTGGCGTAGGCGATCTTCTCCTCGGTGGAGTAGGGGGCAATGATGTTGGGGTCGAAGTCGGCCTTGGCCAGGGCCGAGTCGTCGATGCCCCGGTAATCGACGAGCAGCTTGATCGCGGCGTCCGGGCCGCGCTGGACGAGGCTGTTGACCTGCGCGCGTGTCCCGCCGAAGCCCGCGCGGGCAAGCAGGTGTCGGGCCTGGTCATAGCCGAACTCTTTGTCGGGGATGGGCTGGAGGCTGGTGTCCATGGACGTGTGCTCCAGATAAAACGTGATGAGCGGACCGGTCGGACCCGTGTGCGTAACGGAGGGTATAACGCCCCGGGCGGACCGGGTATTGCCGACCGTTTAATCCTACCCGTGAGGGCGGGTTTGCGATGCGGTGCGTGTTTATTTTTTCTTGGCGCGGCGCTTGTAACCCCGGAACAGGGGCTTGTCGCCGGGCTTGACGCCTTTGAGCAGGTTATCGACCCAGGTGCTGGGCAGCTCGTCGACGCTCGAGCGCACGCGCTGCTGCCACCAGTCGCCGGCGTCGAGCATGCTTTCCTTTTCGAAACGGTGTTCGAGGGCGTGGTAGGTGTTGCGGGGGTAGATGACCACGTCGAGCGGGAAGTCGACGTCGGTAGCGCTGGTGCGTGTGGCGTCGAAGGCCAGGTACCCGACCTTGAGCGCGGTCGAGAGCGACGACTCGTACCGCAGCACACGGTCGAGCAGCGGCTTGCCATACGCCGACTCGCCGATGATGTAGTAGGGCGTTCCGTAGGAAACCTCGACCCAGTTGCCCTGGGGGTAGATAAGGTAGAGGCGGTGCTCGTCGTCGCGTTCGAGTTGCCCGCCGACGAGCGAGTGGAGGTTGAAGGGGAGCTTGGCCTCTTCGAGCGCCGCCTTGTCCTCGCTGGCGACCCGGCGGACCTGTTGGCCAAAAGCGTTGACCGCCTGGTAGAGCTTGTCGAACGTCGCGTCGCGCGATTCGAGGACCTCACTGAAATAAGTCAGCGCCTTGTCACGCGCCGAGCGCAGGCCGCTGGTCATCAGGAACATCGAGTGCCGACCGTGCTGGTGGATGGAGACCTTCCGCGCGGTGATGCGTTCGGAGCCGGTCGTCACGCGGGTGTCGGCCAGGGCAACGAGTCCGTCGCGCACTTTCATCGCAGCACAAAAGGTCATGTGTTTCCTCCGTGGGTGCGGGCACTATAGCGTGTGACGGTTGGGGTGTCGCTCAACCATGAAACCCCACCGGGACCGCGCCGGCCGGTCGCAGGGCGAAGTAGGTCTCGTAGATCGCGTCGCCGACCTTGTTCAAGCGGACCTGGAACTGGTCGAGGTATTCGTGCAAGCCGGTCGTGACGACCTCGTCGATGCGGGTGTAGTCGAAGTCGGCCACGAGCCTGCCCAGGCCCTGCTCAGCGGCGTTGCTGAACGTGCCGTGGGGCGAGCCGGTGATCTGGTGCATCGAGGTCTCGGCCCGGGAGAGGCAGTACCGCAGCGAGCGCGGGAACTGCCGGTCGAGCAGCAGGAACTCGACGACGCCGTTGGGCGTGACGCGCGGGTAACGCTTTCGGTACATCTCCATCGCGCTGATGCTCTTGAGCAGCGCCAGCCACTGCAGCGTGTCGATGGGCGTGCCCACGTCTTCGAGCCGGGGCAGGAGGATGAAGTATTTCACATCCACGATGCGCGAGGTCTTGTCCGCGCGTTCGAGCAGCCGACCCATCCGCAAAAAGTGCCACGCCTCGTTGTGCGACATCGTCGAGTCGGCGATCCCCGCGAACATGTGGCTGGCCATTTTGACCGCGTTGTAAAAACCGTGCGGGTCGTCCTCTTCCCACTCACGCGCCCCGAGGTCTTTCACACGCAGGTAGGTCGTGTTGACCTGCTCCCACATCTCCGACGAGATCACCTCACGCACCGAGCGCGCGTTCTCCCGCGCACGGTACATGCACGAGGCGATCGAGTTGGGGTTGTCCGGGTCGAAGGTCAGAAACTGCCGCACCTTGGCCTCGGTCGGCTCGCCGTAACGCTCCTTGAAGACCTTGTCGTCGCCCGTGATCGCCACCAGCGGCGCCCACTGCCCGTCGCCGTTGTCCGCCTGGTCGAGCATCAGTTGCAGGTTGACATCCACGAAGCGTGCCACGTTCTCCGCGCGCTCGATGTAACGCCCGATCCAATACACCGCGTTGGCGACCCGGCTAAGCATGGCTTGCCCCCTGCCCCTGCGTCTGCACCCGGACCTCGACCCTGGGCCCGCCGTTCGACGCCGACCCGTCACGCAGCACCCACGTGTCCTTGCTCCCGCCGCCCTGCGAGGAATTCACCACCAGCGATCCCTTGCGCAGCGCCACCCGCGTCAACCCGCCGGGCATCACGTAGATATCGCGCCCATACAGAATGTAAGGTCGAAGGTCGACGTGCCGACCCTCGAAGTGATCCCCCACGATCACCGGCACACGCGAGAGCGAAACGACCGGCTGTGCCACGTAGTTCCGTGGGTTCTTGCGCAGACGATCAGCAAAGTCCTCACGCTGCTCCGCCGTGGACGACGGACCCATCAGCATCCCGTACCCGCCCGACTCGTTCACCGCCTTGACCACCAGCTTCTCGAGATTCCCCAGCACGTGGTCGAGCTGGCTCTTGTCCCGGCAGATGTACGTCGGCACGATCGGCAGGATCGGGTCCTGTTTGAGGTAGTACCTGATAATCTCAGGCGTGTAGGCGTAGATGGCTTTGTCGTCGGCGATGCCCGTGCCCGGCGCGTTGGCCAGAGCGACGCCGCCCTTGCGATACACCTCCATCAGCCCCGGCACGCCGAGCATCGAATCGGGACGAAACGCCTCGGGGTCGAGGAAGTCATCGTCGATGCGACGGTAGATCACGTCCACCACCTCGAAGCCCTTAGTCGTGCGCATCAGCACCCGGCCGTTGTCCACCACCAGGTCGCTGCCCTCGACAAGCTCAACGCCCATCTGCTGCGCAAGGTAAGAGTGCTCGAAATAAGCCGAGTTGTAGATGCCCGGCGTGAGCACCACGATGTTGGGCCTGGGCTTGTAGTCGGGCGCGAGATACTCGAGCGTCTCACGCAACCGCCCCGGGTAATCGCCTACGGGCAAGACATGCGACTGCGCGAACACGTGCGGAAAAAGCTTCTGCAACAGTTGCCTGTTCTGCAAAACATAACTCACGCCCGACGGGCAACGCAGGTTGTCTTCGAGAACGTAAAACTTTCCGTCCTCGCTCGACCGGATCAGGTCCGTGCCCGTGATGTGGCACCACACCCCACGGGGCGGAGAAAGCCCGACGCACTGGGGCTGGTAACTCTTGGCTGAGAGCACCAGGTCCTCGGGGACCGCCTTGTCCTTGAGGATCTTCTGTTCGTGATAGACGTCGTCGAGAAAAAGATTGAGCGCCTCGATGCGCTGCCGCAGCCCCGCTTCGAGCGACCGCCACTCCTGCCCCTCGACGATGCGCGGCACGATGTCAAAGGGCCAGATCTTCTCCGTCCCCGACTCGTGACCGTACACCGTGAACGTCACCCCGGCACGCAACAGCTCCGCCTCCGCGGCGTCCTGCCTGCGTCGCATCTCCCCCTTGGGCAGCGAGTCGATCTTCTCGCAAAGCTTGACCGCCCCGGCGCGCGGCCGACCATCGGACTGCATCAGCTCGTCGTGGAACCCCTCGACCTTGTAGCCCTCAAATTTCATATGGATAACGCGATGTTACCCGCGAACACCGTATCCGCAAGGCTATGACCACGGTATTTTGCGAGAAATATGAAGAAAACCGGCCGGGGAGTTTATTAAAATGCTTCAACAGCCCGCGTTCATGATACCGGTGTAAGGAACCATAACACCCACGGCACAGTTCATCGCATATGAAACTAACCCGGGGTGCAGGCGTGGATATTTTTCGATCATGACGTATGCGTTGAATCGAAATATCGCAAGGCCTACGGGTGCGCCAAGTCATTGCCGACGATCCGTCCCCAGCGGAAGGACTCGAACGCCTTCTCAACATAGAGCGAGTTGATGGTGGGCGGGGTGCTGTGGAAGGGCAAGCCGCCGTTGAACTGTTCGATCTGTTGTGCGCGGTCCTGGAAAAAATCACCGCTGGTGTCGAGCCGGATGAAGTTGTATCCGACCTTGTGATGGTCATTGATCCCTCGTGCCGGGTCCGCAAAAACGTCGGCGAGCATCACCAGGTTGGTCGGGTCGCTTTCCATGTTGAGGGTGTTCTTCAGGCTGCCGCTCGACGGTGCGCCGCCGCTGACATAATCCTTGCCCTGGTAAGTCTCGCGGTAGAAATAGCTCGAACAGATCAGCGTGATGCCGTTGGCGGCTCGCTGGCTCTCATCGAACCATCCACCTTGATAGGCCAACGGGGCTGGTCGGATGCCGCCCGGGCGCAGCCACGGGTGATTCGCGGAGAGCGACGGGCAGTAAAGGATATTGACCGAACTGCTGTAGCCTTTGGACATCACCACGCCCGTGCGACGGTACTTGTCGTAGCTTGCCACAAGATCGGGGTTGCTCCACCCACCCGTGCTGATATTCCAGATCGCATAGGCCCCGACCACCAGGCCGTTGTCCGAGCCGGGCGGCAGTTGCCCCTTGTGGTCGGTTGCAAAAGCGCCACAACCGACGCCCAACTGTTTCTGGTTAACAAGGCACTGCGTCCTGCGCGCCGACTCACGCGCCTGACCCAGCGCCGGCAGCAGGACCGCGATGAGCAACACGATGATCGTGATGACCACGAGCAGTTCGATGAGGGTAAACGCCCTGACTTTGTGCTTGATCTTGATCATTGGGAACACCTGTTGAATCTTACCCCGGCGGACAGAAATCAGGAAACGAAAAATCAAGGTGTCTGCAATGCTCAATTGAATGACCGCGTTCGTGGTAGCCCCGCATGGCAATGCGGGGTTGTGTGATGGCTATTCAATGTTTGATCTTGCCAAAGCCCAGCCCCACCTTACCAGGTGGGGCTTCCAAGGATGTGGGCTTTCAACAGGGCATGTCAGGAACCTTGACGCCCATCCTTCCCCCTGTTACCCGGCAAAAACGGCTTGGTCCAGTTCTGTTCGACGAGTTTACGCAACTCGGCCTTGGTCTGTGCGTGATTGGGGTCGTCGGCCAGGTTTTTAAGTTCGCCCTCGGGGGATTGATAGTCGTAAAGCTCCTCGCCGTTCGCCGCGTCCAGGCCCCACATCGTGTAACGCCAGCGCTCGGTGCGGACGCTGTACCCGCCGAAGCCGCCGCGCCAGACCTGCGTGAACGCCGGCCGATCCCACGGCGCCTTGGGGTCGTCCAACAACGGGCGGAGACTGACACCCTGCAAGTTGTCAGGCGGGGTCAGGCCACACACGTCCGCAAGCGTCGGGTAGATGTCGACCAGCTCGACCGTGCGCGGCGACTTCGTGCCCACAGCTTTTTGTCCCGGCGCGGAGATGATGAAGGGGACCCTTGCCGAGTTTTCAAAATCACTCTGTTTCATCACCAGCCCCAGCTCGCCCATGTGGTAGCCGTTGTCGCCCCAGAAGACGATGACCGTGTTGTCCGCAAGCCCCAGGCGGTCCAGCGCGTCGAGGAGCTTGCCGACCTGCGCATCCATGAACATGATCGCGGCGTAGTAGGCCTGCATCGACTCGCGCAGTTGCGCTTCACTGACGCCGAACCACGGCCAGGGTCTTGTCGATTCGAGCGCACCCGGGGGCACACGCTCGGGAAGGTCGGCGGGGAACCTGGGGATGACCACCGATTCCAGCGGGATTTGATCGAAGTATTTCTTCGGCGCGACATAGGGCGTGTGCGGCCGATAGAACCCGCAGCCGATGAAGAACGGCTGGTCTTTGTGCTGCTCCATGAGACGGATCGCCGCGGCGGCGCCGATGCCGTCGGTCTGCTCTTCGTCCGTGCCGTCAGCGGAAAGAAACGCCAGCGCCGCGCCCAGGCCGCGCTTGGGCGTGTAGTTGGTCAGCTTGTTTTCTTCCGCCTTGTCGCGGCCGATGGGGTTGACCCGTTCGTTCCACGACGGCGCGTCGTCCAGCCCGTTGGTGCCGATCTGGCTCGGAACGCCGTAGTGGTAGATCTTGCCCACGCGCGCGGAGAAGTAGCCCCGGTTCATGAACATCTGCGGCAGCGTCACCACGTCGGGCAGCACGCTGCGAAAGTGCTTGCGCAGGTCGAAGACCTCCGTCGTGTCCGGTCGCAGGCCCGTCATCAGCGAAGTTCGGCTGGGGCTGCACAACGGGTACTGGCAATACGCGCGTTCAAACACCGTGCCCCGCGCCGCAAGCCTGTCGATGTTCGGCGTCTTGACCACCTTGTCCCCGTAACACCCAAGGCAACAATTCAAATCGTCAGAGGCAATGAACAACACGTTGAGCGGACGCTTGGCATCAGGGACGGCTTGGGCGTCCTGCACGGCCCAAAGCGTCCGACTCACGCCCGGCAGCAACCACATCGCCGCGCCTGCACCGGCGGTCAGGATCATCTCACGGCGTGTGAATTTCCCTGCCATTGTTCGTCTCCTTGGTTGCACAGACCGCCATCGTGGAAAGGTAGCCCGTTGCCCGGTCGGGCCGACGCAGATTGTTATTTTACAACGTCAAGCGTTTCGGAGTGACCCCGATTCTTTCGCGTCGGGGCGGGTGCGGGGTATCATGTGGGCCATGCGTGTTTACGCTGGGATCGATGAGGCGGGGTACGGGCCGATGTTTGGGCCTCTGGTCGTGGGGCGGAGTGTTTTTGCGGTCGATAGTCAGGGCGATGGCCACTTCGATCCCGACGACGGGCGTGACAACTGGCGGCCTTGCGACCTGTGGGCGATGTTGCGCGGCGCGGTGTCAGCCAAGCTCGACCGCAAGGCGGGCAAGATCGCGGTCAACGATTCGAAGAAACTCCACACCAAGGCCGCGGGGGTGCGTCACCTCGAACGCGGCGTGCTGGCGTTTTTACATTCGATGACCAGCCCCGTGGCGTCGGTGGACCGGTTGCTCGACGCGCTGGGCGCGCGGGCGCACCGGGACGGGGACCTTGCACCGTGGTACGCCCCGTGTGATGCGCGGCCGTGGGAGCCGTTGCCCCGCGCGTGTACGGTGGGCGAGGTGGCGGTGGCGCGGGGGATGTTGAACAGCTCATTGGAAAAAGCCGGCGTGCGCGTGCTGGACATGGGCGCTGCGGTCGTGTTTGAGGACCGCTTCAACCAGATGGTCGCCGCGACACGGTCCAAGGCCGCGACGAGTTTCACGTTTGTCGCCATGCACCTGGCGCACATCTGGGAGCAGTGGGGCCAGACGAACCCGGTGGTCGTGGTGGATCGGCAGTCCGGCCGAACGCGTTACCGAGAACTCCTGGCCACCACCCTTCCGGGGGCGGGGGCCATGCTCAGGATCATCGAAGAGAACCCGTGTGTGAGCGCGTACGAGGCCCGTTCGACGCAGGGCCCCGACCGACGGATGACGGTGCGTTTCATGGTCGACGCCGAGCAGCACCACCTGCCCGTGGCGCTGGCGAGCATGGTGAGCAAGTACACGCGCGAGCTGCTGATGCACCGATTTCAGAATTACTTCGCCCACGTCGCCCCGACGGTCAAGCCGACGGCGGGCTACGCCTCGGACGCCAAGCGTTTCTGGGAACAGATCGAGCCGATCCTGCCGAGGTTAAGGATCGAACCGGCGCGGCTGCTGCGGATGAGTTGAACCCCACTCCCTCCGTGTTCGATTACACTTGACCCGATTATGTACCGATTATAAAATATGTACAGATTTGAAATTCACGGGAGCGTCCCCGATGGTCCGCATGAAACTGACCGATGTCCGCCAGAACCTTCCCGACACCATCAGCCGTGTGGTCTACGGGGGCGAGCGCGTCGTCGTCCGCAGGCACGGGTCCGAGGTGGCGGCGCTGGTGAGCATGGCCGACCTGTCGCTTCTCGAACGTCTCGAAGACCTGGCGCTGGGCGAAGAGGCCCTGGCGCGTCTGCGTGACGAAAAGCCCGAACCTTTCCGTGCCGAACCCCCGCGAACAAGGCCGGCCAAGGGCCGGGTTGCGCGGAAAAAGTAACGGGGGCACGATGTCGGCCGACCGACCCAAACGCCACGCCCTGCTCATCCTCCCCAGCGCGAGGAAGGAACTCGAATCCCTGCCCGGCGATATCCGTCGTCGGGTCACGCGCAAGATCGAATCCCTGGCTGACGAACCGCAACCCGCCAGCGCCCAGCCCCTCCAGGGCGAACGGTTCCGGGGGTTGTGGAAGCTCCGCGGCGGCGATGACCGGATCGTGTACAAGATCGACAAGGGGCAACTCGTGATCGTCGTGGTGATGGTGGGCAACCGCAAGGACATCTACGAAAAGCTCAGGCGCCACTTGGGCGGTTGACGTTCCCCGGGAGTTTGAAAAGGGATCACGAAACGGAACGACGGAATTTTGCGACAAACTCGGCGTATTGCTCGGGCGTGTCGATGCCGTGGTGGCGGACGACGGTTTTGACGACCGCGATGGGATAACCGTGCTCGAGGGCGCGGAGCTGTTCGAGTTGTTCAGCTTGTTCGAGCGGGGTGGGGGGGAGCGTCACGTACTTGAGCAAGAAGTCGCGTCGGTAGGCGTAGAGGCCCGGGTGTTTGAGGGGCTTTGTGGCCACGCCGCCGGTGCGGTTGAAGGGGATGAGCGAACGCGAGAAGTAGAGCGCCCGGTTAGACGCAGACACCACGAGCTTGACGATGTTCGGGTCGGCGGGGTCTTCGTCGTCGGCAAAGTCGCTGGCCAACGTCGCCATCGGGGCATCGGGGTCGCGCCGGAGGCCTTCGACAAGTTCGTCGATCACGCGCGGCTCGATGAGGGGCTCGTCGCCTTGAACATTGACGATGACCCCCGGAAGTTTTGTGTCCGCGTGTTCTTGCCCCAGAAGCGTCACGGTCTCGGCGATGCGTGACGTGCCGTTGGGGTGGTCGGGGCGTGTCATGACGGCTTCGCCCCCGTGTGCGACGACCGCGTCGAGGATGCGTTTATCGTCGGTGGCGACGACGACCCTATCAATGTGTTTGGCTTGCCGTGCCTGCTCGATGACGTGGACGATCATCGGCTTGCCGGTCTGGGACGCCAGGGGTTTGCCGGGGAAGCGGGTCGAGTGGTAACGCGCGGGGATGATGGCAAGGGTGGGGGGCACGTTTGTCAAAGATGTGTGGGCAGAGCCTGTCGGGCCGGTTTAAGGCGCCGCCTTTTGCAGTTCGTCCATCAGGGCGCGGATGCGTTCGACGCACTGGCGGATGTCGCGGTAGTTGATATTGGTCTGGAGGATCTGCGAGCCGACTTCTCGGGCCTCGCGTGCCTTGTCGAGCGACCTGTCACGCCGAGCGGCGCCCTCGAGCGCTTTCATCAGGTGGTAGCGCAGCTCCATGCCGAGCTTGTCATCGGTGAGCGGGTGGGCCTCGATGCCGCGGCGGTAGGTCTCGACCGCTTCGTCGTGCCATCCCTTGGCTTCGTAGCACAGGCCCAGCGTGTTGAGCGCGTTGGGTCGGTTCTTCGGGTCGGCCTGGGCGTCCTGCAGTTGCCCGATCGCCTCGTCGTACCGCTGGAAGGCGTACAGCCGACGGCCGAGCTCGAACCGCATACGCATGTCGGTCGGGTAGTTCTTGACGCGCTCGGTGAATTCGTCGAGTTCGAAGTGCTTGGCCTTGTCGAGCAGGTCGTTGTATTGCTTGCGCAGCGCCGCGTCGTTGGGGTGTTCCTGCGCCGCGTTGCGCAGCATGCGCAACTGCCTGGCGTACTGTCGCATTTGAACATCGCCGGCCCGGAGCTTGTAGCGGTACTGCCCGAAACGGTCGAACGCCTCGTGCAGCAGTTTCATCGCCTCTTCGTCGCCGGCGTCGCTGGACTGGGATTCGAGCACCTTCACGAGTTTGTCCAGCCGCGCCAGGTCCTCGGGGTTCTCCTCGTAGTCCGCTCGCATCTTGGTCAGCAGGTCTTCGGTGGCGCTCGCGGATCGGCCGATCTCGTCGGCCTGTTCGTGTTCACGCTGCTTGTCCATGTCCTTGACCGTGTCGCGGAACTCCCCGCCGTAGTTCGCTTTCCGCAGGGTCAGCTCGGCTTCGAGGTTGCGCAGGTCAAACAGGAGCTGATCGTTGGACGGGCTGAGCGACAACGCATACTTGCAGGCTTCGACGGCCTTGTCGTACGCCTGGATCTGGGCAAAGAGGTCGCGGGTCTTGATGAAGACCTCGGCCTTGGGCTTGGGGTGCGTCGAGTTGGCTTCGATGAGTTTGCACCCGACCCAGTACGCCACTTCGCCCAGGTTCAGGTCGCTCTCGGCTTCGTCGGCGGCGACGGCTTTTTCCATGAAGGGCAGCATCGTGTCGCGGTTGAGCGGGTCCTTGGCCCAGATTTTTTCCGCGTCGAGCATCTTGCTCACCGGGTCCTTGCCCGAACTCTTGAGCCTCTCCGCAAAGGAGGCCGGCTTGCCCTTGTTCACTCGCCGACGCTTGGCGACCTCGAACAGCGCCTCGTGCTCTTTCATGTTGTCGGGGTCGAACTTCAGGCCATCGATGTAGCACTCGATGGCGTAGTCGTAGTTTCGGGTGTCGGCTACGGTCGCCGCCCGCTCGAACCAAGCCCGGCCCTTGGCGGGGTTGCGCTTGGTTGCGCTGGAACCCCCTTCGCTGGGCTTCTTGTTCTTGTTGAAGAATGCCAAGTCGGATAACCCGTTTGATGATGGGCGCCGGGGTGTTGTACCCGTGCGTCCGGCCAAGGGACCACGAAACTGTAATTTAAGTGCCGTTAAACCTTTGTCAAATGATAGACCCGCGTTCACGCCCTGTCGAAAACGCCTCCCCCCCCAACCACGGGTGAGATTTGCCCGGCCACGCCAACACGCTTATCGTGTTCCCGACTCCAACCCAAAGGGGCCGTCATGATTACCGTCGGCATGAACTATCAGGTCCTCCCCGGCAAAGAAAAAACCTTCGAGGACGTTTTCTTCGCGGTCATCGAGAAGATGAACCAGATGCCCGGCCACACCAAAACCTCACTCCTCCGCGACGTGAAAGACGCCCAGCGCTACGTCATCCTCTCAGACTGGTCCGACCGCGCAGCGTTCGACAGCTTCATCCGCTCCGATCAGTTCCGCAGCGTGGCCAACTGGGGCAAGGAACAGGTCCTCGCCGGCCGACCGACACACGATTACTTCGAACACTGAGAACCTGTAACAAGTTGATTCAATGCGAGATTTCGGAAAAATCGGAAGAGGGGAAGAAACGGCAGATTGCGCAGATTTCACAGATCGGTGCAGAGACCCGATCGTGACTGGTGGCTGTGAATCTGTGTCATCAGTGAAATCTGCGGTTCCTGTATCGGCTCTCGGGTTTCGTCGGGACGTTTGGGAATCCTTGTGTGTTGAACTTTACCTAACCCCCTCTCTACCATGACCACACTTGCCATCAACGGAGCGGCCGGCCGCATGGGGCGCAGGCTCATCGCCCTGGCCTCGGAGTCACAGGACCTTGCCGTCGCCGCGGCGTTGGAGTCCGCGCAGTGCCCATTGCTCGGGCAGGACTCGGGCCTGCTCGCGGGGGTGAAGGCCAACGGTGTCAAGGTCAGCAGTGGATTGGCTGCCGATGCGTCGGGGGAACAACTTCCGGGGGTGTGTATCGATTTCACCGTGCCCGCCGCGACAAGAGCCGTCATCGATCTTTGCGTGCAACGCGCCATCGCCCTGGTCATCGGCACCACGGGATTGAGTGATGACGACCAGCACCTGATCGACCACGCCGCGAAATCCATTGCCATCCTGCAGGCCCCGAACATGAGCCTGGGGGTCAACCTGCTCTTTGCCCTCTGCGCGCAGGTTGCCAGGCGACTGGGCGACGACTACGACATCGAGATCACCGAGGCCCACCACCGATTCAAGAAAGACGCCCCCTCCGGCACGGCGATGGGCATCGCCAAAGCGATCTGCGACGCGACCGGGAAAGACCCCCGGAAGGACCTGGTGCATGGACGTGTCGGTGACGACGTGACCCGCCAGCGCGGGACGATCGGCATGCACGCGCTGCGCATGGGCGATGTCGTGGGCGAGCACACCGCCGCCTTTGCCACGCTGGGCGAACGATTGGAGCTGCGCCACGTCGCCACCACGCGCGATGTCTTTGCCCGCGGTGCACTGCGGGCCGCCGGCTGGCTCGCGGGCAAGAAGCCCGGTCGTTACTCGATGGCCGACGTGCTCGGGCTGGCGTAGGTCCGAAGACCCGCTAGGTCACGCTGACTAACAAGTTGTTTGATCCGGGGTGAGAACGCCCAGAGTGGTGTTTGCTGTTGCAGCGTCTGTTGTGGCGCCTGTTGCGGTGCCTGTTGTGGCGCCTGTTGTGGTGCCTGTTGTGGTGCCTGTTGTGGCGCCTGTTGCGGTGCCTGTTGTGGCGGGGCTACGGAATGTCTCCCCTCCCCTTTCAAGGGGAGGGGCTGGGGGAGGGGATGGGTGTGTGGCCGACCCAGACACCCTCCCCCCGCCCCTCCCTCTGATGAGGGAGGGGGGTGGACCGCTACCGGGAATGACGCCAGTCCCAGTTGTTCGATCACCCTCCGCGTCAATGCTTCAAGCCCCTCCCCCGTCAACGCACTGACACGCAGCGGCGAAATGCGGGTGCCCCTTGCGGATCGCGTGCCGCCGTCGGCTGGCCCGCCAGTGCCCGGGCCGTCCGTCATTTTCACGGGCGGACGAGCCGACGGTGGCGCACAATTTTCAGCCTGACCACGGTCACACTTGTTCACCACCCACACATTCGGCTCGCGCGGCAGGCTCCGCGCATCGGGCCAATCGCACTCCCCGTCACGCACCGCGATGAGCATGTCCGCACTCGCCACCACACCGCGTGCCACCTCGATCGCCTGTTGCTCGATCATGTCGTCACTCACCCGCACTCCCGGCGTGTCAACCCAGCGCACCGCAATGCCGTGGAGTTCTGCCAGGCAGCAGACCCAGTCGCGTGTCGTCCCGGGCAGGTCGGCGGTCACGCTCACGTCCCGACCCAGCAGCGCGTTGGTCAGCGTGCTCTTGCCCACGTTGGGTTTGCCCACCACCGCGACCGTGGCCGGCTCGATCAACCGGTCCAGTGCCGTGGTGTTTTTTGTCACGCGATCCCAGTCGATCTCCCCATGCATCACGGCGTTCTCCCACAACGCCACCTGAATCGGCAACAGGTCCACCGCGGCGGAACTCTGCGCTTGGGCCAAAGCCCAGAGCATGTCCGCTTCGAGTTCGCTGCGCGCCTCGGGGTAGAGGTCGCGTGGCAACGGTGAGGGGTCGAGCGCCGCGCCAAGGGAAAGGGCCTTCTCGACGATCGCGCCGACCACACGCACCCCGCCGTGGGGCATGAGCTGCGCTACCGCGTTGCTCCCCGTGCGCAGCACCCCCGCCAGCCCCCGGTCGACGCCCGCCATGTGGACGAGCTTCATCCTCCCCGTCGGCCAATCCTTACACTGTGTAAGTTCCCCCAGCACACCCACCGCGCCCTGGCCGTGGAGCTGGATGACCGCCACCGCCCCCGGGTTGGGCGCGGTCGTGACGGTAATCGATGTCGGCGAAGTCATCAAAGTTTGTTGTGTGCTTGTGAGAAGAGTGCGTGTGCCACTGGCGGCTTGCCCGCCAGTGATAAAGCTGTATGTTTCAAGCACGGGCGGGCAAGCCGCCAGTGGCACCCTTTTCCCTGACACACTTCTTATTTCTTGAACTCGCGGCCGTCGAGCATCTTGCCCGAGGTATACATGGGTGAGCCGTGCGGGTAGTTCATGACCATCACCGCGATGGCCGCCGCCGAGCACAGCGCGGTGGGCCAGAGCACGCCGGTGGCGATGCCGAAGGCCAGCCCCATCATCGCCACGCCCTCGCACGCCGCCCAGAGCACGAGGTTGCCTGTGAGATACCCTTGCGGGGTCACCACGTCGTGGACCCAGTTTTTCTTGTACGACTGGATGCGGATGAAGTACCCCGCCGGGACGACCGTGAAGAACACCGCAATGCCGACGATGAAGAAGGTGTGGGCCAGTTGCGCGTTGGGGGGCTGGGTTCTCTGCCGGTTCAGATAGATCGCCGCGGCCAGAAACACCCCCATCCCCATGAGCATCGCACCCCAGAGTATCCAGCAGGTCCGCTGCACCGCGGAGGGCGATTGGTTTTTCATCGGGGTGTCGTTCATGTCATCGCTCCGCTAAAGAAGTTTGCACGAAGGGGCTGAATGTCAAAATCCATTGATGAATGATGATTGATAATGTCAGACTACTGTCCACCGGTCGCAAGCGACCGGGCTAAATGGGGCCTAGGCCCCGTATTCAATACGCTGTGGTTACTCTTCCTCATTCGCCACCGCGTATTTGTACGTCAGGGCAATACCCAGAAGCGTCAGTTCGGGCACGGTGCGGTCGACGAAGTCGCAGCCTTCAAACAAGGTGTGGGCGTCGCCGCCGGTGGCGACCACGATGGGCCAGCTCTCACCCACGCCGGCGTACTGTTCGACCAGTTCCCGAACGAGGCCGCGCAGGGCGTAATAGACGCCGCTGCGCATCGCCTGTTGTGTGTTGTGGCCGATCGGTTCTTCGGGTTTGACAAACGTGACCTCGGGCAGTTGCGCGGTCTGTGTGTGCAGGGTGTGGAGCATCATCGCCAAGCCGGGGGCGATGGCCCCGCCGTGGAACGTGCCCTGGCCGTCGACGTAATCCACCGTCACCGCGGTGCCGGCGTCGACCACGACGCACATCTGTTTGAGGGTGTCGTACGCGGCCGCGGCGTTGAGCAGGCGGTCTTCGCCGACGATGGATTCGGGGTCGAGTTGCCGACCGATGGGGATGGGTAAATCCCGCTCCACCCGGGCGGTGCGGATATTACTCGGTAGGGAGGCAAGCACCGCGTCGCACACCGTGGCGTTGACCGACGAAACCACCACCGGGGCGGAGGGATCGTCCAACTCCCGCCACGCCTTGACGACCGCCGGCCCGATCGCGCCGCGCGAGGTGTTTTCGATGGCCAGTGTGGACACTGGCTTGCCCTGCGCAAACGCCCCGATCTTCGTCCGCGTGTTGCCGATGCTCAGTGCGATGAGAGTTTCAGACATGACGGCCACCAATCATTGGACAGGATAACAGGATCGGAAGGATCAACAGGATCATGAAGATCAGCGGATAGCGGGGTGTTCCCTCTGAGATCATCGATCATCAATCATCAATCATCTATGGTTTTCACCTTCACCATCTCCCAGCACATCTCTAAAAGCTCGCGCAGGCCCTGGCCTGTCACGGAGCTGACGGTTGTGATTTTGCGTGAAATGGCGCCGGCGATGAGTTCCACGGCGGCGGCGCGGTCTTCATCGGTGGCCAATAAATCCATTTTGCTCAGCGCGATGACCTGCGGCTTGTCGGTAAGCTCTTTTGAGTAGCCGGCCAGTTCCTTGCGCACGGTGAGGTAGTTCTGCACGGGGTCGGAGCCGTCCGCGGGTTCAATTTCGAGGACGTGGACGAGCACGCGTGTGCGTTCGATGTGTCGGAGAAACTCGGTGCCGAGTCCCGCGCCCTCGTGGGCACCCTCGATGAGGCCGGGGATGTCCGCAATGACCAGCCGACGGTCGGGCGAGAGGTCGGCAATGCCGAGGTTGGGTTCGAGCGTGGTGAAGGGGTAGTCCGCGATCTTGGGCCTGGCCCTGGTGATGCGTGAGAGCAGCGTGCTCTTGCCTGCGTTGGGCAGGCCGACAAGCCCGACGTCGGCGATGATTTTCAGTTCGAGGCGCAGGTTGAGTTCGACGCTTGGTTCGCCGGGCGTGGCCTCGCGCGGGGTCTGGTTTGTCGCGTTCTTGAAGTGCTCGTTGCCGAAGCCGCCGCGACCGCCCTGCGCGATGAGGTGTTTTTTGCCCATCTCGTCGAGGTCGACGATGAGTTCATCCGTGTCGTCGTTGTAGACGAGCGTGCCGGGCGGGAGGTTGATGACAAGGTCCTCGCCGTTGGCGCCGTGCTGCTGCTTGGCCCGGCCGTCTTCGCCGTCCTGCGCTTCCCAGTGGTGCCGACCTGTGAAGTCCAGCAGCGTGTCGACGTTGGGTGCCGCGACAAGATAGACGCTCCCCCCATTGCCCCCGTCGCCCCCGGAGGGTCCGCCTTTGTTGATGTACTTCTCACGTCGGAACGCGACCGAGCCGTCGCCCCCCTTGCCGCTGCGGACGAAGATGGTGGCACGGTCGATGAGCAAGGGGGTGGTGAGTGAGTAGAGAGTAGAAAGTAGAGAGTAGAGAAGAAGGGGTCGTGACCCGTCATAATAAGACAATCGTGTGCTACGCCTGACGCAGCCCCACACTCAGCAACTCTGATTTTCTTCTCGGTGTTCTCGGCGTCTCGGTGGGCAATCGCTCGGCTCACTTCGACCGCACGTGGACGCGCCGGCCCTGGAACTCAACGACGCCGTCCGCCAGGGCAAAGAGGGTGTTGTCTTTGCCGATGCCGACCTGGAACCCGGGCTTGAAGGGGGTGCCGCACTGGCGCACGATGATGTTCCCCGCGGCGGCCTGCTGCCCACCGTAGAGCTTGATGCCACGGAACTGCGCGTTCGAGTCGCGCCCGTTCTTCGTGCTGCCTTGACCTTTCTTGTGTGCCATCGCGCCACCTCATGGGTAAAGTCGAGCCAAGTAATATAACCGGCCCCGGTCCGTCGGGCAAATCGGTCAAAAGGTGACGGGTGACGGTTGACGGGTGACGGGTGGAAACGAGGGATTTACCCGATTTTTTTGAGCAGATTGGCCATCTCGACCGCGGTCATCATGGCGGATCGGCCGGCGTTGCCCATCTTCGCCCCCGCACGGTGGATCGCCTGCTCCAGCGTGTCGCACGTGAGCACCCCGAACACGCACGGCACACCCACCAGCGACCCCACCTCCCGCACCCCCTTGGCCGACTGTTCCACCACGTGGTCGTAATGGTCCGTCTCCCCCCGGATCACACACCCCAGGCACACGACCGCCCGGTATTGCCCCGTCCCTGCCAGCTTGCGCGCGGTGACCGCCAGCTCAAACGCCCCCGGCACGTGCGCCACCGTGAGGTTGGCCGGCTCCCCCCCGAGCTGTGCCCACGTTTCGACCGCCGCGTCGAGCAGGTGGTGCGTGATGAACTCATTGAACCGGGCAACGACGATCGCCACCTTCACGTCCCGTGCCGCGAGTTCGCCCGTGAGGTGTTGCGGACTGTCGGGATCAGAATTGGGAGCATTTCCGGGGGCCATACCGGGCATTCTAACAATTCTCATTGGCGAACCGCCTGACCGATATCGAATAATCATCATGCTACGTGACGACGTTCTGCATATTTTGGCTGAACACAAGGAAGAACTCACCCGCAAGGGCGTGGTCACACTATCCGTGTTCGGCTCGACCGCCCGCGACGAGGCCGGCCCGGACAGCGACGTCGACCTGCTCGTCGAACTCGACCCCAACGACCGCCCGTTTGGTTTATTCCGTTTCATTGCCCTGCAACACTTCATCGAAGACCTGCTCGGGTGCAAGGTGGACCTCGTTGAGAAAAGCGCCCTGCGCTCGGAACTCAAAGACGAAGTTCTCAGGGAGGCGATCCGTGCCGCCTGGATAAGCCCGCGAACGACTGCAAGACATGGTCAATGCGATCCGGGTGATTCACACTTACACGTCTGGCCGGTCTTACGAAGAGGTCGTCTCCGATCCGCAATGCCTCGACGCGGTGCTCTACCGCTTTTCAATTCTCGGTGAGGCTGCCAACCACGTCCCCACGTCGATTATGGATGATCACCCCGAAATCCCCTGGCGCGACACCCGTGCCATGCGGAATATCGTCACCCACGTCCACTTCGGCATTCGGCTGGAGAAAGTCTGGGAGACCCTCCAAAACGACCTGACACAGCTTCAGCGTCAGGTCTTGCGCATCATGCACGATCTACCCCCAGCTTAACATCCGTTACCCCCCGAACGCCCACGGCCTCCGACCGTGGGCCCTGCGATCCGACGGGTCGTTGCCTTCACGATACCCCGATGCGAGTTATGGCTGGTCCTCAAGTGAGCGACTCGAGCATCCGCTCTTGCTCAAACGCCTCACGCATCTTCCGCTCGATGTCGGGGATGAACGTGATCGGTGATCCATCGCTGTGTACCGACGTGTCCCCGGGGACCGTTTGGATCGTGGCCGTCTTGTGGATGGCATCGACCACCATGGTCTGCCGGGACGCCATCTCCAGGTCGCAGACAAAAGGGCCGCCGCCTTGAAGGGTGGACAACACCGCTGTGAGCATCCTCGATTGCGAGCTGTTCTCACCCTCGACGGAGAGGTTGAGGCTTTCGCCCCCCTCAGCGGTGATCGTCGCGCCGCGGTGCGTCATGACGATCATTCCCCCCGAGCCCCGGATATGGACCTCGGGCCCGAAATTGATTCGGCAAGCGTGGGTGCAGTAAAAACGGATCGGCACGCCCTCTCGGGTCTGGACGTGGATCGTCGCGGTGTCGGCACTCTCGATCGCATTGGCGCGGTAGAGCTTCGCTTCAACCCCGGTCGGCATCGCAGCCTCGCGCTCAGTGGCCCCAGCCAGAAACAACATCATCATCAACTCGTGCGCGACCGCGTTGTTAAAGGGCGAATCGTTGACAGCCGTGCCGTTGACCCAAAGCTTCCCCGCCCAGCCGTTTCGCCGGTAGTAGGTGTGACTGCGGGGCCAGGTGACAAGACACTTGATCGACTCGATCACACCGATCCGCCCATCGAGGATCGCCCGCTTCGTGCCCAGCGCCAGTGGGGTGTAAAGATGCTGGTAGCCGACGATCACCCGCTTGCCCGCCGCCTTGGCCGCAGCCTGCATGGCACGCACGCCCTCAAGGCAACCCGCCGCCGGCTTCTCCACCAGCACGTGCATCCCAGCCCCCAGCGCCGCGACGGTCATCGGCTTGTGCAATGGCGTCCCCGTCGGGATCAGGCACAGGTCCGCCGACCCCGCCAGGCTCTTGAGCATGTCCCGATAGTCATCGAAAACCCGACAACCCATCGCACGCAGGCGCTGGCACTTTTCCCGCTCCTCGTCCTGATTGATGACCGTCGCCCCGACGATCGCCACATCGCCCGAGGCATGGGCCTTGAGCAGCATGTCGTAATGGACTTTGCCGTAACCCGAAACACCGATTAGACAGGCCCTGGTCATGTCAAGAAAAAGATTGGCTCATGTTGGGTTGCCGTGGGAAGTAAAGATTAACACCCCGCCCTGTGATGTCCACCCACACGCCCCCGAACGCCCACGGTCTCCGACCGTGGGCCCTACGAAGCCCGCATGTGTCGGATGTCGCTAATGAAGTGAAGTCGTCAGGCATGACGCGGGGTGCCGCTAAAACGGTATCCGCTGCTAAAACGGTATCCGACACCGTTTCTTCCCCAAAGCAGGGCAGATCAAATCCGATCAGTCCGACATCGAGGACTTCTGGCTGACCCAGAAGAAGGTCTGGCACCTCGACACGCTGGGCAATCCGCTGGCCATCGACGACCGCACACTGACCAACCGCTTCACCAACGAGTTCAACAAGGCCAACGAATACACAGCCGACTCCACACGCGTGACCAAGGGCAACCTCCGCCTCATCGACGACAGCTTCGACGGCTCAAGCTCCGAGTCCAACTACGAAAACGTCGGCAACCCCACCAACACAGACGACAGCACGTCCGACCTCTTCGACATCCACTCCACCACCGCCGGCAGCCTGACCATCTCGCGTGTGAAGGCCGACACCTTCGACTCGCAGACCGAGGGTGAGGCCCGCACGCTGGTCCTCCTCGACGGCCACCCCTTCGGGCCGCACCAGGTCAATCTCCAGGGCGTTACCTTCCCCAGCGGCGCGACCGTCGGCCAGGCCGGCGTCGTGTTCGGCTACAAGGGCCCCAACGACTACTGGCTCCACGTGCTCGACATCAACTCCGATCAGGCCTACGTCTACCACGTGGTCAACGGCAGCAAGGGCTCGCCCGTCGCCGGTTCGTCCATCGCCGTCACCGCCACCACCCCGCAGGACATGTGGCACACGCCCGACCGCCGGTACATCAGTTGGCTGCCCGCCTACGAGTTCCCCGACGGCTACCCCTCCGGGCGGATCGGCCTCTACAGCAACCTCGCCGGCGTCGAGTTCACCGGCGTCCTCGTGCGACAGAACGACGTCCCCGCCCCCGGTATGGCACGCTGGGACAACTACAACATGGTCGACAACAACAACACCCACGCCTTTGGAGCCGACCCGTCGTACAACGACATGCTCCAGCCGGGCATCTTCCTGATGAAGGACTGCTACGTCGACCGCTTCGAGGCGACGTTCCGCACGCAACGCTCCAGTTCGTTCGACCAGTTGGGCTTCGTCTTCGGGGCGGTTGACGGCGATCACATGCAGAGCGTGGTCTTCCAGTACGACGGCACCGCGCCCTACGCCATGGAGGTCGATGACGGGGGTGAGCCGACCTTCCCCACCGCCACAAGGACCAGCACGCCTACGGTCGGCGCGGGCGAGACGCTATGGGTCCGGATCACCTACGACGGCACGACGGTCACCGCCAAGGCCCAGAAGCAGACCAGCGAACCCAGCGACGGCAGTTGGTCCACGGCCACGACCTACCTGAGCTCCACGGCTTATTCCGGGGCTTCCGGGGGTGGTCGCATCGGGTTCCAGAGTGTGTACGCCTACCCATTGGCGGACAACCTCACGCTCAAGACCGACCGGGACGAGAACGGTTCCTACGAAACCACCGAGCACGCCGACGGCTTCACGACCTGGCACTGGACGGGCAACGCCCCGGACAAACGCGACACCGACGCGGCGGGCAACCTGACCTACGACGGCCACCTCTCGTTCACCTACGACGCGTGGAACCGCCTGCTGACAGTCAGCAAGGCTTACAAAGCCGACAGCGCCAACGGCGACGACATCACCCTCGCCGCCCTGGCCACCGGCAGCGTGGTCAACACCATCCAGTACGACGGACTGGGCCGACGCATCGTCAAAGCGGTGACCAACTCGGCCTACCTCGACTGCACCTACCATTACTACTACGCCCCCGGAAGCCAACGCATCATCGAGGAAAGAAATGGTTCTCAAGACGTGATCCGTCAGTTAGTATGGGGGCAGATGTATATCGACGAACTGGTCCAGATCGGCCTCAACGACGACCCGGCCGACGGGGTTGAGGACGACGTCGAGTCCTTCTACTGGGCGCTGCACAACGCCAACTTCAACGTGATCGGCGTGGTGGACGATTCGGGTGTCCTCGTGGAACGCTACGAGTACGAGCCCTACGGCCAGCGCACCGTCTACTTCTCTTCCGGAAGTAACGACCCCGACTGTTACGCCCCGACCAACATGAGCCGGGCGTGGTCGACTTCCGGGGGCGGAACCACCGTGTATGGCACTTCCGGGGGACAACCCTGGTCCCTCAACCCCGTCGGTCACCAGGGCCTCATGCACGACGAAGAAACCGGCCTCATCCACAACCGCGCACGCATGCGGCACACCACACTGGGGAGATTCATGCAGAGGGACTCGAAAGGATATATAGATGGTTTAAGTTTATATGCTAGCTATTTTTCGATGCATTTTTCACTTGATCCATTTGGTTATCAAGAAATATATGATCGTATAATCTATCGGAGACATAAAGGTGAAACCCGACGGCGTGAAGGAGATTTCTTGCCTGCTCGTACGCGCCACCCTTGGGAGGACGAAGATTACTACTGGACTATTAATGGAGAATGTTGGTGGTATAAAAAATATAGCCATGCAGTATTCATTGATGAACTGATGGAAAAATGGCATGAATGGTCCTATCAACAAGACGTAAAGGCGCTTATCGAAAACGCCAACAGAATTGAAAGGGAAGCGAAACTTTTAATCGGTGATGCTCTTACGGCCGATTCTGCGGCGGATAGTCTAGATCAATATATACGCGACACGGACACAACATTGACTGAAACTTCATATATGACAACTTTAAGTATTTTTATAGCTATTGCAGCGCCTGAAGCAGGTGTTCCAATAGCAATTCTTAATGGCACTGCTAATATTGGAACACAATCGCTCAGATCAAGAGCAAGAACGCTTGAGAGTGCTTTGCGTGATGCTGCAACGGAGCGTAGAAATAGGGCCAATGATCTTCAATCGAATGCGGCTCAACTAAGAACTGATGCAATAAAAGGGGAATGGGATATAGGCCAAAACTTTCTTGGTCTAGAATGGGTCAACATAAAATCTTGGGACGAAAATGAATTTAGGGCGATTGGCATAGTAGACAAATGTTTATGCGAATAAAACCAATGACACTCTTTCGTTTAATATTTATTCAAATTCCTGGATGGCATGATCTTACAAAGAACGAACGGTTGTGCATAAGAAAAGAACTTAAACAAAAGTCATATTTCAATTATGTCTTAGTACATACATTGCCGACTATATTAATATCAATATCACTTTATATGCACGCATTATTAGATTCCCCTACATTGCCCGAATGGCTAATATTATGCGTTATCATTCCGATCTTTGTATTGGTTTTATTTGTCCCCATTGTATGGTTCCGAATCAAATTAAGAAAATATATGATAGAACATTATTCGGTATGCACGAACTGCGGATATTTGTATGCAAAACTGTCAAGTATACAATGTCCAGAGTGTGGTATGTAAATATATTACATTCGAGAAGAAAAGGTGTCAGGGAGAAGAAAAGGTGTCAGGAATGCTCTGTAGAAAACCTCTGATGTTCGGCGCTTGTTCGGTTGCGCACTTGCCTGATTGAGTGTACATCATGGAGGATGAGCACCACCAGCAAGTCACCACGGAGGGTGGCGGTGGCCGCGTTGATCGTCGGGCAACGGAGTCTGCCCGCTTACACGCCGGGTGCCACTGGCGGCTTGCCCGCCAGTGTATAAAACTCACTTCTACCGAAGCACCCCCGTTCAACCAGAAGTTCATCAAATACATAATTACCTCATTCATTTACCGTGATCCGATTTGACGGTAGTGTCCGTCAAGGTAGTGTCCGTCAAGTTTCGCACATTGGTTCTGCTGCTCCCGTAGGGAAGGATGATCCTCTGCCTCACCCCCTAGGGGGTGAAAAATTTTGCAACTGACTCTCAGCCTACGCCCACGCTCATCTCGGCCGCGATCTGTTC
>WGMF01000007.1 GCA_016125215.1 Phycisphaera sp.
AGATTTCACAGATCGATACAGATTGAAGATCGAGAATACCTGCCTTGAATCTGTGCCATCTGCGAAATCTGCGGTGACTGTATCGACGCTCACGATATTTCCAAGCTGGCGTCGTGGATCATTCTGTTAGCGGATCTTAGTCGACGCGAACACAAGTTTTGATGCGGAGAGCGTTGCTCAAAATACCCCCGAGGAGGATGGACCGACCCCCGAACAGGAAGAACTTAACGCAAGACTGATCGCTGAAGCTTGTGCCAAGAGGTTCGACCCGGACCCTGATCTCGACGCCATCATCAACTTATCATGGTCTTTGGATCAACAAATTGACACGGGAACGCTAAATCAAACCATCGAATCGGCGTTGTCCACTCAACCGGCGACGGAGCAAACCAACTGGCTCGACGACCTGCCCGACCCGGCACCCCGGCGGGGAGGTGAGTTGCAGAAGTCACCCGTTTGGGGTGAGCCACGGGTCTGGGATCATCCCTATTTTGAGACCCGCCCGACTCCTGAAGGCCACACCGTTTTGCTGCCGATGGGGATCTACGAAGGCGAAGACCCCGGCGTTGACGCATTCTGGGATTGGTACACCACAAACTTCACTTCACTCCAACCCCCCACCGACATTGCAGGGAAGCTCGACACCGGTGTGTGGCGGGCTCTAGAAGCAATCGATCACATGCCCGATGTGATGTTCGAAAGGTTGCTAGCCCAAAGACCCAGACCCTTACCTCACCCAGCCGTCTGGACCGCGACAATCTACAACTCCACACCACTACTCAATATTGGCGGACCCTACAGTTCCAAACCACCTGCTGACCCAGCAGAATTGGTATCGGTGGACCTGGGCCGGGTCGATACATTGATCACATTCGATACCGCCGAGAACGCGGGGCTGTTCATCGAGGCGGCACGAAGCAAGGGCCTCTCCGCTGTGAGATCGCCCGGTGTTGTGGCGACATCCGATGAAAGTATTATGAGCGTACGTGTCCATGCCGACCGCGGTACTGTGATGTGGGCCGCGGGCAACGAACATGTGGTGTCAATCCAAGCCGTGACCTTGGCTGACCAGATCGATTACTACGATCACGATCCGGGCTTCAAGTGGTACGAGCATCTTCTGTCGCCATCTTCCATCTGGCAACCGCCGAGCATCCCCCCGGTGGTGGCCTCCGTATCTGATTCCACCGCCGCAAAGCTCTGGGCGTCGACTTTATCACAGCAGTCTCGTCTCTTCACCCACGTCTCGTTCGACACACTGCGTACACTCGACACAGGCGACAGCCCGTTTGGAAGCCACAGTGACAGCGTGACCGGTTTGGCTTGGGACAACGTGCTGGACTGATCGTATTGTCGCACGGTGAAGCCAAACCGATGTGCGGTGCGGATTCTGGCGTTTGCGGTAACGACATCATTCGCATGAAAGCCGAGGGATAGCCAACCCTCGGCTTTGACGTGCGAGCACAGCCGCGCCGCAACCTCACGCGTTGCCGAAGCGTGTCTTGCGGATGCCCAACCAGACGAGGGTCTCGAAGAGCATGATGCTTGCGCCGGCCAGGAGCAGGAGCAGGCCGGTGGAGAGGGGGAGCGTCCAATTCTTCCACACGTCGGGCCAGAGGCGGTCGAGGGTGCCCGACAGGCGTGCGAGGGACAGCCCGATGCCGACCGCACCGGCGGGCAGCCAACCCACCCCCGCGTAGCACGCCACGCGCTCGGCCCTGGCAAAGGGCACACGCCAACCCTGTCGCCAGGAAAAATACACCACGCCCACGACCTCGATGTAGGTCAGAAGGTAGGCAATCGATGCCACGACGACCGTCGGGCGCCACAGGCCCGCCCACGCCACGTACCCGCGCCACGCATGGACCACGCTCCACATCAGACCGGTGAACAGCACGCAGGTGAGCAGGAATATCTCGTCGCGCGTGTTGCCCTGGGGTGCCCGTTTTTCCTCGGGCAACGGCGGGAGTCGCAGTTGCACAAAAGCCTTGCCGGGGTGGAACGCCACCATGCTAAATGTTGCGATGAAACTCCCGGGGGTGATGCGGTGTTGCCAGGGCAGGCCGACGCGGTGGGCGGGGTCGGAGGCCTGAAGTTCGTGCCCGCACTCGGGACAGATTTGCGTGCTCTCCAATGACAAACCCCGCAGCGGGTAGCCACACTTTTCACAACGTGAATGATCCGAGGGGAATGCCATCGTCGGGATTCTATACCGGGTCGATGGGCTTGAGTGGGTGTAAACTATCCCCATGCCCATCCCGCGATTGAACCCCGACTCCTGTGCGCTGCTCGTCGTGGACATGCAGGAAAAACTGCTGCCCGCGATGCACGAACCCGACAGGGTGCTGCAACGCGTCGGGGTGCTGGTCGATGGTTTTCGCGTCCTGAACAAGCCGATCATCGTGACCGAACAATACCCCAGGGGGCTTGGCCGAACCGTGCCCCAGCTTAGAGATAGACTCCCGCAAGGAACACTTCCGGGGGAGAAACTCAAGTTCAGCGCGTGCATCGAACCCGTCCGCAAGCAGCTATCCGACAAGATGGTGCGCAGTGTAGTGGTCTGTGGCATCGAAGCGCATGTGTGCGTGCTCCAGACGTGCCTGGACCTTGCGAATCTGGGGTTTGTCGTGTTTGTGGCGCACGACGCGGTGTCGTCACGCAAGGCCATCGACCGCGATACCGCCCTGCGCAGGCTCGAACAGGCCGGCGTCGTCCCGACGACCGCCGAGTCGGTGTTGCTCGAACTGGTCCACGAAGCGGGCACGGACGCTTTCAAGAGCGTCCTGCCGATCATCAAATAAAATCATCTAACATATTGTAAGTTGTCACGCCCCCGACGGCACGACCGGCAACGGATACTCCCGGCCAGGCAGCACCCGACTTAGCGTCCTCTCGCAGGCCTCGACCACCCTGGCCACGCCGATCTCTTTCATACACCGCATCGCGTGCTCGTGACACGAAGTAAGCTGGCAGTTGGCACAGGGCACGTCGCTGCGCAGCACCGTGTGGCCCACTCCCGTAGGCTCCCACAAGCCCGGCAGGTCACGCGAGGAAAAGACCGCTACGCAGGGCAACCCCACGCACGCCGCCAGGTGCATCGCCCCCGTGTCGTTGCCCAGATACATCGCACAACCCCGCATCACCACCGCCGAGGCGCGAACCCCCAGCCCCCCCGCCGCGACGTGACCCCTGCCCCACCGCCGCGTCATGTCCAAGACCCCGTCACGGTCGCCCGCACCGCCAAAGACCACCGGCTGAACATCGAACCGCCTGATGAGCGTGCCGACGGCCTCGATCAATCGCTCATGCGGCCAGACCTTCGCGGGCATATTCGAGAACGGACCGATCGCAACCCACGGGCGGCCGCCGTCGATCGCCAGCGTCCTGCGCCAGCGGTAGGCCTCCAACTCATCACATGTGTTTAATGAAAGCCAACCGTCCGCGGAAGGTTGCACAGGGACACCCAAGCCCTCCCGCTCCAATCGGCGAAGCAGCAAAGTGCCCTCACGCTCGACCCGCACCAGCGCCATGCGACCAGGCACCCCCCGGCCGCGCGGCAGCGAGGGATACCCGCGCAGGCCCCAGATACGACTGATCCCGGTAGACCTGAAAAAGAAAAGGTCCCGCACACGTTGCCAACGCGATCGCCGGTTGTGTTCGAGATAGACCAGCCCATCAAACCGCCCCCGCCGGAGTCTCTGCCACAGGCGTACCTCGCGCATCGGCTGACTCATCGCCGACTGCGACCGGTTGTGTTTGCCCAGAACCAGAAAATCATCCACCAGCCCCGAACCCTCGAGCACGTCTCCCGCCCACGTCTGGTTGTGTTGCGCATCGCCGTGTTGCACACGGTCGCACAACAACGTGATCGTGGCCTGGGGGAACGCCGACCTCACCGCCGCCAGGGCCGGGAGCGCGACGAGGGTGTCGCCCAGAAAACCCAGGCGAAAGACAAGCAATCGCTTGATAGAGATCATCGCCGGCGTGGGGCTGATCGGGGTTTGAACGGGTGCGTCCTGCACAACACCATCTTAATTAACATTGAACGGTGCGGTTGACTTTCAACTCCCCTCCCTCTTCCAGAGGGAGGGGTTGGGGGAGGGTGCTCAACGCTTGAAAGGCCGCGGAAACCCCCTCCCCTTGCCCCTCCCCCGTGGACGGGGGAGGGGGATAGTTATTCACCGCACCATTCAATGTTCAACCATGCAATACGCTCACCAGAAGATCAACCGCCTGGCCAGCGACCAGTACGCCCCGAAGACGGGGTTGACGAGGTAACGCATGACCACCCCGTCGAGCGGGCCGAAGTCGATGCGGCCGGTGTGGTGGGCAAGGAACTGGGAGTCGGTGATTTTCCTTCGAGACTGAATAGCCCCGCGTTTCTCAAGCAGATACGTCCACGACGTGGGCTTGAGGAAATACCCCACCGCGCGGCAGCGTGCCTTGAACACACCGTGCGTCACCGCATAAACCCACTGAAGCAACTCCATCGCCAAGAGCGCGGGTAACAGGAGCAGCAGCGTCCGCTTGCGATAGAACGTCAGCAAAAGCACCCAGCGATTGCGTTCGAGATATTCATAACGCTTGTTCGGCACGGCGGGCTGATACTTGTGATAGACCACACTCCCGGGCACGGTGTGCACCGCGTGCCCCGCCATGCGCAGCTTCCACGACAGGTCCGTGTCTTCGAGCATGGCAAAGAAAACTTCATCAAACAGCCCGACCTCGCGCAATAGCGCTGTCCTGACCATCACCGCGGCGCCGGAGGCGTAGTCCACGTCATAAGGCTGCGTGACGGACGGATCGACAGGCTCTCCCACCGCCGTGACAAAACCAAAGCCCAGGTAGTGCGAACGGTTGCCGCGCGTGTTGTAACAATCGGGCTTGTCGTGCAGGAGCAGTTGCGACTGCGCCGCGCCGACCCCGGGATGAGTGTCGAGATAACCCGCTAACTTTGCGGACCAGCCGGGCGTGACGCGCGTGTCCTGGTTGAGTAACACCATGTAAGGGGTGTCGGGGTAACGCTCCTGGATATGTGCCCAGCCCGCGTTGTTCCCGCCGGCAAAACCGTGGTTGGCGTCGAGTGTGACCACCTCGACTTCGGGGTAACGCTCCCTGACGAAATCCACAGAGCCATCAGCCGAGGCGTTGTCGACCATAACGAGATGTTGTTTCAGCCCCGCGGCCCCCGGGTCGTCCAGCACCGAACCGAGGCATTCGTCGAGATACTTTTTCCCGTTGTAACAACAGATGAGCACAACCACGCGCGGCGCGGGTTTCGTCACTCCATCACTCACCTGATATACCGGGCCGGGCATCGCCAGAGGATACCGCGATCATTCCCCGTTCGTGCCAACGCCCGGGTTGCCGGTGTCTGGCTTTGAGGTCGGGCGTTTGCGGGCCGCGTGTGTGCCGACGCCGATGCGTGTGCCCTCGACGGTCTGGGCCTTGGCTTCGTCGGTCATCGTGGGCTGACGGACCCAGCACTCCTCGTCGTAACACTCTTTGACCATCTTGACCGCCTCCTCGACGCTGTCGGTGACGCGGAAGATGAGCAGGTCCTGCTTGTCGATGTTGTGGAATTTTTCGAGCATGGTGCGCTGCATCCAGTCGACCAGGCCGTCCCAGAAATCGTGGCCGATGCAGATCACGGGGAAGGGGTCGACCTTGAGCGTCTGGATGAGCGTGAGGGCCTCGAAGAACTCGTCCATCGTGCCAAAGCCACCGGGGAAACAGATAAACCCCTTGGCGTATTTGACGAACATCACCTTGCGGACAAAAAAGTAATTGAAGGTCAGCTCGATGGTCTGGAAGGGGTTGGGGTGCTGCTCCATCGGGAGCGTGATGTTCAGACCGATGGACTGCCCGGTGGCGTCGTAAGCGCCGCGGTTGGCGGCCTCCATGATGCCCGGCCCGCCGCCGGTGATGACCGCAAAACCACTCTCTTGCAGCAACCGACCACACTCGACCGCCTTGCGGTAGTACGGGTCGTCGGGGTTCGTCCTCGCCGACCCGAAGACGGTGACCGCCGGCCCGACGTCGTTCATGGCTTCAAAGCCATCGACAAACTCCGCCATGATGCGAAACAACCGCCACGTCTCCCGAGAGATGTCCTGATCGTATGGCATGGGTGTGATTGTAAGCCATCGGCGGCGCATAAAAAAGGCCGAGCCTTGGCAAGGCGCAGCCGAAGGTCAACAGGATCGGTTGAAATCAGGTGGTCCACCGACGATTCAAGACCACGGCACCCGCAAGAAACGCGAGCAACGCCGAACTTGTGGGTTCGGGCACGAGGTTGGACTGGACGTGCTCGATGGCCGCTTCGTGGGCTTCTTCGTCATACGTCCCCAGACCGTGCACGAAATAGACCGGCTCGGACACGAGTGAACCGACATGGATCTCTAGCGACCAGAGGTAGAACCCCGTAGCAGGCGCGGAGGCGTCGGTGTTGTAGACGCTAAAGTCGATGTGCTTGTGGAGGAAGCCGTCGCTGCCGGTGGTGTCGATCACGAAACCCGTCACGTCGGTTGCCGAGCCGTCCAGGATGCTTGAGAAGATGACGGTCGGCGACTTGGCGATTTCCAGGACCGTCGGGCCTGTGACCGGTGTGAAGTTCACGCCGCCGGCCCCGTCCCAGTGCCAGAGGTTGGAGGTGCTCGAACCGAGTGTGAACGCCAAGGCGTCGAAGCTGACCGAAGTCGATCCGGGCAGCGTCGAGTAACCGGCCGGCAGACCGCCGAGGCTGCTCGACAGCGCGTTGAAGCCCGGCTCATCAATGGTCCACACGTTGCCGAACGGCCCCTCGAACTCGCCCTCGTAGACGCGGGTATCGAGGTTCACAACGTTGCCCCCGTCGAAATCATATTGACCGGTAGCCAGGGGGTTGCTCGGGCCGATGGCTATCAAGGCGTCGGCGTGTTCGGCGCGGGCGGTGCCGATCGCACAGGTCAACATCAAGGCCATACCGATGATGGGATGTTTTGAAATCTTCATAAGAAGTCACTCAGCTTTCTCTGGTTGATCGCCGTCGGATAGACGGCTGGTGTTGGGGGATTGTGAAGGTGCGACTATCGAGCCTTCCAGGGATCGAAGTTGTTGGTATCGATGTCGGTGCAGACTTCCCTGAAAGCCGCGCTGCGTGCGTGGCCATCGAGGAAGCTCCAGTTGCTCACGGCGTTGGGTGAGCCGGCCTCACCTTTGACCGCGTGGGTCTGGCACTGCGTGGAGGCTTTGAAAGGTGGCGACGGGTGCGACAACCAGTTTTCCACATGCGGGTGGTCCGCGCCGGCAAAATCGCCGGTGAAGGCCATGATGAGGAAGTGAATGGTCGCCGAGGGCCGTTCCACGTTGTCGTAGGTGTACCCGGGCCAGTTGGTGTTGTAGCCCGGGCCCCAGGGGTTGGTGATGGTGTCGAGGAAATTGTTGATCCCGTAACTTGTCACCCTCCGCTGGTCTACCGGCGCGCCGGGGATGGGGTCGCCTGCCGGTGCGGGCCCCCAGTGCGGGCTGTTATCCAACGGCGAACGCGCGGTGATGTCTGTGCCATACTTCTTGGCAAGCGTCACGAACCACGGATCGAACGTGCCGTGGACGACCCCGCCGTGCGAGAGGTTCGCCTGGATCAACTGGCCCTTGTTGTCCACGACGTAAGCCGCGTGGGCGGTCTGCATCTGCCGCATGTTGCTCAGGCATCGAAGCGCCCGTGCCGATTGTCGGGCGCTGCCCAACGCGGGGATGAGAACCCCCACCATGAGCGCGATGATTGAAATCACCACAAGCAGTTCGATTAAGGTAAAGGCCCGGTGTGAGCGCATAGCGCACTCTCCCTGTAAGAGAACCCCGATTCGTCTGGCACACGGTGGGATCAGGAGAAGCGCAGCGGGGGTCCGCGACCGGGAGGGAGAGGTGAGGCGATGCGTGTCTGAATCTGTGGCGCGGTCGGTCGGATGAACTCGACCACGCTTGTCAGCAGAATCGGCGGGGGAACCAAGTCCAGAGAATGGGCACGCAAGCCCGAGAGCAACCAGCAGGTCGGACAGTCATGGCGTCCCAGAGGTGTTGTCGGCTTCTTGTGGGACTGCGAGGGATTCTCGTGGTCGTGGGTGTAAGTATGCCCATGACAATCCACGTCGGATTGCGTATCGACCAAGGACTGATGCCCGGTGTGCGATGTGTGATCGATCCCGACGTGTAGCGCTTCGCCCACGCCGACCAGGCTCAGGCAAAACACGCCCAGCACCACACGGATTGTCAACGACCCTCGCTTCATGTCGCGGACGCCCCCGCACATGATGGGCACTGACCGTGCAGGACCAGGTCGTGCGATTCAAGCCTGTAACCCCTGGGCGTCAACGCTCTGAGGAGGCGCGATCCAGGACAGGCGTGGATGTCAAAAACCTTGTGGCACGATCGGCAGTTGAAGTGGTGGTGGTGCGGCAGGCCGGCCGGCTCGTAGCGCGACGGCTCACCGTGCAGGGGCACCTCACGCAACGTGCCCCCCTCCAAGCCACGCTTGATCGCGCGGTAGACCGTGGCGATGCCGAGAGTCGGCAAGACCCGCCGAACCATGCGGTGCAGTTCCTCAATGGACACGGGCCGGCCGGCTTGTAAAAGCCTGTGGGCGATCACATCTTGCTGTCGGGTCTTTCGCGGCACGACCATATGATAATGGTTTATCATTATCAAATCAAGGGCACGCCTCAAATCACGGGGTTGCCGTGACACGCGATGGAAACGCCAAAGACGCCGGGAAAACACCGAGCAAGACTAGCCGCAAATGAACGCAAAGAAACGCGAATAGATTGCGTTGAAATGCCACATGCCGTGAAAGCGCAACAAGGCGTACGCAGGTTTTCTCTGCGCACATCTTGGCGTCCTTGGCGTCTTGGCGGTTAACGCGGTCTCAGGCTTTGGCCAGGGCCGACTTGGCGGTCTCGACGATCTTGTCGAAGGCCTGGGGATCGGCGATGGCGATCTCGCTGAGCATCTTGCGGTTCAGGCCGATGTTCGCCAGCTTGAGGCCCGCGACGAATCGGCTGTATTGCATGCCGCGCATCCGGGTGGCCGCGTTGATGCGGACGATCCAGAGCTTGCGGTAGTCGCGCTTGACGTGCTTGCGGTGGCGAGTGCGGTAGATGTCCGCACGCATGACCGCGTCTTTGACACGGCGCCAGCATCGGCTGCGTGTGCCACGCTTGCCCTTGGCAAGTTTGAACCATCGGACCTTGGCTTGTCGGCGGGCGGCGCCCTTTTGTGCACGGGGCATGGGAGAGACTCCTGAATTTTCGCCTCGGCGGGGTCGGCTCGTTCGGCCGAACTTGTTTCCCGACAGGCAGACCCCCGGAAGCTGTCCGGGGAGGGATCACAGTCGCTTCGAGCTTATTCCGCGGGCAGGAGCGGGCGGTGAAGCATCTTTTCCAAACGGGTGATGTCGCCGCGCTTGGCCACGCCCTTCTTGCGGTAAGAGCGGACCTGATCGCCGGTCTTGTTCGAGCGGAGGTGGCCGTTGCGGGACTTGCGGAACTTGACCTTGCCCTTGCCGGAGATCTTGATGCGCTTGAGCAGGCCTTTGTGTGACTTGAGCTTGGGCATGGGGCACCTCGGGGTCGAGTTCAATCGAGCCGAGCATTGTACCCACTGCCCCGGGACGTGCAAATGCCCACCTCGGCAAGGTCCGCCCCCGTCCCGTGCTCCCCCGGGGGGCTACCAATACATCGTGTTGGTCAGCTCAAACCGCATGTTCTGGGGCAAGGTGAAGTTGAGCCTCGTGACATCCAGCCCAGCGTGCTCAGCGATGAAAAGGTCTTTCTTGCACTCGGCCAGGTCGATGGCCTCGCCGGCCTTGTCGTTCTCGTCGAGCGTTTTGGGGTCGGGGATCGTCTGGACAAGCGGTCGGCAGGGGTCGGTGACACGGTGGTCGACCACGGCACACCACCTGCCGTCGGACAGGCGTACGACCGACCCGGGCGGGTATGGCGGGACGACGAGCAGCATCGCGTGGAGGACGCTGGGGTCGAAGCGCAACATTTGATTAGGTCGAAGCAGATAGTGCAGCGCCCAGACGGTCGGCCGGGCGTGTTCTTTGCCGGCGGGGTTGCGCAGCTCATCGAGCGCGTCGACGAGGGCGACGATCCGGGCAAAAACATGGATACGGTTGTCGCTGAGCACGGGCATGCCCCTGCCGCTGTAACCCGATCCGTCGTGGCGCTGGTGGTGGTTGAGCACGCACGTCGCGGCCGACGGGTCGACCTGGCCGCGCACGAGTTCGTAGCCCAGCCGGGTGTGGTCGCGGAAGGCCTCGTCCCTCTCATCGCCCGATGATCGGTAGCGAAGCAAGGTGTCCTGGTCGAGCATCTTGAGCCCCACGTCGTGCAACATGCCGCCCAGCCCGACGTTCACGACCTCCCTTGCGCGTGAGGGGTCGACGTGTTTGCGCTGCTTGACGATGTAACTCTCAAGCTTCAGCCCCACGAGAAGCGAAAGATAACTGACGGTCGAGCTGTGGCGGATCAGGTCGTCATCGGTGGCGGCCAGGTCGCCGAGGAAGACCGCGGCCTTGGGGTTGCCCAGGACCTGGTCCATCAGCGACTCGATCGTCTTGACGTAGCCTGCAAAGTCGATCTTGGCAGACGACTGGCTCTGCACGGCTTCGAGCGTCCGGGTCACCTGCTCCACCAAGGTGCCCTGCGTCTGCATGATCTGCGGGTCGACGTGCTCGCGCACAAAATCGAGGGCGGGGTAACGCACCCACAGCCAGTGGACGCCGATCTCACCGAGCTTGGCCAGGACCGTTTCGTTCAGTTCGTAATCGACCTTTAGCAAAACCTGCGTCGGCTTGTTGGGCAGACGCACCGGTTGAGCCAGTCGCATCCCCGGTTTGGCGTGTTGGATGTCCACTCGTAACACAGGCCACTTCCTTCCCCCCCCGGAACCATAACCCGGAAGCACAACCCGAAAGCACAACCCTGGCCATCGAACCCCGAAGGACAAACCCTCAACACTCAACCTTTATCACAATCGACCGGTAAAACACGGAAATTGACAGGCCCCGATAAGTCTGTCGCAAATACCCCCTTACCCCGCTTACCCAAACGGGACCCGGCGTTCTCACCAAGCCGATGAGCGAGACCGGGTAAACTAAAACATCCTGAGCCATGTCTGCGGGCAGGGTGGGTCAGTAGTTTTTGAAATATCTCACCTGTCCGGGCGTTTGGATGGTGGGTCCCTCTTTTTGCGCGGAGCGAACGATGCAAGCCAGGGGTGTCAGCCAACGGATGAAGTCATGGCTCTGGGCTATGGGCATCGTTGCTTGGGCGCTGCCCGCGGTCGCAGCGCTGGGCCAACCCAAGGCTGACAACGCCGGCGCCGTGAAGCCGCAGGACAAGACGCCTTACCAGAGCGTCATGGACGACCCCAACCGGACCGTCGGTTTCCTCGACAGGACGCTGACACAATCGGGCGCGGAGCGGGTCTACCGCATCTGGGTTCCGTTGGACTACGACAAGCAGAAGCGCATTCCGATCATCCTTTATCTCCACGACCAAAAGAGCCGCGGCATCTACGGCAAGGAGATGATGCGTTCGGGCCTGCCCGAATACATCGACGAGCACGTGGGGCAGTTCCCGTGGATCGTGGCGATACCGCAGGCCCTGCCCAGTGATGGTTGGAACGACAAGCAACTGCTCCTGGCGCTTGAGGTGCTCGACCGCACACGCAAGGAGTATGCGGTCGATGAGCAGCGGGTCTATCTCGTCGGCGAGGAGGAAGGGGCTGAGGCGGCGTTCAGGCTGGCCGCGACCGAGCCCCGCCGATTTGCCGCCATGTTTACACTCTACAGTTACAACGAGGATGTTACGGGCAAGTTCACCCACCTGCCCACCTGGATGCTAACGACCTGGGGCGATGGTCAGATCCGAAGGTGCTTTGCATCATTGGCACATGCGGGCCAGGTCGAGGCGCGGTACAGCGAACTGAGCGATGAGTCTGAGATCAACATCACCAACATCTATAGCGACAAAGCGGCGCTGGGTTGGCTCACGGGTCACACCCTGGCCGACCTGGGCCGACAGACGCCATTGCCGCCTAAAGTCGATGCGCCCAGGTGGCACGACCGACCACTGGAAGCGTGGTTCCGACTCGACCGACAGGGCAAACCGATCTACATCGCCCCCCCTCTGTCCCGGAATCTTGAGCGTGCAAGAAGCGTGCTTGCCAGCGGCCGCTACGGGGTTGCCATGGACGTCTTGCAACAACTCATCGACAGCGCCCGCCTGGATATCGACGACATCGCTCTTGCGGGGCAGATCATGCGCGAACTGGCCGCCTACCGTGACAACCTCTCACTGGCGACCGAAGACTACGTCAAGTACCGGAACTACCCGCTGGCCACCGTCACACTCGACACCCTTTCCAAACAGTTCGAACCCCAACCTCAGGCCAAAGCCGCTGGCGCTAAACTTAAACAGTGGCAGACGGATCAGACGGTCCAGAATGAGCTCAACGCCATCAAGTACTACGACCGCGCGGTGGAACTTGAACACAACCGTCGGCACAAAGACGCTGCGCTGATCTACGACGGGATCATCAAAAAGTACCCCGACACACTCGGTGCCGAGCAGGCCCAATATCGGCTGGACAGGCTCAAAGCCGAGGGGAAGGTCTGACCCACCGATCGGGACATGCCGGCTTGTGCCTCTGTCAATCCCCGATCGGCTTGCGAGTTTCCACGGTCAGTTCATGCAGCAAACCGTTGGGCAGCAGGTTGTAATCCGCGCTGAATCGCTCGCCCTCGGTGACAAAGTTCCCCGGCCCGTAGTTGGCGGTGTGCAGGGGCACCTGATGTAAAGGACCAAAGGTGTTGCGACGGGTCAGGACCAGTTGCACAGGGATCGCTTCGCCACGACCGGCCCAGGGTGTAATCTCCACTTCATACGGGGCCCAACCGACAAGCCGGGATTGCCCGTCGCAGCCCTGTACTTTCACGCAGGCCGCCGCGGTCTGACCGATGCACAGGAAAAGTTTCTCATCCTGAGCCGGCGCGCCCGGCGGTGGGACCCACAACGTGATAGCCCCGCCGTAGAACGGCAGACCCTGTGAAGTGATTGAACCCGTCGCGATCCTGAGCGGCAGTTGTGTCAGGGTGGCGCTCGATCCGTGAACCTCGACACCGAACTGCCCAAGCAGGTAGACCGCTTCGAGGTTGCTGTTCTCGTGATAGTCGGTGGTCAGGGTGATTTCATTCTGACCCGCACGCAGCGCGGAGGTGGGCAACACAAACCGTCGAAAAGCACGGTCGACCCACCACCCCTGATCCGTCACGGTCGAGAGCCGCGTGCCGTTGATGCGCGTCTCGAAAGACATCGGCTCCTCCATGGCCAGTTCGATCGGACCCGTCGGCATCTCGCGGATCGCAAAGCGAAAACGAACGGCCACCCTCCCCCGAACCGTGACGCCCTTGCTCCTCACAAACCACGGCTGAAGCATGTGCCCACCGCGCGGAGCCAGGCCCAATTGTTCCCGCACGGCACGGTCCGCTTTCAAAACCTCGGCCGCGGGCTGCCAATGGCCCCCGTCGATCCCGTATTCCGCAAAGTCCAGCACGCAGACATTGGGCTCGCTGAGGGCATACTCGAAAGGACCGGGAACAGCGGTCGTGGTGTGGGTGCCCCAGCGCTCACGCATGGGCACGTGGGCCTCCGATCCCGGGCCGATCACGAACAGGTGCTCACCACCCTCAACGAAATCCGCAGTAAAAGTGAGGTAGCCGTCGGCATCCACGGCCGGGATGCGCGTCCGTGTCCCGCGCAGACAGTCCCACGCTTCCACAACCCCCTTGCCCTCGACACGGAATTGCGTCGCGTTGTATGCCTTCTCCCTGTTGACGTTGAGCGCCATGAGCACCCGCAGGGCCCCGACATCACGCATCTGGCAAAAAATATCCGTCGCCGGTTTTCCGGTTGCCGGATCGCTCACACGGACAGTCGGTGGCACAACACCATCCACCGCCGCGGTCAGTGTGTCGAACTCCAGCGGCGTGTTGATCGCTCTCGTTGAGAGATCGGCGGGCGCATCGGAAGGCAGCGCATCGACATAACCGGGGACATCGCCGGCAAAGATCACCTTGCCGCCCGCGGAGAGAAACTCATCGAGCAGCCGCAGTGTGGAGCTGCGCACCGTGTTCAAGCCGGCGACAACGACGGTTTGATACGTCGCCTCCCCCACACGCAGGACGGGGCCACCCTCGCGTTTCTCCACACGTGCAAGCCGAGAGAGCAGTTCCTCGTCGCCGTAATCGAAATCGATCTGCGCGCCGCAGAGCCAGTGGAAGGTCTTGGAATAGGTCTTTTCCAGTTCTTCGACTCCCGGAGACTTGGCGCTCAACCCGTTGGCCCAGCCCGGGTAGAACCGGCACCACACGCTCTCGATGGGGTTAATCACCAGCACGCCGCAACAAGGCTTGCCCTGCGACATCATGACCCCGATGCGGGCGAAATACGTCTCGACGCTGTCGTAATCATGCCACCAAGCCGACTGGTGCAGGATGCTTGCGGGGTAGTCTCGCTTGGCTTCGCCCTGCATCGTGTACCACGAGAGGTGATGGCATCGCAGGTTGATCCCGAACAGGGCCTGCCAATCGCCCACGTGCTTATGACCGGCAAAGGGCATCTGCCAACCCGTGCAGCCGTAAAGCTCCGAGAGGAGCCTCTTCCGCCCGACCTGCCGTGCCACGGAAGACAGTTGCTTGGCAACCCAATAACGCCGGTTGCCCTCGGTGAGGATGTCGATGCCGGGGTAGTCCATGTGTTCGTAGTAGCGCATCACGGAACCGCTCATGCATGTCTGCGCGGTGAGTGAGTCTTCGTGGAGGACGTGTCCGGTGAGGATGAGGTTGTTCCTGACGCACCACTCACGGCAGGGCCGGGCAAAGTTTTCGATGAACAACCGTTGGATCAGTTCGACATAGTGCCACTTGACCTGCGACACGTCCCGACCCTCGAGCTGGAGGAAAAGTTCGGGCAACCGTGACCGAAGGTCATAGCCGAACGCACGCTTGAACTGGGCAAAAATCCCCGGCGTCCACGGCAGCTTCCACTCGGGGCGTTCCCGATTGCTGGAGAACGAAGTCAACAACGGCCCGCGGTGGGGCTCGTCCGTGAAGATGCCGTTGATGGAACGTCCCAGCCGATCGCCGCAGTGTTTGCGGTATTTCTCGTGCGTTGAACGGAGGAAACACTCGGTCGCGGTACGGTTGAGCGTGTCAACGTAGGTATAGCCGTTGTAGAACGTGCTTTTGTCCTGCTCGACGACGGTGATAGCCAACACGTTGCGGTCGGCGTATTTCTTTACGGGTGTTGTGGGTCTCAGGCGAGCAACCTCGTAAACCTTCACGCCGTCGAGCCGACACGCAAAGGCCGCGACCAGGTTGTCACGCCACTCAAAAGCACCGCCCCCGACCACGTCGCACGACAGGAGCTTCATGCGGTAGCGCGCTTCGCGTGTGACCATCCCCCCCGCTGTCCCGCTGGGCCAACGGTCTTCGTCATACAGCCACGCCTCCATGCCCAGCTTCTCGCCCTCGTCGGCACAGGCGTTGATGAGGTCAAACCACTCATCGCCCAGATATTCCGTGACCAGCCCCGTGCGTGAGTGCATGAAATACCCGCCGAATCCCATCTCTTTCATCACACGGACCTGCCGCAGCAGCTCTTCTCTGTCGAGGTCGCCGTTCCACGACCAGAACGGTTTGCCACGGTACTCGGCACCCGGATTTTGAAATTCCGAGTAGAGGTCTTGCATAAGGTTCACTGATTCGGCGTTGCGTATTTGTGGGGCTGGGGTTGTCTACATACCCGCCCAACCGTTTCTCTTATAACACCGCCCCTGACGTCATGCACCGGCACCTTCACACCTCGAAACATTGACCATGCGTTTGATTTTAATCCTCCCCATCGCTTACCTCTTGAGCACGCTCATGCCCACACCCACCGTGGAGGGTCAGCCCGCGGGGTTGCCCACTCTCAAAGAGACATTCAAGAGTGATTTCATCATCGGGGCCGAGCTTGGGAACACCGAGTTGACCGGCGAAGACCCCTCGCCGCGCGAGCTGACCGCCTCGCAGTTCAACAGCATCTCACCCGGGAACCTGCTCAAGTGGGGGCCGTTCAACCCCAGGCCCGGTGAGTTCAACCACGGCCCCGCGGACGCCTACGTGGAGTTCGGCACCTCTCACCACATGTACGTCGTCGGCCACGTGCTCTTCTGGCACAACCAGACGCCCGACTGGGTCTTCGAGGATGAGTCGGGCAAGCAGGTCAGCCGGGATCAATTGCTCGACCGCATGAGGGAGCGCGTACGGCACGTTGCCCAGCGCTACGGCAACAGGATCAACGCCTGGGACGTGGTCAACGAATCGATCATGGACAACGGCAAGCTCCGCGACAGCCCGTGGACGCGGATCATCGGTGACGACTATATCGAACAGGCCTTCCGCATTGCCAACGAGGAACTGCCCCCCGATGTCGAACTGATCTACAACGACTACTCGATGACAGGTCGGCTCAAACGCGAAGCGGTCGTCAAGATGATCCAAGACCTCAAACAAAAGGGCCTGCGGATCGACGGCGTCGGGATGCAGGGTCACTGGGCGCTGGGCGGTCCCTCCATCGAGTCCATCGAGGAAAGCATCCTGGCGTATTCCGCCGCGGGCGTGGAAGTCCATATCACCGAACTCGACATCGACGTGCTGCCACGCAAGGCGGGCATGTGGGGGGCGGACATCCGCAAAAAACTCGAACAGGACCCCGCGATGGACCCGTACCAGGCCGGCCTGCCCGAAGCGGTGCAAAAGCAACTTGCCCAGCGCTACGCCGACATTTTCACCTGCTTCCTCAAGCACCACGACAAGATCAAGCGCGTGACGTTCTGGGGCGTAAGCGACCGATACTCCTGGCTCAACAACTGGCCGATCAAGGGTCGAACGAACCACCCCCTGCTCCTCGACAGGCAAGGCCAACCCAAGCCCGCGTTCTATGCGGTGATCGACGCGTCGAAGCGCTATCACTTGCAAAACACTGCACAAGACCCCGACAGTCAATAGGGCCAACCGGCCAAGACCAACGGTGTTGACCGTTCGCCTCAATTGATGAGGAATCGAAGAATCGGGGTTCCATACATGGTATGGAACCGATCATCAGCCGATACATCGCAAGCTGATTGCAAAGAAAAACGGCTGAGCGATTCATTGAATCGAGCAACCGTCAAAGGAGGATCCCAGGTTCTCGTCAAGCCATCAGGAGCGACGACGACCGCACAGCAACGCGCCACCGATGCCCAGCAGCACCAGCGACGCGGGTTCGGGGACAAGGGTGGCATCCAATTCGAAGTTGTCGAACTGCGGCTGGTAGGAACCGTTGGTTCCGACGCGGATGGCGAGTGTCTGACCCAACAGTCCCGCGTGGCCGGCATCGGGTGAGAACAGAAGCGTAACTTGATTGGCGAAGGTCGTGTTGTTCGGTGTGGTCCCGGTGACGGTGTTCAGCACGGTCGAGCCGGCCAGCAGTTCCACCTTGTAATTGCCGCCTGAAACATCGCTCCGCTTGGCGACATAGAAGGTCAGCGTGTAATCGGTGTTGGCGGTGAGGACGGCCGAGAGGATCGAGCTGGTCGTTATGAACTGATTCGTGCCGTTCGCCCAGAGAACCTGGGAGCCGAAGGGCGTGGTGAATTTGCCCGAGTCTTCATCGTTGATGCCGCCGCTGGTGTTACCGCCCAACTCGGTCCAACCGGTCGGATTTGTATTGGTCAACCCCGTGACAGCGGGATTTTCAAAGCTGTCTGAGAATATCAGGGCGGCGTTGGCGCTCGCGACCACGAACCCCGCTACCAGTACCGTCGCGGCGATGGACATGCATTTCATCATTGCTGATCTCCTGTTTGTGTCTTGGCCGACCAAGGCCATGCAAGCTTTTATCCTGCCCGTCATTGCGGAGTGACTGGTCAAGGCGAGTAATAAGCAATTCGATATTACATCCTGAATCACGGCACACAAGATACTATTTATCTTTATTGTGTTACAATTCGTCCGTTTCCGGCACCGAGATGCCTTGATGAACAGAACCCGCATCAAGAACGTGCTCTATGCCTCGCATTGGTGGCTGGAGGAGATGATGTCCTTGGTCGCCCAGTGGATGGCCCTGCAGGGCTGGCATCTGGACTTCCAGATGTGCCTGACCGGGGAACTCCCCAGCGGGTGGGAGGGCGATGGGATCCTCACCACCTTCTCAGGCGATCCGAATCAACTCAAGCATTTCTTCGCGGCCAGACGTTGCCCAGCGGTGTCGTTGAACCTGAACTATCCCGAGATCGACGTGCCACGCGTGGATGTTGATGCCACTGCGTCGGGACGGTTGGCTGCAGACCATCTGATCGGGCGCGGCTACCGGTCGCTTGCGTTTTATACAGCGGCCAGATGGCATACCACCGATCTCGCGGTCGAAGCCTTTGAGCGCACCGCGGAAGGGTATGGGTTCAAGGCCCATCGGCTTTACTGGGAGCGTGATCCGCAGCAGAGGCGCAATGACTGGCCTCAGCGCAGCCGGTGGTTGATCGGGCGTTTGAACGAACTGCCCAAACCCCTGGGCGTCTTCGCTCCGGCCATCGAGGGCGCTTCCGAGGTGGTCGAAGCCTGTGTCGGTGCTTCATTGGCTGTGCCCGAGCAGGTCGGGGTCCTGGGCATGATGGATTCGCCGATCTTCCGGCAATGCATGGGGATCGAGTTGTCGCGCGTCACGGTGGACCTGAAAAAGCAAACCCACGCAGCGTGCGAACTGCTCAGGCGGATGATCGAAGGCGAGCCACCGCCGAGCGAGCCGATTCTCATCCCACCGACAGGCATCGTCTCACGACAGAGCACCGACACCATCGCCGCACGCAACCCCGACGTGGCACGTGCAATCCGTTTCATCTTCACCCATTACCATCAGACGATCGGCGTGCCGGATGTTGTGGAAGCCTCCGGCCTGTCACGCACGGTGGCCTATCAGGCGTTCGAGGCCGACCTTGGCCAGACCCCCAATGCCGTACTCATGCGTGTCCGCCTTGAGAAAGCCGCCCAACGCTTGCGAGAAAGCGATGACAAGATCGAAGCCATCGCATTGGCCTGTGGCTTTGGCAACCGTATACACTTCCACCGCCATTTCTCCCGCCGATTCGGCATCACCCCCGCGACCTACCGCAAGCGGGGCATCCAATAAGCCCCCCATTCTTCGGCAGTTCATACCCTGTTGTCTGCAACGTGTCACTGAAATCGGAAGGGCACGATCCGAGCGTGCGCCATCTTGAGGCCGATTTGTCGAGGAAGGTTGGCATCTTTGCAGGCAACGCCGGCCACGAACAAGGCTTTGAATGGTCAGGCGCTATGAATGTTTAGCCCCACTCTCACGCAAGGCTATGTCGGACAAGCGATTAACGATACGCAAAACAAATAAGGTACATCCGCACCAATGTGCCGTTGATTAAATTACCTATCTTTCCAAACACTTAACACGCCTGATTAATAGCGCGCATAGCCGTCATCCCTGATAATTATGCAATATATTGTGCCATAAAACACCATAGACATCTATATATTGTGCTTATTGTCGTTTTGACCTTTGACCAACCCCGGAATCAACCGGTCACCACACTCCCCAGCGGGTCGAAAAATAATTTGATTTAAACCGATTTTTTAACCCCTCCGGGCTTTGACACGCCGGGGTTGTGTGGCATAATATACAACTGAATTGTGGAGTGTGCTTTCAGAAAGCACGGGTACCTGTTCGGGTATCTATTCAGCCTTGAACATATCCTTGGAGGTCAGATGAGCACGCAATTTAATCTCAAATGTCTTGGCCGCGGCTTCCTGGTGCTGGCGACTATGGTCGGCGCAGCCTCGCCGGTGTTGGCGGCGACCACCTTCACGGGTGGCACCAGCACCGCCTGGTCCGATGGCACGAACTGGGATGCGGGCCTACCCACCTCAGGTGTCGATGCCACGATCGGCGACGGCAAGACCGCTGTCGTGACTTCGGCCTACCTCGATGCCAACCCATTCGGGACCTTGACTCTGGGAGTCAATTCGACGCTCCAGCTCTCTGCCGCCGGCAAGACAGGACTCCCCGCCAACCAAACCGTTAACTTGAGCAACGGTTCCTACCTTCAGTTCACCGCGGGTGACATCAACAGGACCGCCACTTACAACGTCCTGGCTGGAGCCACGGCGTCGTTCAAACCGGGCAATGCGGGTTCAGATACTGTTGTCTCGGGATCAGCGACGGGAGCCGCTGATTCGGTGTTGAACATCGATATCAGCAACGTCACCTTTTTCCGGACACGCTGGAGCAATGCGTCATTTCTCGGCACGATGAACTACTCGGCGGGAAGCAACCCGCGACAGGTGGACCTCTCCAGTTTCGCCACCGCAAACACGGCGGTCGGCCCCGGAACCACCAGCTTCGGGAACAATGTCTATGCGGCTTTGGGCGCGTCCAATAGGATGAGCGATTCCGCGACGGTGAAGTTCGTGGGTGCAGCCGGTGGCAGCAACATCAAATTCACCGGCGGCGTTGACAGATCGGATACGATCAAAAACCTGATCATCGAATCACCGGTGGCCAACTCGGCAGCTTACATCCAGATGCGAAACGGATTCTTGAAGGCCACAACCGGCGTAACCTTCCAAGGCACCGCCGGCACCGTTCGGATCGATAATGCGCTGGGTGGAGCCAGCTCTTTCAAGGCCGGTGTGGACGCTACGGGTGCAAACGTGGTCTTCTCCGGGACCGGTGACTGGGCGATCACAGGCAGCGGCCAACTGAAGACCAACGCCTCGACAACCATCACGACGAACACCAACGCGACCCTCTCCAATTACCTACAGGGCACAACCAGTTTCACGAAGAACGGGAACGGCACGCTCACCCTGAATGGCCCGTTGACCGATTTCACCGGCACCATCAACGTGACCGCCGGCACTCTGGCGGCCCAAGGTGCCATCAAGGGCATTTCCGTCAGCACGAATGCGGCGCTCACCATAGGCACCGCCTCCAGCGCCGCGGATACCCTGACGATCGGAACGAGCGGGCTGACCCTGGGCAACAACTCGGCCATCAACTGGCAGTTCAAGGGCGCCACCACCGCGGGCACCGACTACGACACCATCGTCCAAGGCACCGGGGCGCTCGATCTGACGGGCAAGAGCATCACCCTCAATGGGACCGCGCTCGACAGTTATGTGGCCCAGATTGGCGACACCTTCACCCTGTTCAACGGCACCGTGACCGGCTTCGACGCCAACAACTTCACCCTCAACCTGCCCACCCCGGGCAGCGGTGCGTGGTCGATCGCGGAAGGAAGCCTCGTGCTGTCGGTCGTGGCCATACCGGAACCGTCCGTTCTCGTGGTGCTCCTGACAGGGTTCGGATTGCTGGGCAGCTCATTACGCCGTCGCCGGAACTGAATTCGGCTCCATTGGACCCGCACACTCACACCCCATCCCGTGCAGCGAAGCCACGATGGGGTGTTTTTTTGCGCATCACCCAGCCCAGCCCCAAGACCGCACGCCGAATACGCGCGCTAGCTCAAGGTATAGTGTCATCCCATGGCGTTGCTCCGTCGCATCAATACGCGATCGGCGTTTCATCGCATCTTGTTGTTGATGGGTTCGACCCTGATGGCCCTTGTGACGGCCGAGTTGTTGAGCCGGGTATTCGTACCCCCGCAGCCCAACATCCGTTTCCAACAGGATGTCGATGAACTGCGGGGTTTAAGCCTCAACGACGCCGCCCAGATGATCGAGAATGACCCGGAACTCTTCTGGCGTCTGGTGCCCGATACGCGCATCTCCGCCGACGCCTGGCCCTTCTTCGGTGTCATCTCCAACCGGCAATCGCTCCGCGAAGACCACGACATCCCGCTGCAGAAGCCGCAGAGCGAAACCCGTGTCCTTTTCCTGGGCGACTCCTGCACGTTCGGCTACGGGGTGGCCCAGGACCAGACCTTCGTCGAGCAGGCCCAAGCCCTGCTCAGGGAAAGGACCGGCAGACCCGTGGAGTGCATCAACGCCGGCGTGCCGGGCTACACGCTTTTCCAGGGTTATCGTTACCTTGCCACGCAGGGGCTGCGCTATCAGCCTGACCTCGTGGTGCTGAACTTTGGATGGAACGACGCAACCATGTGGGACCGGTTGGGCGACCGCGAACACTACGCCCGATCAATGGCCGCTCAGCCGCCAGCCCCGTTGCGCTGGAGCCGACTGTGTCAGCTCCTGTGGGGCCTGCGCAGTCCGACGACGCCTGTCTCCAGCGGAGAATTGAGGCCCCGCTTGCTGCCCACGGAGTTTGCCCAGACTCTGGATGACATCCACACCCTGCTTGAGGGGCAACACATCCCCGTGTTGATTCTGGTCTGGCCGCTGCGGATGAATACCGAGCCCACGACGCCGACTGATGCGCGAACCGAGCTTCAAAGCGAAATGATCGCGTTCGGCCAGACGCACCCGCTTTCAACGGAGCCGGAGATCGGCGGCGTCCTCGACCTTGTGCCACTGGGGCGGGAGTTGGTCCGCGAGCGAGGAACCCAAGCCATCTATTTCGACCCGGGTCACGTGACCCCGGCAGCGCATCGGGCCATTGCGGTGGCCATAGCCGACCACCTGACTGCCTGGTTGAAAAGGTAGAGACAACCGACTCGACCGCCGCACGTGAAACGATCGATCACGGCCGCGGTGGGCTATCTGTCAGACGTTCGATCTCCTGGGCGATCAACCGTGCGGCGATCGCGTGGACTTTTTCGTTGGGGTGTTGATCGGTGGGATGCACGATGAGCGTTCCGGGGTCCTGGCCTTTGAGTGCCGACAGCAGGTCAATGAATGTTCCCCCGGCTTGTCGCACGACTTGACCGACCCGTTCATGCACATCCTTAAGCGGATAGTCATCGGACAATCGATAGAGCAAGGGAAACATGACCACGATGCAGGGCACGTCGTGCTCGCGGCACAGGGAAATGATCTCATGCAAGGCGCGATCGCTTTCGATGCGTCCGGGGTTGGTCGGCGCATTGAGAGACCGGTAGTAGTCGAGGGTCTGCCCCGCCGCCTGCCGACGCTCAACGGTTTGCCACACGAGCTGGGCGAGGCGCAGCCTGTAGAGAAGCGAGTCGGGGGGCCTGAGCGGCTGCGATTCCACTTCGATGGTGGTCTCACGCGCACGCCGAACCGGTTCGCCGCTCACGGGGTCGATCTGGAAAAGAGGGGGCTCGGCGTCGTTAAGGGTATAGCCCAGAACGACCACGTCGGGCTTCAGGTCAAAGCCAAAGATTTTCAGAACGTCCGCCTCTTGCGTGGTGTTGTACCCGCTTACGCCGAGGTTGCACGATTCGGCGCGGCGGCCATCCTTTCTCAGCAAGCGGGCCGTGACCTCTGGGAACGTGTCTTCGTTGCGCACGCCCTCGCCGAATGTGAACGAATCCCCCAGGAAGATCACGCGAAAGCCACCCGCGGGTTTGGGCGTGAAGGCCGGCCCGCGAAAGCCGCTGGGATTGACGTCGTGATGCACTTCGTTCTGGGCATCAAAATACCCGCGCGGATTGCCGTCGTAGCGGAAGGTGATGCGACCGGGATAATTCAGGTAGAAGGGCCCGTTTGCCGATTCTCGGTCCGTAAATCCAAACTGCAGCGGGGTGGTGTGGGGCTTGAGGAACTTGGGCAGACCCAGAATCCTCAGCCCGATTTCAAGGGCAGTCAGCGTGAGTAAGGTCGCCCCCAGGCTAAGCAGCAGCCGGCGGAGAAGCCGCAACGATGTCTTGCCGCGACTGGGGGGATGGCTGACCTTTTCAGTCAAGATTCCCTTCCTTCTTCATGAGATTCAGGAGATCGTTCAGGTTCTTTCTGGCCTCCTCATAATCGGGGTTGAGGCGGACAGCCTCCTCGAGCGCCTTGCGTCCCTCCCGGTAGTTGTGCAGGCGCACCAGGATCACGCCAAGGTTGTTGTGGTACTCCGCATTTTCGGGCGCGAGGCGCACCGCCTGCCGCAACAGATCGGCGGCTGCCTCGTTATTGCCCTGACCGGCCAGCAACACCGCCAGATAGCTGTGGGCCTGCGCATGGTCGGGTGCGAGCATGAGCACTTTACGGAAACGCGCCTCGGCAGCCGCCGTATCGCCGAGCCGCTGGTCGATCACACCGGCTTGGAAAAGAGGCTCCGGGTCGTTGGGCATGAGCTTTTCAGCGGCGAGATATTCCTGGCGGGCCGCGCTCGGGTCCCCGTGTTGTGCCAGAAAGTTGGCGTAGTCAAGGTGGATCGGCCCGGACTGCGGCGCCAGTTCAACCGCCTTGCTGAAATGTTGACTGGCCTGGTCAACGCGACCGATCGCGGCAAGAACCTTGGCCATGCCCAGGTGCGCCTCCGCAAAGTCGGGCGCGGCTTCCAGCGCGCTGCGGAAATGATCCAGCGCAGCCGGGAGCAGTTGGTCGGCGACCGCGATCGTGCCCAGGTGGTAGTGCGCCGCCGCGAGCGATGGGTCCAGCGCGACGGCGCCGCGGTATTGATCCACAGCTTCCCGGATACGCCCCGCAGCCTGCAGTGTCTCGCCGTATTTGAGGTGGGCCATGCTCAAGCCCGAGTCAATCGCCAGTGCTTCTTCGTGTTGTCGGATGGCTTCGTCGAGGCGTCCCAATTCGCCCAGGGCTGAGCCGAGGTTGCTGTGCGTCGCGGCAAGGTCGGGGTCGATCGCCAGCGCCTTTTGATAATATTCGATCGCTTCGTCGAGTTGACCCTGCCTGGCCAGCGCCACCCCGTAGTTGTGGTAGGCCTGAGAATTATTCTGATCGATGGCGATGGCTTGTAGATATTGCCGATGCGCCTCGTTGTACCGCCCGAGCTCAACCAGCGCGACCCCGAGATTGTTGATCGCCGAGAGGTCTCTGGGATTATTCTGGATCGATTTTTCAAAGAGTGGGATAGCCTCACCGGGTCGGCCCTCGTGCAGGTAGAGCAGGCCCAGGTTGTTGTACGCCATGAACGAGGTTGGATTTTTTTCAATCGTATCGAGCCACAGAGGCTCCAGACCACGATAGACCTTGCACTGCTGTCGGCTGAGGATGACAAGGGCGATCAACACCATTGCCGACAGGCCGATGCCGGCGCTTCGTCGGACACCCCATGCGGTGCCAAATTTCGATAACGCAGACGGACCGCTTGTTTGTTCAAGTCCACTCGCACGGACGATGACCCCGGCGACGAGTGCCAGCAAGCCGATGCTCGCCAGGTACACAAAGTGATCCGCCACAAACGAGTACCGCATCGGATACACGTCAAAGAAGCCCAGCGCAGGAGTAAGCGTGCCGGCAAAATAGAGGACGCCAACCAGGGGTCCTCTTCCCAGTCGCTTGCGTGCCGCCCAAAACGCGACGACGACCGCAGCGAACGACAGAGGGTAGAGCCACTGCCACCACACGCCGGCGTCAATTTCCCAACGGGGGTAATTGAAACAGAGGCCGGTAGGCCAAAGCAACTTGCCAACATAGAACCACAGCGCCCGCCCCGCGATCAGGCCGCGGTCGATGAATGTCAAACTCCATTCCGCCCCCTTGGCGCCGACATGGTGCTTCTCCAAAATGACGGTGACCAAGGATAAGCCTAAACCCACGACGAAGAAGGGAACCAGGGGCACGATTTGGCTGAATAATCGGCGGATTTCGGGTCGTGAATCGGCGGCGGATGGGTCCTTAAGGTCGCCGTCCTTCCACCACGCCATCAGCACCAGTGCAGCCGGCAGCGTTGCGGTGACCGTCTTGCTCAGCAGCGCGCACAGAAACAACAGGATCGAAGTGATGTAGACGCGGGTCGACCGTTTGGCACCGGCTTGCGGGTGGGCCCAACGCAAGTAGGCCAGCGCCGCCCCCAGGTAAAAGACGCCTGACAGAACATTCTTGCGCTCCGTGATCCATGCCACGGACTCCACGTGGACCGGGTGCGCTGCAAAGATCGCGCCGACCAGCCAGGCACCGGGGACTTGCAGTCGCCGTAACACGCGCCAAAGGAGGAGGCAAGCCAGCGCGTGGAGCAGCACGTTGGTGACGTGATAGCCTCTCGGGTTCAGACCCCACAAACGAAACTCAACCCAATACGTCGTGAAAACGAGCGGGTAGTACTGGGGTGTTGCCCGGGGTGACAGCCAGATATCTTTGAGGCCTTCCACGTCCCGCAGGGTCTTGTTTTGGACAACGTAGTCCGCGTCGTCCCAGATAAAGCCACCGCTTTGCATTGCGGGCCAATAGGCGGTGACGGTGATGGCGATCAGTGCCAAAGAAAGAAGTAAGCCGCGACGATGGGAGATGCGTTTCATCGGTAATTCGTCGGGACGAGATGGCAAAGCGGTATCCTCGGGTTCTGCATCGAGTGTGGGCCGCCGCCGCAAACGGATGACGGGCCGTTGATCGAGCATAGGTCGATGGAGCATAGGGTAGAGTCACGCCTACGTTTCTTTCAACATATCACGGTTGATGAAGTCCACCAAGGCAGAACCCGCGTCCGACCGTGGCATGAGCAAGACCACCCTCAGACCGCGTGATAATCGCTGTTTCGGTGGCCGGCATACATTAGAATTGACAGCATGACGGCCATCCTCGGCATCTCCGCCTTTTACCATGATTCGGCGGCTGCGCTTGTTGTTGACGGCCAAATCGTCGCCGCGGCGCAGGAGGAGCGTTTCACGCGGAAAAAGCATGACAGTTCATTTCCACTTCAAGCTGTGGATTATTGTTTGCGCGAGGCGGGCCTGACTTCCGCTGACCTGGATTACGTCGGGTTTTATGACAAGCCGCTGTTGAAGTTTGATCGGCTCCTCGAAACCTACGTCTCCTTTGCGCCGGTCGGCTACCGCTCCTTTGCCAAAGCGATGCCCCTCTGGCTCCATCAAAAGTTGCAATTACCACGGGTCATGCGCAAGAGCCTTCCCGGATACAGGCGACGCTTTGTCTTTCCCGAGCATCACGAATCGCACGCCGCCAGCGCGTTCTATCCCTCTCCCTTCGATCAGGCTGCGATCATCACCTTCGATGGCGTGGGAGAGTGGGCGACCGTCACGGTTGGACACGGCTGTGGCCACAAAATCGAACTCTCACACGAATTGCGATTCCCCCATTCGCCCGGGCTTCTCTATTCCGCGTTCACGTACTTTTGCGGCTTCCAGGTCAACTCCGGCGAGTACAAACTGATGGGCTTAGCGCCGTATGGTGAGCCTAAGTACGTCGACACCATCCTCCGCGAGCTTGTCGATCTCAAAGAAGACGGTTCGTTTCGGATGGACCTGTCGTACTTCAACTACTGCCAGGGATTGACGATGACCTCGCGGAAGTTTGCAAAGCTGTTCGGCGGACCGCCCCGCAAGCCCGAAGGACCACTGACCCAGCGGGAGATGGACCTGGCGGCGTCGATACAGAAAGTGATCGAGCAAATCATGCTGCGGATCGCCCGGTTTGCCCACGAGCAAACCGGTTCGACGAACCTCACACTCGCGGGCGGGGTCGCCCTGAATTGCGTGGGCAATGGGAATATCCTGCGGGAGGGCCCGTTTGAGAAGATATGGGTCCAGCCCGCGGCCGGGGACGCAGGCGGCGCACTGGGCGCTGCCCTGCTGATCTGGCATCAATTGCTCGACCAACCGCGCACGCCCATGCCCGAAGATTCGCAGTGTGGATCGTTGCTGGGACCGGGTTATTCCCCGGAATACATCGAGCGATCTTTACAGGAAGCGGGGGCGGACTACCAACGGATCGATGATGAGGGTCGTCTTCTCGAAGAAGTCGTCGATCATTTGATCTCGGGCAAGGTTGTCGGATGGATGCAGGGGCGCATGGAGTTCGGCCCCCGAGCGCTGGGCGCTCGCAGCATCCTGGGCGACGCCCGCAACGCAGAGATGCAGTCGACGATGAATCTGAAGATCAAGTTTCGCGAATCATTTCGACCCTTCGCGCCGTCGGTGATCGAGGAACATACGCAGGATTACTTTGACCTGCCCAGCGGTGTCGCCAGCCCGTATATGCTCCTGGTGGCAAACGTCACAGAGAGCCGGCGGGTTGCCCTCGACCATGCCGAGTCATTGCAGGGGCTGGACAAAGTCAGACAGACCCGCTCAGAAATACCCGCCGTGACGCATGTCGACATGTCCGCTCGTTTACAGACGGTCAACGCACAACGATATCCGAAGTACCACGCATTGTTGCAGCGGTTTTACAAAAGGACCGGATGTCCGGTGCTGGTCAATACCAGTTTCAACGTTCGGGGGGAACCGATTGTCTGCGCCCCGGGGGACGCTTACCGGTGCTTCATGGCCACGGATATGGACGTGCTGGTCATCGAGAATTTTCTGCTGCGAAAATCGCAGCAGCCGGCGACGGCCGGCCGCGCGGCAGAGCATCACCTGGATCGGTTTGCCCTCGACTAACAAGATGAGATATCCGCAATGAGCCTGACGCCTATCAACCGCGACCCTTCAGCCAGGGACCTGTTCTATTTCGGGGCCCTGCTGCCGTTGTTCTTCTTCGGGCTGGGGCTTGTCTTCCGCTGGCGGTTCGGCTTGAGCACGGCTGGGACAACGTGCTGGGTCCTGGGCGGGACGGTCTGGGGTTTATACCTGTGTGTTCCCCGGATCAGGAAGCCGGTGTACACGGGTTGGCAGGCCGCGTTCTGGCCCGTTTCGTGGGCCCTTTCCCACGTATTGCTCGCGGTTGTTTTTTATCTGGCGGTCACACCCGTGGGATGGGTCCGTCGGCGTATCGGACTGGACCCGATGGGTCGGCGTCTCGATAAGGCTTCGGCCACGTATTGGCATCCACGCCACCCACCCGAGCGCTCGGAACGCTATTTCGAGCAATTCTGACTCTATCGTGCATGGACCCTCTCACGCCCCGTTGACGGATCGATCACACCATGGCCCACACTCCAAAGCCAAAGCAAACCACGCCCCAACACGCCCAACACGCTGTCAAGGATTTTGAGCAACAGGCTCAAACCCGACAACCCTCGATGCTGTCGGAGTTTTGGCGATTTCTTGCTCACAACAAGAAATGGTGGCTCACGCCCATCCTGATCGTGCTGCTGCTATTCGGATTGCTTGTCATGCTGTCGAGCACACCGGTGGGCCCATTTATCTACACCCTGTTCTGAGTTCGATTGTTGCGGTGTTGTTTGCCGTTCTGTCGCGTGGCGGATCAAGATGAACACGTCTGGGACAGGGGGAGTGGCGTTTTTCAAAGCCCCGGTGTGGATGCCCTGACCGGCTTCGACCGCCCCGACCGGCCGTCGGCGAAGTTTACGCCAGCCTACGACTACGGGGGAGTTGCCAACGCTACGCCAATGTCAGCGAGAGAAGGGCTTGTCCGGCGCACAGCAGCGCACAAGCGGACACGAATCGGGCTGGCGAGATTCGAACTCGCGACCTCTTGACCCCCAGTCAAGCGCGCTAACCAAGCTGCGCTACAGCCCGTGCAAACATTCCAGATTAGAATCAAACCGCCAACGCGTCAAACGATTGTGGCCGATCGGGATCACCCGCGACGGACCCAGGCGGATAACTGCCTGAAAAACCCGACCGGGCTGATCCACCGCTCGTAAAGCTCACGGTTTCGCCTCTGCATCGCTTCAAAGTCCCCCAGGGAAATTCGGCTGTGGAACTCGATCAATCTTTCCGCGATGCGGTCGAGGTCGTGGGGATCGACCCACACCACGTGCTCCCTCCAGTTGATGTGGTCATCAAAAGGCAGCAGGCAATCCGTGTCGACGAACAGCGGAATCCTCCCACAGGAGAGCGCTTCGTAGAGCCGGTATGAAAAGTTCCCCGCGCCGCGGACGACGAGGGTGTAGGGCGAGGCCAGCATGTTCCGGGCATAGTCCAGACGTGCCCGGTGCTTGTCCCGCTCGCCGTCGGCCCAGAAACCCTTGCGGAACAACACGTCGGTTTCGACCCTGCGGTCTGCGAGCAGTTGGCGGATCGCCCGGCCGCGCAGGTCTGCGCCGCGTGGGTGACGGTGCATGGCTTTGAGAGTCTGGTACCTGATCCACGAGAGCGGGCCGGTGTGGTCGATGTAACCGCAGTAACCCACGCGGGGCTTGGGTGCTTTGGGCAGGACATTCAATCTCCCGTCGCTGTAACGCATAAAGTCCACGCTCCAGCCGGGGTAGCCGTGCTCGGTGGGCTTTTTCATGCTCCGGTACCCGGTGGTGCGGAAGACGTGGACGTGATGGCCAAGGTCGATGGGCGTGTCGAGGTCGGAGTTGAAGAAGACCAGCACCGGCTTGCCCGCATCGCGTGCGTCGGCGACGAGCGTCTTAAGCAGAGCGGGGTCCGCATCGGGGCGGTATTCCATGGGATACACCACGGCGTGGGCCCGGTCGAGGGTCTCGACAAGCTCGAAGATCTCACCGGCTTGATCGGCGTAGTCATCGAAGCGCCCTTCATCCGGGCCGGGTTGTCTGTCCACGGGCAGGCCCAGCAAAGGCGCGAGCATGACCACCGCCCGAGCGTCCGACCCGATGAGTTCCCTGCGTGTAAAGAGCCTGGTTTTCAAGGGTATGGCCCGGTGCGACGCGGTGATGTTCCCCAAACTTTCATTGTGTAGACTTATCAAAACGACCTGAAACGAGAACACAGACACAAGGGGCCGGGGAAGAAACCGCAGATTGCACAGATTACACAGATCGATCCAGCTTGGGTGCTCCGGAAAATCCGCCTTGAATCTGCGTCATCTGCGGAATCTGTGGTTTCTGTGTCGGCTCATGGTTTTGATCCGTGACAATTCGGATTCATTCTGATTTGCGGTCTTCGTTAGATAAGCCAATCGATCCGACTCCCGTATCTTATGCGCAGGATCAGCTAACCCCGGCAGCAAACCCGTGGTCCGACCCGGGCGGGAACGCGACACAGTGGTACACGCGCTGGGTGGCGGGTGAGCGATCGACCCGCTTGCCCTCGACCGAGAAGAGCTCGTACCCCGCGTCGTAGAGCGTGAAGCGCCCCTGCCAGCCGGCGTCGTTGTGGAACTCCACCATGACGATCGGTCGCTGTCGGGTGAGCAATGCTTTCATCCCACGCAGCGCCACGTCTTCCGCACCCTCGATGTCGATCTTCACAAAATCGACTTGACGGTCGCTGGGGAAGTATCGGTCGAGCGATGTCGCGGGGATCGTGAGGGCTGGGGTGTGTTTGACGCCGTCGTGGTCGGTATCGGAGAGGCTCCACTCTTGGCTTGACCTGCCCCGGCCTGGGTAGAGGTCGATGTGATCGGCGGACCCGTCCGAGACCGCGACGTTTTCGATGCAAACCGTATCCGCAAATCCGTTGCGTTCGACGGTCGTGGCCAACCGCCTGGCGTTGCCGGGGTGCGCTTCAAATGCGACGACCCTGCCCTTCGGTCCCACACGGTCGGCCAGCATGATCGTGACGTGGCCAATGTTGGCTCCCACGTCGGCACAGACCCAGCCCGGTTGAACGATCTGAACAATCAAGGCAGCGACCGCAGGCTCGTATTCCTCGCCCAGCACGGGGTATTTCGGGAACCATCGGCTGCGCAACCGTGCCAGTCGGGTAATCAGGTTTTTGGGCAGGTGGGTTCGCAACATGAGGGCTCCCGACTTGCTCGGGAATGGATTGGTGTGTACGGCCACGGTGCGGGCTGCATTGACCGTGGAGACGGCGTAGAATGTAGCGGGTATCCGACTATCTGTCCCCGTCCGTCATTCAAAAAGGAGACCTTACATGAATCTGACCAGGACAACACAAACCCTAGCGAAGCTGGGCACCTGCGTTTTGGGTTGCGCGCTCTGCCTGACCGTGGCTGCGCTGCTCACCGCATGCGGGAACAGCTCTTCGCCACCCGCCCAATCGAGCACGGGCCACAGCATGGACGCTATGAAAGGCGCTGCACAAGACGCGGTGGCGGCGGGTCAGGCCGCGGCCGACGCGGTCAAGGACGCCGCCGAGGACGCGGTGGCCGTGAACGCCAAGTGCCCGGTCAGTGGCGACCCCATCGACGCCAAAGGCGCGAAGGTTGTCTACGACGGCAAGGTCTACGGCTTCTGCTGCGACGACTGCATCAAGGCCTTCAAAGCCAACCCCGCCAAATACGCCAAGGCCCAGTGAGGCTTTGAGTGATTTTCACTTTCGCACACACAGCCGGGCACGGTGAAACGTTCCCGGCTTTTTTCTGGACCTTGAATCATGCTCCCGAACCTCGACCATCAATTTTCCAATGCTCGTGCGCACACCGAGGGCGAGAGCCTGATTGTCACCACCGGCTGGATGCGGCGCGAGTGGCGGTGGACGGGCCACGGACTGGCCACCACACTGATCCATGACGAGCTCAACAACAGATCGTGGCACACCACACGCGGTGAGTGTGATTGGGAATTGCCCGACGCCTCCCAGCCCCCCAAAGCCACGCTCACGTCGCTAACCGCAAGCGTCGAAGACGACGAGGGATTTACATCGAAACACCTGTGCGTCCGCGCGGAGTTCGACTACCCGACCGCGGGTTACGCAATACGCCTGACCCTCTGGGCCTACCCCCTGGCACCCGGCCTGCGGACACTGCTTTCCGCGAGGAAGACTCGCCAATCCAAAGATGAAATCAAGGCCAATATTCAGGGCGGTCCACGCAACGCCCGGGCCGAGCGCATCCCCATCGACAAGCCCCGATGCACCCGCAGATGGATCGGCTACTACAACGCCACACAGCAACGCAACGACACGCACCTGGACATCCTCAAGCAGAGCGTGACCGCCTACCCACTGAACGGGCGCGAGTGGTGCGACTGGGCCAGCGCCGCGTGCGTGGAAGATGAGCACGGCGGTATCGCACTGGTCAAAGAATCGCACAAGTGCGTCAACCAGCCCGGCCACGTGACAGGCGGTTTTGTCTGCGATGAACACGACGGGCTTTCGAGCGACGGTTGGGGCATGCGCGACAACGAAATCAGCACGGATCGCTACACCGACGGTTGGGCCACGTGGTCGCTGCTGTGGTCGGGCGGAGATTTCGAACGCACACTTGCCTTCAAGGCCTTCGACCGCCTGCGTTACCCCATCGACCCGAAGCGCGACATCTACATCCAGGCCAACACCTGGGGCAGCACCGACAACGGCTCCGACGCCCGTCGGGCCGGGTGCGAACAAAGCGTCCTGCGCGAGATCGAACGCTGCGCCGAGATGGGCATCGACTCACTCCAGATCGACGACGGCTGGCAGGTTCCCCCCGGGAATTCCTCGTGGCAACCCGGCGAAAACGGCTGGCGCCCCCACCCCGAAAGTTACCCGGATGGCTGGAAGAATGTCCGTACTCGCGCACAACAACTCGGTGTCAAGCTGGGCCTCTGGGCGGCGGCACAGCCCGTGAGCCTCGATGAACTCAAAGCCAACTTCACGGAAGGCGGCTTTACGCAATTCAAACTCGACTTTGCGATCTTGAGAACCAAAGCTGAGATCGACGAACTGATGGCCAAGGTGCGCGAATTCATCACGTGGACCGGCCACAAGGTCCGCATTAACTGGGACGTCACCGAAAACCCCGCACGCTACGGCTACTTCTTTGCACGGGAATACGGCTGCATCTACCTCGAAAACCGCAAGCCCGCCAAACCCGTCGGCGTCGTCTACCGACCCCACACCGTCCTGCGCGACCTCTGGCAGATCGCACAATACCTCAACCTCCACCGCTTCCAGTGTTCGATCCAGAACGTCGAACGCACCGACCCCCAGATCAGCGACGCACACCTGCACGATCACTCATACGCCACCGCCATCGCCCTCATGGGTATCCCCCTCTTCTTCCTCGAAACCAAGTATTACACCGACAACGCTGTGCAGGAAATCCGCAAGGTGCTGGCCATCTACAAACAGCACCGCGACGCCATCTACCGCGGCGTAGTCCACCCCATCGGGAACAAACCCGACAACGCAAGCTGGACCGGCTTCCAGTCCCACCTTCCCGACGAAAACCGCGGCTACCTCACCCTCTACCGAGAACGGTGCAACCCGCAGCCCGACGCCACGATCCAACTCGGTTGGCTAAGAAACCTCAAGGTCCGCTTCACCGACCTCCTGAACGAACGCTCTGACGATCAGCAACTCGGCCCGGACGGCTCACCCACATTCACCCTCCCCCACGCCCCGGGCTTTGCGTTCCTGCGGTATGACGCCATCTAACTCCCGTCACAAATCCCACAACCTATAAAAAGCACTTTTTACGGCATTGAGTGCGCTGTGCTCTATCGGGTATAGTCCCAGCCTGTTGTTGTTTTGTGATTGTCGGTCACGCCAACGGCAAGGAGTCGGAGAAACCCCCTATCTCGTACCCATACCGGCTGGATGGTCCGACCATGACGGGCGGGTATCGGGTGCGCGAACACATCCTATCTATAAACCCTGAAAAGATTTACACCTCTCTCAGAAAAGAACGTTTTATGACAAAAATCATAAGGAATCACCGGAGCGACTCTGGTAAATCAACGGCTCGGTTTTCTTGCCCCGGTCGTACAGCCTGCCGATCTTCACGGTGGTCGCCGGGGGTGATTGGGGCCATGCTTTTCACCCTCGCGGGTTTAACCTGCAACCGTGTGACCTTTGCGGTGGAAGACCCGCTGGTCATCGTCAACGAAGACCGCCTTGAGGATCTGGGCATCGGACAGCCGTGGACGACGCACGGCGTCGACGTCGGCGGCGGAGCGGACTACGACGGGTCTCTGGAAGTGATCAACGGCTCGTTTGTCAACAATCCAAACTGGACCAACATCGGTGAATTCAAAGTTGGGGTGCTGCCATTCGTTGAGCCCTCCGGGTCCACAGAAACCTACGGCGGAGTAGCCCTCTACTCGGGAACCTACCTTGTCAACTCCGGCCAGACGACCATCGGCCAGGGATACAACAAAGTGGGTTACTTTTTAGTTGACGAGGGGGCGGTCTGGGTGAATGACGGCCCGGTGTTCGTTGGTAATGGCGGCGGTGGGGGCGGAAACGGGGTCTTGCACACACTTGAAATCGTCGGCTCAGCCACCGTGACGAACAGCCCCGCAGGCATCGGCATCGGGGACGGCACCACGGCTTACCTGAACGTCCACGGCAGGCACGCCTTCCTGAGCGTCAACGACTTCAGCAACGGCACGATGGACATCGGCAGCAGCGGCGGCATCGGCGCGATGGACATCACCGACGGCGGCGTCGTCAACAACACATGGGCATTTGTCGGCACAAGCCCCGGTTTCTTTGGCGCTCAATCCAACGGCGACGTCTACATCGCTGGCACCACGGCTTACGACAACGAGACCGACCCCGACCCCAACATCGAGGGCGACTCGATCTGGAATGTCGGCGACAACGAGTACGGCACAGGTGGGGGCTACCTCTCCGTAGGCGAATACGGCGGGTACGGCAACGTCGAGGTCGACAACCGCGGCCACGTCAACGCGTGGAGACTCCTCATGGGCCAGGGCGGCGGCGAGGGGCACATCACCGTCAACACAGGCGGCAAACTCGAAGTCCTCACCACCATCACCATGTGGGACGGCAGCACCATCGACCTGACCGGCGGTGGCCGCGCTCTGGTCGGGCAGGGCTTCATCAGCCAGGTCCAGGACGGCACGATGCGGATTGGCTTCGGCGGCGCGTTGTTGGGCGACGGCACCATCATCGGCAATGTCGAACTGCTCGGTGGCACCATCAAGCCCGGACACTCGCCCGGCACCATCACCATCGACGGCAACCTCATCTTGGACGCTGACAGCGAGATCGAGGTCCAGGTCGGCGGCACCGGCAGCGGCCAGTTCGACCAGATCAATGTATTGGGCAACACCACGCTCGGCGGCACGGTGAAACTCGTCTTCCTGCCCGGATTCAACCCGCAGGCCGGCGACGCGCTCTCACTCGACATCTTCCTCAACCACGCCGGCATCCAGGGAGGCTTTACCGCCCTGAGCGTCGAGGGCCTTTCACCCAACCTGGCTGCGATACTCGATCTCGACCAACTGGCCAGTGGCCAACCCCTCGACATCACCATCGCCTCTGTCCCCGAGCCCGCCTCGATTGTGCTTTTGAGTGTCGCAATCGGGTTTGGATTGACCCGCCGTCAAAAAAGGCTTATCGCTTGAGACCACGGTGTTCGAGGTCTCCATATAAGGACTCGGCAACACCATCACGGGTTGCGACCCGCGACCGGGGCGCTGCCGTTCGACCTCCTGTTGACCATCCGGACAAGTCTCGATAAGCCGCGTTCCCCGAAAAGGCTCGACCATCCTCTTCGACGGTGATGATCCTACCGTGTGGCCAAAGTGGTCGGTGCCAGCATGGTGTCACCGGTTGAAAACTTTTTGGGGGTGGGGTTATCCCCGATAACAGCCGTGCTCACGGATGTAGGCCAGCACACGGGGGTGCAGCCAGCGGTAGTCGGCTTCGGCGGTGCGCAGGCGGGCACGCAACTCGGTGGAGGAAATATCCATTGTGCGGACGTGGACGATCCGCCGGGCCCAGGTTGACGGATCGAAGTCGCGCGGCAGCGCATCCAGAAACGCTTTTTCATCGTGAGGCGGTCGCAGCATGACCAGAGGCTCGGCGAGTTGCTCGATGGCCCGGTACTCCCGCCAGCGGTCGAACATCACCGCCTGGTCCGAACCGATGAGTAAACGAAAAACCGGCTGGCCATTCCGTTGACCAACCCGCTCACGCAATGCCCGCACGGTGTCGATGGTGTAACTCACACCCTCGAAGCCCGGTTGTTTTGCACAGTCGAGCTCGAGGGTCGAGATGCTTGCCCACGACTCGTCCTGTAGCGCCAACCGCATCATCGCCAAGCGCTGTTCCGGGGGCGCGTGGACCTCGTCACGTTTGAACGGCGAGGCCGCCGCGGGGATGTAGACCACCCCGTCGGCACCAACGGCTTGCATCACCTCACGCGCCAGCGCCACGTGGGCGACATGCGGGGGATCGAACGTCCCGCCAAAGAGGATCACCTTCTTACAGTTTGAAAGGTCCATAACCAGAGTCTATCACCGTGAGGGGAAAACCCATCCGCTTCAACCCGCGACGTGACCCGCCGTGTGAAGCGCTAGCCACACCGCCCCCGGAAGGGTTTGGACTGCAACCGCACAATCCCGTTGGATGCGCAGCAGGTTGCCCAGTTGCCAGGGACGGATCACCATCCCCGCAAACGCACGCCAGGCGCTGGGTCGGCCGTGGGCGTCGACGCAGTGAGCGAGAAACGCGGGCATGGTCTGCTCGCTCGTGTCGCTGACCGAACGCACGCCCAGGTACGGGACGCCTGCGTCGTGGGCCTGGCGGGCAACAAAAAAACCCTCCATGTCCACGGCGGCGGCCAGGTGCTTGTGAAATAACTCACTCTTGCGTTGCGGTGAGTCCACGACCTCGTCGACAGTGAGGAGCACGCTGCGCAGGTCGTGCGTGTCGCAATGCAGTTCACCGTGTGTGGGATGGACGACCTTACCCACAACGAGCGTCTCACCCACGCGCAGCGCCGGGTCCAGTCCGCCCGCAAAGCCGATGTGGACCACGAGCGTGACACGGTGCTGGGCAAGATACTCCCGCAAGATTCTCGCCGCCCGCTCTCCGCCGATGCCCGTGACCAGAGCGACGACCGCGTCGGGTCCAAGACGCCTGCGCAGCAGGTCGAGCGTGGGTTGGGCCTCCAATGTTGTCGCCGCGACGAGCAGGATGGGCGGGCGTTCGGGTCGCCTGCCTATCAAGGCTTCACCGCTGTCGGGGGGCTGGGTCATCAGGACCATGTTATCCCATGCTTCGGGCGGGTATCGGATGGATGAGCGTGCGATATTGGCCCGGTGTGCCTGTTCCCGTAAGATGGGGGCATGACCATCCACGTGGACGACAAAGCCCTGTCCCCTCAGCCGAAGAAGGACCAGACGCTTGGGCAGGTGATCGAGACTGTAGGGAAAGGCCTCAGCCGGTCGGGACGCATCATCGTCGAGGTCCGCAGGGGTGAGGAATCACTCACGGGCAAGGGGCTCGAAACCCAGATGTCCGCTCCCACCGGTGATGAGGACATCCACCTCGTCAGTGCGCCGCGTGATGAGCTGATCAGCCAGACGCTCGACATGGTGCGCAGCCGACTGACCGATGCAAACAACCTGCAGGCCGATGCTGCGCGTCTGCTCCAGCAGGACCAGTTGCAGCAGGCGATGCAGGCGATCAGCTCGGTGCTCGAAGCCTGGACGCAGGTGCAGCAGGCGGTCTTGCAGAGCGTCCACCTTGCGTCGCTGCCGCTGGAGCATATCGAAGCCGACGGCGAGAAGCTCGAAGAGCTGGCCAATGCGTTGATCGACCAGCTCAAACAGGTGCGCGACCTGCTCAAGGCCGGCGACACGGTCGCGCTGGCCGACGCGCTGCAATACGAGTGGCCGACGATGACCCAGCGCTGGGACCGCATGATCGGGGCGATCATCACCACGGTGCAGAAGAGCCAAGCTTGAATCGTCAGAAGTTCTCCTATGAGCCGCACGACCCAACCCCCCGACCCGCAACCTGACGAGTGGTACGCGGACGGGCTGCGCTTTTCGTGTACGCAGTGCGGCAACTGCTGCACCGGGCCGACGGGCTATGTGTTTTTCAATGACGCCGAGGCGGCCGCGATGGCCAAGGCGCTGGGCATCACCCTGCCGGACTTTTACAGGCAATACACGCGCAGGGTGGGCAACCGTCTCTCGCTCAACGAGACGCGGAGCGAGTACGGCTACGACTGCGTCTTTCTCCGCCGGGATGCCGAGGGCAAGGCGTTGTGCTCGGTCTACCTGGCCCGTCCGACGCAGTGCAAGACCTGGCCGTTCTGGCCGGAAAATCTCACGTCGAAACGCGCTTACGCCGCGGTGGCCCGTCGGTGCCCGGGCGTGACCGAGGGCAACAAGGGCAACGGGACGTTCTACCCCATCGAACAGGTCCGCATCCTCCGCGACGCGGAGGTCTAATCAAGTGATGCAAGGCACGGCAGACCCATCTCGCCACGAAGCCTGGCCGCTGTGGCACGCCTCCGTGCGCCGGAGTGAAATCCACAGTGCGATCGTGGACCTCTTCCGGGGGCTTGATGCGCAGGTCGCGGCGCGTGGGCCGACCTGCTGGACCAGCGGCAAGTGCTGCAACTTCGATGCGTACGGGCACCGCCTCTACGTCACCGGCCTCGAAATCGCGTGGGTGATCGCGCAGCTTCCCGCTGAGCAATTACCCAATCCCCAGGCCATCGACCTCAAAGGACCGTGCGTGTTTCAAACGGACAAGCTCTGCACGGTCCATGCGATCCGCCCGATGGGTTGCCGGGTCTTTTTCTGCCAGCGGGGGACGCAGGAATGGCAGCAGGAGTTGTATGAGTCGTTTCTGGGCAAACTGCGCGGGCTGCATGACAGGTTCGGGCTACCGTATGCGTATATGGAATGGCGCGTGGGGTTGAAAGACGGGTTGGGGAGTGTGCCGTGTGATCCCGTGTGATCCCGTGGCTGGATGCCACGGGCTTTGCAATTTTGTGTGGGAGCGTTTAATCGATCGGGAAGTTGTGGAAGCCCAGGATCGGGTAGGACCGCAGGATGTCGCACGGGACGATGGGCGGCATCCTCCCCGGGGCACCATGCACAACAGCCTTGCCCTCGATCCTCCGCGCGAGGTGGAGCACGACCGTGCGGTCCATCGGGTAGTGGGCTTTTTCGATAGCCACGTCGCCGTCTTTGTCTTCGATCACGAAGGGGTGCTGGGTCACGTCGATGGTCTGGAGGACGGATTGCACATTCACGAAGGTGAGCGTGACGGTGCGGGCCTCATCGTCGTAGGTAGCGCCGCTGACTTCCGGGGCCTGCCACGCGATGTTTTTGCCGTACACCATGCCCAGCGCGGCATTGGCCGCCCTTTGCGCCAGTGCCAGGTTTCCTGGGGCGGAGGTATGGATCAGGTCGGAGAGCGTCAGGTCGAGCGTGCCGACGACGGCGAGGTTGCGCACGCGGTGAGCTGCGCGCCGCTGCGCCTCGCGCACCAGCGACCAGCCGAGGTGGGCCTCGTCCGGTGAGTGATCGAAATGGCGGTTGAGTTGCACGGTGATCCACGCGAGCTTGGAGTTGTCCAGCGCCTTGCGCCACGCGGCGACCATCTTGATGAACCGCTCTTCGTAAGTCTCGCCCGCCTTGAGCGACGCGTCGCTCTCGCCCTGGTACCAGAGCACGCCGCGCACCCTGCCGCCGACCGCTTTCACGCAGTCCAACATGTTGTCGTACAACTCGTGCCCGCCGGGCTGCGTGGGGTTCCAGCTTGGCATGCCCGAACCGCCGAGCGAGGTCTGGACCAGGCCGACCGGGTGGTGGACCTGTTTCATGACAAGCTTGGCCCACTGGAGCCAGGGCGAGTGGTGCGGGTTGCCGGTCTCCCGGTTGCAGGTGTGCGCGGTGTCGGTCGATTCGTTGAGCGGTTGTGTCGCCAGCGTCCAGCGCATCGCGTTGTTGAAGAGGTGTACGCCGAGTTGCGGCGCATCCTCGACCGGCCCCCTGCCGTAGCCCGCCGAGTTGCTCTGCCCCGCGATGACCCAAAGGTCGCCCACGCCGATGAAGTGGCGCATGTCGCCGCGCAGCCCCCACTGAGGTGCGCCAGAGTCACCGGCCATCCGCATCTGCGTCTCGATCCGGTAAAGCCCCCCCGCCGGGATGTTCTTGATCGTGGCGGTCCACTTGCCGTTGCGCTTGAGTTTTGCGGGCGTCCAGTCGTGTTTGGGCGAGACCGGTTCAGCGGAAGATTCGTGGACGATGCGCACATACACGCCGTCCACCGCGGTGCCGTTTTTTTGCGCCGCGGGCGAGACGTGCCACGTGCCTGACAATTCAATCACAGCCTTGCCGCCGGCGTCTTGCTGAATAATCTGCCAATCGCTGGGGCCTTGCTCAATGATCGCGCCGAGTAAGCTGGACATGAGGGTACTCTGGAAGAGTGGTCCTTACGCTCTGAACGAGCGGACACACGGGAGGGGAGCTTGCAAAACTCAACACATCAAATGGAGCCGATGGGGATCGAACCCACAACCTCTACATTGCGAACGTAGCGCTCTCCCAATTGAGCTACGGCCCCATATCGTCGTGGCCTCCCACGAGCGAGCCAAGCATTGTATCGAGCGGCCAGGCGGGACGCCAAACGGGTCGGCTTACAAACGGGGCTGGGGTAGATCGCCGCCTCCATCTGCGTTCATCGTCGGCTAGACACTCTGCACCTGCATCTCGGGTCCGAGCAGGTCGTCGTAGGTTTCACGCCTTCGGATGACGGTCGCCTTGTCGCCATCAACGAGCACCTCCGGTGGCCGGGGCATGGCGTTGTAGTTGCTCGACATCACCATGCCATACGCGCCTGCGGTGAAGACACACAACAGGTCGCCGCGTGCCACGGGGGGCAGGGGCCAATCCTTTGCAAGAAAGTCGCCCGACTCGCAGATCGGCCCGACCACGTCGCACTTTTCAAGCCCCTCGACCTCGGGCGATTTGTCTCGCGCCCTGGGCACGTGCTTCGGGGCGACGCTCGTGGGCCAGATAAAGTGGAAGGCGTCGTAGAGCGTCGGGCGGATGAGGTGGTGCATGCCGGTGTCGACGATGACGAACTTTTTCGTCGGGCCTTGCTTGAGGTATTGCACGCGCGTGACGAGCACGCCGGCGTTGGCGCTGATGGTGCGTCCGGGTTCGAGGATGACGCTGCCGCCCGCCTGTTTGAAGGGCAAGAGCAGCGGCACGATGTCGTTTGCGTATTGCTCAGCTAGTGGTGATGCGCCGGTGACGTAGTCGGCTGCGAAGCCGCCGCCGATGTCGAGGGTGCTGACCTTGATCCCGCCGGCCTTGAGGTCGTCGATGAGCGCCAGCGCCTTGGTGATCGCACGGACATAAGGCTCAGCGGAATAGATGGGCGAGCCGATGTGCAGGTGGATCGCGTCGAGCGCCAGGTGCGGGTCTTTGCCGTATCGATCGAAGAAACGTCTGGCGCGCTCGATGTCGACACCGAACTTGGATTCCTTGTTGCCGGTCGTGGTCTTCTTGTGGGTCTTGGGGTCGGCCACGTCGGGGTTGACGCGCAGCGCGCCGTGAGCCTTGGCGTTCATCTGCCGGGCAATCGAGCTGATGTTCTCGAACTCGGCCTCGGACTCGATGTTGAAGAAGCCGATCTTGGCCGATAACGCGGCGCGGATTTCGTCGTCGGTCTTGCCCACGCCGGCGTAGACGACCTTGCGCATCACAGCCCCGGCCTTCTGGGCACGGTAAAGCTCGCCGCCGCTGACCACGTCCATCCCCGCGCCGCGCTCGACGAGCAGCCTGCAGATGTGCAGGTTGCCGCAGCTCTTGATCGAGTAACAGATCGTCGGGTCAAGCGGGGCAAAGGCGCGGGCGAGCTTGTCGTAGTGGTCGATGAAGGTGGCCTTGGAGTAAACGTACGCCGGCGTCCCGATGCGCCGGGCCAGGTCGTCGATCGCGACCCCTTCGCAATAAAGTTTGCCGTCACGGTAGGTGAAGTGGTCCATGCGGAGGCTCGAGGGTTAGAGGTGGGCAGATGATAGTCGCAACACGGGCTAAAGCAACGGCCACAGCGCGACAAAGGTTACAATAGCCTCCACGCCCGGGCGGGTTCATTTCCACGCTGGGTTTGGGGTCTTTCATGACACGCATCGTCAAGGTTCTTTTGACAGGGGTGCTGGCGGCGGCGTGGTCTGCCGTGGCGCTTGCCCAGGTGCCGGTCGCGACGATCGATAAAGATGTTCACACCGGCCCCGCACACAGCCATCACATCGACCCCGATCGGGTCTATGTCGTCGGCATCACCCGCGATTTCCCGCCTTACGAATTTGTCAACGACAAGGGCGAACCGGACGGCTTCGGGGTGGACATCACCCGCGCGGTGGCCGGCGTACTGGGGATGAAGGTTCGGTTCGAGCCGGATGTCTGGAGCAACACCCGGAAAAAACTCAAGGAAGGCAAGGTCGACTTCGTGCCGGGCATGCTCTACTCCGACGCGCGGGCGCAGGATTTTGCGTTCACGATCCCCTACCTGCACGGGGACTACAACATATTTGTCCGTAAAGGTCAGAAGCGTATCGCCAACACGATGGACCTGCACGGCCACCGGGGGATCGTCGAGAGATCGAGCCTGATGCACGACATGTTGACCTCACTGGGACTGGACGGCAACGTCATTCTTGCCGACTCTGAACCCGACGCGCTGCGCAGGCTCAACAGGGGGGAGGGGGATTACGCCTTAGCCCCCCTTCTGGCGGGTAAGAAGCTGATCCATGACGAACACTTGTTCAACACCGTGGCGCTGGATGAGCCGTTCACGGAGGCCCACCTGTGTATGGCGGTGGTCAAATCGAACGCGGGCCTGCGTGACGAGTTGAACGAGGGCCTTGCCACGATCAACGCCAGCGGGGAGTACGCGGCGATCTACGAGCGTTGGTTCGGGATCACCAGGCCAAGCCGAATGACGTGGATGGACGTGCTCTCCTACGCGCGGTGGGCGGTCTTGATAACGATGATGTTGCTGCTTGTCGTGTTGGCGTGGTCTTGGTCGCTCAAAAGGCGGGTGGACCATCACACCACGGAACTCAAACACAAGCTCGAAGAACACAGGCGAGCCGAGGCGGCGCTGACGGAAAGCGAGACGCGGTTCCGACAGATGTCCGAAGCGGCCCCGACGATCATCTGGCTGAGCAACAGCACCGGCGAGCTGACCTACTTCAACAAGTGCTGGCGTGACTTCACGGGCAGGCCGGAGGAGGAGCACCTCGGGGAAGGCTGGGCCAGAGTCATGCACCCCGGCGACCTGCAACAAATAACAAACCTGTGGCTGAGAGTGAACCGGGAGAAAACCACCTTTGAGAGCGAGTGCAGGCTGCTCCGACACGACGGCCAGTGGCGGTGGATACTGACGATCGGCAGTCCGCGTGTGGCGCCCGACGGTTCGTTCATCGGTTTCATCGGCATGTGCCTGGATATCACCGACCGAAAGCTCAATGAGCTGCGTCAACAGACTTTCGTGCGTGAGCTGGACCACCGCGTGAAAAACAACCTGACCTCGGTCCTGGCGCTGGCGGAGCAGACCGCCCAGAACACCGACAGCCGGGACGAGTTCATTCACAACTTCACGCAGCGCGTCCGTGCGATGTCCGCGGCGCACGACGCCCTCTATCACCACAACTGGCGCGGGACGAGTTTCCACGACCTCTCACGGCGGGTCCTCGAACCCTACACGAATAGCCATGACACCCGGCTCCATGCCTCCGGGCCGAACGTTCAAGTCCCCGCGCGGATGGCCATGCCCCTGGCCCTGATCGTCAATGAACTGATGACCAACTGCATCAAACACGGTGCGCTCTCGCCCCGGGGCGGCTCGGTGGACCTGACCTGGCAATGCGACGGGCCGCGACTGTCTATCCAATGGAAAGAAGCCACCGACGAACCCGTCACAGCCGAGCACACCGACGGCTACGGCCTCAAACTCATCGAGGGGCTGGTCCGCTATGAATTGTGCGGCAAGGTATCTTTCGACCTGACCCCTCGGGGCATGTGCTGCGTGATCGATTTTGACCTGCTGTGTTGCGAGAAGAACGTGGGCGGAGATGTGCTCAGCGACGAACTCGAGGCCCGGGCGGCCACACCACAAGCCATGCCCACCCCGACCGCATAGTCCGCGATCAGGCCGGTTTGATTTGACGGCTCGGGGTATGCACGTGTCTCAATCGAGTCGGACGCGCAGGAGCGCTTCAACTTCAGAGACTCCCCCCATCACGACCGGCACAAACTCACGGACGATTTCCGCAAGGGCCTGCCTCTGTCCCGGCCAGAGGAACGCACGGTCCGCCGCGTCGCGCTCGACCCACCGATGCGCGTCGTGTTCCTCGTTGAGCTGGGGTTCCACGTCGTCGGCCACTAGCGCGGCAAAGCACGGGCTGAGCACGACGCTCTCGTGTGAAGCCAGAAAATAGGTGTTGACGCTTTCGAGCTGCCACACCCGCAACAAGCCATGCTTCGGGGCGTAGTCGGTCTCTTCCGCAAGCTCGCGCAATGCGGTCCGGGTGGATCGTTCGCCCTCGTGGACGTGACCCATCACCGGTTGCCACGTCCCCGACAGCGCCCCGGCGCAGCGGTGCAACTGGAGAAACCGCACAGCCGGCGCGGTTTCACCCGGCCGCCTTATGACGCGGAAGACATAGACATCCACGATGTCGGTGCGCAGGGTCGGGCCGGCCATGCGATGGAGTGTACCCGCTGGCCATACAATGGTCCTGTGGACGTGATCTATCTCGACAACAACGCCACCACCCGGCCGCTGCTATCGGTAGTCGATGCGATGCACGCGGTGCAGACCGACGAGTGGGGCAACCCGTCGAGTGTGCATCGGTTTGGCCAAAGGGCACGCCGGCGTGTCGAACTGGCGCGGGCGTCCGTTGCGTCGCTCATCGGTGCGCGCGAGCGCGACATGGTCTTCACCTCCGGGGGGACCGAATCCGACAACCTCGCGTTGGTCGGCTTGCTTTCGCGGGGGGGTGTGTTGGTCACGAATAAACTCGAACACGCCGCTGTGCGAGAGACCGCCCAGCAACTCGAACGCCTTGGGATCACCGTGGTGAACCTCCCGGTCGAACACGACGGGTTCAGCAAGCCCCAGAGCCTGGCCGACGCGCTCGACACGAACGCCGACCCCGCAAAGCCCACCGTCGTGAGCATCCAATGGGCCAACAACGAGACGGGCGTGATCCAGGACATCGCGGTCATGGCCGAACTTGTCGAGCGCCTGCGGGCCGGTGGTCGGCGACAGCTTTATCTCCACTCCGACGCCACGCAGGCGGTGGGCAAGCTGCCCGTCGATGTGAGCCGAGTGCCCGTCGACCTGCTCACGCTCTCGGCGCACAAGTTCCACGGCCCGAAAGGGGTTGGGGCGCTGTACCTGCGTTCGGGTGTGCGATTGCAAGCGCAGAACATCGGCGGACCGCAGGAGCGCCAGCGCCGCGGCGGGACGGAAAACGTACCGGGCATCGTGGGCATGGGCGTGGCCGCGGAAGAGGCCCAAGGTTTCCTGCAAGACACACAGAAAATCACCGAACTGCGTGCGATGCGCGATGCATTCGAGCGGGGCGTGCTGACCGTGTGCCCCGGGGCTGTGGTCAATTCGCAATCCGCCGACGGCAGGCCGACGGGCAGGCTGTGGAACACGAGCAACATCGCATTCCCCCGGCTCGAAGCCGAGGCGATTTTGCTGGGGCTTAGCGAGAGAGGCGTCTGCGCGTCGGCGGGGGCCGCCTGTTCGAGCGGGTCACTCGAACCCTCGCCGGTGTTGCTTGCGATGGGCGTGCCGGAAATCATGGCACACGGCAGCGTGCGTTTTTCAATCAGCCGATTCACAACACAAGACGAACTCGACCGAGCGGTGAGCGTGATCGCACAGGTCGTCGAGCGGTTGAGCAAGACGCTACCCGTGGGGTAGTGGATACTTTGCGTGGCAGACAGATGCTTAGAAAGCGTGTGAGACGCTTAGGGGTGCCACTGGCGGCTTGTCCGCCAGTGCTGTAAACGTGCGGCTTTTTCACTGGCGGACAAGCCGCCAGTGGCACCCAAATACACTCCGTCGCAATTAAAGTCTCGCTTCTCACACGCTTACGCGAGTGTGCGCGCCAGCGCCATGTCCGCTTCGCGCTTGAGCAGTTGCGCCTTGCGGTACCCCAGGCGTACACGTGCGGGGTCGAGCGAGGGCAGGCCGCCGAGCATGGAGCAGACCAGCGACGCGGCAAAAGGCAGCGACTGCATCGCCAGGACGAACATCCAGAGATAGGTCTGGTACCGACCCGGCGGGTAGTAGAGCCACAGCGCCGCGATGCCCACCCACAGCAAGGCAAAGAGCGCCGCCTCGTCACGCACCGCGTAGATGCACGAAGCAAGTGACACGCGGCCCTCGCTCTTGGGTGTGCGGACAAAAGGCAAACCGTTTGTGAACAGGCCCGCAAGCGATGCCCGCGCCACGGTGTACCACAGCGCCATGCCTGCCAGCAGCGCAGCGGAGCGTTGAAGCGCGGTCGTGGGCACACGGGCGGTGTAGAGCCAATACATGCGGATCAGGTTGAAAACCCACACGCCGATGACCGGCACCACCATGACCGCGATGGGCATGCCGACCCAGTTAGGCCAGGCCACCAGCCCAAGTGTCCACACAAGCGAAAGCAACGTGAACAACAGGCCCAGACCGTCGCCGATCCACGGGAGCCAGCCCGCGAGGTAGTGAAACTTCTGAGCCCGTGTCAGCCCCGATCGGCTGTGGGGGAGCAGGTCGCGCCAGTGTTGTTTGAGCACCTGCATCGCGCCGTAGGCCCAGCGGGTGCGCTGCTTCTTGTAAGCGCTGAATGAGTCGGGCACGACGCCGCGCCCGAGGGTCTTGTTGATGTAGACCGTTTCGTAGCCGGCCTTCATCACACGCAGGCCCAGCTCGGCGTCTTCACAGATGCCTCGCGTCTCCCAGCCGCCCAGCTCTCGCATCACCGACTTGCGGATCATTGTCATCGTGCCGTGCTGGATGATCGCGTTGCGCTCGTTGCGGTGGACCATGCCCAGGTGGAAGAAGCCGGTGTATTCGGCGTTGAGCGTTTCCTTGAACGGCCGACCCCTCCAGCTTCGGTGATCCTGCGGGCACTGAACGACCGCGACGTTCTCACGCAAGAAGTGCCCCACCGTCGAGCGGAGCCAGCGTCGGTCGACGACGTAATCGCTGTCGATCACCGCCAAAACCTCGGCGTCGGGCGCGGTCTGTTCGATGGCAAAGTTCAATGCGCCGGCTTTGTATCCGGGCCAGTTCTCCAAATGGAAGAATCGGAAACGCTTGCCCAGTCTTGCGCACAGTTCTTCCACGGGCTTCCACATCCGCTCATCAGGGGTGTTGTTCGAGATCACCAGTACCTCGAAGTTTTCATAGTCCAGGTTGGCCAGACTGTGGAGCGTCTTGAAGACCATCGACGCCGGCTCACGGCAGACCGGGATGTGGATCGAGACCCTCGGCTGTGGCACACCGACGGGCAGGTCCATCGGCTCGAAACGCCGCCTCCATCGCTTGAGCCAGAGCAGTTCGGTCATCTCGAATGCGTTGAGGATGACCACGATCAGCAGCAGCACCATCATCGGCCAGATCACCGCCCAGCCCAGCCGTGTGCCCCAGCCCAGGCTCCGGTCGAAGATCAGGCAAAAGGTCATCACGCCGACGCTGGCACACCCCTGGAGTGTGAGCACGAAGAACAATCTCCCCTCCGCCCCGATGTCGATAGCGCTCCGAGATGAGAAAAACGCCCCTGCCAGCAACAGGCCCAGCGCCGCGGCCAACGCCCATTGCGTGGTCCAGCTCACCCGCGCAAACGAGGCGTCGTCCCATTGGAACTTGGCGTGACGGTCCATGTCGAACAGGCCCCAGCACGCGCCGACCGAGCCCTCGTCGAGTTTCCACGGCTGGTCGAAGGCCTCCATGAGGCAATAGTCGTAACCGTGGGCCCTCGCGGTGGCGATGAACTCACGGACAAAACGTTCCTGGTTGACTTGTGTGGGGACGGCGGATTCCTTGCGCCACCCGCCGCTGGGCCAACCGACCTCGGACATGAAGATGTGCTTGCCGGGGTAAGCGGCGGCCAGTCGGTCGTGTGATGTGACCACCTGCCTGACCGCGTCGGTCACGTCGCAGCCCTCCCAGTAGGGCAGGAAGTGGCCGGCAATGAAATCGCACTCGGCGGCCAGTTCGGGGTACTTGAGCCAGACGTGCCAGGGCTCGGCGGTGGAGACCTGCACACTGACCCGGCTCTTGACCAATCGGATGTATTGGATGAGCTGCTCGACGGTCAGGTCGCCGCGCAGCAGCGCTTCGTTGCCGACGATCACCGCCTGGACATTGGGCGACTCCCTTGCCACGGTGATGAGATTGCCCACCTCCACGGCGTTTTGCTCGTGGTTGCCGTTGAGCCAGGCCCCGGGCACGGCGTCCAACCCGTAACGCTGTGCCATCTTCGGGATCAGCTCCGACCCGTTGGTCACGGTGTAGGTCCGGACGAGCTGCGTCTTGTCCGCGAGGAAGCGCAGGTCCTCATCCATCTGCGCCGGGGTGGGGAAGAGCCCCTTGATGGGCGACTGGCCGTCACGGAACGGCGAATACGAGACCCCTCGCACCTGCGTCAACACGGGCGCGGGCGGCTCGGGCTGGCGGAGGTATTCCCACGCGGCAAGGTTGATGCCCACCATCACCAGCAGGATGGATGCATTCAAGAAGAAAGTTCGGTGTTGTGTGTGTAGGGATAACATGGTCGGTGTGACGGATTAGTCAGGTTGTGCGGGAGGTTGATAAACGCACACAATCCAGCGTATTGCTGCATCGTCAAGAGGGCTAAGAGTAATGGTCAACGCGGGTAGGTTGCGTAACGCGTGGCCTGCCGGCCGGTGGGTTGCGTCTGGCGGGGTGACCTCCCCCGGATGGAACCGGGGATTGCCGATCGGCTTGTCCGTGAACGGGACAACGCCTGGGCATTGGCGATGCGGTAAATATAACTTGTGATTAGGAAAAAGTCCAGCCGTCGTAAAGCTTTGTCACCGGGACGCGATCAACCGCTCAGGCCGCTTGTGATCTGACGGGCGATAGGCGTGAGCAGGTCGGGGACAAAACGGTCCACCGCGAGGGCTTCGAGGTTTTCACGGAGGATGTCGAAGTTCTCCATCAACTCGTCGACCTGGTGGATCGGCCCGTACTTGCGGACGGTCAGGAAAAGGCTGATCGGCTCGTGGCTGAAGCGTTTGCTCGAACCGCGCCGGCTGCGCGTGCGGGTCTTGACCTCGAAGTAGGCCTGCAGGTCGCCCGACTTGCTCAGGGTCAGGCCGAGGATCGGCTGCACGTCGAGCACCTTGGCTTCGGGGAGGTTGGCGGTCTTGAGCAGCCTGCCCATCGGCCCGTTGGCCAGCAGGGCTTCGTAGATCACCTCGTCGTGGTTGGCCTTGCACTCGAGGTCAAAGCCGTAGAGCAACTCGACGTAGTCGACATCCAGCGGACTCACGGTCAGGTGGTACGGGGCGACTTCCAGAAGCAGACGGTGCAGGTCGTAGGCCTGGTCGAGCGAGTCGGGGTTGACGTGGCCCGAACGGATGCTCGTGCGTCGCAGCGCCAGCCAGCGGTAGTCACGCTCACGCTTGGACTCGAGCGCCAGTTCGCCGTCGTACCGTCGGAAGCGGTCCATGGCCGGCACCGCCTTGCGGACCTGGTCGAACATGTGCAGGATCGTCTCGCGGTCCTGGGGCAGGTCCATCTTGAGGGCAAGCTTCTGGTTGACGTAAAAGTCGTTGCAGAGCGCGCCGTAACTGGTGGCCATGGGGAGTCCTTCGGGGCAATGAGCGAAACGATCAACCCACGCGGGTCGGTTTGAAATCAGAGCCAAGTGGTCGAGCGCGATTATAGCAACCCCTATACTCAAGAGATGCCCCCCCCGGAAGGTCAACCCAATGTCCCGCTGCCCGACGGTCGAACGCTCACGCTCGATCGGCCTCGCATCATGGGCATCCTCAACGTCACGCCCGACAGTTTTTCCGACGGCGGGAGGTTTGTCGGCGTCGATGCGGCGGTGACGCACGCCCAGCGGATGGCCCGGGAGGGCGCGGACATCCTCGACATCGGGGGTGAATCGACCCGGCCAGGGAGTCAGGGTGTGCCTCCGCCAGAACAGGCCCGGCGCGTGGTGCCCGTGATTGAAGAACTCGTTGCGCGGATTGAGGGGGTCGTCATCAGTGTGGACACCTCGAGCGCAGCGGTGGCCGAGGCGGCGCTCGACGCGGGGGCGGTGATCGTCAACGACGTGACCGCGGCGCGGGGCGACCCTGACATGTTGTTACTCGCAGCCGAACGCGGGTGCCCTATCGTGCTCATGCACATGCAAGGCACCCCCGGGAGTATGCAGGACGCGCCGCGCTACGGCGATGTCGTGGCGGAGGTCTGCGCGTTCTTGTTGGACAGAGCCAACACGGCACAAGCGGCGGGTGTGGTAAAGGACCGCATCCTCATCGACCCCGGCATCGGATTCGGCAAGACCAAGTCGCACAACCTCGCGCTGCTGGCGAACCTCGACAAGCTCGTCGCGCTGGGCTTCCCGGTGCTGCTGGGCACGAGTCGCAAGCGCTTCATGGGCGCGATCTGCACGGAGCCCGACGGCTCGACGCCGCAGCCGGATGAACTTGTCGGGGCGACGTGTGCCACCACCGCGCTGGGCGTAGCCAAGGGCGTGCGACTCTTCCGAGTCCACGACGTGCAAGCCAATCGGCAGGCAGCCGACGTGGCATATCACATGTTGTAAGTCTCACCGCGTCCACTCGCCGTCCGCAACGAAGAATCATCAAAACAAACCGCTGGCGACGACCCCGTGCCCTGCCCGGAGAGGGATGGCACTGTCGTGTTCGGGCGCGGACGGCGTCCGATAACGCCTCACACTGTCAAGAAAAAAATTTTTGCAGTCAACGCCCTATTGGTGTTGCATTGTGGGGCAGGGTGGGGTAAAATCCCATCCGTCACGTCCAGACCATCGGGGTAAACATGCCTTGGCGTTCACCGGTACCTACGAACACACGATCGATGCCAAGAACCGACTGGCGATCCCAGCGGACATGCGTGCCCACATCCAGGCCACACGCAAACGGCGGTCTGACAAGCCCATATGCATGTATGTCCTCCCGACCGAGGGCAACTGCCTCAGCCTCTACACCGATGAGGACTTCGAGCTTCGCTCCGAGCAGCTCGACCACTCCGACCTCGACTCGGAAGAGCTGCTCGAATACGAGCGTGTGCTCTATTCCCTGGCGGTCCGTGTCGAACTCGACAGCCAGGGCAGGGTCCGATTACCCGACCACCTGCTCAAAATGGCGGGCCTCAGTTCCGAGGTCGTCCTCCTGGGTGTCAAGGACCACCTCGAAGTCCGAGACCGCGAAACCTGGCGTGCCTACATCACCAACCTCCTCACCGCACGACCGGGCCTGCTCATGAACCCCCGGAAGGCTATGAAAAAACCCCTTGGAAGTTCGGCGGGGAACTCAACTGAAAAATCGGAGCCGTAAACCGGCTAACCCATAACACTCACCCCAACCCCACGCGTCCTGAAGAATGACGCAAACCGCAAGGAGATAAACAGCGAAGGTCGAACGGACTCACCGCACCGCGGGACACGTAGCCGATGCCACCGGTTGAGGGATCAAGGACGAAACCCAGCCGACGGGCCGCCAAACGCATCAGTGATCGGGCTTCACGCAATCACCAGATTGGCCAAGGCACGTTGTCTCGCGGAACCTTCGCTAAGCATGACCAGCGGGAAAGCCCCAAACGCAAGGATGCGCGCGGGACTTTCCCACATGACTCGACGCCAGCGCTGAGTGGGATATACTCAAGGAGCCACGGACGGCTCCTCCCACGAGGCGCCGTGTTGAGTCGGTGATGTCGAGTCGTGGATAACGAGTCGTGCGAGTGGACTAGAGGATGTGCAGTGTCATCCGTCAGGGGTTAGACAATCCAGTTCGACTTTGTCTCCAGCAGACGCTGCGGCGCTGTCTTTGGATTGACCGCGTCGAACAGGCGTGAGCGAGTCGGCGTATGTGTTCAAGGCGAACGCCTACCCCGCGATCAGGATCAGGGTGGACCAACATCCCGAAGTGTTGTCTAAACGGGTCTTTCTCCTCCGCCATGCCCCCGGAGTTTCTCTGGGGGTATGGTTTTTCCAGAGCGCCCCAGCTGCCCAGAATCCCATCGTGTGACGACAAGTTCAATCGCCCGGCTCGATGACGCGCAGGCCGGAGCGTTGCATCGCCTTGCGCGCGGGAGTCGGGTCGATCGTCTGCAACCGCAGGTATACCCGCCGCCCCTCACCCGTGTGCTCACGGGTCACCACCGCGCTGACGAGGCTCGCTTCGAGTTTGCCCAGCACGCCCACCGCTTTACAAAGATCATCGTCCGCTTTGTCGATGTGCAACTCGATTCGGCTGCCGGGCTGTTCAAGGCCCAGCACCTCCACGAGCACCCGCAGGCAATCGTGCCTCGCAAAGATCCCCACCACGCGGTTCTTTGTGTCCACCACCGGAAGCGCACCAAACCTTCTTCGGTGCAGCAGCAGCAACGCATCTTCGAGCGTGTCGGTCTCACGCACGCTCACGGGGTTGGGCGTCATGATCGATTGGACCGAACGGTTATCAAACCCGTCCACGGCCCTTGCGTCGCGCACGTCGCGGTCGGTCACGATACCGACCAGCACGCCCTCGCCATCGACTACAGGCAGTTGATGGATACGGTTGTCCCGCAGCATCGACGCCACCCCCGGAAGCAGCATCTCGGGTGCCACCGTCACCACAGGCCTGGTCATTCCATCTCGGATCAGCATGGTCCACCTCGTAGTCGGAAAGAACTCGAACGCACAAACATAGCTGGGCTGTGGGCAAGACGCGGATCAAGAATGTTCACGCCAAGCTCGCCAAGTCCGCCAAGTATTTCACAAGCAAGCGCAAAGGGTAACTTTGCATGACGGTCGGTTCGCTTTGTTTGAGAGCACAACATCAACTCCCGATGACACGTGTGGTCTGCGAAATCCATGTTTTTCTTGGCGTTCTTGGCGTTCTTGGTGTGAAACGATCTTGTCTGTAATCAGTCCGCGCTTATGAATACTACATCCCTGCCTTCATGCCCATCAGGCCGTCGTGCCCGTCCTCTTCGAGGAGCACGGCGACGTGGGCCGAGACGCACTCGGCCAGCGACCGCAGGTCGTACCCCCCTTCCAGCACGCTCACCAGCCGACCCGAGCACACCCTTTCCGCCAGTTCTTTGAGTTGCCTTGTCATCCACGCAAAGCCGAGCGTGGAGAGTTGCATGTGCGCCAGCGGGTCGTCGCACGCCGCGTCAAACCCGGCGCTGATGAGCACAAAGTCCGGGCCAAAGGCGTCCAGCGCCGGGATGACCTTGTGCTTAAAGGCGTGACGGTAGGCCTCGTCGCCGGCGTGGGGGTCGAAGGGGATGTTGATCGTAAAGCCCTCGCCCCGGTCCTGGCCGGCCTCCCATGAAAAACCCGTACCGGGGTAGAGGTAGGAGGGGTGCTCGTGCAGGCTGATGAACAACACGTCGGGCCGGGCCTCGAAGATGTGCTGCGTCCCGTTGCCGTGGTGGACGTCGAAGTCCACGATGGCAACTTTGCCCAAGCGGTGCTGACTAATCAAGTGTTGCGCCGCGACGGCGACGTTGTTGAAGAGGCAAAAGCCCATCGAGCGGTCGCGTTCGGCGTGGTGCCCCGGCGGACGGACGGCACAAAACGCATTGTCGCACAAGCCGGCCATCACCGCGTCCACCGCGCCGATCACCCCCCCCACCGCCAGACGCGCCACCTCGAAGCTCACCGGGCACACCGCCGAGTCCTGCACGTCGACGTACGCTCCGCCCTGCTCGCACGTCGCACGGACGTGCTCGATGTAAGTGGCGTCGTGGACCGCCTGAATACTCGTCACGAGCGCCGGCTCGACGGGGAGGCGCAGGCAACGGTCCCAGTGGTGGTCACGCTTGAGCCTCTCCACGATCGCCCGCAGACGGTCCGACCGCTCGGGGTGCTGTGGCCCCGTGTCGTGGTCGAGGAAGCGATCGTCGTAGACCAGGCCGGTGCGCATCGCACCATTATGGCGGTTCGCAAAAGGCCAAACCACTCATGCACAGGGGGATCGTCACGATACAGACTTTTGTCGGATAGAATGATGGCCCCCCGGTCGCAAGCGACCGGGCTAAATTGTGCTGTCCCCGTCTGCCCCGGCCCCGTTCACCGCGAAGGAGTCACCCATGAAATACCGCGTCCTCGGTCGCACCGGCGTCAAGGTCCACCCCATCTGCCTGGGCACGATGAACTTCGGCGGGCGGACCAACCCCGAGGAGTCCGCGGCCATCCTCGACGCCTACCTCACCGCGGGGGGCAACTTCATCGACACCGCCAACGTCTACAACGACGGCAAGAGCGAGTCAATCGTCGGCGACTTCCTCAAGGGCGCGGGCAAGCGTGACAAGGTCGTCCTCTCGACCAAGGTCCACGGCAAGCGCAGCGACCACGTCAACGACGCGGGCAACCACCGCTGGCACATCGTCCGCGAGGTCGAGCACTCGCTCAAACGCCTGCGCACCGACCGCATCGACCTCTACCACATCCACCGACCCGACGCGGATACGCCGATCGACCAGACCCTGCGTGCGCTGGACGACCTCGTGCGACAGGGCAAGGTGTTGTACCTTGCCAGCTCAACGTTCCCCGCGTGGGAGTTGGCGGAGGCCCACTTTGTGGCCAAGGAGCTGGGCACCGCACGCTTTGATGTCGAGCAGCCGCCACTGAACATCATCGACCGAAGGACCGAGGCGGAGGTGTTGCCGTTCTGTCGGCGGTACAACGTCGCAACGATCACGTGGGCCCCGCTGGCAAGGGGGAGGCTCTCGGGCAAGTACACGCGCGGCGGTCATACCTTCCCCGAGGGCTCGTGGTACAAGACGATGGGCAAGAGCGACTTCCCCACCAGTCAGTGGCCCGTGATGGAGGGCATCGACCGGTTGGCTGACGCGCACGGATGTTCGAGCAGCCAGTTCGCCATTGCGTGGTGCTTACACGTTCCGGGGGTCACCTGCCCGATCATCGGCCCCCGCACCGTTGAGCAGGCCAACGACAACATCGCCGCGGCCGAGATTTCGCTGTCGCCCGACGAGATGAAAGCGGTGGACGACCTGAACCCGCCGGGCCAGCTCTGCCGAGACCCACACCTCGGTCCGGTTCCGAGGTAAGTGTCATCTCACGCACGGGATTGCCCCGGCCCCCGCTCTCCCATAATCGAGAGAATGCGGCGGACGATAATACCCACACCAGGCTTTTGTAGTCGTATATCTATATTTTATATATCTTTATTGCATTTCTCAAAAAATACCATTGAATCCAGTTTTGGCACCGCAGTTGTGATAACTCGGGTATGGAACACATGCGTGCCAAGCTGATCGTGGCGGCGTTGGTGCTCATCGGCGCGGTGGCTTACCTCGCTGTGGCCGGTGCCAAGAAGGGCTGGGTCTATTACCTCGACGTCGACCAATACCTCCAGCAGAAGAGCTACCAGACCCAGCGCGTCCGACTCTGTGGCCGAGTCGCGGTGGACGACCTGCACGTCGAACGGCAGGCCTTCCGTGCAAGCTTCGTCCTGCTCGGCCCGACGCAGCGCATCGGCGTCGATTACAAGGGCGTCGTCCCCGACCTCTTCACCTCCGATGCCGACGTGGTCCTCGAAGGCAAGCTCGGCAACGATGGCCGCTTCAAGGCTGACGTGCTGATGACCAAGTGCGCCAGCAAGTACCAGGCTGAGGAACACGCCAAGCGATTGGAGGACCCGCAATGACCGCGTCACTGGGCGACATGGCGCTGACCGCTTCGGTCCTCATCGCCGCCGGCGCATTTCTGGCTGCGATCTCGGCTGGACGCTTTGACTCCGACCGGTGGATGAAACTCTCACGCACGCTGGTCGTGCTCTTTGCGATCATCGTCACGCTGGCCTGCGCGGTGCTCATCGACCTTTTGCTCAAGAGCGACTTCCGCACGACCTACGTCGCGGGCTACACCGAACGCGCTTTGCCCTGGCCCTACAAGCTCGCGGCCTTCTGGGCGGGACAGGAGGGGAGCCTGCTCCTGTGGACGTGGCTCATCGCAATCATGAGCGCCGTCGCGGTCTTTCAACAACGCAAGAACCGACTGGCCCAGTCCGCCGGCACCACCGCGACGCTCGCCGGCGTGAGCCTCTTCTTCGCGGCCCTGATGCTCTACGCCGCCAACCCCTTTGCACAGAGCGCCCAGACGCCCCCCGACGGGCACGGCCTGAACCCGCTGTTGCAGGACCCGGCCATGATCGCCCACCCGCCGATGCTCTTTGTCGGCTACGCGGGTTTCACCGTGCCCTTTGCCATACTTGTCGGCGCGCTCGTGGCCAGACGCAAAGACACCGCCTACCTCTTGCCCCTGCGCAAGTGGGTGCTCGTGTCGTGGCTGTTCCTATCCATCGGCATCGTGCTCGGGGCGCAGTGGGCTTACATCGAGCTCGGCTGGGGCGGGTACTGGGCGTGGGACCCGGTTGAAAACGCCTCCCTCCTGCCCTGGCTCACCGCCACCGCGCTGTTGCACTCGATCATCGTCCAGCAGCAGCGCAACACCTTCAAAGGCTGGAACGCGGCCCTGATCGCCTGCACGTTCCTCCTGTGCATCTTCGGCACCTACCTCACCCGCTCGGGCGTCATCCAGAGCGTCCACGCCTTCCCCGAATCGCTCGTGGGCAAGTTCTTCCTCGCGTTCCTGATCGTGTGCGTCGTGGCCAGCGTGGTCATCCTCTTTGTGCGAAGGGATATGCTCGTCGGCGAAAACAAGATCGAGTCGCTTCTCTCCAAGGAGGGTCTGTTCCTGGCCACCAACGCGCTGCTCGTGCTCATGACCGCAGTCACGCTCGTCGGTACGATCTTTCCACTGATCTCCGGCCCGTTTGCACACGAACCCGTCAGCGTCGGCCCGCCGTTCTACAACCACGTCGTTGTGCCCATGGCGATGATCCTCCTGGCGATGATGGCCACCGGCCCCTTGCTCGTCTTCGGCCCGGGCGCAGCGGGCAAGCTCGGGCGCATGGCGGTGGTCCCCGGCCTGGTCGCTCTGATCGCGCTGGCCGTGGCCATCGTTCTGGGTTTGCACGACGCGTGGTCCCTGGCGTGCGTGGCCATCGTCACCTTCGCCGTCTGCTCGATTTTCGTGGACCTTGGCCGAGTCGTGATCAACAAGTGGCGGCTCGAAGGCCCCGGACTCATCGGGCATGTCATCATGACCCTCGACGCCAATCACAGGCGCTACGGCGGGCAACTCGTCCACGTCGGCATGCTCATGGTCATGGTCGGCATCGCGGGATCGAGCCTCTTTGGTCAAACGCACCAGCTCTCGCTCACGCCGGGCCAACCCGTGAAGGTCGGCCGATATGAGATCACGCTCAGCAAGCTCGAAGAAATCCGCGAGGGCCACTTCACCGCGGTGCAGGCCAGCGTCATGCTCCAACCCCCGTCGGGCGACCCGATCGCCATGCGGCCACAGGTCCGTTTCTACGATAAGAGTGAGCAGTCCAACACCGAAGTGGCGTTGCGCTGGACATTGCGCGAAGATGTTTACCTCACCCTTGCGGGGTGGGACGCTAACGGGACCTCCGCGGGGATTCAGGCCATGGTCAACCCGCTGGTGAGTTGGATCTGGATCGGCGCGGGCGTGCTGACGCTTGGTGCCCTGTTCGGCCTGCTCCCCCGAATGTTCCCCGAACCCCGCGCCGCCGCCGGCATCGCCCTGCCCATCACCGCCCCCGGCAACGCCCTGCCCAAATGCACCAGTCAATGACATGACTCTCATGACCGCTTCAAGGAAGGACGACTAACATGTTGCTGCACATCGCACGAAAAACCGCGCCGGTCCTGGCTGCCCTGTTCCTGACGGCCGGCCTCGCACTGGGCCAGGAAGAAACCCCCAAGCCCACACTCCCCCAGGGCCACCCGCCGCTTAACGGTGGTCAGTCGGCCCCCGGTCTCCCAGAGGGCCACCCCGCGCTGCCCGGTGGCGGCGCGATGGGTCAGATGCCCTCGGGCCACGCACAGATCGGGCAAGATGGGCCGATGGCCAAAGACGGCACCGGCACGCTCTTTGTCAAGGCGATCCAGGGCACGCCCGGCGGCAAGGACGTGGCCGGCGACAAGGTCGTGGTCCAACTCATGCACCAGAACGTACAGATCGGCCGGGTCGAAGCGACGATCGATCAATACGGCGTGGCCATGATCCAGGGCATCGATCTGCCCGTCGAGGTGCAGCCGATCGTCAGCGTCACGCACGACGGCAACGATTATCAAACCACCGGCGACCCGATGTCCGCCAAGGCCCCGGACCAGATCGTCCGCCTCAAGGTCTACGAAACGACCACCGACGAACCGCAGTGGAATATCGCCATGCGTCACGTGATGCTCCACACCACCGAAAGTGGCCTTGAGGTACAGGACATCCATGCGGTGAACAATCCGGCTGACCACGCGTGGAAACCCCTGCCCGTAGCCGAGGGCCAGCCCGCAACGCCGACTGTTACACTGCCCGTACCGCTCAACGCCAAAGACATCAAAATCGGCACCGGCTTCCATGAATGCTGCACACGCATCGAGAACAACCACGTCATCGGCACCATGCCCCTCAACCCGGGTCCGACACGTTATGGCATCGCCTACACACTCCCCGTAACCGACAGCAAAGCCACCCTGACGTTGTCCGTCACCAAACCCACCGACCACATGATGGCCATCATCCCTGACGACGGCTCGACCGTCACCGCGCAGGGCATCACCTTCTCGCGCACGCTCGACATGCACGGCAGCAAGGTCCGACTCTACAACGTGGACAACCCCCCGGTCGGTCAACCCATCACCCTCACCATCGAAGGCCTCAAGCCACCTGTCGAACCGCACGCCGATCCGTCCGCCACACCCGACAACAAGTCGAGTAACGCCGCGCACCTCGGTGCCACCGCGCCCGGCGACGAGGCCAAGTCCTCCAACCGTGTCATCGCAGGCGTCGGTGCGGGCGTGATGGTTGCCGTCGCCGTCGGTGTGGTCATGCTCAAAAAGCCCGCCACGAAGCCGTAACCGGGACACGACAGACTACGAGTCCATCGCCATGACCCAGGCCCCGACCATGCTTGCGAACCCCGCCCCGGTGGATCGGCCACAGGCGTGTGACGTGCAGACACAGGGCCTGGGCAAATCCATCGACGGCCGACTGATCCTCGACAACATCACCTTCACTGCGCAACGCTGTGCCATCACCGCGCTGCTCGGCCCAAACGGTGCGGGCAAGTCGACGCTGCTTCACATCCTGGCCACACTCACCGCGCACACAACAGGCACGCTCACACTCTTTGGAAAGCCCGTCGCACGCCGAACAGCCGACCTCCGCGCACGCATCGGGATGATCGGTCACCAGCCGATGCTCTACCGTGACCTGACCGCGATGGAGAACCTCGTTTTCTTCGGCAAGTTGCACGGCGTAGCCAACCCACGCAATCGCGCGAAGGAGTTGCTCGACCGTGTCGCGCTGGCTCACCGCAGCGACGACCCCGCCGGCACCTTCAGCCGGGGCATGGTGCAACGCCTCTCCATCGCGCGGGCACTGGTCCACGAGCCGACCCTGCTTTTAGCCGACGAACCCTTTGCGGGCCTGGACCTGCCCTCGACCTACACCATCGAAGCCCTGCTCACCCAACTGGCAGACGAGGGCGCAACGGTCGTGATGACCAACCACGACGTGGCCCAGAGCCTGCGATTGGCCAAGCGTGTCGTGGTCCTGCGCAAAGGCACCGTGGCGTGGACGGGCGAAGCCGACATGGGTGAACTCGAGCGTGTCCAAAGGGAGATCCTCGGGACATGACCCCAGCGATCAAACAATTTGTCACACTCGTCGGCAAAGACCTGCGCATCGAGGCCCGCAGCAGGCAGACGCTCGGTCTCGTTTGCGTGCTGGGGGTCCTGATCCTCGTGGTGCTGGGCCTGGGTCTGGGACGCGAGACCGTCCGCTCCGGCGCAGCATCCACGGCGGCGCTGTGGGTGGCCTATCTCTTCGGCGGCGTGCTCACCTTTGAAAAAACCATGGCGGTCGAAAGGCAGGACTCGGCGCTGGCCGGCTTGCTCATGGCCCCGGTCGACCGCGGCGTGCTCTACCTGGCCAAGCTCACGAGCAACCTGCTGCTCATGGCCGTGCTCGCTGTCGTCGTGACGCTCGTCGGCGTGCTGCTGCTCTCGTTTGACCTCGGTGCCGCGCCGCTGGGTTTTATTGTGATTATCACGCTTGGCATGGTGGGTTTCGCAAGTGTGGGAACGCTCTTTGCCGCGGCGGTCAGCTCGACACGCCTGCAGGGCGGGTTATTGGCCCTGGTGATTTTCCCCATCTGCCTGCCGCTGGTCATCGCCAGCACCAGGATGATGGTGAATCTTTTTGAAACCCGCGTTGGAGAGCCCGCAAGTTCGCTGGGCGGGTCGGGCCTGGCCATCCTCATCGCTTTCGATGCGATCTACCTCGTCACAAGCTGGCTGGTATTTGAATTGCTGCTCGAACCCTGAAACTCTCACGGGTTCGGGGCACCGCGACGGAGAACGATGATGCGTTTGAAATCCTGCAGACTGACCGCCGGCTTCTGGGCCATCACCCTCGCGATGTTCATGGCGGGCGTGGTGATGGTCTTTGCCTACACCCCGGTGGAAAAAACCATGGGCCCGGTCCAGAAAGTCTTCTACCTCCACCTGCCCGTGGCGATCAACACCTTCCTCGCCTGCGTCGTCGTCTTCGTGGCCAGCGTCGGCTACCTCTGGAAACGCACGCAGGCCTGGGACGACCTGGCGCTGGCCGCGTGCAAGACCGCTGTCCTCCTCTGCTCCGTCGTGCTGCTCACCGGCATGATCTGGGGACGCAGCGCCTGGGGCGCGTGGTGGACGTGGAGCCCACGACTGACCTTCAGCCTCCTTCTCTGGCTGCTCTACGTCGTCTATCTTGTGATTAGGCCCGCCATCGAGTCCCCCCAGCGCCGCGCACTGGTCAGCGCGGTCTACGGACTGGTGGCCTTCCTCGACGTGCCGCTGGTCTACCTCTCCGTCAAGCTCATGCCGCAGGACATCCACCCCGCATCCATCGCACTCGAACCCCAGATGAAAACCACGCTCCTCTTCTGGTTCCTCCCCGTGACGCTGCTCAACATCGGCCTGATCGCGCTGGGATACGCTGTGCAACGCAAACGCACGCTCATCGAACAATCGCGCGGTAAACGCTCGGTCCACGATACTTCAACACCCCTGGCGGGAGACGCGGCATGAACTCATCGCAATACCTCATCCTCGGCTATGTCGTCGGCGCGGGCGTGCTCTGGGGCTATATCCTCAGTCTGGCACTGACACACTGCAGACTCAACAAACACCTGCGCGATCACCCCGAGATCACACACGATCCCCAAGCCCAGTAACATGAACCTCACCCACGAACAGGACGAACTCCCCGCCCCGCCCGTCGAACTCGACGAGACAGACCGCCGACTGCTCGACGCCCTGCAGCGCGACATCCCCTTGTGCGACGACCCGTGGTCCGTCATCGGCCGGGACCTCTCGCTCACCGGGGAGCAAACTCTTTCGCGTGTCCGTCAACTCAAACAGCTCGGACTCATCCGGCAGATCTCGCCCATCTTCGACAGCGCCGCCCTCGGTTACACCAGCACACTCGTCGCAGCGAAAGTCCGTGACGACAAACTCGATCAGGCCGCCGAGATCGTCAACCAGCACCCCGGGGTGAGCCACAACTACCAAAGGCCCGCGTCGTTCAACCTCTGGTTCACCCTCGCTGTCCCGCCCGGTGAAACACTCCAGGACCACCTCGACCAACTCGCAAAAGACGCGGGGCTCCAAGCCGTGCTCCCCCTGCCGTCGATCCGCACGTTCCACATCGGTGTCCGCCTGCACATGAGCGACAACCCCGCCCCCGGAAGTTCAAACAGCACAAACGAAGACCCGGGAGAAGCCCCGGCCCCACGCAGGCCGTCACCCTCTCACCACGGCAAGAAGACCACGCTTGCCCTGACCGACCGCGACAAAGCGATCATCCGCCTCGTACAGGACGACCTGCCGCTGGTTGAAAAACCCTTCGAGGGGTATTGCACACAACTGGGCATCACACTCGACCACTTCCGGGAGTGGATGGACAAGATGAAAGCCACCGGGGGCCTGCGTCGTTTTGCCGCGATCCTCCGCCACCGCGCCACGGGCTTTGTTGCCAACGGCATGGGCGTTTGGCGCATCAATCCAGCAGACCCGGCGTCCATCGAAAAAGCCGGCAAGGCGGCCTCAGAATTTGAGGAGGTCAGCCACTGTTACGAACGCCCGCTCTACCCCGACTGGCCTTACAACCTGTATACCATGGTCCACGCCCGCACCCCTGAAGATTGCCACGCGGTCATGCAACGCATCCGTGCCCAACTCGAACCCCTGGGCCTCGAAGCCCACGACGTGCTCTTCAGCACCCGCGAGTTCAAGAAGGAACGCGTGCGGTATTTCGTTTGATGTCAACCCGTTCACAACGGCTTCACGTCCCGTGGACGAGGGCGTGTTCGAGTTGTTTGAGGTGGGCGCGGATGAGTTTTCTGCGGCGGTCGTCGATCTGGCGGTAGCCGAAGCGGACCTCGTAGAACTGTTCGGTAAGCAGGACGACGGGGTCGAAGCGCATGGGGTCGGCGTAGGCGAGTTGCTGGGCAAAGGCGGCCGGGGTCTGCCAGGGTTCGCGGTGGTGGCCGTGGCGTTCGAGGATGTCGAGCATCTGGAGGTAGAAGCGCAGCCGTTTGGCCAGGCTGTGGCGTTGCGAGCGCGGCAGTTGCGTGAGGCGCAGCGCTACGAGGCGTTGCCTGCGGACCATCAGGGTGCGGATGAGGCTGAAGACGCCGACCAGGATGAAGACGAGGATGAATGCGATAAGGGAGATGCTCAGCGAGTCGAAACGGAACTCGCGGAAGAAGTCCACCACCCATTGATAGACGGAGCGCAGCGTGGTGCCGCGGTCGGTGGTGATGCTGCGGATGGAGCGGTCGACGTTGTTGAGGACGGCGGTGCGCGTCCGTGCGTCGTAGGCGATGACGGTGCTGATCCAGAGGAACTCCATGTGCTGGTAGACCTCGCGCAGGGAGGTGAAGAAGGTGCGGTTGACGTGGTGTTCCTGCGCGACGAGGTCGGGGGGCGTGGCGTCGAACTCGACCCAGCCCTCGTCGCCGCAGTAGACCTCGTTCCACGCGTGGGCGTTGGTGGGGTAGACGACGTAGTACCCGCCGATGGCGTTGTATTCACTGGCGCGGTAGCCGGTGACGAGGCGCACGGGGATGCCGATGGACCTGAGCATGGCGGCGTAACCGGCCGCGAAGAGTTCGCAGTGGCCCTGTCGGTTCTTGAACAGGAACTCGACCACGGGGTCGTCGCGCTCGGAGGTCGGGGGGTTGTGAAGCGAGTAGGTGTAATTGTCACAGAGGTAGTCGCGGACAACCTGGGCGATGCGCCGGTCGTCGGGGGTGGTCGTGGGCGAAAGCTCACGGTCCAGGCCTGCCCGACGGATCACGTCGAGTGTGAGCCTGCGGACCCGAGCGGCCGAGGCCGGCCAAACCCGGCAGCGTGCGATCGAAGAATCCTGCTGCGGGAGGTTGCCGCCGAGGGGGAAGAAGCCCCGCTCCCCGGACCCGACGAAACGTGGCAAGCCGAGCTTGTCCGTCTGTTGCCGGTAACTGTCGAGCAAACCCGGATAAGGTTGGACGGCTGAGCGTGTTGAGTAAGCCGCTGCGCCGCTGCTGGGGTCTGTGATATTGAGCGTCTGGTCATCGGGGTTGAAGAGGACGTTGGTCAGGTTGACGCTGTCGAATCGGGTCACGGGGTAGAGCGAGATCAAGGCCCCGTGGTAGACCCTTCTGAGCGTGAAGTCGGCTTCGATCGTGGGGGTGTCGTCGGGCACCACCGCAAGGTCGATGCCGTGCTCATCCAACTCGATGGACCTGTCGTTGAAGCCTGCCTGTGAGCTTCGTGACCATCGTTTGTCCGGCACGCTGTATTGGTCGAGGACCGCGCCGCGCAGGAGGAAACTCCTGTCGTCGTCGCCGATCGAGCGTCCGTTGCGTTTGATGGAGACGCTCAGCACCACCTCACGGCTGCCTGAGGTCGGGGCGTCGCGGTCGAGACGGACCTCGTCGTTGAAGCCTGCGGTGGTCGGTTGCATGGACTGCATGACCGCGCGTTGCTGGCCCTCTGCGCTCCTGGGCAGCACGATAAACACAAAGACCGCGATGGACGCGCAGGCGATGCCGATGAACCCCGCGGTGGTACGGAAGTGCCCCCGACTGCCCCTGCCGACAACGACCTTGGATCGTGCGACCCGTACGCCGACCGCGGCCGCGAGCTGGTTGAACTCCATCACCTGGTCGCTGACAAGCTTGAGGTGGAAGACGAGCAACGCAAAGAGCGTCAACACACAATACGCCACGAGGAGCAGGCCGAAGATCATGGTGACGCCGCCTGGCATGACCGCGGCGCCGATCATCAGGAGCAGGCTCAGGACCATGACCTGGGCATACTCGCGGTTGCTCTTGCGTGAGTAGAGCAGCACGACCTGGAGCCACATGGTGAAGTGGCCCATGGCGAGGATGAGTTCGCCCTGGTAGTGGAAGAGGTCGAAGACCAGCCAACCGACCGCGCCCAGCGCGCCGAGGTTGACGATCCACTTGGGCAGCGGCCTGCCGGTGGGGCCTTCGGTGAGATACCAGGACATGGCCGCCAATGCACCCGCGACGAGCAACATGCCGGGGTTGCGCTCCGCCATGCAGAACGAAACAATGCCCATGAGCACCTGCGCGAAGACCAGCCTGCGGAAGAGAAAGATCAGGTTCACGGCTGAGCCTCCCACGCGTGGTCACGCTTGCGCGCGGTGATCGGGCGACGGACAAGCAGCCCATCGTAAGCGGTCCCCTCATTGACCACGTAGCGTTCGAGGTCGTCGGCGCTCAGGTGCAGCGCCCGGCTGTTTGCGGAATCAAAACCCGGGCCCGTCCCGATGACGACCGAGGGCATCAGAGGCAGCGCGGTGGGATTGAGCCTGCGTGAAGTCAGGTCCAGACGCGAGAGACATTCGAGCATCTTCGTGCGGTGAGGCAGGCTGTGGTGCATGGGGTAAAACAGCGAGGGCATCCCCGCGACCACAAGGCCGACCTGGTACCCGTGGAGGTGGGCGTCGCAGATCATCGATGCCGCGAGGCTGACAGCCCGCTCGATCGATTCATGCCGGGTGAGGGTCCTGGGCACATCGCTTTGCGAGTGACCTGTTTTATCTTTTCGATGTTTTGTCTGTGGCTTTTCTTCTTCCGGGGTTTGGCCCGAAAGTTCGACGAGGTCCAGGGCGAGCATGATCCTGGGCGGATTGGGCCGGGTGTTCTCACGACAGACGAGCGTGCCGGTCTTGGCCGAGTGTTTCCAGTCGATCTTGCGGACACTGTCACCGGGGTTGTATTTGCGAAGCCCGAAGAACTCTTCGTTGCCGCCGGACCTGTCGACGTGCTTTCGTCCGCCGATGTCGTTGAGCGTCGCAGAGGCAAGCAACCGACGGTTCAAGCGGTACAACCGGGGATAGATGAGCAGTTCACCCGGCCGGTAGAAGACGAGCGAGCGACGCACGATGCCGAAGGGGAACGAAGTCGACACGACGATTTTTTCAAACCCGAGCACGCCGCGGCGTTGTGGCCAGATCGGTGCTTGCGCCTGCACCGCCTGCCGTGGCCCGACATGCAGAACCCAACCGAACGGTCTGCCCATGAGGCGGCGGGGCCAGTCGGCGATGGGGCCTTGTTTTTTGTAGCCCCTCGAACCCTTGCCCCAAGTTTCGTAGATGACCACGCCAAACGCCGCGGTCCAGAGGTTGTTGTTCTCGATGCGGTAGCGCAGCATGAGCATCTCCCCCGCCACGCCGTGCTCGGGCATGAGCCTTTCAACCACGATGCCGCGCATCATGAGCCACGAGATCACCAGCGACACAAGCAGCCCGCCGACCATCAGCCCGAACGCCCAGAAGAGCAGGTTGGCCTGCATGTAGATGGCCACACCCAGGATCATCCCCGCGATGATGAGATACATCATGCCACCGGGCCCGACGGTGGTGCGAGCGCGAGCCTGGCTGGTTTTTTCGGGGTTCTGTGGCATGGACCAACCGAGGGGGTCGAAGCCGACCTAACGCTGCTGGAGTTGCCTGCCCATTTCCATGGTTTCGTCGATCAGGTTTTTCTGCGGGCTGTAGGAGTCCCGGCCGGGCTTCATCACGAGCACCAGACGCTTGCCGGATGCGGGCATGTCGAGGGTGGTCCACAATGTCCGGTAGCCGGGCAGTCGGCAGAGCACGCCCAGTTCATACTCGAGAAACCCCGCGCCGGAAACATCGACGGGGACCTCGAAGTGGCCCTGGTCATCCGCGATCACGGTCGCCAGTTTCTGCGGGTGCATCGAGGTGGGGTCGATGGTGAACTCGATCGTTGCCCCCCCCAGCCCCGGGGCCAGCAACCGGCCGTCGCCCTTGCCGACCACCACGACCGTCGAGGGATCGCCGCCCATGACCACGCCTGCCAGTCGGTAACTCTCACAACCTGCCAGCCCGCTCAAAGCCAGCAACGCAAAAGCCATTGCGACGAGGCCATCACAGCGCAATCCCGCTCCACGCGCCGGCTCGGGGGTGATGGGTCTGCTCACGGGCATGGGGTCACATCCTGTAAGTGGGCCTACGCCTGAGCGGGAGCCTGCGTTTCAACACCGTTAGGCGATTGAACTGCCGCGTCGTCCGAAGCATCCGCAACGGGCTTCCGAACCTTGTCGCCCGTGGGTTTGAACTCTTCGACGCGCGGTAAATCCTTGAGCGAAGCGAGGCCGAAGGTTTCGAGGAAAGTCTTCGTCGTGCCGTACAACATCGGTCGGCCGATCTCCTCCGCCCTGCCGACGATCTTCACGAGCCTGCGTTCCATCAGGGTGCGGACCATCTCGCCGCTGGCCACACCGCGGATGGCCTCGATGTCAGCCCGGAGCACGGGTTGCTTGTAGGCAATGATTGCCAAGGTCTCGAGCGCCGCGGGGCTGAGCTTGCTCTGGCCCTTGGTCTTGTGCATCGACGAAAGCGCGGGGCCGAACTCGGGCAGCGTCACCACCTGGTACCCGCCGGCCAGTTGCTCGACGCGGAAGCTGCGGTCGCTCTTGGTATAAAAATCATTGAGTGAAGCGATGGCTTCGTGGATGGCCTTGGCACCGGCGACACCCAGCAGCTCGGCAAGCTTCGCAGCCGTGATCGGGCGGTCGGTGGTCATCAGTGCCGCCTCGACATAACGGGGCAACATTTCGGGCGCGATGGCGGGCGATGGGTCCTCGGATTCGGTGCGTTTGGCGGTTTCGCTCATCCAGACATTGTAGAGCACCACGGTGGCCTGCGCCAACGCCGCGATCCATCGAACCCTCTCGCCGGATCGCCCCGTATCAGACAGCGTCTGGTTTTGCGGGACCGCGGGGCAATTCCCCGACGATCGCCGCCAGCCGCTGGCCTGCTAATTCATGCGGACGCAGCACGTGCGTGGCCCCGATGTTTCGCAAGGCCCGTTCGTGGCTGGCATCATCCGCGGTAGCCACCAGCATCGCGTGGGGTGCCAGCATTCGGCTCATCTTCATCAGGGCGAGATTGTCCACACCCTTGAGCAGCATGTCGGGGATCGTGGAGACCATCGCCGCGGCGTGATTCAGGTGCGCGTGAGAGAGTGTGTCGAGGCTGGCAATGTCGCCAAAGAGCACACGGACCCCCCGGGCACGCAGTTCATCGAGCATCACCGGGTTGAAATCAATCACGAGCAGACGCGGCACCTGGTCTGGGTGATGGGCGAGCAGCGCATCGATAAAAGCGCGGGCGGCACGGTGGCAGCCCAGCAACACGATGTCGCCCGGCGCAGCGGGTGAGGAAGCGTTCTGGGCGTCCGTCGCTTCGTTATGGCGACAAAGCCTGGCAAATCCCAGGTAGAGCGGGTGGCTCAGTCGGATCATGTACGACGAGAGCACCGCGAGGATCGCCATGGCGTAGAGGATCACGGTCACGGTGTGCTGTCCGATGTGGCGGTAGGTCAACCCCAGGCTGGCAATCACGAGCGAGAACTCACTGACCTGTGCCAGGTTGAGGCTGGTGACAAAGGCCGCCCTGCGTCCGCCGCCCCCGATCTTGATCAGTGGGTAGACCGTGGCGAACCGCGAGGCCACAACAAACAGCACCACACCCGTCACGGGCAATACCAACGACCACTCGGGCTGGGTGATCTTCAAACCCAGCGATACGAAAAACAGCGTGAGGAAAAAATCACGCAACGGCAGCGTCTTGGCGGTGACGTGGACACTGTAAGGAAACGCACCCACACTCAACCCGGCGATGAGCGCGCCCATCTCCATCGAGAGCTTGAGGTACGCACCGGCCGCCGCCATCACCGAGCACCAGCCCAGCGACACCGCCAGCATCATCTCGGGCGTCTTGGCGATCGAGTTGAACACACGCCTGAGCACGAATCGTGAGACGAGAAACCCGCCGACAATCAGCAGCAGCGTCGCGCCCAGGGCCTTGACCAAAGGCCCGACCGCGGGGTCCGCAAAATTCGGTTGAAACGCCAGAACGAGGATGGCGTAGATATCCTGGATCACCAGCACGCCCAGGGTCAGCCTGCCCGGCAGCGTGTCGAGTTCCCCCTTGTCGTAAAGCATTTTCACGACGATCGCGGTGCTCGACAGCCCGCACATGATCGCAAGATAAAGCCCGTCGGCATGGGAGCCTGCAAACCCATAACCACTCACACCAAACACCGCCGCGCCCAGCAGCGCACAGAGCACGAACTGCCCCACGCCGACGATGAGCAGTTGTTTGCCCGAGGCCAGCACCGCCTTGATGTTCAGTTCAAGACCGATGATGAAAAGCAGCAGCACCAATCCGATCTCGGAGATGGTTTCGATGTTCTCGCCGCTCTCGATCAGGCCCAGCCCCATCTCCTTGCCCACCAGCACGCCGGCAAGCAGGTAGCCCAGAAGGATGGGTTGCTTCAGCCAGTGCGCAACAAGCCCCAGGGCGGTAGCCGCCATCACCGCAATACCGATGTCAAACAGCAAGGAGTGGTGCATAGAGCGATGACTGTCCAGCTTCACGCATGGGACAGCGTAGTTACTCTAGCATGCCGAAGGATGCGAGTCGCTTTACGCGCCCATCAAGCCGTGCTTGGCCAGCAGGTCGAGCAGGTCCTGGACCGATTCGGCGATGGAGAGCTTGTCGGTGCGGAGTTCAAGCTCGGGCTTTTCGGGCGCTTCGTAGGGGTCGTCGATACCGGTGAAGCCCTTGATCTGGCCGGCTCGCGCTTTCTTGTAGAGGCCCTTGGGGTCGCGCTTTTCAGCCTCGTCCAGCGGGCAGTTCACGTAGACCTCGATGAACGGGATCTTGGCATCATCGTGCAGCTTGCGGACCGTGTCGCGGTCAGCCTTGTAGGGCGAGATGAAGCTGGTCACGGTGATGATGCCGGCGTCGGCAAAGAGCTTGGCGACCTCGCCGATGCGTCGGATGTTTTCCGCGCGGTCCTCGGCTGAAAAGCCCAGGTTCTTGTTCAGGCCCATGCGGATGTTGTCGCCGTCGAGGCGGTAGGCGTGCTTGCCGCGCTGAAGGAGCACCTGCTCGAGCGCGACCGCAACCGTGCTCTTGCCGCTGGCAGACAGGCCCGTCATCCACAGCGTGCAGCCCTTCTGGCCGAGGTTCTTGTGACGCTCTTCGCGTGTGACCGAGCCTTCGTGCCAGGTGATGTTGGTTGCTTTCTGTTCCGCCATGGGGGTGCTCCTTGGGTTGGGTGGGTGGGCATGTTAGCGGAAACCAACCTGAACCCCAAACCCCCGGGAGGCGTGGCGTCCAAGCCCGGTTGTGTATCAGGGTTTTAGCCGTAAAATCCTGCCATGCCGGTGTCCATCCACGAAAGCCTCGACCCGCTGCTCAAACCGTTGCTCGACGCGCTGCCGTTGGACCGTGCGATGACACGGTTGGTCGTGGAGGGCCCGTCCGCTCACACTCAACTCACGCCCACAGTCGAATCGATCCTGCATAACACGCTATTCAAATCCAACCCCACGCTCGCCGCGGGGCTATGGCTTTATGTCGACGAACTGGACAAGAGCCACGTTGTCAGTCAATCCATCGACTCAACCACAGGCTCCTACTGGCACGGCATCATGCACCGACGCGAGGGCGATTTCTCCAACAGCCACTACTGGTTTAGGCGTGTCGGCAGCCACCCCGCGATGGAGCGACTTGCCCACTACGACCCGCACGCCTTCATCGATCAAGCCGAGCATGCACACAGGCAAAACCAATCGCCCGAACGGCTTGTCACGCAACAACGCGAGGAATGGCTTAACCTGATGCGCTGGTGTGCCCAGCAGCCCGACGGACGGTAACCCGCGCAAGCCATCACCCCCATCGGAGTCGCCATTGCTCCTGTCGATAATCATCCCGGTTTACAACGAGGTCCACACCATCGAAGCCCTGCTGCGCGAGGTCGAGTCGGTCCGCCTCAAAATCGATAAGGAAATCGTCGTCGTGGACGACTGCTCGACCGACGGCACACGCGACAAACTCCAGCAGATCGCCACCGGCCCGGGCTACCGCCTGGCCATGCACGAGGTCAATCAAGGCAAGGGCGCGGCCCTGCGAACGGGCTTTGCCCACGCAACGGGGGACATCGTCCTCATCCAGGACGCCGACCTCGAATACGACCCGCACGAATACCCCACGCTCCTCGAACCCATCCTCTCCGGCAAGGCCGACGTGGTCTTCGGCTCACGCTTCGTCGGCGGGCAGTCGCACCGCGTGCTCTACTACTGGCACTCGCTGGCCAACAAGTTGCTCACCACGCTCTCGAACATGTTCACCGACCTGAACCTGACCGACATGGAGGTCTGTTACAAAATCTTCAAGCGCGAGGTCATCCAGAAGATCACGATCGAGGAAAACCGCTTCGGCTTCGAGCCGGAGATCACCGCCAAGGTGGCCAAACAGCGCTGCCGAATCTATGAAGTCGGCATCTCCTACGCCGGTCGCACCTACGAAGAGGGCAAAAAAATCGGCCTCAAAGACGGTCTGCGCGCGCTGTGGTGCATCCTGAAATACAACCTGTTGCGGTGAGAGAGTCTAAGCGGCAAACGTGTCTGAAAAGCCCCTCCCCTTTGAAGGGGAGGGGTTGGGGAGGGGATGCGCAGTGAGGGATTTCAATAGAATTTCAGTAAGGGTGATTCGGAACACCCTCCCCCTACCCCTCCCTCTGAAGAAGGAGGGGGGACTGACACGCTCTTACCTCTGCATGATCGCCACGAGCACGACGAGCACGTCGTACAGCGCGTGGACCCCGACCACGATGCCAAAGCCCCTGAGCACGAAGATGCCCGCGAAGTAGACCCCCGCCGCCATGTAGAACATGAAGCGACCCGGTTCGACGCCGCCGAGGCTCGGGAAGTGGTAGAGCGCAAAGGCCGCGGCGCTGATTGCCACACACCCGAACGCGCCTACGTGTTCGGGCAACGCCAGCACATCCACGAAGAGCAGGTGCAACAACGCGATGGCAAAGAGCCGAAAGACCAGCTCCTCGTAAAGCCCCGCCCCGACGCTGAAGACCATCTGCGCCTGCCAGCTCTGCTCGCCGATGTCCGCGGTCATCGAAGCGGCCTGCGGCGGCTGCCTCACGAGCAGCAACATGAAGACAAACAACGGCAGAGCGAGCACGAACGATTCACCCGCCATCATCAGCAGTTCACGCCATTCCACCCGCCACTTGTCACGCTTGACCAGGTGCATGCACAGGAGCACCACCACGATGAGCAGCCCCGGCAGGTAGTAGCCAAAGGCGGTGATCCCCAGCCAGTCGACCACGTCAAAGAGCAGTCGGCGGGCGGAGATGTCGTAGTCCACCCCCTGCACGCGCACCAGCGTGACACCCAGTTCATACAGGACAATCAACGGCAGCAGAAAAATCAGCGACTGCAACGGCCCCTGGGACCGCGTCCAGTAGGTCTGCAATTCATTGCGTCCGTGCCGGGGTACAGCTTCTAGCTCGCGTGACATCGTGGCGGTCCATCACCGGATAAAGGGTATTCAATGGGTCCTGGGTTCACGGTCGGTAGGTTGCTATGCAGCCGGGCGCTTCGCCGACGGAGGATCGTATGAGTCTGGCGTGATCGGGCAAACCTTTGGCCACGGTCTTGCCGATGTGCTCAGCGATGCGCTCAGCGGTGGGGTTGACTTGGAAGCCCAGGAAGGGTTCGAGTTCGTTGAGGTTGGCGTTGTGGAAGGGCTTGATCGCGCCGTCCACGAGTTTTTCGAGAAGGTGGAAATCCATCACGACCTCCATGTCGTCGAGCTTTTCACAGGCCACCGTCACCTCCACGGGCCAGTTGTGGCCGTGCAGGGTCTCGACGGAGCCGTCGTACAGGCGGATCGCGTGGGCGGCGGCAAAAACACGCTGGATGGTGACTTCGTACATAGCGGGCAGTGTATCGCGCCGGGGATACCGTACGACTGGCTCAGCACGTTGCCAAGCGCAGGCAGGCGAGGAACTCCCGGTTGCCCCTGCCCCCTCTTGAAGAACCGCCGCGGATGGGGGATTCGATACAACCGACCACGTTTGGGATCTCCGCAATAACACGGTCGCAGACCACTTGGGCGTCTTCGTCACTGAGCTTGCCGCGCGTGAGCTGCGAACGGTCCGCTTCGTAATGCGGTTTGATGAGCGTCACGATGGTGGCGTCACCCCGTGTATCGACAAGCCAGCGCAGGGCGGCGGGGATAGCCAGTTGCTGCCTCGTCCAGCCGAGGTCGATCACAACGAGTGTCGGCCTGTGTGAATCGAAGCCCTCGATCGAGTGCGGGTCAAAGTGCAGCGCGTTGGTGCGTTCGATCACGGTGACACGCTCGTCGTTGCGCAGCTTCCAGTCGAACTGTCCGTAAGCGGTATCGACCGAGTAAACGTGTGCGGCGCCGCGCTGGAGCAGGCAATCCGTGAACCCGCCGACGTTGGCGCCCAGGTCCGCGCAGACGCGACCGTTGACATCGATGTCAAACGCATCCAGCGCCGCGGCCAGCTTCAACCCGCCGTGTGAGACATAGGGGCACGGCTCGCTCATGCGGGCGAGTGTATGCCACAGCGGTCGGCTTGTCTTACGAGGTCAGTTGACCTGAGAGCCCGTGGCGTGCGACGGGGTGTGTGGCTGGGTGGGGTTGAGGTTGAAGACGCTCAACTGTCCCCGGCCGCTGTGCTTGGAATGGTAGAGGGCGTGATCCGCCTGCGAGACGAGTTGCTCGGGCGTGGTCGGCCGGCCCTTGCTGAAACACGCCAGGCCCGCGCTCATCCGGACCCTGGGCGTGTCGGGGTGGGACTTCTCAAACGTCTGCATCGACAGCTCGAACTCACGCAAAATGCGCTGGCCGACCTGTTTCGCGGTGGCCTCGTCCGTCATCGGCAGAAGAATGACAAACTCATCCCCGCCGTAGCGCCCGACGACGTCCGTCTTTCGGCAGTTGGTCATGAGTACCTCGGCGACGCGCTGGAGCAGTTGGTCGCCCGCCTGGTGGCCGAGCGTGTCGTTGTATTGCTTGAAGCGGTCGAGGTCGATCATGAAGCAGGCCAGGTCCTGGTTGTAGCGGTGCTTTTCGTTGTAGAGACGGACGAGCGCCTCGTTGAACGCGCGGCGGTTGACCAAGCCCGTCAACGGGTCGGTGGTGGCCATCGTTTCGAGCTTGGCCACCATCTCCTCCAACTGGGCGTTCTTGATGTTGACCTGTTCGAGGGTGGACTGCAGACGGTGCTCGAGTTCCTTGTTCTGGCGTTTGGTCCGCCAGATGGCCAGGTTTTTTTCGACGACGATCGGGATCGCAAAGAGATAGTCGCCGGCTTTGACCACGTAGTCGTAAGCCCCCTGCCGGATCGCTTCGAGCGCGTTGTCGAGGATGCCCTCTCCCGTCACGAATACCACCGGGATGTCCGGTCGCCTCTGGAGCATCCCCTTGAGCACGTCCAGCCCAAGTCCGTCGGGCAGGTTCATGTCCGAGAGGATGAGGTCAAAACCGTGAGGGTCCAGCGCCAGCGCCGCCCGGACGTGGTCGGCGTGTGTAACACAACCGGGGCCGAAGTGGTCTTCCAGCGCCTCGGTGATGAGCTGCGCGGTGTCCGCGTCGTCCTCGACAATCAGCAATCTGGGCGCGACATGGGTGGTCATGGCTCGATGGGTGCATCGACACAATCCCCGCGGCGATTAACCCACCAACCGACATAACCGTTACAGATGATGAAGTTTCAGGTCCGAGAAGATTTGCCGCTGACATCATGAACAGGTAACGGATCGGCCACCGCCTTCACAGCCACGCGTTTGCGGTCCAGCGTGAAGTGAAACGCGCTGCCCACGCCCGGCTCGCTCTCGACCCAGATGCGCCCGCCGTAGGACTCGACGATCGTCTTGACCCCCGCCAGCCCGACGCCCTTGCCCGCGACGTTGTGCGTGCCCGAATGCGTCGCCCTGCGGAACACGTCGAACACAAACGGCCGATCCACCTCGGCGATCCCCTTGCCGGTGTCTTTGACGATGAAGTGGTGCTCGCGGGCCTCGGGTGTGTGTACGACCCAGACGCAACGAGTCGGCTGGTCCATCATGTATTTCACCGCGTTGTCCAGCAGGTTCTGGAAGACCTGCCGAACCCGATTGGCGTCGGCGCGGATCGTGGGCAGGCCCGGCTGCACACTCAATTCGATGCGTTTGTCTTCGAGGTCAAAACTCAGGCTGTCCCGCAGTTCAGCGAGCATCTTGTTCAAGTCAACCGCCTGTTCCTTGCCCGGGCGTGTGCGCAGGCGAGAGAGTTCCATCAGGTCGTCGAGCAGCGAGACCTGACTGGTGACGTTGGCACGGATGCGTTCGAGCTTGTTGACCGCGTCGTCGGCAAGCTCTGCCTTGTGCTTGAGCAGCAGCATGGCCGCCAGGCCGGAGATGTTGCGCAGCGGCGCGCCCAGGTCGTGGCTGACAGCCCGGAGAAACTCGTTCTTGTCACGGACCTCTTCTTCGAGCCGGAGCTTGGCCTGTCGCAGGGCGCCGGTGCGCTTGCGGACCTTGCGTTCGAGGCGGACATTTTCGTCCTGCATGAGCCTGCGTGAGAGCCAGAGCGTCTGCGCCATGCGGTTGAAGGTGTTGGCCAACTGGGCCATGTCGTCCTGTCCGTCGACCACGACGTGACTGGGTCGGTCTCCGGAGGCCAGTCGCTTTGCCGCCTGCCGTATCGCCCGCAACGGCACGAGCCATCGGCGCACGAGCACCGTCACCACCAGCAGACTCACCACACAAACCCCGCCCACCAGGACCGAGGGCAACCACGCGGGGACCTCCATCCGACGCAGCACCACCGCCAGGACCGTCGCCGTGGCCCAGGCGGGCAGCACACCCATCACGAGCGTGCCCATGACGACCTTGCCCTCAAAACTCAGGCTCAGGCCCCTGCGCCCCGGCTCGGTGTCGGCGGGCGGTTGGGTTTTATTTTTGACTTGGTTCACTCGCTCGTTTCCCCATCGAGGCCAGCCTCTTGTGCATCGACGAGCCGGTGTCGCACCTTTATCGGATTCAGCCGGGTTTGCCCGCGACGATTGGGATTGGATAAACTGCAACGACCATGCGGATTGAACCCTGTGCAATCACAAACACGATGAAGTTATCGGGCGCTGTTCTCATCGCACTGACCCTGGCCCCCTTGCTGGGCTGTGCCTCGAAGCCCAGCGTCTCCAACCCCATCGAAGTCGACGTGCGCGAATACAGCCGACTCGAACGGGCAGCGGTCCTCGTGCTGCGTGACAGGGGATTCCGTGTGGACCGACAGGACTACCGCTTCGGCGTCGTCACCAGCAAACCCCAGGGGGCGTCCACGATCTTTGAGCCGTGGCGTGCCGACAAAAACACGCTCGCCCTGGCCACGCAATCCACCTTCAACAACGAACGCAGACTCGTCCGCATCACGCTCCAGCCCGTCGAGAACGACCCCGCCACCTACCTGCTAAGCAGCGAGGTCGTCATCGAAAGACAGGCCCGCCCGGGCAAGCGCCTCACCGGATCGTCCAACGGCTACAACGTGTTCGGTTCGACCATGCCCCTCTCCGACGACCAGGCGCGAGCCGGCCTCGCACCGATCTACTGGCGGCCCGTGCAGCGTGACGAATCCCTCGAACGCGACCTCCTGGCGCGAATCATCCGCAAATCCATCCTCCTGCCCGAAATCTCCCCCGCGCCCGAGCCCGACCCAACCGCCCCACCCGCCGTCGACACCACCGATGCGCCGCCGACGGACGAGATCGATCACATGCGGTAATTCGAAGTTCTCGCGAAGCTCGCGAAGGCGCGAAGTGATAAAGACAATTTCTGGGTTCCGGGGTGAGTATTCGATCGTCACGTGAAACGGCAAAAAATATTCTATTATCAACATCTTCTCACTTTGCGCCTTGGCGAGCTTCGCGAGAAACTCCTCTCTGCGACCCCCGCGTGAAACTGTCCGCTACAATCCCCACATGACCACCACCACACGCACCACGCTCCGCATCGGCCACTCACCCGACCCCGACGACGCCTTCATGTGGTACCCCCTGGCGAACTTCCCCGACGGCTCGGGCCCCGGCGGGAAGACCTACACCCCCTGCATCGACACCGGGCCTTACGACTTCGTCCATGTCCTCGAGGACATCCAATCCCTCAACGAACGCTCCGAGCGCGGCGAACTGGAGATCACCGCCCTGTCGATCCACGAGTACCCCTACGTGGCGGACAAATACGCCATGACGAGCTGCGGCTCATCGATGGGCGACGGCTACGGGCCGATGGTCGTGGCCAAAGAAAACTTCAACCTCCGCGAGTTGTTCACGCCGGTCGCAACGCCCGAACCCCAGCCCCCGAAAGGCTCCAAACGGCGAAGACTGGCAATCCCCGGCAAGCGCACCAGCGCGTGGCTGGCCCTGCAGCTGCGCCTCCTCGAACTCGGCTGCCAACCCGGGGCAGAACGCACCATCGACTACGACGTGGTCATGTTCGACCAGATCATCCCCAAAGTTGTAGCCGGTGAATACGACGCGGGCCTGATCATCCACGAGGGCCAGCTCACCTATTCCCAAGCCGGGCTGGCTTGCATCGAAGACCTGGGCAAGTGGTGGACAAGCTCACGCAGGCTCCCGCTTCCGCTGGGCGGCAACGCCATCCGCCGTGACCTGGGCCCCGAAAAGATGGAAGAGATATGTAACATTCTGTTAGAGTCGATCCGCTACGCCCTCGATCACCGCGACGAAGCGGTCGAGTACGCCCTGCACTACGCCCGGGACATGGGCAAGAAAACCGCGGACAAGTTCGTCGGGATGTACGTCAACGACTGGACACTCGACTACGGCGACAAGGGACGGCAGGCCGTCCAGCAATTCCTCGACGAAGCCACCGACGCGGGCCTTGTGCCAAAGGTCGGCAAGATCGATTTTGTGTCGCCGTGAGTTGAATGAGCACGGATGGGTGTGCCACCGGCGGCTTGCCCGCCAGTGCATGAGTCGTGCGGTTATTTCACTGGCGGACAAGCCGCCAGTGGCACCCAAACTCCGTCACCGGTTGACCTGCACCTGCTCCAGCCGCCAGCGTGCCCAGGGGTTGTGGTTCAGGCCGGTCACTTTACCGGGGTCGCTCAGGTAGACCTGCGAATACTGGTAGAGCATGAGCATGGGCGAATCCCTGAGCATGACCGCCTCGGCTTGCTTGAGCAGGTCCATACGCTTGATAGGGTCGAGTTCATTCGCGGCCTGACCTAACAACTTGTCGTACTCGGGATTCGTGTACTGGCAATCGTTGTTGCCGTTGCCGGTCGCCATCTTGTCGAGCCAGGTCGTCGGGTCGGGGTAGTCGCCGAACCAGCTTGCCCGGCAGAGGGTGAAGTCGTGCTTCTTGAGGCGTTCGCTGAATCTTTTGACCTCGACACCCTCGAGTTGGACCTTGACGCCCAGGTCGCGTTCCCACATGGCCTGGATCGCCTGGGCAATCGTCTCGTGCCCGAAGCCGGAGTTGTAGAGGATCGACAGCCCGGTGAGGCCCCTGCCGTCGGGGAAGCCGGCCTCGGCTAACAGTTGCTTAGCCCGGCCCACGTCGTAGCCGATACCCGCTTCCTCCGGTGGGGTGTACCCGTTCACCGCCCCGGGCGGGACGAAGGTTTTGACCGTGTTCTGGTTGAGCCGGGTGACCTTGGTGACGAGCGTCTGACGGTCGACCGCCATCTGCAATGCGGTGCGGACGCGCACGTCGGCAAGCGGGTTGTTCGAGCCGTCGGTGAGCGTGGCGTTGCAGTTGAAGTTGTAGAAATAGACGCCGGCCATATTCACGACCTGCACGTCGGGGCGTTTGTTGTGGACCAGGTCCGCGGCGATGGGCGAGGCGGTGGGGATGTCCGCCAACCAATCGACATCGCCCTGTTGATAGGCCAGCAGAGCGGTCTGCGGTTCGCCGATGAAGCGTTCGAGGATCGAGGTATTCTTCATCTGAGACCGGGCGTGGAAGTGGTCGTTGGCCTTGAGGAGCAGGTCGCGTTTGAAGCGTCTGCGTTCGAGGACATACGGTCCGTTGGTGGTCAGGCGAGCGGGATCGGTCCAGTAGGCCTCGTCGCGTTCGAGCATCCCCGATGTAGCGTTAAGGCGTTCGGCGGGTTCAAGGCTGGCACGGTGGACGGGGGCAAAGGTGATGAACGCGCACAATTGTGGGAAGTAGGCGGTGGGTGAGCGCAGGGTGACGACGAGCGTGTGGTCATCGGTCGCTTTGAGGCCGACGGTCTGTTCGAAGCGATCGAGGGCCTCCTGCCAGAGTCTCTCGGCGGTCGTCTCACGGGCGGCGTCTTTCTCAAGAAATGTCTTGAGCTGTTTTGCACGGAAGTTGAAGAAATCTTCCGCGCCGTCGATGAGGAACATGAGTTGCGAATAGTCGGCTGCGAAGTCGGGGAGCATCGCACGGCGCCAGGCGTAGACGAAATCACCCGCGGTAACGGGGTCGCCGTTGGACCACCGGGCGTCGGGTCGGATGTGGAAGGTGTAGGTCTTCCCGTCTTCACTGACCTCGTACTTTTCAGCCGCGGCCGGTTCGAGCGTCAGGTCGGGGACGGAGTAGGTCAGGAGCGTCTCGAAAAGGCAGTGCGCGATGCGTCCGTCGCTGACCCAACTGATCTTCTGCGGGTCGATGAAGATGTGCTCGTCGCCGACGGCGAAGATGAAGTCGGCTTCGCGCGGGGCGGCGTTTCGGCCACAGGCACACAGGGCGACAAGCAGCCCAATCGATAAGACCCATCGTTTCATGTGAAGACTCCTGACAAGGCCGACCCGCGGTCTCTAATCAATGGATAGCAGCTCCACCTCGAAGACGAGCGTGGCGTTTGCGGGGATGTTCGGTTGTGCGCGGTTGCCGTAGGCAAGGTTCGGGGGGATGGTGAGCCTCCGGAGCTCGCCGACTTTCATGCCGATGACGCCCTGAGTGAACCCGGCGATCATCCTGTCGACGCCGAGCTTGATGGTGATGGGTTGGCCACGCGCAAACGAATCGTCGAAGACACTGCCGTCGGCGAGCAGCGAGCCTTTGTAGTGGAGCGTGACGGTCTGACCCGTGACGGCGGGATCACCGTGTCCGGGCTTGAGGATTTCGTATTTGAGGCCGGTGTCGGTCGTGGCGGCAACGGGGTTCTGCCAGGGGACCTGCCCGGTGGTGACGAGGTAGACCGCGTAACCCGCAAGCGACCCGATCACGATGACAAAGAAGAGGATCACGAGCTTGCCACGGGATGAATTGCGACGCTTGCCGGTGGCGTCGTGGACGGCGTCGAGTTGGGCACGGGCGTGATCCTGCGCTTTGCCCATGCGTTCTTCCATCTGGATGGCACGCTGCTCATCCTTCTGGCCGCTGGCCCGGGTCGGTGCGCCGTAGTGGCCTTTGCCGTCACTGCGTGGGAGGACGTAGAAGATTCGACCGGCCTTGTCGCGCACAGCCCTGCCAACATCTTCGTCACGGACTTTGACAAGCTCGCCGTCGTGTGGGCTTCGAACGGTGATCCCCATGGGTGACGCACTCCGACAGTAGTGGGAACGAAAGCTCCGACAATGGGATCATAGTAGAACAAATCCCGGTGGTCATGGTTCCGGATTTAACGTGGGGATCGATGGGGTCAGAGATGACCGATAACACGGGACACTCAAACGCCTCACGGTGAATCGGTGCGATGTCCGATCCATCTGTTCGCGGACGACCGTCCCGCAAGACCTTGTGTCCCCCCTTTGCGAGGCCGACCATGAGCAAGCACCAGATGATCGAGATGATCCGTCAACAGAACCGCAGCGCCCCGGTGGAGTTTCTGCTCGGGTTCGACGAGACGCAGTTGCAGACCTACCTGCAGCGGTTGACGGACGTACACGGCCACCGTGGCCGGACGAGCGTGTGGGTGCGACAGGGCGTGACGCGATCGATCGTCACCCGGATGCACGAGATGGCCGCGGCCTGATAGGGGCGTGACCGTCCGTGTTATCGGTCAGGCCGCCATCATGTCGTCGCTGGTCAGGTTGGCGACCGCGGTGTTGAAAGATTTTGATTCGAGAGGTTTGGAGAGGCAGGCGTTGGCGCCGGCTTCGAGTGCGGCGGCTTCCTGCTGGGGGTCTTTGTCCACATCGATCGCAACGATCGGCGCGCTGAAGCCGGCCTTGCGGAGTCTGCGAACAACATCCAGACCTTCGCTGGAGCATTTTTTACAGTTCACGATGGCCACAAGGAACTTCTGGTTCTGGATCATGGCCAAGGCCTGCTTGTCGTTGCCGGCGTCGGTGAACTTCAGGCCCACGTCGCGCAGCCACGGGGTGATCGCCGATCGGTCGCCGGGTGTGCTGTCGACGACCAATGCCGAACCGCGTGTGGACCTGCGGTCAACGGGCGGGATGCTGCCGCCGGATGAGCACGCCGGTCCATGGACCGATGTCACCGAAGTGTTCTGTCCGCCGTGCAGCGCTTCGTAATCCTGCAAGCGTCTGCGTTCATCGGGCGTGAGTTCGACGAAATCTTCGACGGAGACTTCGTCATCAAAGGCGACACTGACCTCGTGGACAAGCCCCTGAAGATGCCGACATCGAACGACCTTGCCGTAGACGAGGATCGCCTTGCCTGACAGGGTCTTGAGGGCGCAGATGCAGACACTGCCCACGTGGACGAATCGGCCATGGACAAACGCCAGCCCGCCGGTGCTGATGTTGCGTGGGGTCACGGAGTACTTGTATTTCCCGCCGCCGGGCTGGACGATCAGGATCGCAATGGCCGAGGGTGTGAAGTCAAACCGTGGCCTTCGGCGTTCCATGCCTTGGGCAACTGGGCGGTTGCCCTTGTTGATCTCGGAGATCAATCGCTTGCGGTCGTTCGTGCTTAACTGGAGTGTGTCGATGAATTTGTCAGCCTCTGGCGGCATGAATTGAACTCCCCTATCAAATTAACCGAGCCTGCCACCCCGACACACGTACCAGCACGATAGATGCATGATCGACTTTGTTGCGGAAACACTTTTGTGCAATTCACCGTGACCCGTCGGGTTAGGGCATACAAGGTTCAGCTGTACCGTCTGAGAAAACATGGAAGATATGTTGGCCCACTGGATTAGGTGATTCCCACTAGCCCATAACCGGAAGATGGACTCGGGTGGTCCCGTCGGACCCCGGGCGGGCCTATGATCCATTGAAAGTTCCACGGATTGCAATCAAGTGGCCGATAACACACAACGGGCGTCGTGCGCCTTACGCCACACCCAAACGGGCTATTGTGATGCAACTTGAACCACTATTCGAGGCTCTCCCTACGCGCTGTGATGAGGCGGGCCTCCCACAACTCAGTGTTACTGGACTCACCGACGATTCCCGACAAGTCGCCCCCGGAACGCTCTTCATCGATCGGCCCGGCCCAGACGGGACGAGCGGTCTCTATCTCGATGACGCCGTCAAACGGGGCGCTTCAGCCATCCTCACGCAAAACCCGCCCAGCCGCGATGTCGGGGTCCCGGTCATCGTGACACCCAGGGTCGACCAGGCCTTGTGTGGCGAACTCGCGGAGCGCTTCTACGGTCAGCCAAGCCGATCTTTGAAGTGCGTCGGCGTCACGGGGACCAACGGCAAGACCACCACGACGTTTGTCGTCCAGCACCTGCTCGCCGCGGCCGGCGTCAAGGCGGGACTCATCGGCACGGTCCTGCTCGACGACGGCCGGTCGCGCGAGCAAGCCTCGCTCACCACACCCGGTGCCATCGAGACCTCACGCCTGCTGGCCTCGATGGTCAGCCACGGCTGCGGTGCGGTGGCGATGGAACTCTCCAGTCACGGGCTTCATCAGGGACGCACCGCGGCGCTGGACATCGATGTCGCGGTCTTTACCAACCTCACTGGCGACCACCTCGACTATCACAAGACGATGGACGCCTACGCCGCGGCCAAGGCGATCCTCTTCGAACAGCTCGACCCCGAGGCCTGGGCGGTGGTGAACATCGACGACCCTTACGCCGACCGGATGCTGCGCGACTGCAAGGCCAGGGTCCTGCGTTGCACGCTCAACCCCGAGGCGGGCGATTGCGAGGGCGACCCGAACACCTGCCGGGGCACGATCCTCTCCATGAAACCCACCTCGACGCACGCGCGTTTTGCCGGGCCCTGGGGTTCTGTCGAGGTCGAGCTCCCACTGGTAGGTCGGCATAACGTGATGAACGTCCTCCAGGCCATCGCGGCGGCCAACTGCGTCAGCGCCATGGCGCGTCACCTGCGAAAAGCCCTGCAAACCTGCCCCGCTCCCCCCGGAAGGTTGGAGCCGGTGCGATTACCCTTGTCACACGAGTCACCGGTCACCAGTCACCAGTCACCTCCACCGGGGGTTTTGCTTCCGGGGGTTTTGCTTCCGGGGGTTCTTGTGGACTATGCGCATACGTCCGACGCGCTAGAGAACGTGTTGCTTGCGCTCAGACCGCTCACACGTGGTCGGCTCATCACGCTCTTTGGCTGCGGGGGCGACCGGGACAAGACCAAGCGCCCTCAGATGGCGTCCATTGCCTGCAGGCTCTCGGACCACGTCGTCATCACTTCCGACAACCCACGCACGGAAGACCCGTTGTCGATCATCGGTGACATCCTCAAGGGTGTGAGCGAACAGGCACAGGCCACCGGACGCGTCACCGTCGAACCCGACCGACGCAAGGCGATCCATCTGGCCGTCGGCTTGGCCCAAAGCGACGATACCGTCCTGCTCGCGGGCAAGGGCCACGAGGATTACCAGATCGTCGGCAGGGTCAAGCACCCCTTCGACGACCGGGTCCACGCGGCCGAGGCGCTAATGCAATGGGCACTTCACCACAAGCCGGTCAGCGGACCATCACGGTAAACGAGTCTGGACCCGATGCGGGCATGGACGCTTGAAACAATCCGACACGTCACGCACGGACGCTGGCTCGTTGAACCCCGCGACCCGCAAGCGGTGATCCACACCGTCAACACCGACACACGCAGCCTCGAAAAGGGCCAGGCTTTTTTTGCCATCCCGGGCGAAACGTTCGACGGCCACGACTATCTCACCACGGCGATGGATCGCGGCGCAGCCGTCTGCGTGGTCTGCAAGCCCGACACATTGCCCGGCGGGATCAGTCTCAACACCCCGGTGCTATGCGTCAACGACACCGTCGGGGCCCTGCAGGACCTTGCCGTCGAACACCGGGATTTCCTGGCTAAATCACGTATCCCCGTCGTCGGCGTCGTCGGGTCCAACGGCAAGACCACCACGCGGTCGCTCATCCACACAACGCTCTCTGCCACGCTCGGCACCGGCCACCAATCGCCCAAGAGTTTCAATAACCACCTCGGCGTGCCGCTCACGCTCCTGGGCGTCGATCCCGACACGCACCGCTTTGCTGTGGTCGAAGTCGGCACCAACCACCCCGGCGAGATCGACGCGCTCTCCCGCATCGTCAGGCCCGACGGTGTCGTCGTCACCTCGATCGGCCACGAGCACATCGGGTACTTCGGCTCGCTCGCAGGCGTGGCAAACGAAGAAGCCTCGATACTCGCACACCTCAAGACCGGTGGCGTCGCGTTCGTCCCCGATTCCTGCGAACAACTCGATAACCTGCGTGATACCGCACTCAAACACTCTGTTAGTCTGATCACCATAGGCCAATCACCCGACGCCGTGGTACGGCTCAAAAACACCACGCCGCTCGGACTGACTCAAGGCACACGCATCGAACTTCAAGGCGGGCCGGCGTTCACACTCCCCCTCCCGGGGGCACACAACGTCACCAACGCCCTGCTCGCGTTAGCCGTCGCAAAGCACCTCGGGGGCAAGCTCGAAGTGGCCTGTCTCGCGCTCGAATCCGCCAAGCCCGCACCGATGCGCAGCCAGGTCGTCACGGTCGGCCAACCCCCCCATCACATCACGCTCATCCACGACGCCTACAACGCCAACCCCGACTCCGTCCGGGCCGCCCTGCAAACGCTGCGTGACCACGCCCGGCCCGACAGTGCCGTCGTCGTCCTGGGTGACATGCTCGAACTGGGCAACCACGCACCCGATCTGCACCGCTCCATCGGTCAAACACTGGCCGATATGGGCCACACCGTCCGCGAAGCCGTGCTCATCGGCAAGCTCTCGCTCTTCACAGCCGAATCGCTCCTGCGACACTGGCCCGCCCAGCGTGTCCACACGTTTGCCCAATGGAACAACGACATCCCCGACCACGTGGCCAACCTCCTGCGTGACGGCGACACCCTCCTGCTCAAGGCCTCACGCGGCATGGCCCTCGAACGCATCGTCCCCGCACTCGAAGCCCGCTTTGCCGATACGATGGGCAGAGTCGCCGCAGATAAACGCAGATAAAACATCAACACAGCACTGTTACGGATGGCGCTTTTCAATGCCCCAGAACATCAATCATCATTCATCAATCGTTCTCCCGTCTCTCAGGCTCACGGCTTCCATCTGCGTTCATCTGTGTTTATCTGCGGCTAAATCCTGACCCGCCCCCATGCTCTACCACTTCATCCTCTACCTCGCTGACTTCCTCAAGGCCCACGGGCTGTACGGGTTTGTTCGGCCGTTTACTTTCGCTGAGTTCCGGGCGGTGATGGCCATCATCCTTTCCTTTGCCATCGTCACGCTCCTGGGCAAACGCACCGTGCGGACGCTGCTCAAGCTCAAGGTCGGCGACGCGCCCGAGTTCTTCCACAAAGACCTCAACGTCCTGATGAAAGACAAGAAGAACACCCCCACCATGGGTGGCGTCCTGATTGTCGGGGCGATCTTCACCTGTGCCGTGCTCCTGGCAGACATCGGCAGCTTCTACGTGCAGATGGCGCTGATCTGTCTCGTCTGCCTCGCGGTGCTCGGCGGGTTTGACGACTACCTCAAGCTCACCGCTGCGCGTCGCAAGCCCGGCTCACGGCAGGGGCTTTTCTCCGGCGAGAAGTTTCTCTTCCAACTCGGGCTGGCTGTGGTGCTCGGGCTGTTCATCCACCACTACGGCATCACCAAGCCCACCACCATCGAGGACCTGTCCGTACGCGCCCAGTTCGAGCACTTCCGCGAGATGTCGCACTGCCTGAACCTGCCCTTCATCAAGGCCTGGACCTACGACCCCAACCTCAAGGACTACGTCCCCTCGCCTGTGCTCGTGAAGTATCTCACCCTCGGCCCGTGGGCTTTTGTGCTGCTGTCGATCTTCGTCATCGCCGGCTCTTCCAATGCGGTGAACCTCACCGACGGGATGGACGGCCTTGCCAGCGGCATCATGATCGTCGTCGCTTTTGCCTTCATGATCCTCGCGCTGATCGCCGGTCGGCCCGACGCCGCGAAGTTCCTGCTCGTGCCCTACATCCCCTACAGCGACGAGTTGGCCATCCTCGCCGGGGCGGTGGTCGGCTCGTGCCTGGGCTTTCTCTGGTTCAACTGCAACCCCGCACAGGTCTTCATGGGCGACACCGGCTCGCTGGCGCTGGGGGGTTTGCTGGGTTATATCGCGGTGGTGATCCGCCAGGAGTTTTTGCTCATTGTGATCGGCGGCGTCTTCGTGATGGAGGCGCTTAGCGTGATCCTGCAGGTCGGGTATTTCAAGATGTCCAGCGGGAAACGCATTTTTCGCTGCGCCCCGATCCACCACCACTTCCACCTCGGCGGCTGGACGGAGCAACAGGTCGTCGTGCGCTTCTGGATCATCAGCGCCATCCTGGCCGCGGTGGCGCTGGCGACGATCAGGCTGCGATAGTCGGGTAGAAATGGCCGATTGGCCGCGTGGCCCGGCGTTGCGCTTCGGATTTGAATCCGCCAAAAAGTCAAATAAAGGTACCTGACACGAACGCCATCAACTTTAGACTCACCCTCTCATAACTCCGCGCCACAGCGCGCGTTAGGCGTGGTTGCGCAGAATAAGACCTCCTGTGATGATGGTGGTGCTTCAACAACCTCACCACAGGAGGCCAAGGATGGCCA
>WGMF01000049.1 GCA_016125215.1 Phycisphaera sp.
ACCTCGGCGATGGTCGGAGGTTGCAGATTGGTCGCGGGGCGGGGTCGGTTACACTCATGGAAATCACCCCCTCTGCCAAGTCGGTGTTGCAGATTGGTCGCGGGGCGGGGTCGGTTACACTAGAACTTCCGTGGCAGGTCGAAGGCGCGAGTTGCAGATTGGTCGCGGGGCGGGGTCGGTTACACTCTACGCTCGTCATCCCGATGGAACTCCCGAGTTGCAGATTGGTCGCGGGGCGGGGTCGGTTACACTATGCAGTGTGCTCCAGGACGCCGCCCACGGTTGCAGATTGGTCGCGGGGCGGGGTCGGTTACACTTGCATTTCTGTCTTTTCGTGACAAGGACTGTTGCAGATTGGTCGCGGGGCGGGGTCGGTTACACTGGTCCCGACGTGCTCAATTCGATCCGTCATGTTGCAGATTGGTCGCGGGGCGGGGTCGGTTACACTCAATTCTTCAACTAAAGATTCTTTGGGATGTTGCAGATTGGTCGCGGGGCGGGGTCGGTTACACTAGATGGTGTCGTTAGCCTGCGTGTTGGGGGTTGCAGATTGGTCGCGGGGCGGGGTCGGTTACACTTTTTTTTTCGTGGACGTTGACCAGAGGCAGTTGCAGATTGGTCGCGGGGCGGGGTCGGTTACACTGACCAGAGGCACGACCCGAAGTTGCACAAGTTGCAGGTTGGTCGCGGGGCGGGGTCGGTTACACTCGTCGTCCACAGCACCCGCGATGTCACGTTGTTGCAGATTGGTCGCGGGGCGGGGTCGGTTACACTGATCACGCAGTCATGGTGTATGAGAAAGAGTTGCAGATTGGTCGCGGGGCGGGGTCGGTTACACTTCCATGCTCTCGATGTATTCTCGATGTTCGGTTGCAGATTGGTCGCGGGGCGGGGTCGGTTACACTGAAATCCAGAGCAGATAGCGCCAGGCGTGCGTTGCAGATTGGTCGCGGGGCGGGGTCGGTTACACTGCCAGTGGGCGCGGCTGGGCTACCTCGGCAGTTGCAGATTGGTCGCGGGGCGGGGTCGGTTACACTCACCGCCTCTTGGCCTCTGATACGGGACAGTTGCAGATTGGTCGCGGGGCGGGGTCGGTTACACTTTGCGTGATGTTGCCATACATGTCTGTTTGTTGCAGATTGGTCGCGGGGCGGGGTCGGTTACACTCTGAATCCGCGCCCACCGCTTGCCAATGCTGTTGCAGATTGGTCGCGGGGCGGGGTCGGTTACACTAAACCGTATACAGTTGTATTGCCCTCCGCAGTTGCAGATTGGTCGCGGGGCGGGGTCGGTTACACTCACCACGCCGCCGACCGGACACCCGGCGAGTTGCAGATTGGTCGCGGGGCGGGGTCGGTTACACTCGTATGCGGGGTGGGGTCTAAGGTCGATACGTTGCAGATTGGTCGCGGGGCGGGGTCGGTTACACTAATCTTCGCGCGGCTTCGCTCGCACGGATGTTGCAGATTGGTCGCGGGGCGGGGTCGGTTACACTGAACATCGCATCTCCCGACGGTGTGATGCTGTTGCAGATTGGTCGCGGGGCGGGGTCGGTTACACTATGAGCCAACAGGCAGTAACGCGACTCTAGTTGCAGATTGGTCGCGGGGCGGGGTCGGTTACACTGTTCTGAAGATGGCGGTTGTCGCGGATATGTTGCAGATTGGTCGCGGGGCGGGGTCGGTTACACTCCTTGTCGACCAGCCCGACCGCCTGATCGGGTTGCAGATTGGTCGCGGGGCGGGGTCGGTTACACTCACTCTGGCCACGGATCGGTGAGACTATGGGTTGCAGATTGGTCGCGGGGCGGGGTCGGTTACACTCAAGTCCGACGCCTTCTTCGCGGCGATCCGGTTGCAGATTGGTCGCGGGGCGGGGTCGGTTACACTAGACCCCTCGTAACCCGTGACGAGAAGGTTGGTAGCGTCCTTTCTGGAGGTTAAAAAAGCTCCAGTTGGGACGGTGGTGGTTCGGGGGGTTTGCGTCTTTTTCCCCAGAAGACGCGCATGCGTGCGAACTGTTTGTCGGTGATGGTGAGTACTCTCACTTCGCCGTCGTCGGGGACGCTGTTCTGTACACGGGTGGTGTGGATGAGGGCGTTTTCCTCGCTGGCGCAGTGTCGGATGTAGACCGAGAACTGCATCCGGGCAAAGCCGTCCTGAATGAGTTTCTTGCGGAACTGGGCGTAGGCACGGCGTGCCTTCTTGGTATCGACGGGGAGGTCGAACATCGTCACTACCCACATACATCGGTACCCGGAGAGATACATGGTTGTTCACCGTTCGTCCTCCAATGGTATCGGCAGTTCGAGTGCGGCATCTTGGTTCTGATAACAACGTGTTAGAGATGCGGTGACACGGTGCAGACCGACCATCAACGGCCCGGTCTGATCGCCCACGGTCACGGTGTCGGACAGGACGTGGAGCAGGTGTGCCTTGGCGGGTTGGTCGATGGTGCGGGTGCCCGAATCGAGCAAGTGCAGCGCACGACGATCGACCATTGGTCGGATGGGTTCGACCAGGTCGTCAGCGAGACAGAAGGCGTTAGCGCGGTTGTGGTGGTGGATGCCCAAGGCCGGATGCAGACCTGCCGAGACCAGGGCACGTGCGACTGCGGCGCGTGCGACGGCGTAGCCGTAGTTAAGGAGAATATTGGCGATGTCGGTGCCCTCGGGGTTTCGCTTGAAGTTGCTCATGGGCTTGCGTGTGGCTCGGAGGGCGGCCCAATAGACACGGGCAGCCTGGGCTTCGGTGTTGGCCGTGTCACCTGATTTGACTTCTCTTCCAAGCACGGTGAGTTTACGGCGCGCGGGCGAGTCTTTGAGAATGTTCAGGGCCTGGTTGGCGATTTTGGCACGGACGATCTGTTGCCAGAGTCGTTTAAGTGTCGGCTTCTTGACGGCAATCTGCTCTTGTAGGCGGTGGACCTGTTCGACGTTTGCGGAGAGTGGGAGCAGTACACCGGCGGGCAGGTGGTCGCGCCCGCAGATCACCAGCAACGCGCCGTGTCGGAGCAACGCCTCGGCAGCGCCTTGTGTGAATGAGCAGCGGGGTTCATCGACGATGACGTAGCCGATGTCCTCGCAGGGGATGGATCGGGCGGCGTCCTTGGGTTCGTCGTAGGGTTGAACAATCAACTGGTCCAGTCTCGCGGAGAGCAGGACGGGTTGGCGTGAGATTTCGATCGTTCGTTTAATCACGTTCGAGCACCGTGGCCTGGCCGAGCGGGTCCACGTGGATTTTCACGGCGTGGGGGTGTCCTGGCGGCGCGAGGGTGGTCAGGTCGTTGGGCGTGGCGGTGAAGCTGTCGCGTTTGGAGTCGGGGACTTTGTTGCCTTCTGAATCCTTTCGTTCGCCGGCCGCGCGGGCGTCCCAATGGGGAACGAGGACGATCCCTTGTGGCTTGTCAAGTTTGGCGACCACGAAGTACCCGACTTCGCCGGCGTCTTTGTGTTTCATCAAGAGCGTCTCACCCTCACTGAGGCTCATGACGAAGCGGCCGCCTTTGGCGTCGTCGTCGTTGCGGTCGACGATGGGGTGGTCCTGTTCGATCCGGCGCAGGGTGGGCGTGAGTTTGGCGCGGTCGGCCTTAGTGAGTTTCTTAAACTCGACGGGCTTGGGGATGTTGGCCTTACGGAACTCGCGGAGCTTGGCGAGCTTTCGCTGGGCGGCCTCGAAGGTGGTGACAATCTGGCCGGACCATTTTTCAACGCCCTTTTTGTTCTTGGCCACTCGTATCTCGATGTGGTGGTTGTTACCACCGACGTAAGCGCGTTGGGAGGTGGGGTTGGTGTCGCGGACCAATCGGCCCGTTTCGTGGTCGGGGCGTTTGCGGTTGATGATGACCGGATCACTCATGACTCGGATCAGTACAACGGACTTAATGGGCACACCGGAGGCCTGGCAAAACTTGCCTGCCTCAAAGAGTTTCTTAACTTGGCTGGAGGTGAACTTATCGGGGTCCATCCCTGCCTCTTCGATGCATTGACGCAGGCGTTTGCGGAGATCGGGGTCACGCACCAAGCCACTCTTGCCGGGCGGGGGATCGATCATCAAGGGCTTGAATCCGGGTGATGCGACGGTGGCCTTGGCCCACTTGCGTGCGGACTTATCATCGATCCCTTGAGACCTGATCCTGCGTTTGGTCAGCCGCTCGACCGCTTGTTTTTCGGTTTCCGGACGCGGGCATTCGAGGTGGTTGGGGTCGAGGTTGAGCACGCTCTTTCGAGCGGTGTAGTTCCCGGTGAGTTGGCCCTGCTCGTCGAGGATCGGGCCGAAGAGGGTCTCCTCGTGGAGTGCGCCGGTGAGCTTTCGTTTGGCTGGGCGGTGACAGATGGGGCGGCCCGGCTGGCCCTGGCCAAAGATCGATTTCCGGACTGCTTCGCGGAACTCGTCCCGGCTGTTGTATTGCGGAGGTGGGGAGAGGGGGTTACGTCGCCGATAGTTTTCCATCTCCACCTCATCAGCGGGGTTGGTGAGTTGCTTGTCGGCTTTCTTCTCGCGGTCCTCCCAGGCGATCTGTGTATTGCGAGTGGACAAAGCGATGACGACGGCGTCGATCGCGTGGTGGTGGTGGTCGCCGCGGTTTTTTTCTTTGCGCTCGTGCTCCTGTTCGTTGGACAAGCCCTTGGACTTGAAGCCGTGCGGGTCGAAGAACAACCCCCACTCCCGCCGGAGCCGGCTGGTCCACATCCCGTCCGTGGCAAAGATACGACGCTTGTTGTCCCCACCTTCGGACGGACCGGTGCTCCGCTCGGGCAAACCTTTGCCGTCGAAGAGGGCGTCGGCGAGGTAGGCCATGACCTGGCGCGAGGCGTACTTGGTCACGGCCTCCTGGCGGTTGGTCATCTCTTGAATGTCTTTGATGTCTTTCTTGAACTGGTTGATTTTTCCGTGGTCTTCCCGTTGTGTGAAATAACAAGACCACAGTGCGTCACCGTTGGCGTTCTTGATCTCCGAAGGCTTGGGGCGTTGGATGTCACCATAGATGCCCTCGACGTGACGCAGGCTCTCATCGAAACCCCCCTTGAAGAGTTGTGACCAGAACTCGCGTGGGGTTCGTCTGCCCATTTCGCGGTTGCACTTGGTGTGCGCGAGAACGATGTTGCCCAGTCCGTTGTGACCGCCACTGGCACGGGGGATGATGTGGGCGATCTCACAGTCCTCGCCGTGGGCGGCCATGCGTGAGGTCAACCGGGTGTTGACTACCTGGTTGCCGCACAACGGGCACACGCCGTTTTGTTGGATACAGAGCACGACACGGTCGACGGCTGCGCGTTGCTGGGTCGTGGTATGAGATTCCAGGTCGAGCTCGCGGAGGATGTCGTTGCGGATGCGGTTGCGCAGGCGGTTCTTGAAGAGCAGTCGGTCAGAATCCTTTGCGCCCATCCGCGCTTCACGTGCCAGCTCGATGTATACCTCGTCGGGCTTGCGACCAAAGCGAGTCATGTACGCCACCACATGTCGCCGGACTTCGTGGATGGCTTTACGCACTACGGGGTTGCTGACCATCGGTGCCGGCGGAGGCTCGGCCAGAGGAAGGCCGTCGGGTCCATAGATCGGCTCACCGTCTTTCGTGAGCAGGTGCTGGCGCATGTAGTAACGGTCACGGGCTGTGGCACCCTTGGCACCGGTGGCGTAACGCCGACGAGTCAGCTCGTCGAACTCTTGACCGTTGGTGACATCCTTGAAGACGCCATCCCCGGCGATGAGCTTGCGGGACTCGATCTCCGTGAGCCACTTGGATTGCCCTTCGCGTTTGGAGTCGAGCCAGGGTTCGGGGCTGTCCATGACCGTGAGCAGGTTGCGGACGGCTCGCCTGCTGATGTTTAAGCGCTTGGCGTCGGTTTTGGGGCGTCTTGTCCAGACGGCCACGAGGGCGTCGGCCTGTTGCTCGGTCAGCCCCGCCCAGGACATCACACCGTACTTGAGCTTGAGGTGATGCGCGTCGTCCTCCGGCTCGAACTTCAAAATGGCGCGGTTGATCCCTTCGCGTATCCGGCCGTCCATCCGATCCCACGCCTCGACGCCGATTGCGCCGTGGACGATCTCACGGTTGAACCAGTCGGTGTTGATCAGTCGGTCTTTGTCGGCTTCGATATTGAAACGCAACGGAGAAGACTTGGTGGCCTTGCCCCAACGCATAAAGTTCCGAAGATCGGTCACACTCACGGTGGCCTTGGGGCGTGGGACGGGTTCTTCTTTCTGCCCCTTGGATTTCCTGGGTTTCTCAAGCCCCAACGGCCCGCTGAGATAGGTCTTGATCTTCTCTCGCTCCTCGGGGGTCAAGGCTCGCGCCTCTTTGCCTTTCTCGATGATCTTCAGGTTGTTCACCGTCTCGACCACCAGGAAGCGCGAGGCGTACATGTCGGCGTGGGGCACGCAGCGCTCCGTCGGGTGAAGCACACATCGCCCAAGCGTGCCCAGGTCCCACGTCTGTCGGCGTTGGCCGAAGAGCAAGCCTTTGTGCCGCCACGTCGCGTCGCCCGATTCATCGTCGAGCTTGAGGCGCAACGTATCGGTGAGAAGCGCGGCTGTCGGACCGCCCAGGTTTTTCTGGGCACTCCAGAGTTTGGCGAACTCGTCACGGATCATCGATCGATCGGCGCAGTGTTCATAACCGCCTGATTTGTTTCGCACCGCGTCACGGAACACACGCTTACCTTTGCGCTCCAATGGGCGACGCTGGTCCGGGGTTTCGATGGGGTGGACGCGCTCATCCCGAATCATCGCGATGAACTCACCAAAGGTCCGGGCATTTTTATGGAGCATCTTCGATCGGACCTCACCGATCGCCGCCTTGACCTTGCCGTCGTCCGCCGCCTTGCTGTCATCCGCTTCCGGGTCATCGGGGTTGGCAATCTTCAACCCCAGCGCGCCACGCCTCTGCGACAGGTGCAGCAGCACACGACCGAACTCGTAGGGTGTGAGTGCTTCGTAGAGTCCCTTGCGACGCAGCGCCCACGGGTCGGTCGAGTCCAGCAAGGACTTAAACCCCGCTTCATCCGACGGGAGCAGGCCAGCCTCGACCAGCGCACTTCGCAGTAGATGCTTTCGCTGTGCACGCCGGGCGAGTGTGATGCGGGTCCGTCGAGTCATCCTGCGTTTGGCGTTCTTAGGCTCACCCCGCTTGTCATCCGACTCATCCACACCAGCGGGGAATATGGAGATACCCGTTGTCAGATCGCCGGTCGCTGAATCAAGCCACGCGGAGCCTACGGAATTGGACCCGATATCTAAACCAAGCGTGATCATCCGAACCTCCGGAACAAAGGGTTAGAAATGATGCAAAGACCATAGTGTATTGAGAATACTTGACAGAGCAATCAGGAGGTGTAAGACTGTGGGCGTGTAACCGACCCCGCCTCGCGCTTTTCCGCAACAAGAGAAAATCGCAGGCACCGCTGAAAAGCGACCGCCGCAGCACGCACAAACGTCCTGCGGCTCTTTTTTAGATTGGGGTCGTCACACTTCCGACGAACGCTGGGCACTGCCCCTTGAACGGGCACGTCGAGCACATCATGGGCGAGGGCGCCGCGTAGTCGTGGCCGGCCTTGATGGCGGACCACACCTGGCGGACGTTCTCTGTCAGCACCGTCGCCTCCTGGTCAGCACCATGCGCGGATGACGCACTCGCATGGGGCACGTCGAGCACCTGCACCACCGGCGACTTGGCCTTGGTCACCACCACAAAGTGCAACGACACCGGCAGGCTCAATCCCCGCGCCATCCGTTGGACGGTCCGCGCATACAGACGAAGCTGCTCCGCGTTCTCCACCGCCTTGTCCGGCGTCCACCGCGATCGGCTCGTCTTCCAATCGACCACGTGCAAGCTTCCGGGTGTCCGCGTCACCAGGTCTACTCTTGCCAACACGTCGGGCAGGTCCTCTGCCAACGTCGTGGTCAGCTCCTCCTCGATGCCCACAATCTCCCCGTGCGGCTGCGACGCGGCGGACCCCCGGAAGGCGCCGAGCATGCGCTGGGCCAACTCGACCACGTCGGACATCGACTCGTTCTTGTTGAACTTCACAGCCACCCCCGGAAGCTTTTCACACTGGAGCTGCCAGGCGGCCATGAAGGCGTGCATCAGGTCGCCCTCCCCTGTGGGTAAGCCTTCGAGCAGCCTGCGGAAGTACATCTCCATTGCGGCGTGGATCGCACCGCCAAAGACCAGGCTCACCGGCTGGAACTCGGGCTGGGCCTTCTCGACGTAGACAAACGCAAACTTCCGGGGACACCCCCGGAAGGTGGAGAGTTGGGAGTGGGAGACGTAGGGCCGACCGGTAAGACGCATGGCCTGCTCGTTGGCCTCTCTGACCGGCGTGGACGCCCTCTGCGCCCCCCGCGCGGGGCGGGAGGGGGTGTTGGGTGGGGTGGCGACGGGGTGCTGCAGCGCGCGCTTAGACGTGTTTACGGACGATCGGCGCTTCGCGCCGGTGTGGGTGCGGGTCATGGGGGGATCTCCGTGGTATGGGGTTGAATTGGAAAGTTCCAATTCACCACGACCGGACCGTTCCGGCCGTGGTGAGAAGGGATGGGGGGATGGGATCAAGTCAGCCACGCGGGGGAGGCGTTAGGAATTTCCTAACCGCAGGAAGCCCCGGGCGGTGACTTTCTGGTCGGACCGGCCCAACGCATCAGGCTTTATGACTCCACAGATCAGCGAGCGCGCCCGTTGGAGCCTTGGGGCTGGCCGGAGGGGTCCGAAGATCCCCCGGATCCCCCGTTGTCCGGCGCGCCTGAGACGCGCTCCTCGTGGCTTTGCAGGCCCTTGAGGTGGTCGATGACCTTGCTGGCTTCGCGCAGGGTCAGGTCGTTAAAGACCCAGCCGAACTCTTGGTCGACTTCCGCTTCGGGTTCCAGGCCTAAACGACGGGCGATGGACTCGATAGCGCGACGCTGAGAGCGGGTCATGGCGGTGGAGCGGTCGTGTCCGTTGCGGCCATTCGAGGAGGGACGGCGGGTCGTATCCGGCCGGCTGTAGCGCCGGTCACTCCGATCCCCACGCTCGGTGTAGTCGGTCTGGCGTTGCGTGGATGGGGCCGGCGTGTTGCTGGACTTCTCAGCCTGACGCGACAGGGCCTGTTCAGCCTGTTCGTAGAGCGCATCGATCTGAGCTTGGAGTTCGTCGGGACGGGACAGCAGGGACTGGTCGAGTTCGGCGGTGATGTTGATGGACAGCCCGGTGGATTGGAAGTCGCGCGAGGCCTTGCGTGAGAGGCCGACGTTAAGGGTGAGGGGCATGCGTGAATCTCCTTGGTGAGGTGGGTAACAAGTAAAACAACCACCCCACGGCGGGGTGGTCGTTCGTGATCAGGGAATGTCGAAGGGCGTTAAGCGTAGAGCGGTGCTGTCGACGGCACGGGCCCGCTTAGCGGTGGAAGAAGGCGTTTCGGGCGTGATCCGGCGCCGGAAGCCTAAACCGACCGGGCTTTATCAGTAGATAGTGACGCAAAACAAGCCGTTTTAGCCAGTCACAGCGGCACGCAAAAATTAAGACGGGGTTGAGCAACCCCATGAAACAGGCCAAAGGGCCGGGTAAGCGGGTCGCCCGGGGGGGTTTTTGAGCCTTGGTGTGGGTGGCCGGGAGCAAGCACCCCGCGTAGGAGCGCAGAATGAGGGGTTGAAAGTGCTTGTAGTAAACAGCAAAGTCGCCCGCGTGTTACCGGTTTGGCCTCCACGATCTTGCCTTTGCCATCCCGACGCACGCGGGCCTAAACCCCGGGCTTGGTGGCGGCTTGTGCCTGCTCGGGTGCCGTGGGCAAAAGGATGGGCTTGAACTTTTTCTCCATCTCATCCAACGCACGGTCGAGGGAAGCTGTGGGGATCAGGGCCGGGTCGTTGCTCACGTAGTAACTCGCGGTCCTGCTGTCGCGGTGTGAGAGGTAAAGATCGGTCAGGGCAAGGTCGATGGGCGAGCTGGACTTGCCGATCTCCTCGATGAACTGGGCGCCCGTGTCGCGCAGCTGCGAGAAGACCGCCTTGACCTTGGCCCTTTTGGCGAGCTTCGAAAAGAAGGTACCGATACGATCACGGTCGGCGGTGTTCAGGGGTGTGCCCATAGCCGTGACGAAGAGACGCTCCCGGTTATCCCGATTCACATCGTCCAGTGCGGCGTGGATAAGGTCGGCGGTGATCTTCCAGAGCTTGTGCTTGCTGGGGACATCGGTCTTTTCCCGTCGTTTGGCGATGTACCCCGGCGCCACCTCCAGGTCTTTGGGTTTAAGGTCGCTGATGTCTTTCGAGTAGTACCCGCAGTTGAGCCCCAGCGCGATCCAGCACCTCATGCGGTTGTCCGCCAGACTCCACAACTTCTTGACCACTTCCAGCGACAATGGCTTGCCCGAGCGTGCCACCGGGACCTTGCTGCCGATCTCATCCATGTTGCGCGGCTGCTCGACGATCTTGCGTTTGCTGTAGGCCCACTTGATGAAAGGCTTGAGGTGTTTGAGCTTGTCGTTAAAGGTGTGGGCGCTGTATTCCTCGGCGCCGAGTTTCTGTTCGAGATACCTGCGGTAGCCATCCAGAATGGTTTCGGTGTGCTGGGCGTCGCCCCAGTCTTCCTGGCCGGCGAAGGCTTTGAAGGTGCTCATGCCGTTCTGCATGCCCTTGTAGCCCCGGTCGCCCAGCGCCCGCTTGCTGTGACCCGTGGACGAGGCAGACACCTCGACACGGCGTTTCTGGTCTTCGAGGTATTCCACGACCGTTGCGGCGATCGAACCCTTGGCGATCTGCGGAGCCACGCGACGGGGCTTTTGGAGCGGCTTGGCGCCTAAGACATACTCGATCGGGGACCTGCCCAACAACAGGTCTTCGAGGGTGCCGGCTTGTTGGGCCTCGGCGATCTCGTCCCACAGCTGCTTGCCCTTGAGTTGATCGAGGTGGCCGTCGGGATCGTGGCTGGCTGCTTGTTCTTTAGCGAGGCGGTAGAGCCTGTTGCGCAACGCCACGGTATTGGCCCGGTCTTCCTGTTGGGCGGCGAGGTCGTCCATGTAGGCGCGGTATTTCCTGCGGGCCCTGTTATAGCTGGCCGTGTCTCCAGCGTTTTTGCCGCTGCCGAAGTAGAAGGTCTTGCCGTCGATCACTTTCTTCCAACGCTTGCTTGGCTTGTGGAAAGAGAGCTCGAGGCCGGTGGTGGAGGGGCGAGCCATGAGGGGTCTCCGGAAGAGGTCCCCATGGTTTACACCCGCCGGCAATAAAGGTCAAATAAGGGTCAGAAATGGTGTCGACGTTCGGGTCATGAGCCAGTTAATCCATAAGTACCTTTGAAAAATGGGCATAACGATGTTGTTTTGTCGATATTCCGAACCATCAATACCCCCGAGAGGACTCGAACCTCTGACCTGCCGCTTAGAAGGCGGCTGCTCTATCCAACTGAGCTACGGGGGCGCCGTTGGACACGGGTGATTGTAACCCGTCCACGGGTGTGTGTGATGACAGACAATGATGATGACAGCCACGCATGGATATGCGTGGGCGGGTCCGGCGTGTTGTGTGATACAAGCCCGATGCCCGCTTATCGTTTGGCGCGTTTGGCCGCGGCGTCTTCGAGAAGCTTCTTCGCTTCGCCGACAAGGTAGAACGAGCCGGTGACGACGATCAGGTCTTCACGCGAGACGGCTCTTTGTGCCAATCGCAAGGCTTCCTCGAAGCTCGGGGCGGTCTGGGACATCTTGCCGGAGAGATCGTTGAAACGGTACTGGAGTTCTTCGGGCTCCATGGCGCGGGGGTTGTTCTTGGCGCGGGTGAAGATGATCTTGTCGGCGCCGAGGGCGACTTGCTTGAGCATGCCGTTGACATCTTTGTCCTGCCCGCAGCCGAAGATGAGCACGAGCGAGTCATAGGCGATGTGAGCGCCCAGCGAGCGGATGAGTGCGTGGATGGAGGCGGCGTTGTGGGCGCCGTCGAGGATGACGCGCGGCTCGTCGCAGATCTGCTCCATGCGGCCGGCCAGTTGTGTGGACGCCAGGCCCTCGATGACTTTCTCTTCGGGGGCCTCGAAGCCGAAGGCCTTGAGCTTGTCGAGCATGGCCAGCGCCAGGCCACAGTTGTGGGCCTGGTGTTCACCCTTGAGCGGGACGGGCAGGTGCTCCCATCGGCTGGTGGGCGTGGTGACGCAGACGCGCGTGTGCGGGCCGAGCTCGCGGTTGGCCTCGAAGCGGAACGAAAAATCGATCTGCTTGCCGGTGTATTCCAGCGGCGCGCCGACGTGCTGAGCCACTTCATCGAACACACGCACGACGGCGGGTTCCTGCTCGACGCTGATCGCGGGGACGCCCTTCTTCATGATGCCCGCTTTTTCACGGGCGATCGAGGCCAGGTCCTTGCCCAGGACGTTCATGTGGTCGAGGCTGATCTGTGTCAGACCGGTGACGAGCGGCGTGACGGCGGTGGTCGAGTCGAGGCGACCGCCCAGGCCCGTTTCGAGCACCGCGATGTCCACGGCTTGCTCGGCAAAGTGACGCAGGGCGGTGGCGGTCATGATGTCGAAGAAGCTCGGCGGGTTGGTCGAGAGTTTCGACGCGGCCGCTTCGATCAATCGGAAGGTCTCGATGACCTCGGCGTAGGGGATGAGTTGGCCCTGGATGGTGATGCGTTCGCGCAGGTCGATCAGGTGCGGGCTGGTGTAGAGGCCGACCGTGTTGCCGCAGGATTCGAGCATGGACGAGAGCATGGCACAGGTCGAGCCTTTGCCCTTGGTGCCGGCGATCTGGACGCACTTGATGTCTTCGTGGGGGTTGCCCAGCACGTCGAGCAGGCGTCGCATGCGTTCGAGGCTGAAGGTGCGGTTGTTGTAGCTGACGATGCGCATCCGCTCGTAGTCGGTGTGCTCGAAGAGCCAGCGGAGCGCGGTGGCGTAGTTGGTGATGGACGAACTCTTGCGTGAAGAGCGTGAGGCGCCGCCTTTGCCGGTGGCTTTCTTGGTCTTGGCAGCGGTGGAGCGGGGGGCACGGGCAGTGGAAGATCGCTTCGAGGCCGACCGTGAGGCCTTCGAAGCGGTAGCAGAGGATGAAGTAGCCATAGTCCAGTATCTTAGCAGAACATTGATTTTTGGTCAAATCAGCGTTTGCAAGGTGTTATCGGGCAGGGGTTTGCGTCGGGACAGGGGGATTTTTGAAGATGACACGGATTCGATCTGGAAACTTCGCCGCAGAGGGCGCAGAGATCGCAGAGAAGAATCGGGGATAAAGCACAGAGGATGTGAGATGTTGAACCCCCGGCGCAAGCGACCGGGCTAAATGGGACCATCCGAAGTCCCTTACCTCCTTACTCCTGACCCTTGTCTCTTCTCTGCGTCCTCTGCGATCTCTGCGGTGAATGATTTTTGATTCGGCGTCACCCGATCTTTTCGCGGCCGGCCATGTAGGGACGCAGGGCGGCGGGGATCGTCACCGAGCCCTCTGCGTTCTGGTAGAGTTCGAGGATGGGGATGAGGATGCGTGGGCTGGCCAGGACGGTGTTGTTCAGGGCGTGGGCGACGGCGGGCTTGCCGGTCTTCTCGTCGCGGTAGCGCAGGTTCAGTCGACGGCACTGGTAGTCGTAGAGGCGCGAGGCCGAGTGCGTTTCGCCGAACGAGTCACGCGAGGGCATCCAGCACTCGATGTCGATCATGTCCGCATTCTTGGGGCCCAGGTCGCCGGTGCAGCACTGTAACAACCTGTAAGGGAGTTCGAGTCGCTGGAGCAGCGTCTCGACGAAGCCGATCATTTTTTTGTGCCACGATCGGCTCTCCTGTTCGTCGGCTTTGCAGATCACAACCTGCTCGACCTTGTCGAACTGGTGGATGCGGTAAAGCCCAGCCGTATCTTTGCCCGCGGCGCCGGCTTCCCTGCGGAAACAGGTGCTTACGGTGACGTACTTGCGGGGGAGGGTTTCGCCGTCGAGGATTTCGCCCTGGTGGTAGCCCATCAGGCCGACCTCGCCCGTGCCGGTGAGGAACAGGTCGTACCCGCCGCCGCGGTCGGTTTCGTTGACGTGGTAGGCCTGCTCGCGGCCGGCGGGGAAAAAGCCTGTGCCGACCATCATCTCCTCGCGCACGATGACGGGGACGTTGAGCGGGGTGTAGCCGTTCTCATTGGCCATGAAGTCGTAGGCAAAGCGCAGGACAGCCTGATGGAGACGCGCGCCGTCGCCGGTGAGGACGTAGCTGCGCGAGCCGGCGAGCTTGACGCCACGCTCGAAGTCGAACAGGCCGAGTTTTGCACCGAGATCGATATGCGAGAGCGCGTCGAACCCCTTGTTTTCCTTGTAGGACTTCCGGGGGTCGAACCACTGAGGGTTCCATCGGCGAAGCTCGACGTTGTCGTCGGCGCTCTTGCCCACCGGCACGTCGGGGTCGGGCGGTTGCGGGATCGTGAGCCAGATGGCGTCGCGCTGCGGTTCGAGTTGGGCGACGGTAGCGGAGAGTTTTTGTTCGAGTTCTTTGATCTCGTTGGGGCGGGCCTGGAGAGATTTCATCTGCGCCTCGAGCGCCGATTTCTCATCACCCTGGGCCTTCTTGAGTTTGCCCGCGAGCATCCCGATCTCTTTGCCGATCTTGTTTTTCTCCGCGGTGAGTTGTTCGAGTTCGGTCTGCGTGGCGCGGAGTTTTGAGTCGAGTTCGAGCAGGCCATCGATGTCGACGGCCATGCCCTTGTCGGCTGCGCCCTTGCGGTATTTGTCGGGGTTTTGTCGGAGGTCTTTGAGGTCGATCATGGCGCGTGCCCGTGTGTTATCGAGGGGCGACAGTATCGGGCAAAGCGTGGGATGTCACAAGCGGGGTGCGAAGTCTTACTGTCGGGTGCCACTGGCGGCTTGTCCGCCAGTGAAAATGCCGAGCGTTTCTAGCACAGGCGGACAAGCCGCCAGTGGCAGACATAGGCCTATCGCACGTTTTTTTATCGACCGCCGGTGACCCGCTTCAATGCGTTTTTGACCCACGCCATGAATCGCACACGGATGAGTCTGCCGTGCAGGGCGCGGAGTTGCGGGTCGTCGGGCCGGACTTCGCGGGCACGGATGATCCAGAACCGGGCACGGGCGTAGCGTTGCAGTTGGAGATAAGCCAGCGCGAGGTTGACCATGGCGGTGACATCGCGCGGCCGATGGCGGAGCACACGTCGGCAGTCCTCGACGCCGGCCTCGGTCTGGTGGGTCCTCATGCGTGCGGCGCCACGGCAGAGCAGGGCGGAGGCCAGCTCATCGGGGCTTAAGGTTACGGCGTCGGGCTGCGTCGTGGTGGGCACGTCGAGCAGGGGGGTGAGCACATTGATCGCCAACTCGGGCTGGTCGAGTTCGTAGAGCAGGCGGGCCAGGTCGATGCTCAGCGGGATCGGTCGGTTGTGCCGATCGAGTTCGCGTTGGGCGTGACGCAGCGCAGCGTGGGACTTGCCGGTGGCCTGCGAGACCCGGGCGAGCCAGTACTGGACGCCGACGGCCTGCGGGTCGAGTCGTGAGGCGGTGTGCAGTCGGGCGATGGCTTCGCGCATGTGCCCACACTCGAACGCCAGTTCGCCCAGCGCGGCGTGGGCCTGGGCACAGGCGGGTTCGAGTTCGAGGACCCTGCGGTATTTCTCGCCGGCTTCGGCAAAGCGGCGCATCTCAAAGAGCAGCCTGCCGACTTCGAGCAGCGCCTCGGTGTCCCCCGGTTCGCTGCGCAGGTGGGCGTGGTAATCGTCCAGCGCGGTGTCGGCCATGCCCGAGTGCCAGTGTGTTCGGGCCAGGTTGAGGTGGGTGCCGGGGTATTGGTCGTCGAGTTCGAGGGCCTTCTGCCAGCACCAGACCGCGCGGTCGAATCGGCCACGCATCGCCAGGCTCTGCGCGATGTGGTCGAGGCAGCGCGGGCACCACTCTTCGACCTGCCTGGCAAGATAAAAGTTGGTCTCGGCTTCCTGGTGCTCGCCGAGCAGCGAGTGGGCGGCGATGCTGTAGCAGTAGCCCGCTTCGCACTGGGGGTCGAGGTCTTTGACGCGCTGGAGCACGTCGAGCGCGGGGCGGGGTTTGCCAGCCTGGATCAGGCTGGTGGCCTGGTGGAGCATGAGGTCGACATCGTCGCCGCGCAGCTCGAGGGCGCGGGCAAAGCTGGCCGCCGCTTCGTCGAAGCGACCTAGCGCTTCGAGCGTCAGCCCCATGCCGAAGTGCCAGTCGTCCTGGTCGGGTTGAACGCTCAGGGCCTGCTGGATGGCTTCGAGCGCACCGAGCCACTGACCGGCCTCGTAGAGTTTGAGCGCCTGTTGTGCCAACTGCTCTGCGTTTTGCCACTCGTTCATACCGCACCGCCGATTCCGGGGTCGGGCTGCGCAACGGTCTACGCAAAGGCCATCCGTCACAAAATGCGTGCAATCCGATTCACCCTGTCAACCTCGCACCGATCTGACACGTAACATTTCATACAGGCCACGCCGCGAAACCCCACCCGCAATCCCCACCCGCAAGCCACACCCCTGATCGTGAACATTATAATCGCATCATACCCTCTTCGACCGATAAAAAGCGCATCAGTACCCATGAAGAATCGGCTGATTCACAACCCGAAGCCCAGAAACCCGGCCCGCTCGCTGCGCGTTTGTCGATGGCTGCTCCCGGTCGTCTTGCTTTGGCCCTGTGCGACCCCGACACTCCTGGCACAAACCCAAGAGGTCAGCCCCGGCCCGGCTCATCTCGCAACCGAGCCCGACCGCGATGCGTTGTTGGCTGTGGCAAAGGATGTCAACCAGCCGCAGTCCGCCCGACGCGCCGCCGTGGTGGCGCTGGTGAACAGTCCACCGCCTGGTCGAACCGCGGTGCTCGGGTTGTTGCTCGACCCTTCCAACGAGCCGGCCTTGCTGGCGATGACGCTGCGTGCGATGGCGACTACGCCGCACCCGCTTCCCGAAGAGGTGGTGCCGGCTTTGTATCGATTGCTCGGCGGCGTGCCCGAGGGGGCTGTGCGCGACCTGGGGCAGGTCCTGGCCACCACCGCCGACTCACGCATCATCAGCCGACTCATCGACACCGCCCTGCGAAGCGATGAGGTCCAAGCCAAACGTTTGGCGTCGATCACGTGCCTGGGTTTCACGCGCGACAAGGACGCCGCCGGCACGCTGGTGCAGTTGACCGACGAGGGCCAGCCGTCGGCTGTGCGTGAGTCGGCGTTGGATGCGCTGGAGGCCATGACCGCCGCCAACCAGCCGCGCGACCACAAGGCCTGGGACGCGTGGTGGTCGGGTGTGCGGCGCTCTTCGACGCAGAAGTGGCTCGATGAACTGCTGGCCAACCACCAGCACCGGGAGTGGGCCGGCGATGCGCAGTCGGCTGCGCTGCGCGACCAGCTCATCGATGCGCAGCGCTCGCTCTACCGTGCGACGGCGGAGGCGGATCGGTCGGCGCTGCTCGTGGCCATGCTCAACAACCCCGCGTCCATCGTGGCCTCCCGGCTGCTGGCGCTGGACCTGGCGGTCCAGAGGTTGACCGATTCCCAGCCGATTCCCGACGAGCTGCGCCTGGCGCTGATCGAGCGATTGAAAGACCCGTCCGACGCGGTGAGGCAGCGGTCGGCGTTGCTGCTGCGCGACCTGTCGGACGGCCCGGCGGCCGACGCGGTGGCGCGTCAACTCGAATCGGGTGAGCCGGTGAGTCCCGCGGTGCTCAAGGCTTTTCTCCTGCTGCTGGCGCGTCAACCCCGGGCGGGCGTCGTCGAGCCGGCGATGGGGTTTCTGATGCGACCGGACGTGCGGGGCGAGGCCGCCGCCGCGCTGACCGCCGCGGCCGATGCGTCCCTCATGACCGACGATCAGAAGTCCGAAACCGACCGCGTGGTCCGGGTTCTCCTGTCATCGTCGTCGGACTCGGTCCCGCAGTTGATCGAACTGCTGGCACGAGTGGGGGACGAAGAGTCCTGGGGCCGAATCGCGGATTACCTGAGCAACGGCGACGACCAGGCCCGACTCGCCGCGGCCAGGGCGTGGGCGCAGTCCAACCGGCCGGTGAATAAACTCGCGCAACTCGCGGGTGATCCGATTGTGCAGTCGGTGCTTTATGTCGCCGCCACCAAGCGGTGCAACGACCTCGAAACCCTGCGCGCCCTGATCGCGCATCGGCCGGAACAGGAGCAGCCGCTCACGTCGTGGCAACGCGCGGTGGTGGCAATCGCCGGGCGGATCGACCCCGCCGACGTGCTGGCGATCGACGACGAACTCAAGACCACCCAGGCCGGCCGAACATTGCGTGACCAGGTCCTGGCCGCCGCGATCAACCGCCTCATGCCCGGCGAGGACCCGATCGACCCCGACCCCGACCCCTACGCCCTGGCGTTCAAGCGCGACGCATCCGTGCTGGCGCGTTTGCTCATGCGCCGCGCCGCGCTGCGACTCGAAGCCGGCGACCCCGCGCAGGCCATGGCCGACTTCGACCGCATTGCCAGCCTCGATACGGGCGTCGATCCGCAAATCCGTTCCGACATGGACCTGGGCATCGTCGAGGCACGCCTCGCGCTGGGCGACACCTCCGCCGCCGCCGAGCACGCGTCGGCTGTCGTCACACGGTTGGCTGACCAGCCCGAAAAGCAAAACGCCTTCCTCGTCGGCGTGGCTAAGCGTTTCCTCCAGACCGCGTCACGCAACCTCGACGCCGGTCAACCCGAACGCGCCCGACTCCTCATCGATCAACTCAAACGCCTGGTCCCCGACGCCTCCGTCCTGCCCGATGAACTTCACGAACTGCTTGACGCCCTCGACCGCAAAGCCGTCCCGCCCAAACCCGTCACACCCGCGACCCCCACGCCCACCGTCCCCGATGGCAACACGACCCCGCCCCCGACGCCAAGCGTTGAACCGACCGTCCAGACGCCCTCAGCCAAGCCGTAGGCTATACTCCTACCCCGGCCAGGGTCGGACCCCCGGACCCGGGCACGAGGTTTTCACAACACACACCACCTCAATTTGAAAAAGACACACCATGTCCACGGTCATCACCGGCAAAGCCTACGTCCTGGGCGACGACGTCGACACCGACCAGATCATCCCGGCCGAGTATCTTTCGTTTAACCCAGCCGACACCGAGGAACGCAAGTACTTCGGCATGTACGCGATGGCGGGCCTCCCCCCCAAGCAGGCCGGCCTGCCCAAGGGCCACACACGCTTCGTCCCCGAGGGCCAGTTCAAGAGTGAATACACCGTCGTGATCGGCGGCAAGAACTTCGGCTGCGGCTCGTCACGTGAGCACGCCCCGCTCGCCATCGCCGAGGCCGGCGCCAGGGTCGTCGTCGCCGAGTTCTACGCACGCATCTTCTACCGCAACTGCGTCAACGGCGGCTACCTGCTGCCCTGCGAGTGTCCGACGCGACTGGTCGAAGAGGTCCGCACCGGCGACGAGTGCTCGGTCGATGTCCAGAAGGGCGAGCTGGTCAACAAGACCACCGGCAAGACTTACACGTTGTTACCCCTGGGCGACGCCAAGCCGATCATCGACGCCGGCGGCGTCTTCGAGTACGCCCGCGCAACGGGGATGCTCAAGGGTTGAATGTCCGGGCGTCCACCCAATACGCCCGCCTCTTCAAGCAAATAAGACGGCGTCGGGTATGGTGGGCCAAGTCCGCGCGGCCCACCACTCACACTCGAGCGTGAGACAAACCCCCGTTCATTTCAAGTCCAACGGGGTATCGATCCCCGATGGGCCCCCGTGTTCATCGGGCACGCCAAGCATGATGAAACGATGGATCGAAGAGTGCAAGTGGAAAACACCAGGCCGGCGGATCGAGAGCATTGCAAACCGAACGGACGTTCGTACGATCAATGGTGGGCCGCGAAGACTTGGCCCACCCTACCCGGGCCCGGGCTTCTTGCTACGAAAAAATTAAGAACACCTGACAGAATCACCACAGAGACACCGAGGCACAGAGAGCAAGACGGTGAGAAAACCATCCGCGGATGACGCAGATAAGTGAAGTCCGAATCGCTTTTCGTGAGCTCGGAAACCGAGGGGTTTGGTGATGGGATCGCCAACACGGTTCATCGGGGGTCATTGGGTTCAAGCCCACGGGGGATGAGCCTATGAGCGATTCGAAGGGGTTTTGATCTGCGTCACCTGCGGATCAATGTCTTTCTCTGTGTCACTGGGGTTCATTTGATGGCCGCTCTACCACACACACACGGGTGACCGCGTGCCTCCGGTCGGCGGTTGTGGCGTGGTTTGACTCCGTACCGCGTTTGACTATACTTCGTCAATCAACGAAATATAGGAACCGCACCCATGCTGCTTTGCACACGCATCGCCAAGGCCCTGGCGGACGACACGCGCCTGCGGGCGCTTGCGAGCCTCGGAGGGGGGGAGCTGTGCGTGTGCCAGGTCATCGCGCTGCTGGGCCTGGCACCCTCGACGGTCTCGCGGCACATGGCGGTGCTCGATCAGGCCGGCCTGGTCGAGAAACGCAAGGTGGGCCGGTGGGCCTACTACCGCATGGCCAGAAAATCACCCGAGCCCGCTGTGCGTAACGCGTTACGCTGGGTCGTCGATTCATTGGGCAGCGAGCGCGTGATCCGGCAAGACGCCGGCAAGCTCGAACGGATCCGGCAAAAACCCCTGCAAATCACCGCCAGATGTTACGCCTGTGCGTAACGCACCCCCACACAAGGAGCCTGTCATGGCCTGCTGTCACGGTCCCTCGCAACACGACAAGAACCCGGGCGCAAACAAAACATCATGCTGCGGCCAAGGTCACAGTCACAATCACAGTCACGACCACAGCCACAGCGATACTCCTACCCACGCCCATTCCGTGCGCGACGCGGTGCGTGAGGGCTACTCTCGCATCAGCGAGTCGGGCAGCCTTGCCACCGTCACCTCGCCCGACGGCGGCGGGTGCTGCGGCAGCCACAAGGGCAAGGCCGGCTGGACGCACGAGCAACTGGCTGCGCAACTGGGCTACAGCACCGAGCAACTCCATGCGCTGCCCGACGGCGCCAACATGGGCCTGAGCTGCGGAAACCCCGGCGCGATCGCGCAGCTCAAACCCGGTGAGGTCGTGCTCGACCTGGGCAGCGGTGGGGGGTTCGATTGCTTCCTCGCCGGCCCGAAGGTCGGCCCGACCGGCCGCGTGATCGGCGTGGACATGACGCCCGGCATGTTGAGCAAGGCCCGCCACAACCTGGCCCACTACCAGCAAACCACCGGCCTGGACAACGTCGAGTTCCGCCTGGGCGAGATCGAAAACCTCCCCCTGGCCGACGCCTCGGTCGACGTGGTCATCAGCAACTGCGTCATCAATCTCTCGGACGACAAGCTGCGCGTCTGGAGCGAGGTCGCGCGTGTGCTCAAGCCCGGCGGCCGTGTGGCGGCAAGTGACATGGCGCTCTTGCAACCGCTGCCCGAGAAGGTGCGTCAGATGGTGGCGGCGCTCGTGGGCTGCGTGGCCGGCGCGGTCGGTGTGGACGCCTACCAACGCATGGTGGAAGAGGCGGGCTTGAGCGATGTCGTGCTCACGCCCAAGCCCGATTATGTCGAGGCGCTCGTGCGCTGCGACGACCCGCTCTACAAACAGATCGCCGCGCACCTGCCCGGAGGCGCATCCGTGGCCGACTATGTGACGAGCCTCGACGTGCGGGCAACCCGGCCCCGGTCAACGTGCGGATGCTGCAAAAAGTGACGCCGACGTGAGCGGGCACGTGGGTCTCACACGCCCCACTTGGCACGGAGCTCTTCCATCGTGGCCGACTTCTCGGGGCGGTCGGGGTGGGGGTAGTGGCCCTTGGGGTTCTCGCCCATCCAGCGGTCGTCGACGGGGTCGGCGGCGGGCTGGAAGCGCGTGTCGGTGCTGATGCGGAACTTGTCGGTCTGGTTCTTGACCGAGGCGTGCATGGTGTGCATGCCGAAGACCACCACGTCGCCGGCGTTGAAGTTGGTCGTGGCCCACTGACCGCCGAAGCGCGAGGTGATCTCCTCCGGGTCGCTCGAGAACCAGCCCGGCGCACGGTCGCGGTCGACGTCGAGTTTGCCGTAGGTCTCGCGGAGTTTTGCGAAGCCCGGCAGACGGTTCGAGCCCGGGATCACCGCCAGCGACCCCTGTTCGATGGGCACGTCCACGAATGGCGTCCACACGGTCATGAGCCTCGACGACCCCCGGCCCATGTAGACCACGTCGTAGTGTGCCCCGGTCGATTCGTCGTGCCCCACCGCACGCAGCCACTTGTAATCAAATGTCAGGATCGGCTCGCCCAGGAGCGTGGTGAGAAAGTCGAAGATGGCCTTGCCCTCGAGCACCGCGCGGACGCGGGGGTGGTGGGTCATGCCCTTGCGGCCGCCCCAGAACGCCCCGCCTTTTTTCTCACCGATGATGCGGTCGTTGGGGTCGGTGCCGGGGGCGGTTCGGCCCTCTTTGGCCAGTTCATCGATCACCACCTTTGCCGCGTCGAGCACGGTCTGGCGGTCGTGCAACCCGCGCACGAGCAGGTAGCCGTCCTCCCCGAGCCGCGCCAACAGCGCGTCGCGGTTGCCTAACAGGTTGTTACAGTCGCGCAGCTCGGCGAGCTTGTCGCCGGGGTACTCGTAGACACGGTTGCCAAAGGGGACCTGCATGGCCAAACTCCTCGTCACGGGGTGATGCGTGCCATTTTAGCAATTCACCCCGGGCGGATGGGGGCGGGATTAGCCGCAGATGAACGCAGATGAACGCAGATGGGAAAGGATGATGAATTCATAATAATTCAGCCATCCGCTCGGGGCGGCATGAGCTTGGCCCATTGTTGATGCGATCTCCCGGCCTTTCTCACCGGATAGAGGCATTCCATATTTGGTCGGAGTTGCTCAATCAACCAAGAACCCAGTTGATTCAGCAATTTGACGTGATCCCCATCTGCGTTCATCTGCGTTCATCTGCGGCTACTCCTCCCCCGGTTTGCCTTGTGTGCCCGGAGGCTTAATAATCACCATCATGCGGATTATCACGGTGGACGGGACCGACACGATGCGGGTGGACGAAACGGTCGAGCAGGCCGGCCGGGTGCTTGCGTCGGGTGGGCTGGTTGTTTTCCCAACCGAGACGGTCTACGGCATTGCGGCGTCGGCGGCCAGCGAGAAGGGCCTCGCTGCGCTGCGTGCGTTCAAGGAACGCCCCGACACGCAACCCTTCACCATCCACATGCCCACGCCCGCCGCGGCCGAGCGCTACGCCGACACCCGCAACGAACCGCTGCGCCGATTGCTCCGCAAGGTCCTGCCCGGCCCGGTCACGATCGTGGCCACCGTGGATGAACAGACCATCAGCGCCAGGATGCGCGAGCTGGGCACGATCCCCGGTCTGCCCGCCGACGCTCGCCACCGCATCTACCACGGCCAGACCGTCGGCCTGCGTTGCCCGGACCACGAGTTGGCACAGCGTGTGCTGGCCTCGATCGACGCGCCGATCGTGGCGTCGAGTGCCAACCGTCGTGGCCAACCCCCGCCCATGGACGCCCACGAAGCGGCCGAGGCGGTGGGCGACGCCGCGGCCATGGTGATCGACGGCGGCCACGCGCGTTACGCCAAGCCCTCGACGATTGTGCACGTCCACGCCGACGGCAGGGTCGAGGTCGGGCGCGATGGCGTCTATGACGAACGCTTTATCCGCAAGCTCTTGCGCTGGACGATGCTGTTGGTCTGCAGCGGCAACACCTGCCGATCACCGATGGCCGAGGGGATTGCAAAGAAGATGTTAGCCGAGCAGCGTGGGGTGGATGTGAACCAGCTCGAGTCCGCCGGCGTACGGGTGCTGTCCGCCGGTGCTTTTGCCATGCCGGGGATGCCCGCCAGCCCGGAGGCGGTGGAAGCGATGTCCAAACTGGGGATCGATTTGAAAGCGCACCGCTCGCAACCGTTGACAATCGAGATGGTCCACGAGGCCGACGTGATATACTGCATGACGCGTGGACACCTCGAAGCGGTGAAGCAGCTCGTGCCCTCGGCGGTGAGCAAGGCCCAGCCCCTGGACCCGACGGGCGACGTGGAAGACCCGATCGGAGCCGGCAAGACCGCGTACCAGCGTTGTGCCGAGTTGATCCGCAGACGACTGGCACAGCGATTATCCGAGCAATCGCCCTGACCGTGTGTGCGTTAGGGATTTGTTGCACTTGAGCGCTGTGGGCTGTTAAGACCCGCCGTGGTTTTGCCGATGGCCCGCTCATCAGGGGGCGCGTATTCAGGGGCATCTTTCAAAGGGCACCACCCATGAAGATCGCAATCGGGGCCGACCACCGCGGGAAAGATGTCTTCGAGACGCTCTGTCGTGTGCTTTCAACGCAGGGCCACGATCTGGCGAAGTTCGACCTCTCGCAGCACCGCACGATGTGCGACTACCCGGACGTGGCTTACCCCGTGGCGCTGATGGTCTCGCGCAGCGAAGCGGACTTCGGCGTGCTGATCTGCGGGTCGGGCATTGGGATGAGCATCGCCGCCAACAAGGTGCACGGCGTGCGCGCCGCGATGGTCCACGACGAGGTCTCGGCCGACATGAGCCGACGGCACAACAACGCCAACGTGCTGTGCCTTGCCGCGGACCTGTTGGGCATGCGGATCATCGAACGCATCGTGACCAACTGGCTCAACACGCCGTTTGATGGCGGCCGCCACGAACGCCGGGTGCGCAAGATCGCCGCCATCGAAGCCGGCCGCGACCCCGCGACCGTCAGCGACAACGTGAACGACGCGGACAGCACCGCGGCGTGAGTTTCACTCGGGGGCCGCGGAGGGGTTCACGCGGGGGCCGGGCAGTGTTTCACGCGGGGGTCGCGGAGAGCGCGGGGGAAGAACAGAGACAGATGCGGCATTTAGCCCGGTCGCTTGCGACCGGTGATGCTCCATGTGTTTTTTGGGATTCGTGCTGGCGAATGGGTACCCACCGGTCGAAAGCGACCGGGCTAAATAAAATGTTCCCAATAAACTTGGCGACCTTGGCGGTCTTGGCGTGAAATGCTCTGCCCCGCGTTCTCCGCGGCCCCCGCGTGAAACCTCTTCCCCGCATCAGATCCGGTAAGCCCACTGCTCGTAGGACAACTCGTGGTCTTCGTCGTCCTCGAAGCCGGTGGTGTCGATGGATTCCTGCGTGAGGTCGCGAGCGCGTTGCAGGGCGCGTTTGGCGCTGGCGAAGACGCCGATGGTTGTTTCGAAGATATTGTCTTTCCCGATGACGTCGGCCAACCCGAACGCCTCGATGCGGTGGGTCAGTTCGGGCCTCAGGCCGCAGAGGATCACGTGCCCGCCGCGCTGCTGCATGTAACGGGTGAACTGTTCGAGCGCGGTGAGCACGGAGGCGTCGACGGAGTGCGTGCGTTTGAGTCGGAGGATGACAGCCTTGACCCCGGGGCCGGCCGCCTCGGTGAGTCGGTCGCGCAGCTCGTCGGCTAAACCGAAGAACAAGTCGCCCTCGACCTGAAGGAACATGACGCGTCGTTGTCCGTGCCTGTTGGAGATGGGCCGTTCGATGAACGGGCTGGGCGCGATGCCTGTTTTGTTGCCGGTCTGGTCCTGTGTTTCGGGGTCGGTTACGGGCACGGGGTTGCGGACCATCTCGGTGATGTGCAGTTCGCTTGCGCGTCGGACGTAGAGCGCGAGGTTGAGGAAGATGCCGACGTAGATCGCGTATTGCAGGGGCAGGACCAGCGCGGAAACAAAAGTGGTGATGCACACCGCGGTGTCGGACTTGGAGGTGCGCATGGTTCGGAAGATGGTGTGCCAGTCGATGAGTTTGAACCCGACGACAAAGAGGATCGCCGCGAGGCTGGGGTAGGGGATCAACTCCGCCTGTCGTGAGAGCATGAGGATGAAGACGAGATTGAAGCAGGCACAGAAGACGCTGCAGAGTCGTGTCTTGGCGCCGGCGGTGTATTGCAGGGCGCTGCGTGAGAAGCTGCCCGAACCGGGGATGCACTGGAAGAAGCTGCCGACGATGTTGCTGATGCCCTGGCCGAAAAATTCCTGGTTGGCGTTGATGCGGTGGTCGGTGCGCATCGCGATGGCCTTGGCAATGGAGACGGATTCGAGCATGCCCAGGAGTGCCAGCGCCAGTGCGCCGCCAAAGAGCGATTCGACGTGCGGCACGCTCAACGAGGGCAGCGCGAATTGCGGCAGGCCGCTGGGCAGGTCGCCGACCACGTGCATGCCTTGCTGGTCAAGCCCGAACCACCAGACCACCGCCGCCGCCCCGCCCACGGCGATCAAAGGCCCGGGGATCAGTTCCGAGATGTAACGCAGGACAATCACCGCCACCAGACAACCCATGCCCAGCCCCAGCGACCACATGTGGGTGTTGTGCAGCAGCGGCCACAGGCGGTCGACCGCGCCGATCACGCCGGGGTAGTGCCTCGGGATGCCCGCGACGCTGATGCCCATAAAGGCCGGCACCTGCTCGAGGATAATGAGCACCCCCGCGCCGCCGGTGAAACCGACCATCACACTCGAACTCACATACCGGACCAGTGAACCGAGCCTCGCCGCGCCGCACGCCAGTTGGATGCTCCCCTTGATCAGGGACAAGGCGATGACGAGCTTGAGATAGTCATCCGAGCCGTGGTGTGCCAGGCGGGAGACGATCGCCGCGACGAGCAGGCTCTGCGTGTTGGTCGGACCGTTCGAGAGAAACGCGCTGGAAGTGAGCAACCCGCCGATGAGCGCCTGGATGATCGACGTGTAGATGCCGTAGATCGGTGAGACGCCCGCGATGACGGCAAAGGCCATCGACTGCGGCAGGTCCACGACGCTGACCGTCAGCCCGGCCACCATGTCGTGGCGCAGCTTGACGAGGTTGTATTCCCGCGCGGAGGCGAGAATCCATTGCACCGTGCTCGAAGCCTTGGCCGATTCCATGAGGGACATGAGCGTAGTGGAAGTTCACGGCTTGTGAAAGTGGCTTGGCCCGTGCCCGGCTCTGTTACAATCCCGGCCCATCCATCGAGGGATCATCACGCCATGACACGCTTTGTCGGACTGGACCTGGGCGGCACAAACATCAAGGCCGGCGTCGTGAACGAGACGGGCCGGGTGCTGGCGCGCTGCTCGGTGCCGACGCGGGCGCAGCTCGGTGTCACACACGTGGTCGAGTCCTTGGAGAAAGCGGCGCGCGACGTGGCACAGGCGGCGAAGATCGAGTGGTCGAGCATCACGGGCATCGGTGTCGGTTCACCGGGATTGATCGACGCCCGGGCCGGCGTCGTGAAGGCCTCGCCCAACATGCCCGCGTTCAAACAGGTCCCGCTGCGCGACCTGCTGCACAAGAAACTCAACGTGCCCACCTTCCTGGCCAACGACGCCAACGCCGCGGCGTTCGGCGAGTTCTGGGCCGGCGCGGGCAAAGACCCACACGTCCGCAGCCTCGTCATGCTCACGCTCGGCACGGGCGTCGGCGGGGGTATTGTCATGGACGGCCGCGTCGTCCACGGCTCGCACGGGCTTGCGGGTGAACTGGGCCACCTCATCGTCGAGCGCGGCGGGCGTCCGTGCCCTTGTGGGCAGCGCGGGTGCCTCGAACGCTACGCCTCGGCCAACGCCGTCTCACTCTCCGCGGTCAAACTCCTGAGCGAGGGCGATGTGACCAGCTCGCTCAAGTCGTTGGACAGCGAACCGAGCGCGGAGCAGGTCTTCGAGGCGGCACGTCAGGGCGATGCGCTGGCGTGCCAGGTCGTGGACCAGGCGGCGCACTACCTGGGGCTTGCGTGCCTGAACATCGCGCGGGCCATCGACCCGCAGATGATCGTCATGGCGGGCGGCATGGCGATGGCCGGGGATTTTCTCTTCGAGCGTGTCCGACGCGCCGCGACGAAGGAGTGGTGGTCGATCGAACCCTTCGACCTGCCCATCGTGCCCGCTGCGCTGGGCAACGACGCGGGGATTATCGGGGCCGCCGCCGTCGCGTGGTCCGCCACCACCCCGCAAACGTCCGCGTAAGTCGGGTTTCCATCCTTAAGACCCCGTGTGATTCATCCGACCTTATCAGGGGGCACGGACCCCGTGAGAAGGCTTCCTTAACGCGCGCCCACCAGCCGCGCAGGATCAATGGATGGGGACAGCAGCGCTCAAACAGGGACTGGAGCTCTACCTCCGGCAGATCGACGAAACGCCCCTGCTCACCGCCGAGCAGGAGCGTGAGCTTTGCTGGAAGATCATCCACGACAACTGCCCCGAGTCACGCGACCGCATGGTCCGGGCCAACCTCCGTCTCGTCGTGAGTATTGCCAAGCGCTACGGGAACCGTGGTCTGCCGCTGACCGACCTGATCGAAGAGGGGAACATCGGCCTGCTCCGCGCGGTGGAAGCCTTCGACCCCGACCAGGGCGCACGATTCTCGACCTACGCCTCGTGGTGGATCAAGCAGGCGGTCAAGCGTGCGCTCATCAACGCGGTGCAGCCGATCCACATCCCCGCCTACATGGTCGAACACATCGCGCGCTGGAAAAAGACCACCGCGCAGTTCGAGGAACAACACAGCCGACCGCCCTCGATGCAGGAACTGGCTGAGCTGATGGAACTGCCGATCAAAAAAGTGCGCATCATCCGCAAGGCCGTCCGCGCGATGCACAGGCCCACACAGGGCTCCGCCTCCCGCTCCGAAGACGGCCCGACACTCTCGGACATGCTCCACGACCCGCGCACCCCCGCGCCCGAGGATCAGGTGCTCAACAAGGACGAACTGCAGACCATCCGCACACTGCTCGAAGTCATCGACCAGCGCGAGGCGACGATCCTCCGCCTGCGCTTCGGCCTCGACGGGCAGGAACCGATGACGCTCAAAGAGATCGGCAAACAGATCGGCCTGACCCGCGAACGTGTCCGCCAGATCGAGATCGAAGCGCTGGCCAAACTCAACACCCGCCTGGCCAGCGACAACCCCTTCGACCAGACCCACCACAGCGACCCCAAACGCCGCCGCCGACTCGCGGGGTGATGCTTAACTAGCGCGTCAACTTAAAGCGGAGGGATAGCCATCCCTCCGCTTTGTTTATCTACACAGTGAGTTGAGAAGAATCAATCACTTCGCGCGCTTGTAGAACGGCAGAGCGACGACCTGCGCGTCGGCGCGGGTCGAGCCGAGGTCGAGGCAGAGGGTGTCGCCCGCACTCACCGAGTCGCGGGTGACGTAGGCCATCGCGATGGGGTAGCCGAGCGTGGGGGAGAGGCAGCCGCTGGTGACGGAGCCGATTTCGGTGTCGCCCTTGTAGACCTTCATGCCCTGGCGTGGCGTGCGTTTGCCGTCGAGCTTGAGGCCGATGAGGTTTTTCGTGGGCCCCTCGTCGGCGATCTTTTTCAAGGCGTCCTGCCCGATGAAGGTTTCGCCGCGGTCGCGCTGGTCTTTGTCGAGCGTGACAGCGAAGTTCAATCCCGCGCTGAGCGGGTCGAGCTCTTCGGAAAGTTCGTGGCCATACAAAGGCATGGCGGCTTCGATGCGCAGCGTGTCGCGAGCCCCGAGGCCGGCGGGCTTGACGTTGATCGCCTTGCCCTCGGCATCGACGCCGTCTTTGAGCAGGAGCTTGACCGCCATGCCCGCCATGTTCGCGCCCATGATGACCTCGACGCCGTCCTCGCCGGTGTACCCGGTGCGCGAGATGATGAGCTTGAGGATGAGCAGGTTCTTGGTGGTGAAGGCGTAGCGTTTGAGCGTGGGGATCTCGCGCGAGAATTGGCCGATCATCTCCATGACCTTCGGCCCTTGCACAGCGACCATCGCGGTCGACTCGGTGAGGTCCTCGATCTTGACGGACATGTCGCCGACCTGCGCGTGCATGTGCGAGACAATTTTCTGCCGGTTAGCGCCGTTGACAACGAGCATCCAGTGGTCGTCGAAACGGTAGACGATGATGTCGTCCATCACGCCGCCGTTAGCGTTGCAGATCATGCTGTATCGGCAGGTTTTCTCGGGCATGTCGGAGACGTAGCGTGTGGCGAGGCGTTCGATAAACTTGCGTGCGTGTCTCCCGGAAAGCTTGATTCGGCCCATGTGGGAGACATCGAAAAGCCCGCCCATGGTGCGGACCTGGTGGTGCTCCTCGTGGATCGAGGTGTAGAGCATGGGCAGCTCCCAACCGGCGAAGTCCACGAGTTTGGCTTTGTGGTCAGCGTGAAACGAATGGAAAGGTGATCGGTGCACGGTCGCTCCAGTGTCGTAAGGGGGGAGACACAGGGTACCGTAAATAACCGTGCGTGTATTCCACCAAGATGCAAGACCGTCGCGCGGTTGTGGGGTATGTCCTGTAAGTCGAAGTCCGGTGCTTATTCTCCCCTCCCCTTTGAAGGGGAGGGGCCGGGGGAGGGGATGTCTGTGTCGCGTATGAGCCTGAATCCATAAGAAGTTCGTGTCAAGACACACCCTCCCCTGCCCCTCCCTCTGAAGAGGGAGGGGTTCCCGAACGTTCGCTTGAATGTCGTCAGTGGTACCCGATACCCAACACAGACCCCCGTGCTTCAATCCCCGTTGGCGCGGACCAACTGGCTGGGGGAGATGGTGTCGCGGGGCGGCTGGGGGGTGACGCCGAGGTAGATGAGCGTCTGTTCGACGATGCGTTTGGCGGCGGGCGCAGCGATGGTTCCGCCGTAGTGGTTCTTGCCCTCGCCGGGCTGGTGGATGAAGCAGCCGACGACGATGCGTGGGCGATCAAGCGGGGCGCCGCAGACGAACGAGCCGACGAACGCGCCGGGGAGGTACCCGCCTTTCTTGCGGTCAGCGATCTGCGCGGTGCCGGTCTTGCCGAAGATGGCGTAGAGGTCGCTGTTGGCTTTTCGACCGGTGCCCTCGGTGACGACCCGGCGTAAGACGGACCGCGTGGTCTGTGCCGCCTCGGGTGTGAGGACGCGTTCGTAGACGACGACGGAGCCGGGGCTGTTTTTGCCGGGCTGGTTGGCGGCAAGGATGGTGGGGTGTACCAGGTTCCCACCGTTGGCCAGGGCGCAGAACGCGCGGGTGATCTGCATCGGCGTGACGGCGATCTCCTGTCCCATGGGCGTGCTGGTGGTGGAGTAGTGCGTCCACTTTTTCATGGGGGTGACGATGCCGTCGACCTCGCCGGGGAGGCCCGAGCGAGTGGACTCACCAAAGCCAAAGGCGGTCAGGGCGTCGTGGAGTTGCTGTTCCTTGAGCCGCAGCGCGACCTTGGCCATGCCGATGTTGCTCGAATGGATGAGCACGCCAGCCCATGTGGTGGTGCCCGCGGGGTGGGCGTCGTGGAGGACTCTTTTTGCGGGGGTGACCCACACGCCGGACGTGGTGCAGTCGATGGTCTCGGAGGGGTTGGCTGCGCCGAGTTGCGTAGCCATGGACCAGACGAAGGGCTTGAAGATCGAGCCGGGCTCGAAGACGTCGGTGACGCAACGGTTGCGACGCAAGGCGATCTCGTCGGGCGTGGCCTGGCGTTTGGCGTTGGGGTCGAAGTCGGGGTAATTGGCCATGGCGAGGATTTCGCCGGTGGTCGGGTCCATGACGATGACCTGTCCCGCCTTGGCGTCGAACTCGTGACACGCGGCCGCCAACTCGGTCTCGGCGATGAGCTGCACCGTCATGTCGAGCGACAGTCGCAACGGGGTGGCGTCTTCGGGCGGTGTGTAGCTGGACTGGTCGACCCAGAGCGGTCGGTGTTTGGCGTCACGGAAATACACGATGCTGCCGGGCGTGCCGGTGAGCTGTTTATCGAAGAGCCTTTCAAGCCCGTCGAGTCCCTGGCCGTCGACGCCGACGAACCCGACGATCTGTCCCGCGAGATTGCCGAAGGGGTAATCACGCACGAGGCGGGTCTGCGTGGACAAGCCCGATAGGGGAGGCAGTTTTTCGAAGAGGTCTTCGCGTTCGTCGTCGAGGCGTTTGTCGATGACGACGAAGCGTGAGTTGGGCCTGCGTGCGAGCATTTGTTCGACCTTGGCCGGGTCGTAACCGAGCGAGTACCCCACGCGTTCGGAGAAGGTGTTGGGGTCGGCAATGATGGCGGGGTCGACAAAGAGGGACTCGGCGGTGTGGGTGGTGGCGATGATGCGTCCCTGCCGGTCGAGCAGCGCGCCGCGTCGTGGCCGGAGGACGAGCCTGGTGCGCTGGGTGTCGAGGAGCTGCGCGATGGACTGGGGGGGGTCAGCCTGCAACATCACGACGCGCACGATCAGGCCGACGAGTGCCATCGTGCAGAGCGCGACGAGGGCCTTGCCGACGATCAGGACCCGGTCGGCGTGCCGGGCGTCGTCAAACACCTTGTCGGGTGTGGCTCTGACCTTGCGGGTAAGCGTGTCGCGTGTGCGTTCGATCATCGTGATCCAGGCCGGTGTTCGGGCGTCAGGGTGTCATGGGATTTGCGGGTTGCCGTTTTGCCCGACGTTTTCGAGGAAGACTTTTTTAAGCGGGTTCTGTTCGAGGTCGTTGACGGGCGATCGTGGGTCGGGCGCGGTGAGGGGTTCGAGGTCCAGCCCCTGCTCACGGAGGGAGCGGATGAGCCTGCGCGACTCGGAGGCCTGCGCGATGCGCGTCTGCAGGTCCCAGGTTTCCTGTCTGGCGCGGTCGATCTCGTGGTGGAATCGTGCGATCTGGTTGGAGAGTTCGATGCGTTGCTGCCTGCGGGTGAGCAGCGCCACCGCGAGGACCGTGAAAGCCAGCGAGAGCAGGAGCAGTTTGGTCCTCATGGTGAAGCGAGAGGGTGTTGGCCACTGTCGGGTGCCACTGGCGGCTGGTCCGCCAGTGTGGTGGACACACATTGATTGCACTGGCGGGCGAGCCGCCAGTGGCACCCATCCATCACGGGGAGTCATCAGTCGGGGATGCGGATGACCTGGCCGATGCGGATCGACTGCGGGTTGGCGATGGTGTCCTTGTTGGCGCGGAGGATTTCGTTCCATTTTTCGCCGTTGCCGAGCGTGCGCTGGGCGATGGCGTAGAGGGTGTCGCCCTCGCGGACGGTGTAGGTTTTGCCGGTGGGTGTCGTGGTGTTTCGGGGGGTTTCGCGCTGGGTGTTGAGGTTTGTCACCGGTGAGCCGGTCTGTGTGGTGGCGGTCGCGGGCAGCTTGAGCTTCATGCCGACGACGAGGGTGTCGGGGTCTTTGATGACATCCTTGTTGGCCTGGTAGAGCGCGTCCCACTTATCGCCGCTGCCGAGGTGTTGAGAGGCCAGTGACGAGAGTGTGTCGCCGGGGCCGACGACGAGGGTGCCCGCGGGGAGCGGAGCGGGTGTGTTGTCGGTCTGTGTCGAGGTGGTGTTGCCGGGTGTGGTGTTGTTGGGTGTGGCCGGGGTTGGGGCGGTGACTTTGACGACCTCGGATTTAGCGGGCAGGAGAAGGGTATCGCCCTCGCGGATCTGTCCCTTGGGTCCGACGAGTCTGGGGTTGGCTTTCTGGATGTCGGTCCAGTACTTGCCGCTGCCGTAGTGTTCACGGGCGATGGCGGTGAGGTTGTCGTTGGCCTTGACCTTGTAAGAGGTCATGCGAGCGGTGCCGGGGAGGCTTGCCCCGCCGTCGGTGACGGATCGGCCGTTGGGGTCGACGGGCAGGTAGGTTGTGGTCTGTCCACGCATCTGGTTGAGGATGGCGGCGTTGGCCTGCTGGGCGCCGTCGACGGGTTGGGGTCCGGTGTTGTTGGCGGGGGTGTTGTGGATGTTGTCGGTCGGCGCGGGGGTTTGGCCGAGTGTTCCGCCGTTGTCCGAGGCGAGTTGGGCCGCCATCATCTGGACGGCTCGTTGGAACTCGTTGTTGGGGTTGGTGGGGGTAGCGGGGTGAGTGGGTGCGGGGTTGTGTTGTGTGTTTTCGGGCTGTGCGTTGGCGGGGCTGTTGGTCTGGAGCTGCTCGACGGTGCTCGGGCCGATGGTGAGGGGCTGGGCGTTTTGGCCCGTGGTGGAATCACCGACAGCGGGGTTGCGACCGCCGTCCGCGGTGCGGTTGTCGCCAACGCCCCGATTTTCACTTCCGGGGGCGGGGGAGATGGAGTCTTGGGCGCGGTCAGCGAACTCGGTGAGTTGGGGTGATCGTCCGGGTTCGACAGTGTTGTTGGTCATCGACAGGTGGTCGCTGACGATGATGCCGATGAGCAGGATGATGCCGGTTCCGACGAGCAGGCCGATCTTGGTTTCGCGTTGCATGGTTCAATCGTCCGTGATTGAGGGTGGAGGGGCAGGGATTTTAACCGATTCCAGAGAGTTTTTTTCAACACAGAGGTCGCAGAGGCCACAGAGTCCGATCTCAAAGACAAGGCGAATCCATTTTTGTTTCTCAGCTTTTCTCTGTGCTCTCTGTGTCCTCTGTGTTTAATTTCCGATTTGATTCTTCAATCCGCCCCCGATCCATTCGATGGCCCTGAGTTTTGCGCTTCGGCTGCGGGGGTTGGTTTGTTGTTCCTCATCGTCCGCGGTGAGGGGTTTTTTGGTCAGCACGTTTGCGAGGCGTTCTCTTTTCCAATCCGCGTAGCGGTGTTTGACGATCCGGTCTTCGAGGGAGTGAAACGCGATCACCGCCGCCCGACCGCCGGGCACGAGCACCGTGGGCAACTGGTCGAGCAGGCGTTCGAGCACGTCAAGCTCAGCGTTCACCGCGATCCGCAGGGCCATGAACGTCCTCGTGGCCGGGTCGGTCTTGCCCTTCCACCGTCGCCGATGCTCGGGCTGTGTCCCCTCCCGGTCCTTGTTTGAAACTTCCGGGGTGGGAATCCCGAGCGCACGATGCACCACTTGAGCCAGTTGCCTTGTCAAAACAATCGGTGATTGACCGCGTTCTTCCACAATATTCCTTGCGATGCGTCGGCTCATCCTTTCCTCGCCGTACTTGTAGATCACGTCAGCCAGTTCGCGCTCGGAGAGGGTGTTGACCAGGTCAGCCGCGGTCGTGTCGGTGGTGGGGTCCAGCCGCATGTCGAGCGGGCCGTCCTGACGCATGGAAAAGCCGCGTTCGGGGTCGTCCATCTGGTTGCTGGCAAAGCCTAAATCCGCCAGAAGCAGGTCGGTTTTGGGGATATTCAAAGAGGCCAGCAGCGTGGTCAGATTGGCAAAATTGCCGTGGAGCAGGAGTAACCTTGGCCGATGGGCGTCGGGTAAAGCCTCAAGGACCGAGCGTGCGTAATCCAAATTCCGGGGGTCAGCGTCCAGGCCCACATACACCCCCGTGGGCCCGAGCCTCGGCGCGATCATCGCCGCGTGCCCAGCCCGACCGAGCGTGCAATCGACGCACACCTGCCCCGGCTGCGGGCTAAGCAACTCCAATACCTGCCGCGGCAGGACCGGGATGTGACCCGCTTCAACCATCACGCGAGTTTACAACTACAATGAGCTTCATGTCACCACCCCCAACCTTTCACGCCACGACGATCCTCTGCGTCCGCCGGGACAAAAAACTCGCCATCGCCGGCGACGGCCAGGTCACGATGCAGAACATTGTGGCCAAGGCCGACGCGGTGAAGGTCCGCAAACTCGAACAGCTCGGCCAGGATAGCGCGGGCGTCCTCGTGGGTTTTGCCGGTGCCGCCGCCGATGCGTTTTCGTTGTTGGAGAAGTTCGAGTCGAGATTGAAAGACTCGCCCTCCAACATCAAGCGGGCCGCGATCGAACTAGCCAAGCTCTGGCGCACCGACCGCATGCTCCGTCGACTCGAAAGCCTGCTCATCGTGGCCGACCGCGCCTGCACGCTCATCGTCTCCGGCTCGGGCGACGTGATCGAGCCCAACGACGGCATTGCCGGCATCGGCTCGGGCGGCCCCTACGCCACCGCCGCTGCGCGGGCCCTCGTCCAGCACACCGACCTCCCCCCAGTCGACGTGGCACGCCAGGCCATGAAAATCGCCGGCGAACTGTGCATCTACACCAACACGAACCTCACGGTGCTGGAACTCTAAACCATAAAGCCCGCGATGGTATCGCGGGTCTTCAACCATAAAGCCCGCGATGGCATCGCGGGTTATTGGGTGGTCGAGTGACCGAGTGGCCGAGTGGGTAGGCGTCATGTTGCACATCAATGCACGCACCGCATACAGAATCTCCACCATCGCCCCACGACAGGGGTTTGCTCAGGAGCGATAGACATGTTCGCTTTGGGTTTTAAGATTATTTTCCTGGTTCTTGTCGCAGCGGTCGTCGCGTTGGTGGCAATGGTGATTGCCCGCCTGATCAGGAAACCTAAGGCGAATACCGCAGCCTACGCCTGTGGCCAGTGCGGTTACGACGTGCGCTACGCCAGTGGCGTCGAGTGTCCCGAGTGCGGCGCGGACCTTCGGACCGTCGGCATCTTCCCACCCGGTCGGCACGTCGGCGAAGGGTCTACGAAGTGGCTCATGTTTATCGCGTGGTCGATCGGTTGCGTGATCGGGGGCGTGCTGTTGTATGTCGCGCTCTACGCCACGGTGTTGCCTCGCTCCTCCAAGGGAATGGTGGGCGTCTCTTTGTCCGGCTCACCATCACTGCTCCAATCCGCGAGTCTGACACTGACAAGCGAAGAGTGGTACCTGCCGATTTCGGGGCCGCCACGACATTTAGGCGCTGTGAAAGGCGATGTCGTGCTCAAACTCACCTCGGGTGTGCATTTGCATCTGGCGGTCGATCCCGCAGCGGGCACTTACAAACTCCTCAACGCACCGCAGGGCAACCGGCCCACTTCGGGTACGTTTGACTCTCAAGGTCTTTTAGATCTGGTCAATCCCGCGAAGTTGGCCTCACAAACCCCGCCGGCCGGCAGCCCAGTCACGGACCCGGAACTGACCGCCGCGGTCGGTGATATTGTCGATGAGTTCAACCAGGCCAGCCAGTCTTTGACGGCGTTCACGGGGTTGCAGGGGAGCTCGTCTTCCAGACGGTCAACATTCCAATCGATTAGCGGGGGGCGAGGCATGTCCTCGACAAGTACCGTCAGTTCATGGTCCACCGGGTCCCCCCAATGGATCGTCGGCGTCTATGCCCTGCTGGTCTTTGCATTTTGGGCCTGGGGCGTCGTGCGCGGTATCCGTAAGAGGTGGTGACGCTCAAGCGCACACCCCGCCCCACCCCGCGCGCACAAAAACGCCTCTTCGCCCTATGGTGTGAGCCTCGATGGACGCGTCAGTGGTGTTGATCCCCGGCGACAAATGATAGGGTGAGCTGGGGCATAATCCGCTGCAGGCCTCCAAGGGGATAGTCGGAAGCACGGGCTTGACACCCGCAACAACGGGACCCCGTGTGGG
>WGMF01000029.1 GCA_016125215.1 Phycisphaera sp.
AGATTTCACAGATCGATACAGATTGAAGATCGAGAATACCTGCCTTGAATCTGTGCCATCTGCGAAATCTGCGGTGACTGTATCGACGCTCACGATATTTCCAAGCTGGCGTCGTGGATCATTCTGTTAGCGGATCTTAGTATTTTTTTCGAGATCACCCATGCTCTCCGACGCCCAACGCCAGAAGTTTGATGCGGTCCTCGATGCGGTGATCGACACACTGCCCGCGCACATCACCGCGTTGTTCGAGGAGGTCCCGCTCATCGTCGAGGACGAGCCTTCCGATGCGCTGCTTGACGACATGGACATCGATCGGCGGACAACCGACCTGTGTGGGTTGCACTGGGGTATTGCGCTGACGCACCGCAGCGTCGAGCAGAGCGGGAACCTGCCGGACCGGATGATGTTGTTTCGTGGGCCGATCGTCAGGTTGGCCGGTCGCAACAGCCGGGGCGGGGTCGATGACAAAGCCCTGCGCAGACAGGTCCGCATCACGCTCCTGCACGAGGTCGGCCACCACTTCGGGCTGGATGAAGACGACCTGACCGCCCTGGGGTATGGTTGAAGTCCGTCTGTGACGGTTGTGCGGGTCGGCCCGTTTGCAACCGTGACGCGGGTTGGTCAAATGGGTCAATTGCCCAGCGCGATCGGTCGATCCTAGAATGGCGGGCGAATCGCAGGGTATCCGTCCATCCACGCCAGACTCTAATCCAAGGTCCATCATGGCCAGGCTGAAAATCATTCTTATCTTTGCCGGCTGCATCGCGGTGCTGCTGGGCATCGGGGTTTACCGGGGCTGGTCTTCGCAGGAAGAGACCGTCCGCCCGACGATCGAGCCGGCCGTGGTCCGTGTGGCGTCGCTTAAGAGGACGCAGTACGTCCAGACCGAGACGTTCTACGGTTTGATCGAGGCCAACACGCGCGTGGACATGGCGTTTCAGATTGCCGGTCGCGTCGTGGCGCTCGGGCCGACCGCCGAGGCACCGCTGACCGAAGACAGCCCGGTGAAGAAGGGCGACGTGATCGCACAGATCGAGCCCGAGCGTTACCGCGCCGCGGTCGACCAGGCCAATGCGATGTCCGGTGAGGCCAAGGCCCAGCTTGCCGCCGCCGAGGCCCAGATCGCCGACGCCCAGGCAAGGCTCGATGACGCCCAGAGTGAAATGGCTCGCTTGCAACAGTTGCGTGACAAAGGCGCCGCCAACCAGCGCGAGGTCGAAAAGGCTGAGCTTGCGGTCAAGCTCAACCAAGCCATGCTCGACACCGCCAAGTCCCGCTTGGCCTCGGCCGAGGCGATGTATCAATCCTCGCAGGCGGCGCTCAACATGGCCCAGGTGAACTTGCGAGACGCGACCATCATCGCGCCGATCGACGGTTACATCGCGGCCGTCCCGGTGGAGATCGGCCAGATGATCCAGCCCGGGCAGACGGTGATCTCGATTGTCGATCTAAGCAAGGTCAAGCTCGTGGCCGGCGTCGTCGAGCGGAAGTTGCCGTTGCTGCGCAAGGGTCAGGTCGTGGACGTGGAGGTCAACGCGCTCTCCTCGCAGGCCAGGCGTCTGCGTGACGCCGAGGCTTTGGCCAAGCCGCGCAAGGGCCGGGTCACGATCGTCCCGCCCGCCGCCGACCCGGTGGAGAATGTCTTCAAGGTTGAGATCGAAATCCCCAACGAAGACCGGATGGTCAAGCCCGGCATGATCGGGGCGGCCAAGGTGGAGATCGGCAAAATCGACGCGGTGGTGGTCCCGGCGGACGCGGCGGTGCGTGTGGGCGACAAGGCGTGGGCGTTCTTCGTGGGCAGCTCGATGAAGGTCGGGCTGGACCTCGGTGCGCTGGGCAAGGCGGCCATTGACGTGCCGACGGACGTGGCACGGCGGGTCGAGTTCGAGCCGCGCGTGTTTGAGAAAAACGCCTACCTCGTCACCGAACTGCCCAAGGGCTACGACCGCCTCGTGGTCGAGGGCCAGGAACGATTGGAAGACGGCGAGGCGGTGCGCGTGGTCAGCGAGTCGATGGTCAACGGTCAGTGAAGGGGCAAACTCGAAGGGGTGGGTGTCACGATTGGTAAGCAAGCGTTTGAGAAGTCAGATTGGGAACACAAGGGGTTTGATGCGGGTGCCACTGGCGGCTCGTCCGCCAGTGAAAATGCCACACGTTTTAAGCACTGGCGGGCAAGCCGCCAGTGGCACGCCCATGATTCTCAAGTGATTTTGAGAGGGAGTGACGGTCAGGGATGCATCTGAGTGAACGAGCCATCGAGTTGCCGCGGCTGGTGATCCTCGCTGCGGTTCTGTTCTGCATCATCGGCATCGATGCGGCGATGAACATGCCCAAGGAGCGTACGCCGCGCGTCAAGGTGCCGGTGATCCTTGTGGCCGTGCCCAACCCCGGCGCCGACCCGACGACCAACGAGCGCGAGATCATCCGCCGAATCGAGAAAGAGGTCGGCCTGCTCTCGCACCTCAAGGGGCAGGGGGGTTATCACAGCCAGGCGGTCAGCGGCGCAGCCCTGATGCAGTTTGTCTTCGAGGACACCATCGACCCGCTCGAAGCCCGGCGTGACGTGGATCGGCTCATCAACCGTGTGAAGGGCGAGTTCCCCGACCTGGCGCAGCGCGACCCCGGGCCACTTGTCAACGACGTGGCCTTCGAGGAGTGGCCGATTATTCAGGTCTTCATCGCCGGCGGGACCGACGGCCAGCAACGCAGACGCATCGCCGATCGCATGAAGGTCGACCTCGAAACGATCGACGGCGTGGCGGCGGTCGATATCTTCGGCGGGCTGGAGCGTGAGGTCGAGATCGAGCTCGACCCCCACCGACTGACGCTTTATGGTTTTAGTTACGACGACGTGGCCACCGCCATCCGCACCGCCAACAGCGAAACCCCCAGCGGCGCGATCGAGTCCAACACCGGGCTTGAGATGCGCGTGCAGACGCAGGGCAAGCTCAAGGACCTCGACGCGATCAAGCTCGTCCCGCTGGGCGTCCGCAACGGCAAGACGCTCGTGCTCGAAGACGTGGCCGAGGTCTCCGTGGGTCACAAGGACCGCACCAGCATCGCCCGCTACGACGGCAAGGACGCGGTCGTGCTGCTCGTGCGTGCCAAGACCGACATCGACGTGATGGCCACCGCCCAGACGGTCCAGGCCAAGGTCGAACGCTTCGTCGACAGCGGCCAGGCGGAGAACACGCAGGTCGGCACCGTGCGTTCGCAGGCGCGCGAGATCAGTTACATGCTCAAGCAACTGGGCTCCAGCGCGATCTACGGCACGGTGCTGGTCATCCTGATCCTGCTCTTTGCGATGGGCTGGCGAAACGCGCTACTCATCAGCATCGCGGTGCCCTTTGCCATCATGGCCACCGGCGCTCTGATGTGGATGGCCAAGCACACCGTCGCGCCCGAGCTGGCCATCAACAACATGACGCTCTTTGCGATGATCCTCGTCGTCGGCATGGTCGTCGACGGGTGCATCATCGTCGGTGAAAACATCTACCGCCACCGTGAGCTTGGCCGGCCCCCGGTCGAGTCGGCCAAGCGCGGCGTCACCGAGGTGGGGGGTTCGGTCGTCGCGGCCTACCTGACGACCTTTGCCGCCTTTGCCCCGATGTTCCTCGTGCGCGGGATTATGGGTGACTTCCTCGAACTCTTGCCCACGGTCGTGATCTTCGCCCTCGCCGCGGCGATGCTCGTCGACCACTTCCTGCTCCCGGTGCTCAGCGTCTACCTCATGCGCGGCAAGCTGGCCAAGGAATCGATCGCGCTGACGGATGAGGACAAGAAACTCACCAACGAAGAACTCGAGGTCCGCGACGCCAAGGCCATTGCCGAGTCCACCTGGCTCAAACGCCACTACGGCCAGATGATCCGTTACGCCCTGCACCACCGATTGCTTGTTCTGGCGATGGCGGTGGTGGTGTCGCTGTCGCCGGTCGTGCTTTACCAGATGAACGCGATCTCCATCGAGTTCTTCCCCGAGAGCGACGTGCCGATCATCGAGGTCTATTTCGAGTTGCCGCTGGGTTCGTCGATGGAGGGCCGAACACTCAACGTGGCCAAGGACATCGAGGCCGCGGTGCTCAAGGCGGTCCGCCCCGACGAGTGGTACCGGCCGACCCCGCACTCGCCGCGCGTGCGACCGGTGACGACGATCGGCGAGCCGGGCGCGCTGAACATCCGCCTCGACAACGAACAGGGCAGCGGCCCCGAGTTCGGCATGGTCTATGTTGAGTTGCAACTGGCGGAGAGCCGTTCGCGGACATCCAAGCAGATCCGCCAGGCCATCGAGGACCAGATCAAACTCAGCCCGCCGCCGGGGGTGATCGTGCGTGTGCGTTCGCCCTCCGAGGGCCCGCCCGCCGGTTCGCCTGTGCTGGTGCGCATCCTTGCCCAGAAGCAGACCTCGATGGAAGAGCTCGAAGCACGCGCCGCCGAGATCGAAAAACTCGTCAAGAGTGTGCCCGGCACCTACGACGTGTCGAGCGACTTCGACCTGAGGCCCAAGATCGTCGCCCAGCCCGACCCGATCTTTGCCAAGATGTGGGGCGTCGACACGCTCCAGATCGCATCGAGCATCAATTACGCGCTCGACGGCGTGAAGGTCGGCGAGGTGGACTTCGGCGGCGACGAACAGATCGACCTGCGTGTGCGGAACCTGCCGCAGTACCGCGACGAGTTCCGCGACCTGATGGACCTGCCGATCCGCAGCAAACAGGGCAAGCTGACCGAGCTTGGTCAGGTGGCGCAGGTCGAGCGCGAGCGGGCACCCAACATCATCCGCCACTACGACGGCCGGCGAGTCGTGGACGTGCGGTGCCAGTTGCGCGACGGCGTCCAGCCCGACGACGTGAAGGCTTACCTCGTCAGCTCGCTGCGGCCGGAGCTGGGGTCGATGGCACAGAGCCAGATCGTCCACAACGACGAGGTCCTCAAGGCGGACACCGGCACCATCATCGAGTTCGGCGGAGAGAACGAGATCCGCGACGACGCGATCGCCGACCTGCAGATGGCGCTGGTGCTTTCGTTTGCGAGCATCCTCATCATCCTGGTCATCAAGTTCAACAGCTTCACGCAGGCCCTGATCGTGCTGTTCAGTGTGCCTTTGAGCCTTGTCGGGGTGGCGCTGGGGCTGATGGTCTGTGGGCTGAGTTTCTCGGTGTCATCGATGATCGGCGTCGTGGCGTTGTCGGGGATCGTGGTCAACGACGCGATCGTGCTGGTGGACTTTATCAACCTGATGCGTCGCAACGGGGTGCGGATCGAGGACGCGGTAGTCTACGCCGGCCAGCTCAGGTTGAGGCCGATCTTTCTGACGACCGCGACGACGGTGGGCGGGCTTTTGCCCCTGGCGCTCAATCTCTCGGGCGGGGGGGAATTCTGGCAGCCGCTCACGGTGTCGATGATCTTCGGGCTTTCGTTTGCGACGCTGTTGCAACTGTTCATCATCCCGCTGGCGTGCTACACCTTGAGCCGGGAGAAACGCAAGAGCCTGCTCGACCCGCTCTCGAATGTGGAATTGGCCGGCCCGGTCGCGGCGACCACAAATTCAGCAGGCCTGAGCGCTTCCTGAACGGTCCGTCCTATTTTGCAGGCACTCCGGGTTATTTAGCCGGTTGTGGGTCTTTCAGAAAATTATTGAATCGGTGTGCCACTGGCGGCTTGTCCGCCAGTGAAATACGGAAAATTATCGCACTGGCAGGCATGCTGCCAGTGGCACACCATGCCACGGCCGGTCCTATTTTGCAGGCAGTCCGGGTATAAGGGCCACGCCCCTGCGGGATGGCGCGCACTTTGCTCGGGTGTTATGATGATCGTTTCCAGCAGACATCGCGGCTCCCTGCCCATGCTCAAGCTTGCAACGATCCTCGACAACCCCGGTGAACCCCTGGCCGAGTCACGGTACCGTGATCCCAGGGTCCTGCGCGAGATGGGGTTCAACGGCGTGATCCTTTTCGAGACCGTCGGCTTGTCGGGGCTGGACGGGCCGGACTCCGTCGCGGATACCGAGCTTCGCCGGTGGGTCTCGCACCAATTCGAACGAGTCGAGCAGCGCGTCCGTGCCGCCAAGGAGGCGGGGCTGGATGCGTACGTGGTCTTCGACACGCTCACGCTTGCGCGGGACGTGGTCGAGCGTCAAGTCGCGGCCCTGACATGCAAGGGCAGGCCCACCACCCTGTGCCCGGGTTCGGACGCGGCGATTGAAAAATCCGTGGCCTCATTGGAATCGATGCTCAACCGTCTGCCCGACGCCGCGGGGGTCGTGCTGCGCTTCGGCGATAACGACGCATCCAGGCTGCCCTATCTCGTGGGCAACGACATCCACATCCCGCACTGTTCGCGGTGCTCTCCCCTGGGCAGGGCCGACAGGATCGTGCGCGTGCTCGATCGCTTTTATGAAGCTGTCGTCAACAAACTCAACCGCCGACTGATCGCCCGCGCGTGGAACGTTCGGCCAGATGGCATGCACGACTCGGCTGAATTGTGTCAACGTCTGGCCAAGCGCCTGCCCGGCAACCCCGATGACCCCAACGACCACCGCTTCGTCTTGTCGTTCAAGTTCACGCAGACCGACTTCTGGCGGTACCAGAGTTGGAACCCCTCGAGCCTGGTCTTCGGCAATCGGCCGATCATCTACGAGCTCGAGTGTCAGCGCGAGTTCGAGGGCAAGGGCGGCATCCCCAACTGGCAGGCGCCGCTTTGGCGAGACGGCCCGCCGGAGATGCAAGACCCGCGTGAGAATCCCATGATCGACAAGCCGATGGCAGGCCTGGCACGGGTGAGCGAGGTGGCAAACGTCGCGGGCCTGTGGGCGTGGGTGCGTGGCGGCGGGTGGGGCGGGCCATTCGTTACCAACGAGACGTGGATCGATGCGAACGTGTTTGCCGTGCCCAAACTGGCCGACGACCCGCAGCTCGACCTCGATCAACTTGCCGACGATTGGATCGCCAACCGCCTGGAGATCACCGAGCCGGCGTTGACGCAGGCGATCAAGAGCCTGCTGGAAGATTCACCTAACATCGTGTTATATGGCTTCTACATCGGGCCGTACGCCAAGGCGCTGGGCAAGCCGTGGCACCCCAACAGCGACTGGATCCAGGACGACATGATCGATGCGCAGTCGGCGTGGCGGATCGTGCAGCACCTGGGCGACGCGGGCCTGGACGAAGCGGTCCGTGAGAAGCAACTGGCCGTCGACGCCATCGCACGCCACCGCGCCCGCATCCAGATGCTCATCGACGACCGTCGGCACAAGCACATCGAACCGCTCATGCACATGCTCGTCTACGCCGAGTCTCTGCTCGAGACTTTACGCGACCTCGTGACCGGGCTGGTGGCGTACCGGAAATACCAACGCTCGAAAGACACCGGCCTGGCCAAGCTCACACGAGAACGGCTGCTCATGTCCCAGAGCCACTGGCAGCACCACACGCAGCGCCACGGATCGCTCCCCGGCGCGGCGACCGCCTTCCGCGAGAACCAGTTCTGGGAACTGACCCAGCGCATCCTCAGCGAAGTCAGCTAAGACGAATCCGGATCACGGGCAATCACCTGACGTTCACGCAACGCAATCGGCGTGTGCAAGGAATCCGCCAGCCTTGTTTATCCTGAGTTGTGCCAGACCCGATGTCCGCTGGCCTTAATCGCTTAAACGCGCTCGGTTGACGATATCCGCAAAACAAAATTCAACTGACCACTACATCTTGTTAGTAACAAGTGTTATACTCATGGAACCGCGATACGTCCCGGGGCGTCTGATGTATGCAATCGGCGTGACAGACTGGGCCGGGGCGGGTCGGTGGCCGGGAAGGGCGGGGATGCCTTGGACCGGTGAAGAGCGTGTATCACGGTGAATCAATCGCATGAGCAACGGGGTGTGACATGAATCGATCTGACGGGTCGGCGGATCGACCCAAACGGGTGAGCCTTCGGCATATCGCGGACAAGGTCGGTGTGTCTGTGCCCGTGGTGAGCAAGGTGCTCAACGGCGGGCGCAGCACCGTGGGCGTCGGCGAAGAGACGCGGCAGCGCATCGAGCAGGTCGCCGCCAGGCTGGGCTATCAAGGCCGGTCGTTGCCACGCAACACCCCCAACATCCCCAGGGGTCAAACGGTGGCGCTGGTGCTTCTGGATACGGATACGGACCACCAGCCCGTCACCCAGCCGTTCCTGACCGCACTCTGCCGAACGCTGATGCAAAGAGAGTATCACTGTGCCCTGATCTGCTGTGCCCGTATCGATCAGAAGAACATCACCCAGCACCCGCTCCTGCGTGAGAAGCACGCCGACGCCGTGATCCTGCCGCGTGTGGCGGACCTGCCCGAGGGTGTAAGGTCGTCGTTGCGGAGCCTGGGCCTGCCGACGGTCAGCATGCACGTGGCGCAGCCTTACGGCTCGGTCTATCTCGACGAGGCGGGCGCCGCGCGGGAGCGGGTCGAGCACCTGGTGGGGCTGGGCCACGATGCGATAACCTACATCGACTTCAACCACGATCACACCGCACCGGGCACGGTGGACGAACGGGTGCGGGGTTTCGAGGAGGCCTGCCATCAACACCACGTCAAGTCTTCACGGCAGGTCCACAAGATGGTCGGCAGGGGCCGACGCGCCGCATTTACCCGCGAGTGGCTCACCGTCACCGGCCGACCGCACGCCCTGATTGTGGACACCTGCGCCGCGGCGCAGGTGGTGATCCAGACCGCCAAAGAAGCGGGCTGGAGCGTGCCGGGCGACCTGGCGGTGGCGTCGTTCGATGACGGGACCTACGCGACCGCCAACGAGCCGGCCATCACCTGCGCCATGGCCCCCCTGGCCGAGCTGGGCCACGCCGCGGCCGAGATGGCCATCCAACTCACCACCAACCCCAGCGGCAAAATGATCTCCAAGCTGTTGCCCTACACCCTGCACGTCGGCGGTTCGACCGACCCGAAAGTGATCGAACGCGCTTCCGAGCATTTCATCAACAAGACCGCGATCTCCAGCGATGAACTTCAACGCGACGCGTTGGAAAGTTGACTCGGCAGACCCCCACGCGACCGTCCCCGTCCCCGAATCGCGTGACAGGTCGTTGAGAATGATGTCCCGACAAAAAAAGCCCGGCTGTTTTGGCCGGGCTGTTTTGTTTGATGTTTTTCGGTCCCGAATCAGCCGGCGTTGGTGCCGCCCGGGCCGAACGTGATCTTGTCGCTGCCCAGGGCGCCGTGCTGGTCGCCCAGGCCACCGAGTCCGCCGCTCTGTGGCTGCTTCTTGCCCGCGGCTTTGGTCGAACCACTCTGCGCCTCGGCATCGGGTTCGGCGGTCCACTGTGCCCGCTTGAGCGACAGGCCGATCTTCCGGTCCTCGATGTCGACACGCAAGATCTTCACCTCGACATCCTGGCCGGCCTTCACCACGTCCTGCGGGTTCTCGACCTTGTGGTCGGCCAGTTCGGAGATGTGCAAGAGGCCTTCGAGGTCCTCTTCGAGTTCGACGAAGACGCCGAAGTTGGTGATCTTGGTCACCTTGCCGTGCACGATCATGCCCGGCTGGTAGTGGCTGGGGATCGCTTCGAGCCACGGGTCCTGCGTGAGTTGCTTGAGGCCCAGGCTTACACGTTGTTTGGCCTGGTCGACCTCGAGCACGACACACTTGACCGCGTCGCCCTTCTTGAGCAGTTCGTTGGGGTGGGTGAGCTTCTTGGTCCACGACAGGTCGCTCACGTGAAGCAAACCATCGACGCCCGGCTCGATCTCGACGAACGCGCCGTACGACGCAAGGTTCCGCACCTTGCCCTCGACGACGGTGCCGGGGGGGTATTTCTCCGCCACGAGGTCCCACGGGTTGACCTCGGTCTGCTTCATGCCCAGCGAGATCTCCTGCTTGTTCTTGTCGATCTCGAGGACGACGACCTCGACCTCCTCGCCGATGGAGAGCACCTCGGAGGGGTGGTTGATGCGACGGGTCCACGACATCTCGGAGATGTGCACGAGGCCCTCGACGCCGTCTTCGAGCTTCACGAACGCGCCGTAGGAGACGATGTTGGTGACCACGCCCTTGATGCGGGTGTTGGCGGGGTACTTGGACTCGATGCCCTCCCACGGGCTGGATTCGAGCTGCTTGAGGCCCAGGGCGATCTTCTCTTTCTCGCGGTCGACGTTGAGGACCTTGACCTGGACTTCCTGGTCGATCTTGACCATCTCGGACGGGTGGCCGATGCGGCCCCACGACATGTCGGTGATGTGCAGCAGGCCGTCGATCCCGCCCAGGTCGATGAACGCGCCGAAGTCGGCGATGTTCTTGACGACGCCCTTGACGGTGTCGCCCTCTTTGACGTTGCCCAGCAGTTTCTTGCGCATCTCGGCGCGCTGGTCTTCGATGAGCTTGCGCCTTGAGATGACGATGTTCCGCCGCGGCTCGTCGATCTTGAGGATCTGGGCCTTGATCTTCTTGCCGATGAACTCGCCGATGTCCGCCGGCCTGCGGACGTCCACTTGAGACGCGGGCAAAAAGACCGGCACACCGATGTCCACGAGCAGGCCGCCCTTGATCTTGCGCATGACCTTGCCCTCGATCTCGTCGCCCTCGTGGGCCTTCTCGATGAGGCGTTCCCAGCCGCGGATGCGGTCGGCCTTGCGCTTGGAAATTTTCAGTGTGCCCTGGTCGGTCTCCATCTCTTCGAGCAGCACGTCGACGCTGTCGCCGATCTCGACGTCGTCCGGCTCGTCAAACTCGGAGCGGTCGAGGATGCCCTCGGATTTAAGTCCCACTTCAACGAGGAATCCGTCGCCGGCTTTGCCGATGATCTTGCCCGTGAGGATCGAACCGGTCTTGAAGTCAACGATCTGGTCGCCGAGGATCGACTCCATGTCCCCGCCGGCCACTTCTTCGCCCAGCGCGTCGGCCACCATCGTGGTCGCTAAATCGTCGTCGATCTCCAGTTGTGCGATGAGGTTCTTGTCAACCATGTGAAATGTTTTCCCTTTGCGTGTGTCCATACCCGGCTGACCGCGCGGCCAGCTCAACGGGTCACGGCTCAAGGTTTGAGCCGACTGGTGTATGCCTGACCCCACCGACAAGCCGCACGGCTCGTCCCACGGGCGGGGATGGGCGAATCAAACAGTGTATCGACAAGGGGGGCAGGGGGCAAAACGGCGATTCAATATTCACTGACAGGCAGGTGCTTGAAGGGGTCGCCCCCGGAAGTTTTGCTGGGGGTGATCTTGCCGGTCTTATCGAGGGCCAGGGCTTCGATGATCGCGTCGAGGTCGTCGGGGACGGGGATGGGGCGGTTGCTGAGTTTCCCATGCGGGTCGTGGCGGGGGGCTTGTTCTTGAATAGCCTTCATGTCGACGCCGGTGTGGTACTTGACGGTGGCGTCGGGGTCCTTGAGTTCGTGGCCGGTGAGGATGCAGACGACGCGGTCGGACTTGCCGATCACACCCTCGTTGATGAGTTGGTGCGCCCCGGCCACGGACGCGGCGCTGGCCGGCTCGCAGCCAAAGCCGTAGCGCCCGACCATGGCCTTGTGTTCGAGGATGGTCTGATCATCGACCTGTCGCACGACGCCGTCCATGAAGTCCAGGGCACGCAGGGCCTTGGGGAGGTTGACGGGTCTGCCGATCTCGATGGCGCTGGCGAGGGTGTGGGCGTGGGCGTCGCTGGCGTCCTGTTCGCGGTAGTAACTTTTGATTAGGTCAAGGTCGTAGCGTCCGCCGTTCCAGCGCAGGCCGCGGTTGTTGTAGAGTTCGTAGAGTGGGTTGGCACCGGAGGCCTGGATGATGGCCAGGCGTGGGACGCGGTCGATCAGGCCCAGGCAGTGCAGTTCGGAGAACGCCTTGCCGAACGCCGAGCAGTTGCCCAGGTTCCCGCCGGGCACGACGACCCAGTCGGGCGCTTCCCACCCCAGCGCTTCGAGGACGCGGTACATGATGGCCTTCTGCCCCTCGAGGCGGAAGGGGTTAACGCTGTTCATCAGGTAGATGCCCAGCTCGGTGCGGTCGACGGCGATCTGTCGGACGCGACGGAGGCAGGCGTCGAAGTCGCCCTGGATTTGAAGTGTGAGCGCCCCGTAGTCGAGGGCCTGGGAGAGCTTGCCGTAGGCGATCTTTCCAGACCCGATGAACACCACCCCCGGAAGTTGAGCCAACGAACTGTACATAGCCAGGGATGCGCTGGTGTTGCCTGTGGAGGCGCAGGCGACGCGCCGGGCGTTGACCATGCGAGCGTGTGTGAACGCGGCGGCCATGCCGTTGTCTTTGAAGGACCCGGAGGGGTTGAGGCCCTCGTATTGGAGCAGGAGTTTCCCGCCGTGCTGCGTGTCGATGCCGAGATGTGGGGCCAGAAGATTGGCGTTCTGCAGGTTCGTGCGTCCCTCGCCGATGGTGACGATATCGCGCTGGGTGCGGTAGAAGGGCATCAGTTCACGGAAGCGCCACACGCCGGAGAAGTCCAGCGCCCCGTCGCCGCCCTCGCCCTTGGTGGCCCAGCGGTGCTCGAAATAGTTGAGCGACTTGGGCGCAGCCAACCGCTCCCAGTCGTACTGGATATCGAGCAGCGACTGCTTGCCGTTTTTAGCGCACGCGGGGCAGGAGACGTGGACCTCCTCGACGCTGTAGGTCGCCTTGCAGTCGGGGTCGATGCACTGTTGAAACGCTCGGCTCATGGGAGGGGGATTGTAACAGTTTCGAGGGACAAGACGTTTCACGCCAAACCCGCCAAGAACGCCAAGTAAGAAGATTGAGATGCAACGCGAATCATCTTGGCTTGAAAAGAGAACACGGGGTCAACGGGGCCGGGGAAGAAACCGCAGATTGCGCAGATGACGCAGATTTAAGACAGATTTCCCGGTTCATGAATCGGTATCGATCTGTGAAATCTGAGTAATCTGTGGTTTCTGTCTCGCTCTCACGCATTTGTCCGTACCCATGTTGTCCCCGGCTTTGGACTCTCTGTCAGGTTGTCTTGGTCAATCAATGGTAATGCGTGAAGTAAGATGAGTTCATGACCAAGCCCCTGATCGGCATCACCGTGGACAACCGCGACAACAGTGCATTGTCAGGGACGTACGAGTGTGCGATTGCGTACCCGCGTGCGGTGGCGGAGGCGGGGGGGGTGGCGGTGTTGTTGCCGCATTCAACCGATCGCGTGGTGGATTACGTGGACCGTCTGGACGGTTTCATCCTCACCGGCGGCGTCGATCCCCGGATGGAAGTATTCGACAAAATCACTCACGCCCAGGCACGCCCGATGGACGCGACTCGTCAAACGTTCGAGCTTGCGCTGCTCGATGCGCTGTGTGATCGACACCCCGGCAAACCGGCGCTCGGCGTGTGCCTGGGGATGCAGCTCATGGCGCTGCACGCGGGGGGCGACCTCGATCAATTCATGCCGCAGTCGATGGGCAATGACGCGGCGGCCGTCCATCAGGGCAACAGGCAACACACCGTGACTTTCACCGCGCCGCTGCATAACCACAATCAACTCAAAGCCGAGGGTTGGCCATCCCTCGGCTTTAGCGCACAGATCACGTCGTCGCACCGACAATGTGTCAGTCACGCCGGTTCGATGCGGGTCTGTGCCACCGCGCCCGACGGTGTGATCGAAGCCATCGGGGACCCGTCGAGAGATTTTTACGTCGGCGTCCAGTGGCACCCGGAGCGCGGGGGCGACGGCCCACTCAGCCTCGGCTTGATCCGCCGGTTTGTTCAGGCAGCGGCCGGTCGTGTTTAGGACCGAAGATAACCATCCCGATGAGGATGGCCACACCAGCGAGCAACGCCACGTCCGCAAGGTTGAAGATCCACGGGTAGGCGTCGTCGCTGCCGTTGGGCCAGTTCCAGCCCCACGGCAACTTCACGCCCGGCAGCATCCAGAACATGTCCCGCACCGCGCCGAACACGATGCGGTCGTAAAGGTTCCCCAGCGCCCCCGAGAGGATTAGCCCGAGGCAGACGTGGAAGAGCCACGCCTTGCGGTCGCTGGTGTAAAAGACCCGCCCGATCGCGCCGATGGCGACGACACTGACCAGCACGAGCAACCACCGCTTGTTCTTGGCCAAACCGAAGATCGCGCCGGTGTTGGTGGTGAGTTTCAAACTCAGCACACCGGGGATCAGTGTCGTGGCCTCGTGCGGGTAGGCCTCCCAGAAGAACGGGTCGTCCGAGTGGCCTTTATCGAGCACCACCGGCTTACCCGCGACATGGGCAAACGTCCACGACTTGATCCCCAGGTCGGCCGCGAGCGTCACCACGGTGACCGCCAGAAACAGGGCGATGCATCGTCCGCATCGGCCGGCGGGTCGGGGTGGGGCGTCGTCGGGCATGGGGTGGGCGTGGGGACTTACAGTTGGTTAGAATCTGCCTTGGACCCTGCAACGGATCATTGGGCGTGCCACCGACGGTTTGTCCGCTGGTGAGTGGGTCGTTCGTTTTTAGCACTGGCGGGCAAGCCGCCAGTGGCACCCTTTGGCGGGGCGGTCTGGAAAATCAAGTCGGCTGGCCGCGCTTCTCACGTTCACGGACGACCTCGATGCAATACTTGGCCCAGGGCTTGGCGTCGAGCCGGGCGCGCGTGATGGGCACCGCGCTTTCGAGGCATACGCCGTAGATGCCTTTCTTGATGCGTTCCAGGGCCTCGTTGATCTCGCGCAGGAGTTTGCGTTCGGATTCGACGAGGCCGAGCGTGAACTCCTGCTCGTAGTAGTCCGAGCCGATGTCCGCCATGTGGACGGGCATGTGGGAGAGGTTGCCGCCGTTGTTCTTGGTGTCGGTCTGGAGCGACTCGACGTCGCCGATGATCTGGGCACGTTTTTCCAGGAGCAGTTGGCGGTAGTGTTCGAGGTCTTTCTTGGTCAGGCCGGTCTTGACCTTCTTGAGCTGCGCCTCGGTGGGGGAGTCGGGCAGCAGCGGTTCTTCCACAGCCTGCGTGGAGGCGGAGGCGGGGGCCTTGGCGGGGATGGTGGTCTTGATCATCACCCGGCTGCGGACGACGGGGGTGGTCCTGGGCTTGGCCGGCTCGGTCGTTGCCGGGGCTGGCGGCGCGGGTTTGTGCGCGACCTTCTTGGTCGGCTTGTTGATCGAAAAAGGCCTGGGCTGGACCTTCTTCTTGGGCTTGGCGGGCTTGGTAGAAGAACCCTTGGCAACGGGGGCTTTGGATTTGGTCTTGGAAGTCTTTGACGAAGTCTTGGCCACGGATTTCTTGACCACTTTCTTCTTAGAAGCGGGCTTCGTGGCCGTGCCTTTTTTACCGGTCGCCGACTTGGGCGCGGTCTTATTCGAGGTCTTGGCGGAAGTCTTGCTTGATTTTTTGCTCTTTGCCAAAGCGAACGCTCCGTGTTCGTGACCTTCCCGCGGGGTCGGCTTGCCCCGGGCTTGGGGTGGCCATGGCCGGACGGGACATTACGGGGTCCGGACGCGGGAAATGCCGCATGGTATCGCACCGTGGGGCGGTCTTCAACTTCGGGAGTCGGATCGGGAAATGGGATCGGTAGCCACACAGGCCCACCGTCAATCGCCGTGCCTCTGGCGCAATCGGGCGCTGGTCCGCAGGAGCAGGTGGACGCGCTCGAACTCGTCGAGCCAGTCGTGGAGCGTGGCGTGCATTTCGTCCTCATCGAAATGCGCCCCGGGCAGCGGGCAGGCACCGCCGAGCTGCTTGCGAGCGATCGCGCGGTAACGGTTGAGCGTGCGGTCGCCGAACCAGCTCACCAGTTCAAAATCCTCCGCACAGAAAACCAGCACCGGCACACGCTTGCCCGCGTTGATGGTGACGTGGGCCTGGAGGTCTTCGTGTTCATCACGGTCGAGCCAGCGCAGGTCGATGGCTCTGGGGTTGGCCTCGGCGATGCGCTGGATGAGCGGGCACTGCTGGACACAATCGCCGCACCAGATGCCTGATAAGCCGATGACGTTGATCTTGCGTGTGAATGATGAGACGAGCGATCGCTGGGCGTCGGTGAGTTTGGCCTGCCCGTAAACGCGGGTCCAGTTTTCACGCTGGGCGTCGGTGCCTGTGGCGAGGTAAGCCGGGTAAGCCAGGCCCTCGTCGTGTTTGGCTTTGAGGAAGTCGGGTGTCATGGCGGTGCCTGTTATCGAGAGAGAAGTTTCGTGAGCATAGGCGCGTGACGGGGCGTGTCAATGTTTTGGCGAGCGGGCTATGATCCCCCGTGCTCAAGTTCTCCCCCAGAATGCAGGTTAGCCGTAAAATCGAGACGATGCCCGAACGCCGACCCAAGCTCGATGAACTGCTCGCCAAGGCGCGTTCGTTACCCAAAACGCCGGGCGTCTACCTGATGAAAGACGCGCAGGGCCGGGTGATCTACGTCGGTAAAGCCGGCAGCCTGCCCAACCGGGTGTCGAGTTACTTCGTGCCGTCCGCCGACCTGGGCGTGCGCAAGACGCAGATGCTCGACCTCGTCGAGGGCTTCGACACCATCGAGTGCGAGGGCGAGTGGGAAGCGCTGCTGACCGAGAATCGGCTCATCAAGGACATCCACCCGCGCTTCAACGCCCGCCTGACCGATGACAAGACCTTCCCCTATCTGGTCATCACGATGCGCGATGATTTTCCGGGGGTCTTCATCACCCGTCAGCCCAACGACGAAGAGTTCCGTGGGGCCAAGGTGCTTGGGCCGTTCACGAGTGTCTACGCGCTCAAGGAATCGATCGCGCTTTTGCAGCGGGTTTTTAAGTTCCGCACGTGTCACCTTGAGATCCGTGACGACGACGATCGGCGTCGATTCTTCCGCCCGTGCCTGTTGTATCCCATCAAGCAATGCACCGGGCCGTGCGCCGCGAAGGTCAGCAAGGAAGCCTACCGTGCGGACATCGACCGCTTTGTGCGGTTCATCGAGAGCAAGCGGAGCGTGATGCTGCGCGAGCTTCGACAGGAGATGGCCGAGGCGTCAGCCAAACAGGAATACGAACGCGCCGCGACACTGCGTGACCAGGTCAAAGCCATCGAAAAACTCGACGAGCGTGGCAAGGCCAAACAGCGCTGGCAACCCGAAGCGGAAGGCTTCTACGCCGACCCCCGGAAGGGGTTGGAATCCCTGCGTAAGACGCTGGGCATGGAGGAGCCGATCCGCTGCCTCGAAGCGATCGACATCGCGCACCTGCAGGGCGGCGAGACGGTGGGATCGAAGGTCTGTTTCGTGGATGGCCGACCGCTCAAGAACGAGTACCGGCGATACAAGATCCAAACAGTGACGAACGATGACTACAGCGCAATCAAGGAGGTCGTCTCCCGCCGATACCGCGATGCGGGCGTGGGTCAGGAGCTCTACCCCGACGTGATCCTGATCGACGGCGGGCTGGGCCAACTGCACGCGGCGATGTCGGTCTTCGAGTCGCTCGATATCAAGCCGCCGATGGTGATCTCACTGGCCAAGAAAGAAGAACTCATCTACACGCAGGCCAGGAGCGAACCCATTCGGCTGGGCCGTGAGAACCCCGGCCTGCGTCTGTGCCAGGCCATCCGCGACGAGGCCCACCGCTTTGCCCAGCACTACCACCACATCCTGCGCCGCAAGAAAACGCTCGGGGAGTCGGAGTGATCCACAGATGACGCAGATGACGCAGATTCAAGGCAAGGAACTTCAACACAGAGGACGCAGAGAACGCAGAGAAGAAGTGGAGAAGAATCGTCATCAAGATGATTTGAAGTGAGCCGGTTTCTAAGCCGGGTTCGAGGCAGACGAAGATGAGCCGAATACATGGGTATTGAATCAATACACAAAACTTTGTTCCCCCTCTGTGCTCTCTGCGTCCTCTGTGTTGATATCTCGGATCGAATCTGCGAAATCTGCGTCATCTGCGTCATCTGCGGATCATCCGCTCTGCCGTCTGCACGGTACTCAAACCATCGATCCTCTCGACCACCCTCTTGGCAATTCCGGGCCTTGCGGGTAATCTTTTGTTGACACCGGCATGAGGCCGGTGGGGAGTCCCGAACGGGTGGTGCCGGACGGGTTAGCTCGATAAACCTTGTATCGCTCACGGAAGGCCCGGGGAAACTTCCGGGGGCGGGGTCCACGGATGGATCAAAGCCCAAGCAACGGCGGTTCCCGTCAGTCATCGGAGGTCTTTGCCCGTCCCATCGGGTACAGCTCGACCTTTCCCGTCAGCGATGTCACGCAGCAGGACGACCCGGCCCTGCGCTGGCAACGCCCGACCAATGGCGACAGCAAAAAAAAGCACGACCACCCCGCGCTGCCCCCCGGCGCGACGCCCGTGGCCAAGCGCCCCAAGGGCCGATGGTTTGTCGGTGGCGTGATTATCGTGGTGGCCCTTTTCATCACCTATGAAGTCTGGACCGCTTACTTCCGCTACCGCGCGATGGGCGTGGTCGAGGCGCAGGTGCTCAACCTCTCGCCCCGTGTGGACGGTGTGATCGAGGGCCTCTACGCCGCCGAGGGCGAGCACGTCAAGAAGGGGCAACTGCTGGCCAAGGTCACGAATGTCGACCTGCAATACCGCTACGAGGCCGCCACGGACGAGCTGAAAATTGCCAAGGCCAACCTGCTCGCCGCCGCCGCGCAGCTCAAGTGGCAGAGCGCCCGTTACGCGGACAACTTCGGCGAGGCCTCGACCGATTACTACGACCTGTGGTCTCGCCTCGAACAGGAAAAATCCAACCTCCAGCAGGCGCAGATCGAACTCGACCGAATCTCCGATGTCTACAAGGCCAGCGCCGCGACCTACCGCGAGATGGAACTGCTCAAGAATCGGCGGGACGGCCTGACGCAGCGTGTCGAAAAACTCACGCAAGCCGTGGAAGAGGCCCGCAAGCGCGTGGACAACGCCAAGGCACTCTCCGAGAGCGACCCCGACGCGCTCGCGCCGCTCAACGCCAGGATCGAAACGCTCAACAGCGAACTCGTCCGCCTGCGTCAGCAACTCGCGCAGACCGACATCCTCAGCCCCGTCGAGGGCACGGTGATCCACCACCTCAAGCTCGCCGGCGAAAGGGCGGACCCCACGCAACCCCTGATGACCCTCGAGGCGCAGCAGACCACCGAGGTCGTGCTCTACGTCCCGCAGGCGTACAGCCGAAAGCTCAACGTGGGCGACACGATCACGCTCGAAGTCCGCACGTTCGGCGACCGGGTGAAGGCTAAAGTCCTGCGCATCGAAGACCGCTGGACCCAGGCGCCCGACTCGATCGCAAGGCAATACCTCGCCGGTGAAAGCCTGCTGCCGATCCACGTCGGGCCCGTGACCGACAGCGAACCGACCGACGCCACAAAGTGGTCCAAACTCCGCGTCGGCGAGGTCGTCCGCCTGCCGTCACGCTGGAACCCGTGGTGAGGGGAAGTCGCCGCAGATGAACGCAGATGGACGCAGATGGGGACGAACGGAGGTTGGCGGATGGCGAATGGCGGATGTCAAGATATGCAACGTGACCCATTTATTTTCTCTGAGATCATCAATCATCATTCATCAATCATCAATGGATTGATTAGCCCACCCATGTCCCGAAAGTTCGTTTCCTTTCCCCATCCGCGTTCATCTGCGTCCATCTGCGGCTAAATCATGAATGACCGACGCATCCATCCTCGCTTCAGGCTCGACCGCCCGGTGGTGGTGTTGCCGGTGCTGCCCGACGGTTCGCCGGACGTGGAGCACGCGAGCAAGGGGGCGACGCTGGACGTGGCACGGGGGGGGCTGCAACTGGACATCGAGGCCCGCGCGGCCTTGCGTGAGGGGGCGTCGCTGGCGGTGGGCGTGGAACAGGCCGGCGGGGGGGTGGCGTACGAGGGCGTGGTGGTCCGGCACATCCGCCAGCGCAACGGGCACGTGGCGTTCGGGGGCGTGTTTGCGGGCGACGCCCATCGGCTGCTCGAGACCGGCTCCCGCCTGCCCGCGTTTTCGCCGGACAAGCTGGCCTACGACCTGCCGGGTTCTAATCAAGTGTATGACAAGTGGGCGCAGGCCGGCGTGCTCAAGCCGGTGCTGATGGACCACGTGCAGGTCTGCCCGCGCTGCGGGGGTCTGCCGACGTTCAGAATGGGCTGCCGACGGTGTGGGTCGGGCAGGCTCGTGGAGGACCAGTTGATCCATCACTTCGCCTGTGCCAACGTGGACCTGGCCTCGAAGTACGAGGTGGACGGCATGCTCAAGTGCCCCAAGTGCAGGACGAAGAAACTCGTGGTCGGCTCGGACTACGAATACCTCACGACGCACCGCTGCCTGGCCTGCCGGTGGAGCGACTACGAACCGACGCGCGTGGGCCATTGCCTCCGCTGTTCACTGCGTTTTGCCGGCCACGAGGCCGTCGAGCGCGAACTGGTGGGTTACGATGCTCAGCGACTTGACGTACTGGCTCTCCTCCCTCCATCCTGAGCAGCTCCTGGCACTCGTGTCAGCCCTGCTCATCGTGGACACGCCGCGCTATGCGCTGAGCAAGCTGGCCATGGTGTTCTACGACTCGGTCGTGGACTTTGTCGGCCTGTTGCGTGGCCGATCCGGACGCAACGGGTACGGCTACTGCCCGACGGTCTGCGCGATCCTCGTGGCACACAACGAAGAGGACACGCTCGACCCGACGCTGCGCTCGGTCCTCGGAACGTATCCCCGACTGGAGGTCATCATCGTCGACGACGGCTCGACCGACGCGACGCGCCACATCGCGCAGCGGCTCGTCGATGAGTTCCCCGGGGTGAGGCTGTTACGCAAGGAAAACCGCGGCGGCAAGGCGTCGGCGTACAACCTGGCGCTGCGGTTCGCGAGCGCCGAGGTTCTGGTGGTCATGGACTGCGACACCGAGGCCGACCCCAACGCGGTGTGGGAAGCGGTGCAACCTTTGGCCAACCCGCACGTGGGCGCGGTCTCCGCGGCGGTGCTCGTGCGCGAGCCGATGCGCAACCTCGTCACCTGCCTGCAGGCGTTCGAGTACCTGCACTCGATTTTTGTGGGGCGTTTACTCATGTCCCGCCTCGGTGTGCTGGGCATCGTCTCGGGCGCGTTCGGGGCGTTCCGCCGTGACGTGGTCGTGAGGGTGGGGGGTTGGGACATCGGGCCGGGCGACGACAGCGACATGACGATGCGCGTGCGCAAGGCGGGGTACCAGGTGGCGTATGCGCCCTACGCGCAGTGCCTCACGAACGTGCCGCAGACGTGGGCCGCGTTGTGGAAGCAGCGCCGGAGATGGAACCGCGGGGCGATCCGATACAAGTGCCGAAAGCACGTCGACATGGCGGCCGTGTGGAACCCGGGGTTCCTGGCGGGGAACTTCTTTTTGCTCGTGAACGTGTGGGTCTTCAACATCGCCTTTCTCTACACGTTCTGGTTTTTCTTTGTCTGGACACTCCTGCACTGGCACGCGGAGCTTTGGCACTTTGTCGTGGCGTCGTACCTGATCTACATCCTCTTCCACATCGTGCAGGCCGCGGCGATCCTTTTTTACTCGACCGACCGCGGGCGCGACGCGCTGGTCTGCTGCGTGTTGCCCTTGGCACCGGCGTACCAGTTCTTCCGCAAGTGCGTGCGGCTGATCTCGGTCACGGAAGAGATTTTTTTCCGCGCGAGCTTCGACGACCCGTTTTACCCCGACCACGTGCGGGCGGCGACGTTCAGGTGGTGAGGGGTGAATGGTGACGGGTGACTGGTGAAAGAGTGATACCCGAGTCAGGGTATTGTTCTCAGATCATCAATCATCAATCATCAAGGGATCGACCTACTCCCCGTCCTCGGGCGCGGGGACGATGGGGGCCTCGTCTTGTTCGCTGGCCACGGGTGCCTCCGCTTCCGGGGGGGACTTGGCGCTTTCGAGTTTTTTGATCTGCTTGTCGATCTCTTCGAGTCGGTCGGTGAGCAGGTCGCGCTGGCGTTGGAGCAGTTCGCGCTGGGTGAGCATGGCCAGACCCTGGCTGTCGGACTGGCCGACCTGTGGCCAGTTGCCGGTGTCGATCTTGCCGGCGATGGCCTTGATGGCCGCGGCGAGCTGGGGGTCTTTGAGGGTGTCGGTGGCAAATTGCCCCGTGATGATCGAGGGCTTTTCGCTGTCGCGGTCCTTGCGGTACTGGTTGTAGGCGTCGACCATCGCCTGGCGCTGTTCGGGCGTGAGTCGGACGTAGCAGCCCTCGCTGGGATCGACGCCCCAGACATCCTTGCCCTCGCGTCGGTGGATGTTTCGGCCGTTGGGCAGGTAGTAGTAGGCGTTGGTGATCTTGATCGCGCCGTGGCCGCCCTCGAGCATGCGGACCTGTTGCACGCTGCCCTTGCCGAAGGTCCGTGTGCCGACGAAGAGGGCGCGCTGGTTGTCGGAGAGCGCGCCGGTGAGGATCTCGGAGGCCGAGGCGCTTGATTCGTTGGCAATCACGACGATGGGCACGTCGGTGAGAGTTGCGTCGTCGGTCGCGGTGAAGATTTTCTCGGGCACGACGCGTCCCTTGATGCTGACGATGGTCTTGCCTGCCGGGAGGAACATGTCCGAGATGGCCACCGCCGCATCGAGCAGCCCGCCGGGGTTGAAGCGCAGGTCGATGATGATGCCCCGCACGTTCTGGGATTTCATGTCTTCGAGCGCGTCGCGGACAGCCTGCGTGGTGGAGGCGGTGAACTGCGTGAGGCGCATGTAGCCGATGCCCTTGTCCTTGTCGATCATGTAGTCCGGGTGGAGCCTGCCGTCGCTGACGAAACTGCGGACGGTCTGGACCTGGATATTGGCGCGGGTGATGGTGAGCGTTTCTTCGACGCCGGTCTCGTGACGGATCAGGAGTGTGACCCGCGTGCCCTCTTCGCCGGTGAGTTTGCCGATGCAGTCGGTGAGTTTCATGCCCTCGGTGGACTGGCCGTCGACTTCGAGGACGATGTCGCCGGGCATGACGCCGGCCTTCCACGCGGGGGAGTCTTCGAGGGGCGAGACGATCCGCAGGCGGTTCTCATGGATATCGACCTCAGCCCCGATACCGGAGAACGTGCCGCGCACCACGCGCTCGAAGCCCTCGAGCTCGGTGGGGGGGAGGAAGACGGTGAAGCGGTCGTTGAGCGACTCGACCATCGCCCTGGCGGCGTCTTCGATCATGTTGATCTCGTCGGGCTTCTCGACGTACTGCGAGACGATCTCGTGTCGGATGTCAGCCAGCACGTCGAGCTGCTGGTAGACGCTGTCGGTCGTGCTTGCCGCCGGGAGGGGTGAAGCGTGAAGCAGGGCCGGGATCAAGATGAGCAACGCCGTGAGTTTTCGTTTGTGCATGTCGGTATCCTTGTACGCACGATCCGCGGTGAGGGTTCTATTGTAGTCCGGTGGGTGCGGGTATGATGGCGGGCCACGCAAGCGGGCGTGGCGGAACTGGCAGACGCGCTGGATTTAGGTTCCAGTGGGCTAACCCCCGTGGAGGTTCGAGTCCTCTCGCCCGCATTGCCCCGGAAGTTACCCCGGCCCCCGCAAGTCCATCCGGCCCCCGGAAGATGAACCGCCAAGACGCGGAGAGCGCCAAGACCGATTGAGAGAGCTTATCGCTGGATGTTGATGATGAAAATCCTTTTGACCGGCGGCAGTTCGTTTACGGGGTGTCACTTTATCAGGGAACTGGTTCGGGCGGGTCACGCCGTCACCGCGACGATGCGGGGTGAACGGGGCGGTTACGTCGGCCTGCGTGGCGTGCGCGTCGGGCTGGTGGAGGAAGTGGGGGATTGTGCGTGGGGGGTTTCGTTTGGTGATGAGCGGTTCGTCGCGCTCGTCGAGAAGGGGGGCTTCGACGTGCTCTGCCACCACGCCGCCGACGTGACGGATTACAAGAGCGAAGACTTCGACGTACACCGGGCGCTGGAGAACAACACGCGTAACGCACGCAAGGTGCTCGACGCCTTCAAACGCAACGGGGGCAAGGCGATCATCCTCACCGGCAGCGTCTTCGAGGCGCACGAGGGGCGCTCGACGCTCGACCCGCACGACCCTTTGCACGCCTTCTCACCCTACGGCCTGTCCAAGACGCTCACCTCGGAGGTCTTTGCCTACCACGCGCCGCGCGTGGGCCTGGCGATGGGCAAGTTCGTCATCCCCAACCCGTTCGGGCCACACGAGGAACCCCGCTTCACGACCTATCTCGCGCGCACCTGGCTGGCCGGCAAGACCGCCGCCGTCAACACCCCCGACACCATCCGTGACAACATCCACGTCGGCCTGCTGGCAAAGTCTTACAGCTTGTTTGTATCACAGTGTGTTAGCCAAGGACAACTCAGCCGGTTGATGCGGTGTGCCCCGTCGGGTTACGCCCAGTCCCAGGGCGAGTTTGCCAAACGGTTCGCGGCGGCGATGCGACCCCGGTTGAACCGCCCCTGTGAACTGGACCTCAAAAAGCAAACCGACTTCAACGAACCGCTCTCACGTGTGAACACCGACGCGCTCGACGCGGCGGGGATGGGTTTCGATGAGCCATCGGCGTGGGACGCGCTGGCCGGGTATTACCGTCAGACGCTCGGCTGATCGCCCCCGTCGTCCGTGCCCTTCATCGTGGCCTGTTGTTCGTACCGTGCCAGGCCCTGTTTTTCCATGAGGACGCCGACGATCTGCGTGAGCGTGGCGATGCGCTGCTGCTGGACGCTGACGATGGAAAAAAGCTTGAAGACCAGCGCCACGACGAAGACGGTGAGAAACAGCACCAGCACCGTGGGCTTTTCGATGCGCAGGACATCGGACACAAACACGATCCCATCCGGCCAGAGCGAGAGCACCAGAAACGGCAGCCCCAGCGCCCCGAACAGCAGCGCGTAGACTTCCTTGAGCCGATGCGCACGCAGGCTCCGCACGGTCAGAAAGAGCAGCACACCGCCAAAGATTGCCAGGATGAGTGTTCGGATCATGGCTTGATCTTCTCCTTGGGCCAGGGGTTTCGGATGGTGTCGAGACACAACGCCACGCCGACCTTGATGACATAAATCAACCCGCGCACGAGCGAGATGCTCGACCGGCCGGCCTGGCGCTGGCTCATGTTGACCGGCACTTCGATGACGCGGTAGCCTCCCCGATTAAGCAGCAGGATGACCTCCGGCTCGGGGTAGTCATCGGGGTACCAGTGGGCAAAGGCGTTGAGGACTTCGCGGTTAACCGCGCGGAAGCCGCTGGTGCAGTCGGTGTAATGCTGGCCCGTGAAGAGCCTGATGAGCAGGCCGAGGATGCGGATGCCGGCCATGCGTCCGGGGGATTGGCGGTAGCCTGTGTCGCCGAGGAATCTTGAACCGACGACCATGTCCGCGGTCCCGTTGTGGAGCGGTTCAAGGATTTTGTGGATCTCGCTGGGCGGGTGCTGGCCGTCCGCGTCGACCTGGATGGCCACGGTGTAGCCGTGCATCGCGGCGTAGCGGTAGCCCGCCTGCATCGCGCCGCCGATGCCGAGGTTGAAGGGCAGGCTGACGACGATCGCCTCGCTGGGGATCGCACGTAGCGTGGCGTCGGTTGAGCCGTCGTCGATGACGACCACGTCGAAGTCCGGGTGTGTGCGCTTGATGTTCAGGACGACCTGCGCAATGGAACCCGATTCGTTCCACGCGGGCACGATCATGAGATGCCGTCCTGGGGTCATGGTCGCAGCCATGGGCTTTCAATATATCAGTGAACGTGTGCGTTAAGCTTTTGTGAGAACTCAAGCCACTGCGCCGGCGTACGGGGTGATATGATGACGCCTGTCTGAGGATCGGGGCACAACGCACTTCTCTACGGGAAAGGAAGTCCTTGCCATGACGGCTCCCGCTCGCGTTTCACATCGGCTGCGTAACCACTATTCGGTGTGGGTGGTTTTGCTCTGGTCTGTGTCGGTATGTTTCGTGGGTCGGGCTGCCCGTGCCCAGGAAGCGGACCAACCCACCGCCGGCCCAGCCACCGTTGAGTCCACCGCCCCGGCGGTCGGGTCGGGGTTGGAAGGCGTCCGCGTCCTTGAAGAGCGTGAAGACCGGTTGATTGCGATGCTGCCCAATCGGCTGGTGGTCATCGTGCAGGAGCTTCACGCCAACCCGGTCGTGAGCGTGCAGGTCCACGTCAAGACGGGATCGATCTACGAGCAGCAATACATCGGGGCCGGCCTGTCGCACTTCCTCGAACACCTCGTCGCCGGCGGCTCCACGAAAAACCGTACCGAGGCGCAAACATCGGAAATCCTCGGTCGCATCGGCGCGAGGACCAACGCCTCGACGAGCCTGGACACTGTCGAGTATTACATCAACACCACCGCCGACCACTCAAGCGATGCGATCGAACTGCTCTCCGACTGGCTGCCCAACAGCCTCATCACACAGGCGGAATACGAGCGCGAGCGCGACGTGATCCAGAGCGAGTTTGCCATGGGCCGGGGCGAGCCGGCCCGCATCCTCTGGCGTGCCACCCAGCTCGCACGCTACGCCTACCACCCCGCGCGTCACCCGACGATCGGCTACCTCGACGAGTTTGTCGCCATCACCCGCGACCAGATCTACAGCTTCTACAAAAAAATGTACGTGCCCAACAACATGGTCTTCGTCGTGGCGGGCGACGTGGATCGCCACGCGGTCGTGAAACAAGTCGCGTCCCTGTGGAAAGACGTGCCCACCGGCCCGCTGCCCGAGATCAAGCTGCCCGTCGAGCCAGAGATCAACCAACCCCGGCAATCCGTCGTCTACGCCGACGTGCGCAGGCCAAGACTCAGACTGCTCTGGCCCGGCACGCAACTCGGCGGGCAGGGAGACTACGCGATGGACCTGCTCGCCGGCGTCCTGGGGCAGGGGGATTCGAGTCGCCTCGTCCGAACCCTCCGCGATGAGCAGGGCCTGGTCACCAGCATCCAGGCGTTCAACCTCTCCTACCCGTGGGGCAGGGGTTTTCTGGGCATCGATGCGGAGGTCATCGTCCCCCCGCCGGGCACCGACCGCAACAACCCCGACGGCTCGGTCGACGTCGCCATCAACCGTGTGCGCGACGCCATCATCGCGCAGGTCAACACCCTCAAGACACAGGGCGTGACCGATGACGAGCTTGCCCGCATCAAGCGCCAGACCCTGGCGCGTGTCGCGATGTCCACGCAGACGGCTTCCGACTTTGCCGACCGTCTGACCTCGGACTTCATCGGACAGGGCGACCCCGACTACCTCAACCGTTACGCCCGCACGGTCCAGTCGATCCCCGCTTCGCAGATCGCCGCGGTGCTCGACACCTACCTCGTGCCCCAGAAGACCATCGATGTCCGCCTTCTGCCGACGGACCAGGACCACCCGATCATCGAGCCGCGCAGGCCCGAAGCGCAGCCCATCCCCGACGACATCCAGACCACCCCCGTCCAACTCGACAACGCCGCACTCTTTGACCGCTTCCGTGCCCGCCCGCAGTCGAGCGACGATCCCTACACACCCATTCAAACCTCGCCCCCGGTGCGTTACACACTCTCCAACGGCCTGCGTCTGATCGTGGCACGCAACACCGTCGTCCCCGCGGTGGCGGTGCATGTCTATCAGGTCGGCGGGCTCCTCTCGGACACGCCCGGGCAGGAGGGGGTGGCCAACGCCGTGGCGCAGATGCTCATGCGCGGCACGACCTCACGCACCGCACAACAGATCGCCGACACCCTCGACAGCCTCGGGGCCGACCTCTCCACACCCTGTGGCAACAACACGTCGTATGCCCGCGCGACCTGCCTTGCGGAAGACTTCGACACCGTGGTCAACCTTCTGGCGGACGTGTGGGTCCACCCCGCCTTCCCCGAAGACGAATGGAAAAATGTCCAGACGCGCATCCTCGCTTCGATCGACCGCTCGCGCGACAACTGGACCGGCGAGCTGCAAAAGACTTTCCTCCCGCTCTACTTCGGGGCTGACCACCCGTGGTCGCAACAGGTCTTCGGTCGGCGGGAGGTCGTGCAGGGCCTGACCGTCGAAGACCTCAGGCTGCACCACCGCGATTACCTCGGCGCGTCGACCACGGTGGTCTGTGTCGTGGGCGATATCGAACCCGACCAGGCGCGTCAGACCGTCGAGCGGGCCTTTGCCGACATGCCACAGACGCCGCGCGTCGTCTTCACGCCGCCCGAAGCGCCCCACCCCACCGCGCAGGTCGTCCAGACGCCCACGCAAAAAGGCCTCGCCGCCGTGATGGTCGGGCTCGGCCCCGGCATCGCTCGCACCAGCCCTGACTATGCCAGCCTCAGCGTGCTGGCCAACGTGCTGAGTAGTTTCCCGACAGGCCGACTCGAACAGGCCCTGCGCGGTGATGGCCCCGGCCTCGTCTACGCCGTCTGGGCTTACAACATGTCAGGCGTCGCCCCCGGGTATTTCAACATCACCTTCAACGCCCAGCCGACCACCGTGCTCGAAGCGCTCCGCCGGGTCATGGTCGAGGTCGACCGCGTCAAGAACCAGCCCGTCGACCCGGCCACGCTCCAGCGCGCCCAGGCCGCGACGCTCAGCGACGAAATCTTCTCCCGAGAATCGCTCGACGGTCTGGCGGGCGACCTCTCGCTCGACTGGCTCTACGGCCTGGGCGGGGACAGCACCACCCGGTTCATCAACGATGTGCATGACACGACGCCGGAACTGCTTCGTGTCATCGCGCAGACCTACCTCAACGACCCCGTCATCGCGGTGCTCTGCCACGAGAAACTCGATGAGTCCGCGCTGCGTGAAGCCGCCGGGGCGACCTATCAAGCCCCAGTGAAAGACTCCCCGGACGGCTCGACGGTCGAACCCGAACCCGACACCGAGCCCACCCCGATGAGCGAGTAATCACGGCTTCCAACCGAAGCGGTTGCCCTTGCGCTTGACTTGTTTGAGGTTGGCCGCGAGGTGTTCGAGCAGGTGGTGTACCGTCTCCGCGCGGTCGGGTTCGCCCAGGCCGCTGGCGATCTCGTCCACGGTTTTTGCCTCGTTTTGCCGCGAGAGATAGGCCAGCAGTCGGCTGCGCAGGTCGAGCACGGTGGCCGCCGCCTTCTTGCCCGCCTCGACGCCCGGCTGGTGGTAGGCGTTGATGTTCACAAGTGTCGCGTAGAAACCCACCGCGCGTTCATACAGGGCAATGAGCGCACCGAGCGTCCGCGCGTCGAGCTTGTCGGCCATGATCGTGATCGAGCCCCGGCCCTTTTCGTAGAGCGCCTGGCGTGTGCCCTGCCAGAAGCCGTTGAGGTAATCGCCCGGGGTCACGCCGGGGAGGCCCCCCGCGCCGTGCTCGACCTCGACCTGCTCGACGCTCTTGCCCACCGCGTCGCGCAGCACCACGATGAACGTCGCAAAGAAATTGTCCAGCCCGTCGCGGAGCTGCTGCACGTAGGCGTGCTGGTCGGTCGAGCCTTTGTTGCCGTAGACCGCGATGCCCTGGTGGACGCTCTGGCCGTCGAGGTCAAGCTCCTTGCCCAGCGATTCCATGACGAGCTGCTGGAGGTAACGCGAGAAGAGCAGGAGCCGATCTTTGTAAGGCAGGACGACCATGTCTTTCAGGCCGCGCCCCTTGCCCGCGAAGTGCCACATCATTGCCAGCAGCGCCGCGGGGTTTTTCATGGTTTCACGTGAGCGAGTGCAGGCGTCCATCTTCGCTGCGCCGTCGAGGAAGGCCTCGATGTCCAGCCCCTGCAGCGCCATGGGCAATAATCCCACCGCTGACATCACGCTGGTGCGTCCACCGACCCAGTCCCACATCGGGAAGCGCGCCAGCCAGCCCTGTTTGCGTGCGTGGTCGTCGAGCTTCGATCCCTCCCCCGTCACGGCCACCGCGTGCCCCCGGAAGTCCAGGCCCTTGGTTCGATAGAGCTGTTCAATGGCGAGCATGCCGTTGCGCGTCTCGGGCGTCGAGCCGGACTTGGAGATGACCACGACGAGCGTCGATTTCAGCCGGGCACCGATCGATGAGGCAAAGCGTGTAAAGCCGTCCGGGTCGGTGTTGTCGAGGAAGTGGACCCTCATCCGGTCGCGTCGGGCCACGTTCGAGAGTGCGTCGGCCACAAGCTGCGGCCCCAGAGCGCTGCCGCCGATGCCGACCACGAGCAGGTCCGTGAACCTTTTGCCCTCGAGCGGCTTGATCTTGCCCGCGTGGACCTCGGCTGCGAAGGCGTCGATCTGTGAGAGTGTCGAGGTGATCGCGTGGCGGAGTTCGTCGTTGGGCGCGAGCGTCGCGTCGCGCAGCCAGTAGTGCCCGACCATGCGTTGTTCATCGGGGTTGGCCATCGCGCCCTGTTCGAGCTTGTCCATCGCGTCGAATGCGTGGTCCATCGGTTCCCGCATGGCGCCGAGTTCGCCGTCGTCAAACGCCATGCGTGAAGCGTCGATCTTGATGCCCAGGCCCGGCACGTGACAGAGCAGGCGCTGGTAGCGTTGCCAGAGTTCGTTCGGGTTCATGCGGGTCCTTTCTTGCGGTCGGTGCGTCTTGTCACGGGCGGGTTACTCTTCGTGGTAGAGCACGGTGAGCGGGTGTTTTGTGAGTTGGCCGTCGGCGTCGGTCGTGACCAGCACCGCCGAGACCACGGGGAAGGCCCTGTCCGGCGCGAGGAAGCCGGCCACAGGGAACGACTCGCCGTGCATGTTGATGAACTTGGTGAGGGTGAATCGGTTGTCGCGCCCGATGGTGATTTTGCCCACGAGGCTGACGTACTGTTCGTTGAGCCAGAGCTGGGCGTTTTCGTAGCTTCGGGGTGTGCGGTTGTCGAGCGTGATGGAACTGCCGTCGCGCTGGGTGATGATGTCGAGGCTCTGACCGACCGGCGCGTCGCTGGGGTAGACCATCGCAGCGAGTTCCTTGCGTGTCTGCTCGTCGGGTCCCGCCGGGTTGAACCACGTAAACCCGTTGCCGTATTGACACCCCGCGGTGAAGCACAAGAGCAAAAGGGCCAGGCTGATCCGTGCGTGTCGTGTGGGCATGGGCGTTCCTTGTGGGGAGGGTTGTGCAACTATAATGGTCTTCGTGATCGCAATCGGCAAGCTCCAACTCGACGCGCCCTTTTTTCAGGCCGGCCTCGCGGGCTACTCGGACACCGCGATGCGACTCGTCGCGCGCAAGCACGGTTGCCCGTACTGCGTCACGGAAGCGATGCTCGACCAGTTGCTGCTCAACGGCGGCAAGGGGTTGGAGGCCGCGGAACTCGACGGGCGTGACCACCCGATCGCCGGCCAACTCATGGGCTCGCACCCCATCGAGATGGCCCGGGCGGTGAAGGTGCTCGCCGGGATGGGTTACGACGTGATCGACGTGAACCTGGCCTGCCCCGTGAAAAAGATCCGCAAGCGCAGCCGGGGCGGGCACCTTCTCCAGGCTCCGGACGAGGCGGTTGCCATTCTCGATGCGGTGCGCCAGGCCACGCCCCCGGAAGTGCCCTGTACGGTCAAGCTGCGGCGCGGCACGGACGACTCGCCCGAGGCCGAGCGGAACTTCCATCGGATTCTGCAGGCGGTGATCGAACTGGGTTACGCCGGCGCGGTGGTGCATGGGCGGACGGTGGAGCAGAAATATGTCGGCCCGTCACGCTGGGCGTTTCTGCGCGGGATGGTGGAGCGGTACGGGAACGAATATGTTCGGCATGCCCATACCGGCGCGACACCGTTTGGGTCCAACACCCCTCCCTCTTCAGAGGGAGGGGCTGGGGGAGGGTGCTCGGTAAGCATGACCAATTTGACCTCCCCTCCCCTAACCCCTCCCCTCCGTCAGGGGAGGGGGACCGAACTTGCGTGCTCACCGGCGGGTGCCACTGGCGGCTTGTCCGCCAGTGAAAAAAACTCACCCTCCACGCACTGGCGGGCCAGCCGCCAGTGGCACACAGAAAACCAAAGCGATAACCCCGAAGCACCGCGTTTTGTCCTCGGTGGCTCGGGCGACGTGTGGTGCGCAGCCGACATCTTCCGCATGATCCACGAGACCGGCGTGTCACTCGTGAGCGTCGCGCGCGGGTGCATCGGCAACCCGTGGGTCTTCACGCAGGCCCGGGCAATCATGCGTGGTGATGCCGAGGCCGCAATCAGACCGCCGACCGTCCACGAGCAGCGCAGCGTGTTGCTCGAACACTTCGAACTCTCACTGGGCCTGCACGGTGAGAAACGCGCGTCGATGATGATGCGTAAATTCGGCATCAAGTTCTCAAGGCACCACCCCCGGAAGGGTGAGGTCGCAGGCGCATTCATCGCGGTGAAAAGCCTTGCGGACTGGCACACGGTCCTGGAGCGTTATTACTCTGAAAATCTTCCGGGGGTCGCGCTGGACGACGCGATCCCCGACGAGGCCACGCCCACCTCGTGCGAGGCGGCTTAGGATTTACACATGCGACTTGCTGTGATCGGTGACATCCACGTTTACACCCTCACGCCCCCGCCGTGGGCGCTCTTGAGCAAGCGCGTGCTGGGTCAGGCCAACCTCTGGCTCAACCGAAGGCACGCCTTCGACCACAAGCTCTTTGATTGCGTGCTCAAGCGGGTCGCCTCCGTCGAGGCCAACCTCCTGCTGCTCTCGGGCGACCTGACGACGACCGCGCTCGAAAGCGAGTTCCGTGACATCGCCTCACGCCTCGAACCGCTCACGCAGAGCCACAAGACCATCGCCGTCCCCGGCAACCACGACCGTTACACCTTCACCTCCGCGCGGGTCAAGCGCATCGAAAAAATGCTCCCGGGCTTTGTGCCCGAAACCTTCCCGAAGATCGAACGCCTCGGCGAACGGTGGAGTCTGCTCGCGCTCGACGGCGCGGTGCCCCGCATCTTCAACGCACGCGGTCGGCTCGGCGAAGAACAGATGCTCCGCATCCACGAGCACCTGAGCTCGCTCACGTCCCACGACGGGCTGGTCGTGCTCTGCCACTACCCGGTCAAGTGCCCGCCCAAGGCCCCGCCGCTCACCTACGACCACAAGCTGGCCGAGTCGGGCAGGCTCTGGCGGATGCTCAGGCGCTGCGCCGCGCGCGTCCTCTACATCCACGGCCACATCCACCGCCCGTGGTGCTGGCAGCCGCGCCACTCCCACTCGGCACACATCACCTACATCAACGCCGGGGCACCTTGCCTCACAAGTCGGCGATACCCGCTGGGTCAGGGCTGGTGGCAGGTCGATTTGCCCGACGACCCCCGTAAGGCGATCCACGCGACCCACCACGTGCCCGACACCGCCGGCATCAAACTCGACCGCAAGCTCAACGGCACGCGGACCATCGACAAGTGGGAAGCGCGGAGGGTGATGTGAGGGGTGGAGAAGCGTTGAATGATGTGTGGGGTGTACCGCGGGCTGGGTCCCGATCTCGATCTCGATCCCGATCCCGGCACTGGACGTGCCGGGCTTTGCAGGGTGGGGTTTACTGGTCGCGTTCGAGCCAGAAGGGGAGTTTGATTTTTTCCGAGTCGCGCCAGGCGGTGAGGTAGAGGCGTGCGAGGAAGCGTGAGGCGGTCAGCGTGCGCTCTCGTGTGAAAGTCAGCGCGTCGTTCTCGGTGATGACCGCGTGGTCGTTGGTGTCGGGCAGGTTGTTTTCCAGTTCGTAGACCCGGTCAACCAGGGCGTGGCTGGTGGCCAGCTCGTCGAGCACGCCCTGCCAGAGGTTATCAAAGGGTGCGATGTCGAGCGGGGCGTGTTTGAGACGGTCCGCCTCATCGGGCACGCGCATGAGTTTGCCGGGCAGGGCGTCGGTCTTGCCGTGGATGCCGGTGTGGGGTGACGAGCCGTCGGGCTTGGCGCGGCCGTCGTGGTGAACCGTCGTGTGCAGCGGGTTTTCGAGGTCGGCTGCGTAATGCGAGAGCAGGCCCGCGTAGACCAGGCACTTGGCGTGGATGGCCTTGTCGTTCGGCCGGGCGCGGTGTTCTGCAAAAGCCATCGTCAGGCGCTGCGCCCACTCCGTGAGGGCATAAGGCAGCGTGCCCACGACCTCGGGCTTGAGTTTTTTATCCTGCAACAGCGCGATGTAGGCGTAGCGCGTCGTGGGCAGGGGGGTGTCTTCGACAAACTCAAAATCGATGTAGTGCTCGGGCGGCTCTTCGTTGACGAGCTGTGCCATCGTCTTGTCACGGAAGACATCGGGGTCGACGCTGACGTGGGCAATCGTCTGCCTGCCCTCCGCGTCGCGGAAAAACGCGGGCAGCTCATCGGGCAGGTGATCGACAGCCAGACGTGAGATAAAAACATGCCCGTCGTCGTGCCAGGCCCAGGCGCATGGACAACACATGAGCACGCACACGAGGCATAAAAACCAACCTGCGAATTGAATTGCTGCAGCGCGATCATTCATCGCCCGGCTCCGAGGATTTTTCAACACAGAGGACACAGAGATAAAATCCATTGATGATTGATGATCTTCGAAGTTCATCAGCGGTCGTGAGCGACCGGGCGATATGCGATTCACTCATCACTACTGTTTGCTCATCTCTGTGCTCTCTGTGTCCTCTGTGTTGAATAGTTTTTTTCACGCTTCGATCATCGGCCTACCCTTCTCCGGCCAGTCGACGTGGAAGAACCTGCCGCGCTCGTCGTCGAGGCGTTCGAAGGTGTGGGCGCCGAAGTAGTCGCGCTGGGCCTGGAGGAGGTTGGCAGGCAGGACCTTGGCGCGGTAGCCGTCGAAGTAGGCCAGGGCGCTCATGAACGCCGGGCAGGGCACGCCGTTCTCCGCCGCGAGGGAGACGACCTTTCGCCAGCTCTCCTGGCCCTTGTGCAGGGCCTTGCGGAAGTAGGGGGCGAGCATGAGGTTGATGAGTTTGGGGTCGTCGTGATAAGCGTCGGTGATCTTCTGGAGGAAGGCGGCACGGATGATGCACCCGCCGCGCCAGATGCGCGCGATCGAGCCGAAGTCGAGCGTCCAGTGGTATTCCGCCTGCGCCGCGTTCATGAGCTGGAAGCCCTGGGCGTAGGCGCAGATTTTGGAGCAGTAGAGCGCGTCGTGGATGGCGTCGAGGAGTTTGGTCTTGCCCTTGACCTTCTGGGCCTTGGGGCCTTTGAGGGTCTTGCTCGCGGCCACACGTTCGTCTTTGAGGGCCGAGAGGCAGCGTGCGAACACCGCCTCGGCCATGGCGTTGGCGGGCACGCCCATGTCCAGCGCGCTGGTGCTCGTCCATTTGCCTGTGCCTTTTTGACCGGCTGTGTCGAGCACGTAGTCCACCAGAAAGCCCTTCTTCTTCCGGGGGTCGCGCTGCTGGAGGATGTCGGCGGTGATCTCGATGAGGTAGCTCGAGAGGACGCCTTGATTCCACTCGGCAAAGACCTCGCTCATCTCGTCGGCCTCCATGCCCAGGAGCGACTTCATGAGGAAGTAGGCCTCGCAGATGAGTTGCATGTCGATGTATTCGATGCCGTTGTGGACCATCTTGACGTAGTGGCCCGCGCCGTCGGAGCCGATGTGCGCGGTGCAGGGTTCGCCGCCCTGCGCCGGTTGACCGGGGATGTGGGACTCGATGGGGCGTCCCTTGTCGTCGACCTTCGCGGCGATGGCGGTCCAGATGGGCTTGATGTGGTTCCACGCGTCGAGCGGACCGCCGGGCATGAGCGACGGGCCGAAGCGGGCGCCGAGCTCGCCGCCGGAGACCCCCGAGCCGACGAAGTGGATACCCTTGTCACGCAGCGTTTTTTCCCTGCGGATGGTGTCGGTCCACTGCGCGTTGCCGCCGTCCACGATCACGTCGCCGGGGTCGACGATGGCAGCGAGCTGATCGATCACCGCGTCGGTGCCCTTGCCGGCCTGCACCATGATGATGATCTTGCGTGGCCGTTTGATCGACGCGACGAAGTCCTTGAAGTCCGCCTGCCCGCTCATGCGTGGTGCGCTGGGCTCTTCCTTCTTCACCTTGTCGATGAACTCGGTCATCTTTTCGGTGGTGCGGTTGTAGACGACGACGTGAAAGCCGTGGTCCGCGATGTTGAGCGCGAGGTTCTGTCCCATCACCGCCAGACCCACCAGGCCCACGTCGGCAACGGATTGGATGTTCGGGTTTTCGGTCACGGTAGACTCCTTGTTGGATTTTTATTTGAGTAAGGCTTGATCTGCCATCACAAATGATACCGATCCTCCACAGACCCAGCACACCGATGGCGCTGCATCGGCCTTGAATCTGCGGAATCTGCGGACGGTTCGGGGAGATTGACGAGTGTTGTTCTACGCCTGTCAAGCGGTGCGATCAGAACGGGATATCCCCATCCTCGACCCGGCCGTCGGCTCGGGATTGGCGTAAGCGCTTGGACGCGGAGCGGTGGGATTTTTTGATGATGGCGGCCAGCTTGCGCGCCTCTTCGATGATCGGGTTGGCGACCTCGTCCTTGATGATCTTCGATTCCTGGCAGACTTCGAGCCAGTAGAGCGTGTCGTCGAGGGCTTCGCCGACGGCGTAGAGGCTCTCCATGAAGGCGTAGTGGTTGCGCGCACGGCAGGCGGCACGGTAAGCCGACCCGACCGCCACACCCGCGCGGACCAGTGGCGTGCCCACGGTCTTGCCCTTCTGCGTGCGTGGGAGTTTGTCCGACAGAGCGAGCACCTGCACCGAGAATCGCCGGGTGGTTTCTTTGAGTTGGTCGGCCTTCATCGTACGCCTCCGATGCGTGGGATGAGCGGGGTGGGTGTGGCTAAGACTATAGCCATTTTCACGACCGGATGAAACGCCTAGCGTGAAATCACAACGGAAAGTTTTGTCCCATGAATGTTCAGCTCAAACATTATCGTCGGGCGGGGTTGACGGGAACGGCATTCACAGGCGCTTGCGTGTCATGGCTCGCTGGATATCCCGCTGTGCGTCGCGGTTTTTCATGTCCTGCCGCTTGTCCTGCCGGTGTTTGCCGGTGACGAGGGCCATTTCGACCTTGACCTTGCCCCGCACGAAATACATGGCCAAGGGGACGAGGGTGTTGCCCTTGCTTGCGGTCTGGGTTAGGAGCTTAAGGATTTGGCGTTTGTGGGCCAGCAGTCGGCGGGGGCGGGTGCGTTCGTGATTGTTCGGGCCGTGCGCGTGGGTGTAAGGTGCGATGTCAGCCCCGATGAGCGTGAGGGAGAGGTCCTTGTCGCTGACCTGGGCAAAGGCCTGGGCAAGCTGGGCCTGGCCGTTGCGGATGCTCTTGACCTCCGACCCGGTGAGCACGATACCGACCTCGAGTTTTTCGAGGACGTGGTAGTCGTGCAGCGCCTTGCGATTGGCGATGCGCGGGCTGAGGGACTCGTTGCGTGTCTTGGCCATGAAATCGTCAGCCTACTTCCCGACGCAGAAGGTGGCAAAGACCAGGCCGATCACGTCGTCGGGGGTCATGCGTCCGCCGAGCGAGGCCAGGTGGTCCAGGGCGCGGCGCATCGAGTCGGCGACGAGTTCGATGCCCGCAATTCCGGGGGCATCGCGCTGGGGTTCGAGCAGGGCAAGCGTGGCAAGGAGTTCATCTCTTGCGAAGTTCAAGGCGCTGGTGTGGCGGGGCTGCAGCGCAAGGGCTGAACCCGTCGCGGACGACGCACGGTCGGACAGCGCCCCGGCGAGGGCGGTCTGAAGTTCAGCGATCCCCCGACCGGTTGTGCCGCTGACGGGCAATGCCCCATCGGGATGGTCAGCGTGTTGTGTTTCGCTGTGAGTAACAATCTGTAAGACATGCCCACGCACCTCGCCGGGCAGCGTCGCAGCGACCTCACCGGGCAGCATCACATGCAAGACAAGGTCAGCCGCGGCCATGGCACGGCGGGCGTGGTGCTGCACGCGCTCATCCAGCGCGCCGGCGGGAGTGTCCAGGCCGGCCAGGTCGCACAGCAGGATTTCAAACGCCCTGCCCGTCCGGTCGCGCACGGTCAATGGCTCGGTCAGCACGTCGCGCGTCACCCCCGGAAGGGGGGAGACCACCGCCCTGGGTTTGCCGAGCAAAGCATTAAACAACGTGCTCTTGCCGACGCTCGGTTTGCCCACCAGCACCACGCGAGGCTGCGTGCTCACCTCCGACCACGATCGGCTGCGTGCGAGCATCGTGTCGATCTTGCCAAGCCCTTCAGAAACGCGTTGCCACAAACTTCCGGGGGTGATCGGCACGACGTCTTCCTGGTCCGTGAAGTCGATGCCCGCCTCGACCAGCGCAAGCAGCCTCGCCATGCCGTTGACCAGTTCGTCGGCCCATGCCCCTAACCGCCCCTCGCGCAGCATCGAGGCGGCGTGCAACTCGCCGTCGCTCTGTGCCCCGATGGTGGCGGCCACTCCCTCGGCCTGAGTCAGGTCGAGCTTGCTCGCGATAAACGCCCGGTAGGTGAACTCGCCCGGCTCGGCCAATCTCGCGCCGAGTTCCACGAACCTGTGCATCACACGATCCAACAACACCGGGTTCCCCGGCAAATGCAGCTCCGCCATGTCCTGCCCGGTATACGACGCCGGCCCCCGGAAGGTGGCCACCATCGCAGGCAAAATCGGCGGCAACTCGACCGTGCACACACTCATCCGCCGAGCCGTCAAACCGTCCACGCCGACCCCGGCCAGTGATAACAAATGATTAGTCCCCGACCCGCTCAGGCGCACAATCCCCCGAACCGCCCGGCCCGGCGGCGATCCCACCGCGACGATCGTGTCCTCGCAGGTATACATGACGTAGGGTTCGACAGGATAACAGGATCGGATGGATTAACAGGATAAAACAAGAATGGTTGAGGACAGAAAATCTGATCCTGTCGATCCGGAAGATCCCGTTATCCCGTCAAAAAAAAGGCCTCTGATCACCGCCGATCTTTCTTCTTGCCCGCGTCCTTGCGCAACATCTCTTCCTGTTTGGCCTCGGCCATCCTGGTCAGGCGGTCCATCAGCCCGCCGGGCTTGTGCGGCTTCTTCACGAAGAGCGTGCCCGCCTCTTCCTCGCGCTTGATGTGCCTGCGGACGATCCAACTGTCGATCACCCCCGCAAAGGTCGACGACATGATGTAAAGCGTCAGGCCCGACGGCGCGGGGTAGAGGAAGATCGGGAAGAGGAAGACCATGAACTTCATGATCTTCTGCTGCTGGGCCGCTTGCTCGTTGGCGGGCGGGGGGGTCGAGAGCTTCTGCTGGAAGTAGAAGACCACCGCCATCAGGATCGGCAGGAGGTTGATCGAGTAGGGGATGTACGTCCCGATGAGCGGCATGTGGAAACCGCCGTCCGCGATGCGGATAAAGTCGTCGTACTTCGACAGGTCGCGCAGGAAGTCCCAGTGCCCGCCGCTGACGAACTGGAAGATACCGTAGAACGCCGGCTGGTGGCGCAGCTCGATGGCAAAGTAGAGCATCGCATAGAGCGCGATCCAGATCGGCGTCTGCAGGAACATCGGCAGGCACCCGAGCATGTTCGCGGGGTTGACGCCTTTCTCACGGTAGAGCTTCATCTGCTCGGCCTGGAGCTTCTGCTGGTCGTTGGCGTATTTCTTCTTGAGTTTCTCAAGCTCCGGCTGGAGCGTCTGCATCATCTTGCCCATCTTCATCATCTGGATCTGCGACTTCTTCGTGATCGGGTGCAGCAGGCCGCGCACGACGATGACGAGGATGATGATCGAGATGCCCCAGTCGAAGGTGATCGCGTGGAGCAGGTCGAGGAACCACAAGAGCGCCTTGGCCAACCACTGGAAGGTGCAGAGCGTGCAAGGTCCGCCGAGCGTGTAGACGATCAGTTCCTTGAAGTTGAACAGGCTGTAGGGTTCGGAGCGGAGCAGCTCGTTCTTGCGTGGGCCGGCAAAGAGGCAGAGTGACAGGTCGCTCGTGGCGTTGGGCGCAAGGTCGAAGGGCTTGCTCGTGAGCGTGAAGAAAAACAGGCGGGGGTCCGCGCCACGCCCGTGGGCCTGACCCGGTTGGCCGATCACGAGGATCGAGGGGTCCGTGAATCCGTCGGCCAGCGCGGGCGCGGCGGCGTACGTCACGTCGGGCTTCACAGGCTCGTGAACCGCAAGGGCAAAATATCGGCTGACACACGCCAGCCAGACGAGTTCGGTGTTCGGCTCGGGCGGCAGGTCGGCGATCGGCCAGTAGGGCTTGCCCTTGTCGGCAAAGTTCGAGATCACCGAGGATCGGCTGACATACGTCTCTTTGGCAGAGACTAACACTCGGTTAGGGTCGTACTGGAGATTGTGGTAGCCCGCGATCATGTGACGCTGGTCGCCGATGTAGGTCGCGTCGTCGGCGGTGGTGTCGCCCTGGGCAATCTGCTTCCACGTGAGCTTGATCGGCTTGTCGGTGTGATTCGTGAAACGCTGGGTGCATTGGATGTCGTAACCCTGCACACCGCTGCCGAGGGTGTAGGTCCGGTCGATGGTGACCAGGGGCTGGCTGTTTTCATTGCCGATGGTGACGCGGTAGTGCCCCGGCTCGACCAGTTCCCAGGCTACGGTTTGCAGCGGCACGTCCACGCTGTTGAGGGTCAGTGCCTGCGCGGCAAAGGGGTACCACCAGCCCCCGCCGTTGGGGTCCTGCACGCTCGACATGAGCACGTAAGGCTCTTGGCCCTTGGCGGTGGTGTGGTAATCCACGAGGCTGATCTTCATGATCGAAGCGCCCCACGCCGAGAGCTTCACCCGCAGCTTATCGCCGGTGGTTGCGTCGAGTTTGCCCTCGCTATCGAGCGGTGCGCCGATCTCGCTGGTCTGCGGGTTGGTCTGCGGGGTGAGGATGTGGTAGACGGCAACGGGCGCGGTTGGCTCGGTGCTGACCGGGGCAACGGGTTCGGGTGTGGAAGCCGTCGAGTCCGTCGGGTTGGACTGGGTTGTGTTTTGCGTGCCGGTGTCGGCGGCGTTGGGCGCTTGGGCCGCTAGGTCACGGCCGGCTTGCTCCACGGCGGAGGCGGGCGGGGTGGGCGATCCTTCACCGGTCTGCTGCTGCGCAGCGTCGTGCGCAGCCGCGCCCTCGGGGGGGGTGTCGGGTGATGGCGAATTCAGAACGGTGTCGGTTTGTGCGTTTTGATTCGGCGCGTTCTTCGAGTTGTTGAGGAAGACCGCCGCCACGACGAGCAAACCCGCCACGATTGCCGCGATGCTAAGTGCCTGTCTCAAGCCTGTGCTCTCTGATTAGGATGAAACCCAAGAGTATAGGAGACAGCGGGCCAACCCGCGAACAGCTCTTCCCCATCAGACGGACCGGGTCGGCGGGATTGACACATCTTCACGGGTGCTCAATACTCCCGTGATGTTTGATCGATTGATGGTCCGTTACGTCCACGGCGGCGCGGTGACCTACCCGCCGGGTGCGACGTTCGGCCCGAGAAAACTCGGCGATTACGAGCTGGTCTGGATCATCGAGGGCCAGGTGGTTTACCATGCCGACGGCGAGGACTACCCCTGTCCCCCCGGCTCGATGGTGATGGCCAGGCCGGGCTTTCACGACGGCTTCACCTGGGACCCCAAGCGCCCGACACGGCACGCGTATTTTCATTTCAACACGGACGCCATCCCCGAAGACTGGCCCCCGCCCAACGATTGGCCCATCGTCCGCACCATGCCCGACGACGACATCGTTCGGCCGCTCTTCCGTTACATCCTGCGTTACTGTCGAACCGTGACACCCCACACCCCCACGCCCCTTGAGCCGATGCTCGTGCGCGCTATCGAGACCCTCATCGGCGCGTTCGTGACCGGCCCGGTCAGCCAGGCGTGGGAGCACGACCGCGCGTACCCCGAACCGGTGCTCAAGGCCGTGCGCTTCATGCAACAGAGCCTGCGCAAAGACGCCGCCAACCAGGTCCACCTCGAAGACATCGCGTCGGCCGCGTCGGTCAGCGGCGAGCACCTGTGCCGTCTGTTCCGTGCGACATTCGACACCGGCCCGATGGAGGCCTACCGCTCGATGCGCCTCGACCTGGCGATGGGGTTGCTGGCGAGGTCGAACCTGAACATCGAACAGATCGCCTACCGCACGGGCTTTGCCAGCCCGTACCATTTTTCGAGGCGCTTCCGCCAGGCCTACGGCCAGCCGCCGACCACGATGCGCAAAAAAATCGCCGAGGGCGTTTCACCCCCAAGCATCCCCCTGATCCGCAAGATGCCGGTGGTCAGGGAGCAGGGGGTTTAAGATTTTGAGTGACGATCTTGTTTGATCAGCCATGTGTGTAACGCCGCCACAAGGGGGGGTAGATCGTCGGTGACCACAGCCCATACCAGGTCCACGTCGATCACGAAATACACGTGAACAAGTTGATGACGCATGCCGACGATCTGCTTCCAAGGCACTTCGGGGAGTTGTTCGCGGGTAACCGGAGTGATGTGCGATGCCGCCTCACCGATGACCTCGATGCATTGGAACACGGCTCGTTGAACCATGTCATTGGAGCGAAATGCGTGGCTGTCCATGTCACGACAGTAGCGCAAAGCCGCTTCCGCGGCATCGATCATGTGCAAGAAACGGGTGCGGTCATCAAGCGGCATATAGTAGCTCCGCTTGAGCGATCACTTCATCTCTAAAGTAAGGGCTCAGCCCCGCTGGCGTGCGGATATCCACCTGCCGACCGAGTTTCTCGGTCAGTTCGTAGACCATCCCACCCACATCGAAGAGCGAAACACGCGCTTCTGGTTCGAACTCCACAAGCATATCGATATCACTCTCCGGCCCGAAGCGGTCGGTCAGCACCGAACCGAACAGCGACAGCTTCTTGATGTGATGCCGTTCGCAGAACTCCGCGATCATGTCGGGGTCGAGTTGGATTTTCGCACGTCTTCGCATGAGACCTCTATTTTACCATCTCACTCTAAACTCCTTCACGTTGTTCCATCGTCGTCGCCGCGACGGTCTTGGCTTCGCTCGTGCGGATGCGGTTGATGGCGGCGAGGTAGGCACGGGCGGCGGCTTCGATGACGTCGGTCGAAACGCCCCGGCCGCGGACCTTGCGGTCGTGGTGGCGGACCTGCACCGTCGCTTCGCCCTGCGCATCTTTGCCACCCGTGACGGCGCGGGACTGGTAATCCTCGAGTGTGACGGTCACGCCGGTGATGCGGCCGATGGCGGAATAGACGGCGTCGATGGGACCGTCGCCCGTCGCGGCGTCGGTGCGTTCTTCACCGGACGAATCGCGCAGGACGACCGTGGCGGTGGCGATCAGGCCGGTGCCGCTGCTCACCTGGAAGCGGACGAGTTCCCAGAGTTGTCTCGCGCTGTCGAGTTGCTGGTCCAGGATCGCTTCGATGTCTTCGTCGTAGACATCTTTCTTTTTGTCAGCCAGCGCCTTGAAGGCCTCGAAGGCCTTGTCGAGCGTGGCGTCGTCGAGGGTGTAACCCAGCGTGGCGGCGCGTTCACGGAAGGCGTGTCGGCCCGAGTGCTTGCCGAGCACGAGCTTGGTTTCGGGCACACCGACCTCACGCGGGTCCATGATCTCGTAGGTGCGGGCGTTCTTGAGCATGCCGTCCTGGTGGATGCCCGACTCGTGGGCGAAGGCGTTCTCGCCGACGATGGCCTTGTTGCGTTGCACCGCCAGGCCCGTGAGGTGGCTGACCATGCGCGAGACGGGGTAGATTTTTTTCGACTGGATCGCGGTGTCGAAGCGGTTGAAATAATCCTTGCGTGTGCGGATGGCCATGACGATCTCTTCGAGCGCGGCATTGCCCGCGCGTTCGCCGATGCCGTTGATGGTGCACTCGACCTGCCTCGCGCCGTTCTCGACGGCCGCGAGCGAGTTGGCCACCGCCAGGCCCAGGTCGTTGTGGCAATGGGCCGACAGGACGATCTTGCCCCCCGAAGCGTCGATGATCGGCAGCTTCTGGCGGACGTGCTTGAAGATGTAACCGTACTCCGCGGGCACAGCGTAACCCACCGTGTCGGGGATGTTGATCGTCGTCGCGCCGGCTTCGATCACCGCCGCGGTGATCTCGACGAGCACCTCCAGCTCGGTGCGTGAGCCGTCTTCGGGGCTGAACTCGACGTCGTCGGTGTATTGCCGTGCCTGCTGGACGCTCTGGACCGAGAGCTTGACGATCTCGTCGACGGCTTTGCGGAGCTTGTGTTCGCGGTGGATCTTGCTCGTCGCGCAGAAGACGTGGATGCGGTTGCCGGTCGTGCCCTTGATCGCTTCGCCTGCGCGATCGATGTCGCGCGGGACGCACCGTGCCAGGCCGGCGATGACGGGGCGCTGCAGTTCGTTGGCCATGCGCTTGACGGACTCGAAGTCGCCGACGCTGGTGATGGGGAATCCGCCCTCGATGATGTCCACACCCATCGCGTCGAGCTGCCGTGCGATCTCGATTTTTTCTTCGAGGTTGAGCGTCGCGCCGGGCGACTGTTCGCCGTCGCGCAGCGTGGTGTCGAAGATGCGGACGTGTGTGGTGTTTGAATTTTTGGAAGGTTGGTCATTCATACGGCACCTGAGGGAGAGAAGGGTTTCACGCCAAGCCCGCCAAGAACGCTAGCAGAAGTCGGGATCATGGCTGGGCTGTGGTCAGGGGTTCCGGTCAATTCAGATCATCAATCATCAATCATCAATTATCAAAGGCTCGATCTTGGCGTCTTGGCGTGCTTGGCGTGAAACTTTGTTGGGATAACAAAAAAACCCTATCCAACGCTGGACAGGGCTTGAGGTTTCAACCGTCGGCTTTTGGCCGGCCCTATCCAGCGTGCGCACCAAGAAGAAGCAGCCCGGCGAGCGGGAGCGTGGCGGCGGCGTGAATGGGCGGAATAATCTGCATGTCGACAACGATAGCTATATGGAACAGGAACGTCAACAGACCTACTATCGACCCGTAGGCGGCGGGGGCTTGAGCCCCGACCCGCCGCGGCGGGCGAATGACATCATCTAAAGGAGCAAACCATGAACACCGCCACAGATATCCAGGTCCGTCCCGCCTCGTCGCGCGGCCGCACGCAGATCGGCTGGCTCGATAGTTGGCACTCGTTTTCATTCGGCAGGTATTACGACCCGGAAAACACGGGCTTTTCCTGCCTGCGCGTCATCAACGACGACTACATCAAGCCCGGGGCCGGCTTCGGGGAGCACGGCCACGACAACATGGAGATCATCACCTGGGTCCTGAGCGGCGCGGTGAAGCACGGCGACAGCCTCAAGAATCTTCAGACACTCAACGTCGGTGAGGTCCAGGTCATGTCCGCTGGCAGCGGCATCCGCCACAGCGAGTTCAACGCATCGAAGACCGACGAGCTGCACCTGCTGCAGGTCTGGATCGAGCCCGACCGACAGGGCGTCACCCCACACTATCAACAAAAGCCATTCGACGCTGCGGCGCGGAAAAATCAGTGGGACACACTGGTGTCACCCGATGGCCGGGGTTCATCGTTGCCCATCCATCAGGACGCGGTCCTGCGTGTGGCTGACCTTGAACCGGGGGCATCCGTGAGTGCGGTCAATGCGGTTGGCCGATCGGCGTATGTCCACGTGGCCTTCGGGCAGGTCGAGGCCTCGGGCCAATCCCTGACCGACGGCGACGCGTTGACGTGGCGTGACGAAGCCGAAACGCTGTTCAAGGCCGCGGCCCGTGCGCAGCTTCTGTGGTTCGATCTCCCCGGGAGGTGATGCGATGAAATAACAGGCGCGGGTTTGCGTTAGACCCCTGTCGTCGTCGCGTCGTTGCGTGTGTCACGGACGCGGCACGATAGGGTGATTGTTTATTCATGGCCGATTGGGGAAAAACCTAGCGACGAATTGATGAAACCTTACGTTCTTTGACCGCGTCGGATGATAATATGCAAAGGGTCAGGGTCCGGTCACATCAAACAGCGAGTTGGCGATACTGGAGTGTTTTGTTGAGTGCGTTGTTGAGCGCATTGGTTGAGTGCGGAGAGGCGCATGTCCGGGCAAGTCACAGGACGCGGTGTGACAGCGGCCCCGATCAGGATGCGTGTCATCGAGTGGACGGGCGTGGGTTGAGTACTCTTCTTGGGGATATGCGATGATCCGATTCAAATGCAGCGAGTGTGGTCAGCGTCTTCACGCGGTTCGGGAGTGGGCCAAGCGCAGGGTGCGCTGTCCCTCGTGTCAACAGGTGACGCACGTGCCCGAAGAGCACGCGCCCGGGCCTGCGTCAGCAAAAAGTAAATTGCCGATGAGTGACCGCATGGACGCGATCCTGCACTTCGAGGGGTGATCCCCGGGACCTACAGCTTTGCGGCGGGCTGCGCGTGGATGGCTTTGGCCATCACCCCGGCCAGGGTGTGCCCGATCTGGGTCATGCCGATGTCATTGGGGTGGACGAGGTCGACGGTCAGGCCCCCGGGGTCGCGCAGCAACGTGCGTCCATCGATGTAGGCCACTCGGGGCGAGTCCTGTTTGTGGGCGATCTCCCGGACGATCTCGCGGAAGGCCGGCACGTTCGACGGGCCGGTCTGAAAGTCGTGGTCGCATGTGAACACGTCGATGCAGAAAATAAACTTGTCGGGGTGTGCGCGAACCACGGTCGAGACGAAGTGGTCCACCGCCTCACGGAACTTCTCCACCGGCCATGTGCGCACGTTGATGCCCATCTCGAACGTGGCAAAATCCCAGTCGTCGCGCCCGGCAATGTGATCGGCCATCGCGCTGTCCATCTGGGCCGACCCGCCGACGCCGAGGTTCACAAGGTCCACGCCCAGTTGTGTTGCACACTGCGCAGCGTAGGTGCTGTGCGGCGCGATGGCGTGGGCGCCGTGCGTGATCGACGAGCCGTAGGCAAGCATGGTTTTCGTCGGCGTCGAGCCGGGGGCGGGGTAGGTCAGGCCGCCCTCGATGGCCAGGATGCGCACCGGGTGGATCGGCGGGAGGCACACGCGCACAAGGCCGGCATCGAAGGGCAGCTTGCGCTCCTTTGTAATACGCGACATCACCTCGAACTTGGCAGGGTCTTTGATGGTGATCTTGATCTCGGTCGGTTCCCGGCTCAGCAGGACCGTCTGACCCGAGAAGCAGCCGTGGTACACCATGGCCACGGGCGGCACGACGTTGTCATCGAGATTCTGCAGGACCACGCGGGCCTCATCGCCGACCTTGAGCATCCCGCGCAACTCGACCCCCGAGCCGTGCAGGACCATGTTCTGCGCACCACGGTTGACCCGCTCGCGCACGGCAAGCGGGATGCGTGAGGTTTTGAATCCGGGCTGGTCGGGCGTCTGGATGATGTCGCAGACGTTGTGAAGTTCGATGGACTGGTATTTCATGAGGGCGGATTGTAGGGCATCCGCTGCGGAGTCGCCGTGGTGTCTGGTCATTGTTGCGCTGACACACATGGCGGCCTTCGCGGCCACGCCATGTGGCACCCCGATTGGCCATGCCATGTGGCACCCCGATTGGCCACGCCATGTGGCACCCAACTCGCGGGGCCGGGGAAGTAACCGCAGATTGCGCAGATATCACAGATCGATCCAGTTACATGATCCGGAAATCTGCCTTGAATCTGCGTCGTCTGTGAAATCTGCGGTTTCTGTATCGACGCTCACGATATTTCCATACTGGCGTCGTGGATCATTCTGTCAGGCGTTCTTAGTTCATCACGCGCAGGCGCACAGGCGTGTGGCCGCAGTGGGGTTCCTCAGCCAGGTAGTTGTGCGATTCGGCGTAGGCTCGTGCGCGGCAGCCCATGCAGACCTTGTTGTATTCGCACACGCCGCACTTGCCCTCGAGGTTCGACTCGTCACGCAGCTCGGCAAAGATGTGGCTCTCACGCCAGATCGCGGGCAGGCCGCGGTCCTTGACGTTGCCACTGGTCACGGGCAGGTATCCGCACGGGAAGACCTCGCCGTTGTGCGAGACGAAACAGACCGACTGTCCCGCGAGACACCCCTTGGTCATCGCCTTCATATCCCCCCCGCCCCCGGAAGTTGAGCCGGGGTGACCCCCCCCGGAAGTTGAACCCGGATGGCCGCCGCCGGCCGCACTGGGGTGCATGCCCTTGTGCGGGTGGGCGTTCGTCGGCATGGCGTGGCCGTCTTGTTTGGCACGCTGGCGCATGACGCGGAAGTAGTGGGGGGCACAGGTCGCTTTGAGGTGGATTTTTTCTTCGAGGCTCCGGTCGTAGATCCAGTTGAGTGCCGCCTCGTATTCATCGTCGTTGAGGATGATGTCCTGCGAGAGTTCCATGCCGCAGCCCACGGGCACGAGCATGAAGATGTGCAGCGCATCCGCCCCGAGGTCCAGCGCCAGGTTGTACATGCGGTCGAGCATGAGGTGGTTGAGCTTGGTGACGGTGGTGTTGATCTGCATGGACATGCCGTGCTCGCGGAGGCATCGGAAGCCGCGCACGGTGGACTCGAAGGCGCCGTCGATGCCGCGGAAGCGGTCGTGTGTGGCGGCGTCGGGCCCGTCGAAACTCATGGAGACCCTGCGGACGCCCACGTCGACGATGCGCTTGGCCACGGCGTCGTTCATGATGGTGCCGTTGGTGGCCAGCGCGGTGGGTAGGCCGACGTTGCGGGCTTCCTCAGCCAGTTCAAAGAGGTCCGGTCGCATGAGCGGTTCGCCGCCGGAGAAGACGAGGATGGGGTTGCCCGTTTCGGGCAGGCTGCGTACGAACGCCATCGCCTGTTCGGTGGTCAGGTCGTCCTGACAGAGCTTGCGTGAGACATCGAGCCGACGGCAGTGGACACAGGCCAGGTTGCAGCCCGCGGTCGATTCCCAGAAGACCAGCCGCAGCGGTGGGGCGACGGGGGTTGCGGGAGTGGTTGAGCCGGTCACGTTGTGGTCATGCGTGGGATTCATGCTTTGCCCTTGCCGTTCTTATCTGGGGTGTGAAGAGATTCGCTGACTTCCTACTTCTTATTTTCTGCTTCCTGCTTCCAACTTCCTGCTTCCTACTTCTTCGAGTCTCGTACGGGGGTGACGGAGTGACAAGTGGACGATTCAGAAGAAAAGATGCAGCAGGTAATCGATTCGCCCTCTGAGGACGAACTTCCGCCCGGAGTAGGCCATGACGCTTCGGATGCGCTGGCGGTACTCGGGCTTGTAGCAATGTTTGGGGCAGTGCTTGCACTCGGGCTTGGGATCGCGGATGCATCGTATCCGTCGTTGGAAGCTGTACGCCAGAAGATTCTCACATTCGGGACAGAGTTTGGGGTCGTGGTTCAACATATGGGCCAGATCGACGCCATCGTGAGAAACCACACGGAGTTCGCACTGGCTGTGGTGGTCGTGGCAATAAAGCTCGATAAACCGTGCCAAGGTTTTTAAGTCCTTTTCCATCCTTGGGCTACGCACTGCCTGATTCGCTTGACTAATCATGAGAATCCCGCCTGTGAATTTGGGTATTTCTTTCCAACCGTGAGAATAGTTGCAAACGTGATGCCATATCTGGTTATTCGGGTTTTATTTTCCTCTTTGGCGCGGGTTTTGATATCACTCACGTCGAGGGTCACATGCTCCGTCAGAAACTACTCGTCATTTTCTTCGGCTTGGCGCTGCTCATCGTGGTGATGGCGGTGGTCGCGCTCGTCTCGCTCAACGGCGTGCTTGACGACCTCAACGCCCTTCACGAGCACACCCACTCCATGGTCGAGCGTTGCCAGAACCTCAACGCCACCATGTCGCAGATAGAACGGCTGATCCATCACCCCTCATCGAGCAACCCTCTCGAATCAGACAGCCAGACCGCCAATGAGCGTCTCGTGGCCCTGACCCGTGATGCAGGCGCCCAGGCGCGGGACCTGCTCGAACACGAGGAGTTTCACGACCCACAGGTCCTCGCCCGTGCCCGGGGGCTTGTCGAGGGGCTCAACAAACTCCAGAGCCTTGTTGCCGACTTGCCCCGGACGGATTCGCCGTTGGTCATCGAGCCTTACCTCCAGGCCATGTCTTTAGCCGGCGAAACCCGTGAGCACGTGCTGTCGCTGGACACCTACGCCCAGCGTTGTGCCGTGCAGTCACAGGCCGCGATCGTCTCGCGTTTCCGCTGGCTGGTGATCGGGCTGGCGGTCGGGTTCTTCCTCTGGCTCAACGGGTCGGTGATCCTGCTCGTGCGTGCGGCGACGATGGTCCTCAAGCCCATCGACCGCCTCATCCTGGCCAGCCGGGAACTGGGCAAGGAACACTTCGAGCACCGCGTCGAGGAGGGCAGGCGGGACGAGTTCGACGAACTCGGACGGGCCTTCAACCTCCTGGCCTCGCAGCTCCAGCAGAACGAAAAGCAGCGCCTCGAGACGCTCGGCCAGGTCGCGCTAACCCTCAACCACGAGCTGAATAACGCCATTGCAATCATCGAGATGCAACTGAGCCTGCTCCGAAGAAGGTCTGCGTCGGGGCAGACCTTCGAGAGCTGCCTCGAACGCATCCACCACAGCCTCGAACGCATGTCCAGCGTGGTGGACGGCCTGAAGCAGGTCAAAAGAATCGTGTTGACCGATTACACCGCGGGCGTAAAAATGATGGACCTGGAAAAATCGATCCAGCGTGATCCATCGGTCCTTGCGCATCATTCCCCATCCGGGGCGTGATGCGACGCCCATGAAGCCATCGCAGCCCGATCCCGAAGCCGAATCCCACCGGCACATCCTCACGCTGCACCTGCGGTGGTTCGTGCGCCTGCGCTGGTATGCCGGCTTCGTCGCCCTGCTGGCCGGCCTGTTCCTCAAACCCTTTTTCCCAGCCGCCAGCCACCCGGGGTTCGTTGCGGCCATGGGTGGCGTGATCCTGACTTACAACCTGTTACTCTGGGGCCTGGTCCGCCGATCCCGGCCGCACAACACCACCCTCAAGCTGGCCTGGACGCAGGTGCTCCTCGACCTGGCCTGCCTGGGCTTGCTGGCCCTGTGGACCGGAGGACCGGCCAGCCCGCTGCTGGGTTTCTTTGTGTTTCACATGGTCTTTGCCAGCCTGCTCCTGGGCTCAACGCCCGCCTACGTCGCCGCAGGGTTTGCCGTCACGTTCCTGGCGTCGACCCTCCTGATCGCCAACGCCTGGCCCGATGACCCGATCGCACGCCTGCAACTGGCCGGCTGGGTCGCCACGCTCGTGCTCACCGTCTACCTCACCAACCACGTCACCCGCAGCCTCCGAAGGCACCGCCGGAACCTCGTCCGACGCAACCGCCGAATCCGCGACCTGATCGATCAGCTCCAGCTCCAACAGCAGGCCATGATCCAGCACGAAAAAATGGTTGCCACCGGGCAGATGGCAGCCGGCATCGCTCACGAGATTGCCAACCCCTTAGCCAGCATGGACTCGATCCTCCAACTCGCCCACCGCCGCGCCTCCTCCATGACCACCGACCGACTCGACGCCCTGCGCACACAGGTCGAACGCATCAAACACACCATCCACCAGATGAAAGGCTTTGCCCACCCGACCGACGCCGTCTGGCAACAGGCCTCCGTCAACGAACTGGCCGACCACGCACTCGACCTGATCCGTTTCGACCACCGCATCCGCAAAGTCAAAATCGAAAAACAATACGACGCCTCACCCGCCTGCGTCGTCCGCGTCCAGCCGCACGCCATGGAGCAGGTCATGACCAACATCCTGCTCAACGCCCTCGACGCAATGGACAGCGCCGAATCCCCCACGCTCACGCTCCGCACCGCCTGCGACGGCTCAACCTGCCGGATCGAGGTCACCGACACCGGCCCGGGCATCGCGCCCAACCACATCGACAAGCTCTTCGAGCCTTTCTTCACCACCAAGCCCGTCGGCAAAGGCACCGGCCTGGGCCTGTCCATCTCTTACAAGTTGATGCAGAACCAGGGCGGCACCATCGAAGTCCGCTCCCGCCCCGCCCCCCAGCGCGGCGCGACCTTCACGCTCATCCTCCCCGCCTCTCAAAAACCGTCTCCCCGTTGATTTTTCGACACTCGCCCGCACCCCCGTATCACGCTACATCGCGGCGCTGGGGCAGCAGCATGAGCGCCACACCGATCAGCAGCGCCGCCCCGGGCTCGGGCAGGGCCGGGGGAAGCGTGTAGCCCACGCGGTCGTACCCGATCACGTCCAGGGCGCGGTAGTCGTTGGCGGAGAAGGTCAGCAGTTCGCCGCCGACGAGGGTCGGGTCCATCAACCCCAGGCCCAGATCGTTCTTCCAGTGCGACTCTTCGTAGACCGAGCCGTGCGAGAAGAGCGCCACGGGCGTGGCCCCGCCGTCAACCGAAAAATACTTGTCCACGTCGTCCACGGTCCAGTCGATAATGCCTAACCCACCGCCGGTGCCGACGCTGCGTGAGGAAAACTTGAAGAGGTCCAGCGGTGTGACGTATTTGAGCTGATTGTCGTTAAGGCCGGGGGCGGTGGCGTTGCTGGCGAGGATATCCACACCGCTGACGAAGCCCAGCAGGTGGCCGATCTCGTGGGCCGCGGTCCCGATGAAATCGATCTTGTTGGCCGCGATGCCGTCGCCGCGGTCAAAGTCGTAGATGTTCTGTGTGGTGAAGGTGATGATGCCGTCGGTGCCGTTTTGCCCGCCGGGGTAGATGCCCAGGGCCTTGGCGTTGGCGGACGAGATACGGAGGATGGCGTTGTTCTCAGGGCCGGCCTGACCGGGTCCGCCGGTGCCGGTGTCGAAGTAGGGCGTGGCGCTGACTACGCCATTGGGATTGTTGGCGGTGCGGTTGATGAGCATGGCGAACGCGGAGCCGGCCTGGAGTTGGCTGCTGCTCGTCAGGTCGTCGGCGCTGTGGCGGTCGGCCACGAGCGCCGCCCGCACCTCGTTGTAAGAGTAAAGGTCGTAGAACGTGTCGGTGTGACCCAGCACGCCGTTGGGCAGGGCAGCGCCTTTGACGCGGATGTTGACGGTGATCGGGTCGTCGAAAGCGCTGGACCAGAGGGCCGCGGCCTCGGCCACGCCGGCGAGCATTTGGGGCGTGGCCCCGCCGCCGTTGGTGATGTTGAAGACCATCGCCGCGTGGGCGTGGGCGGGTGCGAAGTCAGTGCAGAGGACAGCTAGCACGAGCAAGGCTGCGCGTTTCATCGGGAACTCCTTGTGAAACACAACGGGTGGGTTAGGGGTTGGTCGCGACCTAGGGGTGTCGTTGGCTTCCGGGGGTATAAGCAAGAATTTTTTGAGCAGGCCCGCCCGTCACCGTGTAGACCGCCGCGTCGAGGCCGGGCTGGAGTTGGGCGACGGTGCAGGGGGCGTCGTTGAACCGCAACTCTGTGGCCGCGTCGAAGCTTATCTCGACGGGCGCACCGGTGTTGCGTTGCAGGGAGAGCAACCGGTTGCTCACGCGCGTGATCTGACCCGTGACGACCGTGAGGTTAAACGTGGGCGTCGCGACGGGTTGCTTGTGCGTGCGCGGCAGGAACGTCCAGATCAGTCCGCCGGCCAGCAGCAGCGCCCCGGCCACGGTGAGCCACTTGAGCTTGGCCCACAGCAGCCTACGCCTGGCCGATCCCACCAACACGCGGACCGGGGTGGCCACCGCACTCGAGGCCAATTGTCCCTGCGCCCAGGCCAGGGCCGACTTCGTAACGGTGGCGATGAACTGCGATGACGCGCCGGCTTCACTGGGCAACAGCCACAAGCCCAGTAGCGCAGTAGGACTGGCTTCTGCCCCGCGCCGCTCCATCTGCTTGCGCAGCAAGGCCCGTCCGCGGTGCAGCCGCACACCCAGTGCGTTGACACTGCACCCGACCTGGGCCGCCACGTCTTCGTGCGTACGGCCCTCGAGGTGATGGAGGATCAACGGCACGCGGTACGCATCGGGCAGCGCAGCCAGACCCGCGTGCAGGGCGTCGAGTTGGATCGGTTCGTGCTCACGTACCACGGTTTCGCGACGCATGCGTGCCGCCTCCGCTTCGTGCCGGCGCCGGGCCGTACGGGACTGGGCGGCGCGGTTTGCGATGTGCCATGCCACGCGGTGCAGCCAGCCGACGGTGTGGTGTTGCGCCCTGGCGTCGCGGGCCTTTTGCGCCAGGGTCAGAAAGACCGCCTGCGCCGCGTCCTGAGCCTCGGTGCTGTTGCCCAACGTCGACCGGCAGACCGACAGGACCATCCCACCGTGCCGGCGGACGAGTTCCGAGAAGGCCACTTCGCTGCGGGTATGGGCGAAGGCCGCGAGCAGTTCCGCGTCCGTGGCGTCCACCGGGGGCTGGGGGGCTTGGCCGTTCATCTATGGAGATATCCGTCGCCGACCCGACGACCTTACAACAATTGGAAAATAATTTTACCCCACGGATTGCGGCGATAGTTGCCCCGATACCTTATCTTTGCCCGCCCCGCATGACCCACGGCCCCGGTGCACGGCACGGGTGTGCCGGGGTCTCGCTCACACGAGCCCAGCCATTTTCCGGGGTCGGCCAATAGGCAAACCATCACGACATCAGGTAAGTTCGTTGCATGGCACAGGGGTTTGAGTTCCTCAAAGAGTTTATGCGTTCGCCGTCACGGGTCGGGGCGGTCTGGCCCAGCTCTACGGGGCTTGCCTCCAGAATGGTGGAGTGGATCGACTGGTCAGCGGTGGACACGGTCGTTGAATACGGCCCGGGTACCGGTGCATTCACCCGGGCCATCCTCAATACCAAGCCCGAGCGCTGCCGGTTCCTTGCCATCGAGTTCAGCCCGATTCTTGCAGCCGACCTCGCCGCCCGCTACCCGCAAGTCCAAGTCGTCACCGGCTCCGTCGAGGACATCGTGTGTATCTGCGACGAGCACGGGATCGCGCGGATCGACGCGGTGGTGTGTGGTCTGCCGTGGTCGATCTGGACGCCAAGCCTGCAGCGATCGATCATGCGTGCGACGCGCGACATGCTCAGCGAGCGGGGCTACTTCACCACGTTCGCCTACCTGCAGGGCCTGCTCTTGCCGGGGGGCAGGGCGTTTACGCGGTTGCTGGATGAGGTCTTCCCGACCGTTCAGCGCAGTCGGGTGGTATGGCGGAACCTCCCGCCCGCTTTTGCATACCGTTGCCGGCCTTGACGAAAAAGACTCAGTCGCCAGCCGCCCACGGTTTACCCCGCCCTCGACCGTGAGCTCGGACCGAACGGAGCGAAGTCAAGGGGAATCGGCTACTAACCTGCTTAACTATTCTCCATCGCAGGCGTCGCCGGTCAACCGCAGCCGGTGGTTAGTCGGGCGGATTCAAATCCGTAGTCATAAAGGTGGTAGTCATAAAGGTGTCAGTATGAATAATGACGCAGACTTTTCGAATTGGTAGCACTTGGTCATGATAAGACCGTTTGCTGGCCAGAAAATGGAGTATTAAACCCGATCATCAACCGATGATTGTCAATAATTCAACCTGACACCTTTTTCTTCCTCGACGCCACCGACGTTGTCATGTCGGCTTGACCCACTCCACGCCGTTTCGCGCCGAGGCGTCCATCATCCGTTTCATGATTTCATCGTTCATCGGCGGCGGGGCGGCGTTGCGGTCCGTCGCGAGATAGAACGATTCTTCAAAGAATTGTTGCATGCCCGTCGGGCCCGCCGGTGAAATGATGACGATCAATTTGGCTGGCGTCGTGCCCTCATTCTTGAACGAATGCACCGTGCCGCAGGGGATGTGGACGAAATCGCCTGGCTTGGCGTGGATCGTCTGCCCGTCGGCCTGGAACGTGATGGCACCCTCAAGTAGATAAAAGGACTCGGACTCGAAGCGGTGAACGTGCGGCGGCGGGCCTCCTCCCGGCGCGGCCAGTCCCTCGCTGACAAAAAAGTTCCCCTTCGTATCCGCACCCGTGGCCAGAAAGCTGACGCGGTCGCCCGGCCCGCAATACATCGGGCCGTTGCCGGCGGGCACGTACTTGACTGGATTCTGACTCGGCATGGCTGCGATTCCTTTCGTCCGCGCGGTGTGGCGCGTCACTGACAACGCTCTGTGCGACAATGACGGAAACAATACGGCCTAATGTAAAAGCAAGTAGCCCGGGCCGCGGGTAGGGTGGGCCAAGTCCGCGCGGCCCACCATCTCGCGAACATGAACCGTGCGAGAAATGATACACCGAATTGGTGGGCCGCGAAGACTTGGCCCACCCTACGACGAAGAGCCCGATCTACTCGCTGCCGTGGGCATGCGTATCAATTATTTGAAACGGGCTCCGGTGACGAAGACCATGGCATCTTGAGGGACCAAGCCGTCATACATTCCCCAGCGGAACATGTGACGCCGGCTGCCCTCCTGCCAACGATCGTACTGTCCTCTGGCAACGAGTTCGCCGTTGAAATAGGCCTCGTAGTCGCGGCGATTGTCTCTCACCTTCAGGTGGAAACTCTTGCCGACCATGTTGTCGCCGATCACCACGGGCTCCTCCCCTTGCATCCGTTTCGTCCGCTCACAGATGCAGACATCGCCACCACTGGTCATATTCAGGTGGCAGGACCAGAGCTTGTCCCCTGCCGTGAAGGACTGAAAGAGCGTTGCCTTGATGGGTTTTACGATCGTGTAGGTGCCCTCCCACTCGTGCCACTGGTCGTCTGACCAGTCGCCAAGGCTGAAGGCCTCAATTCTGGCTGCTCCGGTTCGCTCGTTGCGCACGTTGTGCTCGCCTTTGAACAGACGGAACACCTGGGTGTTGCCATCCTCCTGATACCACCTCGTCCACTTGGGAAAGTCTTCCCGATCTATGCGAAAGTGGCACAGCGTGTGAATGGCGATGTCCTCTGGGATCGGGTCTACAGTCCCGGCACGCCGCCCGAGGACATCGGTGTTGACCTCAACGGTCGAGCCCGCCTGCCCCCCTGTGGAATCCACGCCGATGGGGAAGGCGCGTGCATCCAGCAATGCCTGAAAGTCCGGGTCGTGGGGTGAGTCGCTTCCTGTCCTGACCGAGTAAAGCGCACAGACCTGCTCGTGACTTTCGCTCACTTCGTATCTCCTTGCCCAGACGACCTTCTTCAGGTCACTTGCACTGTATTGTGTCTGGCTCACAGGCCAACGAAAAAGGCTCAGTTGCCGGCCGCCCGCGGGAGTGGGCTACCAACCGACAACATCATTCTACTCGCGGGCGTCGCCGGTCAACTGCAGCCGGTGGTTAGGTCGCTTCCCGTTGGGGGAGTGGGCCTCGCCATTGGTGATATTCTTGGCCTTTAGGCGTAACAGATATCAGGCCACTATCCATCCCAATAAGATAGTGGGCTTGCAGAGCATTAATGATTGCATCTCGTTCTTGAACTATTGGAATGTATGGAGTCCAGATATTGTCGAACAGTGAACGTGAAATCGGTGCTGACATCGGCACTAACCAATCAAGAACTTGCTGTGTCTGATATGCAAGGAAATAGTTGAGATAGCGATATTCCCACAGGTAGGCGTTAGCTCGCTCATTCAAATACAACTGTCGCACTGCTTCGAGTTGCTGTTGAGTGAACTCCAGATCTGCGGGAAGTGGGACTGGCTGATTCGCCTCAACTTGAGGCACTTCCGGTCTTTCAGATTCAGTCTTTTCTTCCTTGGTCCTTTCGAGTTGTGATGTCGACAATTCGCTGCCTCCCGGAAATCGAATCTTTGCAATCCGCGACATCAGCAACTTAATGTCTGACTTGAAAAGGCAGATGGCAGAAATGGCGATGACGCCCGTCACAACTGGCCACGAGAACAGAACGCGAAGGTAGTCGAGAATTATGGCTGCAATGTCCATATGCGACCCGTGTCTTGCGACCTAACGAAAAAGGCTCAGTTGCCGGCCGCCCGCGGAAGGGGGCGTTCAACCGACCACGTCATTTTCCATCGCGGGCGTCGCCGGTCAACTGCAGCCGGTGGTTAGGCGACATCTGTTATCGCAAGCCGGGCACGCTTGAGGTCGTACCACGCTACGATTGCAACAACAAGAACGCCAATGACAAGACCTGTGATGGCTCCCTGTTCAATTCCTAAGCCTGTACCGACCTGCACGGGATCGAACGCTGGATGATGTCCCTGATAAAACACGTTGCGATAGTACCCGGGGTTGTAAACGCCACGCAGGTATCCGCCAATGCCACCGAGCAAGGTCGCTCCCGCGGTGGTGCCTGCGATCGTCGCGATGGCCTTGATAACGGTCATGTCGCCTAACGTAAAAGGCTCAGTTGCCGGCCGCCCGCGGAAACAGGCGTCCAACCGACAGCTACATCATATCGCGGGCGTCGCCGGTCAACTGCAGCCGCTGGTTAGCCCGCTTCGATCAAGAGCGATCGCTTCTCTTCCATTAGTTCCGGCGTTAGTCGGTGTTCGGCTTCCTCAGCCAATCCGGTATGGCGAAGCGAAGGCATGAAGAAGTTGATGTCTGCGGCCGATCGAAGGTTCTCCGCATTCTGCCCATCAGCCCACAGGGCGTACTCAAAAATGCGATCGAGTCGTTCCCGATCACCTTCGTCAGTTGCTTTGATTGCCATCTCGTAAAGATCGCTGAACAAAGAAGCAACACCCCATCGGGAACTGTAGTCGCCTCGCTTGAAGCCAAACATCGCATACGCCTTTTTGCGCCATTCAGCCATTGCGGGATAACGTAAAAGGCTCAGTTGCGAGCCGCCCGCGGAAGCAGACGTTTAACCGACAACTATATCTTATCGCGGGCGCAGCCGGTCAACTGCAGCCGCTGGTTAGGTGGATTTTCGACTACTAACAAATACAAACAGCAGGAGTGCCATGACGATTCCAGTAATGACACCAACCATCGCGGCTCTCTGAATCATCGGCACACTGCTTGATTCGGTATACGTGAACCCGCCGGCTGCCATGGCGACAGCACCGCAAATGACGCCTCTGGTTCTTTTGTTCGCCATAAAACCCCATCCACCTAACGAAAAAGGCTCAGTTGCCGGCCGCCCGCGGTGAGCAGACGTTCAACCGACAAGTGGATTATCGTTCGCGGGCGTCGCCGGTCAACTGCAGCCGCTGGTTATCCCGCCTCTCCCGAAGCACATCTTCCAATGCCAGCACCTTCACAGACCCAAGGTCTCGGGTGTGACGCCAACAAATACATATGCAGTCGGCATCGAGGGGGTGGCCGTGCTGGATGTAGTTTGCACTTTCGTACTCAAACTCGGCCATGACGATTTCGCCGTCTCGTTCTAACTCTGCATCTGGGAAATCTGCTCGTACTAGGCGGATTTTGTACCCCAGTTCTTTCGCAAGTAGCGCGAACAACACTATCGTTTCCATTTCATTCCGAGGTTGGTATCGCAATGGAAGATCGTCGGGAAGCGGTGGTCGGCGTGTAGCACCTACTGGTTCAGTGGGATCAGTAGCCGGAACTTGGAACTTCAAAGAATTTGCATGAGTCTGCGCGAAATGAATTTTGACTTGGGACCATTTTCCCCATCTGCTTGTGTACGGGCGGACTGAATATTTGGAATGCTGGGTGAACTCAGCCTGGGTGGGTAGTCGTCCAAGGCTGTTCGCTACGTCGATAAACTCGTCGATTACATCTTGAACGGAATACCCGTTGTCGGGCGGCATGTTGTTGTTGGGTTCGATACTGGCCTGGGTCAGCAATTCGGTCCATGTACCGAACTGGTATAGAACTTGCGAAATGCTCGGGGCATCCGTCGCCGAGACATGTTGTTTGTACTCGTTCTGCGTAGGTGCGCGATCGAGTGAAGCGGCAAGCTCTTGCACGATGGCAATTGCCCGGGTCCGAACATCCGCGATGTCGTTGCGATGGAGTGCCATTGGTCTGGCGGGATAACGATAAGGATAAGCTGCCGGGGCCGCCTGCAAAACCTTTATGCCGCGCGAAAGCAGGATGGCGGCCCCGGTCAGCTTCATCCGCTGGTTCGGCCCGGCTCATGCGGTGAGAGCAACTGAACGGTACAATTGACCCATGCTCTCCCCCACCTTGTCCCGCAAGCACTTCAGAGCCTTGTGGAATGGGAAGACCTCAAGTCCATTTTGAGGGAGCCAAACGGACATATGATCCAGAACGCGCTGCGAACGGAATACCGCGACCGCGTGAGGCAGCTCAAGTAACGCCGCTGCTAACACGACGCCGAAGTCTCGGGAGAAGACGTTGAGGTCGCCGCTTGCAGGTGACCAACCGGTATCCCACATGTCTGCGATGATGCGGTCAAGGCCGTCCACACCGTCGCCACCGCGTCCAATCTGATCGCCGAAAACCTCGGCAATCTGCGATCTCGCTAGCGCTGCCATCGCTTGCAGGTGCTCGCTCGCCAAAGTGACCGAATCTCCTTCGAGGCAAGGACCGAACAGTTCGGTTGGCGAATCGGCACGAAGCGCGTCAAAGAGTACAGCTTCTTGCGGCACCTCCACGAGAGCGTCTCCAAGGGCCGAACGAACAAGGCTCAGTTGCCGGCCGCCCGCGGAAGAGGGCTACCAACCGGCAAGGCTATTGTCCATCGCGGGCGTCGCCGGTCAACTGCAGCCGCTGGTTAGCTGCCTCGCCACGAACGCCAGAACTCAACCAACTCTTCTGCGCAACTACGGCTGTGCATGGCATCGAAACCAATCTCCATGCGTTCGGTGACGATCCATCTCATGTGCTTGAGAAGATCTTCGACAGAAGCGCCGGCATCGAGCATTTGCACAATGTGAGTGGAATACATGTCGTACTCATCCTGATTGTGCTCAGAGATGACGCCGATGGGGTCCCAACGGCGGAGTACCTCTAGGACTTTCAGGTGTCCCTTTGCGTCTGGTCGGCGAAAGTAATCGGAGTCGATCATTTTGGCAGCTAACAGTGATTATACAGAAACCTGATACCAGTATCGCTCTAAGCGATTCGTTCGTCAAGAGGGATTTATACCTTGTACACACAGATGTTAGGGATCGATGAGAGGCCGTATTGGCGCACGGAAAGCGGGGTTGACGGTAGGTTTGTGTTAGGGTATGCTGTGATCGCATTGACCGCTTACTCAACACCTCACCCACGGGGATTTGGCCATGGCACTACTCGACGACATGCACGAAAAACTGCGTGTGTTGCACTATGCCTACGACACCGAGCAGGCCTATGTGCGGTGGGTCGAACGTTACTTGCTCTACCACCGTGAGAAAGCCGGCCGATGGGTTCGGCCGGAGGAGTTGGGGGAGGCGGGCGTGGAGGCTTTCCTGACTTATCTGGCGGTGGGTCGGAAGGTGGCCGGCTCGACCCAGAACCAGGCGCTGAACGCTTTGGTGTTTCTATACAAGCAGGTACTCGGTATTGAACTCGGGGCGTTCTCCGCTCAACGGGCAAAGAAGCCGCAGCGGTTGCCCACGGTATTGAGTACGGCGGAGGTCACGCGGTTGCTGACGGCGATGGATCGGCGGGCGGTGAACCCGTGGGTCCGTCGTGTGCACTCGCTGATGGTTCGACTGATGTACGGCACGGGGATGCGCGTGCGGGAGGTTTGCCGACTGCGTGTGAAGGACGTGGATGTCGAGCGGGGGCAGATCGTGGTGCGCAGCGGCAAGGGGGCCAAGGACCGTGTGGTGATGCTGCCGACGGCTTGCGAGCGGGATCTGTTGAAGCACCTGAAGTGGAGGGAGCGGTTGCACGAGGCGGATGTGGACCCACAGCCGAGCGTGAAAGCACGGGCGGGGGTGATCCCACGGCCGGAGGCCGTGGGCTTTGCAGGGGGCGTGGGCATTGCAGGGGGCGGTTTCGTGCCGTTGCCGTATGCGCAGGCGATGAAGCAACCCTCTGCGGTGCGGTCGTTGAGTTGGCAGTATGTTTTTGCCAGCACGCGCCGGACGGTCCTGCCGGTGGAACGCTTGTTGATGGACGGTCGCGACGGGGCACCGCTTGAGGATTCGGGGATGATGTCGCAAGCGTCGGCACGGCTGGGGTTGGCGGATCGGAAATGCGTGACCGGGCGCTGGCACCTGCACGAGAACGTGTTGCAAAAAGTGGTGTCGCAGACGGCGAGGGAGGCGGGCTTTACCAAGCGCGTGAGTTGTCACACACTGCGGCACTCGTTTGCGACGCACCTGCTCGAAGACGGCTACGACATCCGCACGGTGCAGGAATTGCTTGGTCACGCCAACGTGCAGACGACGATGATCTACACGCACGTGATGGACCCCCGGACCCCCGGGGGCAAGGGCGTGATGGGGGTGTGTAGCCCGCTGGATAGGGTGTCGTTCAGAAACGGGACGGCTGAGTTGCGAACCGGATAGGGCAAGGTGTTGAGTGTCGAAATCCGTTACTCACACGCACCCGCAAAGCGGCAAGCCGGGATGCCTTTGGCGATTGCTCCGGCGATCTGGCCCGGGCGGGTGACGAACAACCCGCCGGCGAGGGGTTGGGATTCGAGTTGGTCGGGCTTGAGGCCGGTGCGTGCGGTGGTGATGTAGAGGTCTTCGAGGGTCGGTCCGCCGAAGGCGCAGGAGGTGACACGCTCACAGGGGAGTTTGACTTCGTGGAGGCACTGGCCCGTGAGCGGGTCGAAGCAGCGCACGCACCAGCCGGCCCAGAAGGCGATCCAGAGGCGGTCCTTGTGGTCGATCGTCATGCCGTCGGGGTAGCCGGTGAAGTCTTTGAGGTCAAAGGCCACGCGCCGGTTCTTCACGTCACCGCTGCCGGGGTCGTAGTCGAAAGCGTCGACGCGGCGCAGGGGGGTGTCGATGTAATACATCGTGGCGTGGTCGCTTGGCCAGACGATGCCGTTGGAGCAGACGATCTTGTCCGCGATTTTGTGGACCGAGTGGTCGGGGTCGAAGCGGTAGAGCGAGCCGACGGGTGTGCCGCTGTGCTTGCCGGTGCCTAGGGTGCCGGCCCAGAATCGGCCTTGCGGGTCGCACTTGCCGTCGTTGAATCGCGTGACCCCCGGAAGTTTCTCCGGGTCGGCGTGGATTACCAGTCTTTTTGAATCGAGGTCGAACGTGCCGATGCCGTGGTGAAGCGCGAGCAGCACCTTTCGGGGAAGGGGATTGCCCGCGATGGGCACGACGGTGCCGACCATCTGGCCGATGTCCCAGGGGGTGTTCTGATTCTTCCGGGGGTCGAAGGCGTGGAGTTTGCAGCCCTCGATGTCGACCCAGTAGAGCAGGCCGGCCCTGTCGTCCCAGACCGCGCCCTCACCGAGTGTCGCTTTGGCGTCGAGTACGCACGTGACCGAGTGTGACATGGTGTGAGTCCCGGTGGGTCAATCGCGTTTGAGGAGTTGCTCACGCTGGAGCATGACCTTGAAGGTGTGGACGACCAGTTCGACCTGTGTCTCGTCCATCTGGTTGTAGAAGGGCAGGGCGATGGTGCGCTGACTGACCGATTCGGTCAACGGAAACGCGCCCTTCTCGAAGCCGAACTTCTCACGGTAGAACGGCTGAAGGTGGATGGGGGGGAAGTAGTTGGATGCGCCGATCTCGTGCCTGCGCATGCCGACAATGATGCGGTCGCGTTCGACCTGCGTGTAGAGGTCGTTGAGACGGATGACGAAGACGAACCAGCTCATGTCCTCCCACACCTCGACGTTGGGCAGGATGATGTCCGGGCAGTCCATGAGCTTTCGCATGTAGAGCGAAGCGACGCGCCGCCGACTTTCGAGCATCACGTCGAGGCGTTCCATCTGGGCGATGCCCAGGGCGCAGGAGATTTCGGAGAGTCTGTAGTTGTAACCCAGTCGTTCGTGGTGGAGCCAGGAGCCGCCGAGGGAGAGGAAGGGGTCGCCGCTGGGGCCTGTGGGTTTGACGGGGGCCTGGTTGGGCGCAGTGTGGTCGGCCACGGGCCTGCCCTGGTTGCGCATGGATCGGCAGGCTTCCGCGAGTCGGTCGTCGTCGGTGACGATCATGCCGCCCTCGCCGGTGGTGACCTGTTTGTTGGGGTAGAAACCAAAGACCCCCGCGCGTCCGAACGAGCCGATCGGCTTGCCCATGTGCATGCCGCCCAAGCCCTCGCAGCAGTCCTCGATCAATGGGACCTCGTGACGCTGGGCGACCTGTGCGATTTTTTCCATGTGGCAGGGGTTGCCGAAGACTTCCACAGCAATGATCGCTTTGGTTTTCGGCGTGATGGCTTTCTCGACGAGGGCGGGGTTCATGTTGAGGCTGCGCGGGTCGATGTCGACAAAGACGGGCGTGGCACCGACGTAGAGGATGCAGTTGGCCGAGGCAATGAATGAAAAGGGCGTGGTGATCACTTCATCGCCCGGGCCTATGCCCAGCGCGAGCAGGACGAGGTGAAGGCCGGCCGTCCCGGAGTTGATGGCAATGCCCAAGCGTCGCTGGGTGCGGTCCGCGACGAGTTCCTCGAAGCGTGCCTGTCGTGGGCCGATGCTCAGTCGGCCCGACCGCATCGTTTCGATGACCGCGTCGATTTCAAGATCGGTGATGTCGGGCTGCGAGAGCGGGATGAAACTCATGGAAGGGTCCGGGGAGAGAGGGGGGGGAATGGATGATGGATAATGGATGATGTCAGAGACGAGCCATTGATGATTGATGATTTTTGATTGATGATCTCAGGGGGTTGTGTCTTTCGTGGTGATAAGATTTTTTCACCAGTCACCAGTCACCAGGCACCAGTCACCAGTCATCCGTCACTTGTCACCCGTCACGAGTTCGCCAGCGCTCTGGCAATGGCGGCGCGGGTCTGGCCGGTGCGGTGGAGGTAGGCCCAGGCGGCCTGGATGCGGACGGAGAGGCTCATGCCGCCGCCGCCGCGGACGATGAGGGAGAGGTCGTCCATCTGTTTGGCGTTGAGTGGGACTTCGTTTTTGGCACGCAGGATCAGCGCCAGGCGTTCGCCCGCGGGTGAGTGGAAATCCTCGATGCCATCGATGACCTTGGCTGGGTTTCCCTTCTGCACGCGGATCAGGCCAAGTAAAATCGCCTGGACGAGCAGGCCGTCCGCCTGCGGGTTGGTGATGACCGGGACGAGGATGGCTTGACTCTGTTCGGGGCTGCGCTCGAAGAGCATCTGGGCCGCGGCCACCGAGTCGTCGAGCAGTTGGGCGGCGATGCGTTTGCTTGGGTCGTAGGCTTCGATCACCGAGACCAGTACGGGGATGGCAACCTCATCGGGCGCGTCGTGTCGCACGTAGCTCAGCGCCCACTCATTGGCAATCGGCAAATCCAGTTTCACGAGCTGTGCGATGCGGCTTGCGATGTCGCCCTTGCCCGCGATGGCCTGGCCGACTTGACCCATCGCGGCGATCTGGGCGTCGGTGTCCTTGACCATCACGTCAAAGAGCGAAGCGGGCACGAAGCGCGCCTGTTGCAGGAGACACAGCGACAGGCGCACGCGCTGGGCGGGGTCGTCGGAGGACTCGAACTGGTGTTGCCACGCGGCCTGGGCCTGCTGGATACCGAGCTTGAGCGCGAGTTGTAACGCCATCAGGCCCACGCGCGGGTTGACGCCGGCCTCCGTCGCAATACCCAGCGCCCACGGCCCGAGCCGATCGAACTGACCGGTCAGCGCGGTGGAGAGGAGCAGCGCCCGCACGTCGTCGCGCTCGGGCAGTTCGGAGTTGTTGAGTTCGACAAGCTCCTTCATGGCGCTCTCTTCGCCGAGCTGGTAGAGCAGCATGGCCGCAAGAGAGCGTCTGCCGATCTTGTCGGACTTGAGGGCTTCGTCGAGCGGGGCGCGGGGCGGGGTCTTGCCGTCGCTCATGAGGTGCGCGATGACGACGACCTTGACGCCCGAGTCCAGCCCGGGCCAGTTGACCAGTTGCATCGCCTGTTCATCGCCGAGCAGGTCGTCGTCGAGCGCGAAGCTGACGATGTCTGCCTGGAGTGTGGCGGGTTCGAGCTTGGCCAATCGGACGAGGTCGAGCCTGCGCTGCGGGTCGCAATCGGCCATGCCGAGGATGCCATGCACGCGCAGCGACGGGTCGCCGGCCTCGGCAAGCCGGCTGAAAAAGGGCAGCAGGTCGGGGTCGGACGTGTGACGCAGGGCACGCAGGAGCGTGTGGTGCTGGCCGCTGCGGTCGACGCGCATCGCCTGTTCGAGCATGAAGGCCGCCGACTCGCCGGTGTCGTCGAGGTCCGCCGCTCGCACAGGGCAGAGGCCCAGCGCACCGACGAACAGAAACGCAACGCAGGCTGTCCATGACCGTGTGACCATCGCCATAGTTTACGCTCGCCGGCGGCCGATTGAAACATCGCACGTTGACCCTGCACCCGACACAGGGGAAGATGTCCCGCCTGCCATGCCTTACGAGCGCCCGAACATCCAGCGATTGACCGCCTACACGCCCGGTGAACAACCCACCGCGACGCGGTTGGTCAAGCTCAACACCAACGAAAATCCCTACCCCCCGTGCGACGCGGTGATGGAGGCGATCCGATCCGTAGCGGCCGAGTCACTGCGTCGCTACCCCCCGCCGACCGCGCCGAAGTTCCGTCAGGCCGCGGCGAAGTTACACGGGCTTGAGCCTGATCAGGTGTTGGCCACGAACGGCGGTGATGAGCTGTTGCGTATGGCGGTGTCGGTCTTCTGCTTGCCCGGTGAGATGGGCGGGGCATCGCGCGGCGGGCTGGGAGAGACCTACCCGACTTACTCATTGTATGACGTGCTGGCTGACATCCACGACACGCCGGCGATCAAGGTGCCGTTGAACGAGGACTGGTCGTTGCCCGACCCCCGGAAGTTTGCACAGGCCGTGATCGACGCGGGTTGTCGATTGGTGATGGTTGTGAATCCCCACGCGCCGTCGGGCCGACTCGAACCCCCGGAAGTTCTGCGGGAGTTGGCGGCGGCGCTGAAGGGTCACGCGGTACTGCTCATTGATGAGGCGTATGTCAACTTTGCAAAGCGCGACGCGGTGGAACTGCTGCGTGAATCGACCCGGGGCGAACTCGACAACGTGCTCATCCTGCGGACCTTGAGCAAGGGGTACTCCCTCGCGGGCTTGCGTTTTGGCTACGGCCTGGGTCACCCCAGTCTCATCGCTGCACTCGACAAGGCTCGGGACAGTTACAACACCGACGCCCTCGCACAGGCCGCGGCACTCGCCGCCATCCAGAACACCGACGAAGCCCGCAAGACCTGGGACAAGGTCATCGAACAACGCGCGTGGCTCACCGACCAGCTCCGTCAGCGCGGGTTCACCGTAGCCCCGAGCGAGAGTAACTTTGTGTTAGCCCAGCCCACCCAAGGTCCCGGTGCCAAAGACCTCTACCAATCCCTGGCCTCCCTCGGCGTCTTCGTCCGCTACTTCGACCACGACCGCCTCCGCGACAAACTCCGCATCACCATCGGCACGCCGGAGCAAAACACAATCCTGTTGCAGGAACTTGACAGAATCGCAGGATCCAAGAAGGAATAATCCGCAGATTACGCAGATTTCGCAGATTCGTACAGGAAGAGTTCGCCACAGTGGACACAGAGAAGATAAGGGAGCGATGGGTTCAGAGTTAGATTTTGACATTTTGCCCTGTCGCCTGCGACCGGAGGTTAGACTTCTGAGATCATCAATCATCAATCATCAATGGATTTCCCTCTCCCACCCTCCGTGTTCTCTGTGTCCTCTTGTGGTGAATATCTTTTCTTCAATCTGCGAAATCTGCGTAATCTGCGGATAAACTCTCCCCCTCTCACCCACAACCCCATCCTGTTGATCCCTCCAATCCTGTTATCCTGTCTATCGATCCCCCATGCCACGAACCGCTTCCATCACGCGTAAGACCAACGAGACCCGGATCGCCCTCGAACTCAACCTCGACGGCGGGCCCTACACCCACAAGACCGGCGTCGGCTTTTTCGACCACATGCTCGACCACGTCGCACGCCACGGCCGCGTCGGCCTGAACATCCAAGCCACCGGCGACACCCACATCGACGACCACCACACCGTTGAGGACGTGGGCATCGTGCTCGGTCAGGCCATCGACAAGGCGCTGGGCGACAAGAAAGGTATCGAACGCTACGGCTACGGCGTCGTGCCGATGGACGAATCCCTCGCGCGCGTCGCCATCGACCTCTCCGGTCGCGCTGCCCTGGTTTTCAAGGTCACCTTCCGGGGGTTCGGTGAAGACCCCGCTGCGATCGGACGCTTCGACGTGCAACTCGTCGAGGAGTTTTTCAACGCCGTGGCGCAGAACGCCAGGATGAACCTGCACATCGAAGTGCCCTGGGGCGAAAACAACCACCACATCGCCGAGGCCATCTTCAAGGCCTTCGGTCGTGCCCTGCGCCAGGCTGTCGCCATCACCGGCGACCAGGTCCCCAGCACCAAGGGCGTGCTTTAGAAAAGGCTGTCAACACGCAGTGGCGTGCCACTGGCGGCTTGCCCGCCAGTGAAAGACGTGTGTTTTGCAACACGGGCAGACAAAAGCCGGTGGCACACTTCACCTGTTATTTCTCGGCGGGTGCGGGTGGACTCTCACGCTCAATCGCCGTACGCAGGTTTTTCAATTCCGCCGTGTGGTCGCCCCAGACCTCGCCGAGGATCGCGGCGTCGAGCGCTCGGTCCATCTGGCCCGTCAGGTACGACATCACCGCGACGACAAAGTAATCATCGAGACTATCCACGCTCTGCAACGTCCGTGCGTGGGACTCGTCCGCAAGTCGGCGGAGTGTCTCCTCAAGATCGGTCGTGCCAAGGTCAAGCCCATCGCCCGCACGGTCGCTCGTCGCCCATGCACGGCGGAGCGCTTCGATGGCCCGCACACGCTGGCCCGAGACCGCGTAACACAAGCCCTGCCCAAGTCGGCTTTGCGCATCGGTAGGCCAGACGCCGAGCATCCGGCTGAACATCACCAGCGCACTTTCACTGTGCCCACGCACCAGCGCCCGCCACGCTGGCGAGCTTTCAACACCTTCGGGTTGATTTACCATCTCCCGCACATTCGGCACCCCCGGAAGTGTATGAGCGTTGTCACTGCGTCTTGTGCTTGAGGAAGTCGGCGGATAGAGCGCCACATAATTTGGCCCGCGCGGGTTGTTGATCCGCAGGTACGGCCGATAGATCGGGTAGGGGTAGTTGAGGCTCGAGTCGAGGTAATACGGCGAGTCCGAGCTGTAATAGGTGTTGTAGAGCAGCCTGCGGTAGGGGCTCAGGCCGATGGAAAAATCGTTGATCCAGAGTGAGGGCGAGCCTTGCACGATCAGCGGCGAGGGCGTCAGGCAAACCGGACTGCCCTGGGTATAGCTGATCGATATCTGCCCACGCGCTATTGCGGGTGCAAGCAGCAGGCACAACACGGTCCAACCCCAGCGCGACATGGTGTTTCCTCACCAATATTATTGTCACGCTGCGAGCGTAAACCAAGTGTGGGTTTCACGCATAGGTGGCCCCGCATATTCATGCGGGGCTGTGAATATCTTTGCTCGACCTTGTGGTATTACTCGCCCAGGACTTTCTCGAAGATGACGAGGTTGTCGCCGCGGTCGGGGTCCCACCGCATGCCGACGATGTCGTAGAGCTGGGTGATGCCCAGGTGGAGCATGGGGCGGTGCTGGTTGTGGCACTCCAGGCGCATGGAGACGTATTCGTGGTGTTTGGCCCACGCCTGGGCGGCTTCCATGAGTTGCGAGGCCACGCCCTGCCTGCGGTAGTCGGGGAGCGTGCCGACGAGCCAGGTGAAAAAGACGCTGGGCTTGAGTTCGAAGCCGATGAAAAACCCGACGGGTCGGTCGTCGATGTGGGCCACCATCATGAGCGTGTTGTGCCTGCCGAGGAACCGCCGTTGAAACGAGGCCATGTCACGCGGGGGCTTGAAGACCTGGTTGTAAAGGTCCGCGATGAGCGCCAGTTCGCCCGGGCCGACGATGTCGATCTTGGTGTTGGCCATGGGATTGGACGGGATAACAGGATCAGCGGGATCAACAGGATCGGAATTGGAATGTTATGCGCGGGAGAGGTACGAGCCATCGGCGGTGCTGATGCGCAGGGTCTCGCCGATCTCGATGAACGGGGGGACGCGGGTTTTCAGGCCGGTCTCCATCGTGGCTTCTTTGAGCTGGTTGGTCGCGGTGGCGCCCTTGATGCCCGGCGGGGTGTCGGTGACCTGGAGGTCGACGGTGTTGGGCAGTTCCAGCAGCACGGGCTTGCCCTCGGTGAAGAGGATGGTCACGGCGGTGTTGGGCTTGAGGTAGTCCATGGAATTCCCCACGTCCGAGTCCTGGAGGGTGAACTGGTCGTAGGTCTGGCTGTCCATGAAGACGTAGCCGGTGTTGTCGGAGTAGAGGTACTCGCAATCCCGCCGGTCGAGGCTGACGGACTCGACTTCCTCACCCGAGCGCAGGCGCTTTTCGAGGATCTGCCCGTCGGTGACGCGCTTGATCTTGATCTGCACGAACGCGCGGAGGTTGCCGGGCGTGACGTGGGTGTATTGGGTGATGGCATAGACGTTGCCATCCATCTTGATGGCCATACCCGGCCGGAGGTCGGTTGATTTCATAGCGGTATCCTTGTAGTGATCGCCCGGCATGACTTCCGGGGGGCGAGAGTGTAACAGGGGGGGCGTGAGTGTGCCAGACGCGGGGGAGATGTAGCCGCAAATGAACGCGAATGAACGCAAATGGAGATCGGAGAAGGCAGGAGACAGGAGTGTGGAGTCCGATCCTATTTAGCCCGGCATGCTCCGGGCGCAACCGGTGTGGCATGGACGCCGATCCCTGCCTCAGTCAACTCGCCTGTCCCATCCCATTTGCGTTCATTTGCGTTCGTTCGCGGCTACTTCCTGGTTTGCTCATCGATGAGCGCCAGCATCGCCGTGCGTAGCCTGCGTGTGATCGGCCCGACTTGCCCGCCTGCGATGGTCTTGTTTTCGATCTTCGTCACCGGGAGGAGTTGCCAGCTTGCGTTGGTCAGAAAGACCTCGTCGGCTTCGAGCAGGTCGTTGATCGAGAGCATCTGTTTATGGGCGGGAATCGATGCGTCTTTGGCCAGTTCGATCGCCGTTGACCGTGTGACGCCCGGCAGGACCGGCGCGGGCAGGCCGCCCCGGGTTTCTTCACCGCGTGCGATCGGGGTGAAGAGTTCGTTGTTCTTGACAAGAAAGAGATTGCTCACGCAGCCGGAGGCCAGGTGGTTGCTGACCTGCAGGATGATCGCCTCCGCTGCGCCGACGGAGGCCGCCTGCCGCAGCACGCTCAGGCGTGACCAATAGGCCAGCGTCTTGTGGCCCGCGTGGGGGTCGAAGGGGTTGGCCATCGCAGGACCGACGATCGCCATGACGCCTTTGTCGAAATACTCCGGGGCATACTCGACGGGCGGTGTGGCCACGACGCAGACCGTCGGCTCGGGCCGGGCGGACGCATCACCCGAACGCAGCAACGAAACACTCCCGGGGGTGACGGTCAGACGGACACGGGCGTGGGTCAGGCCATTGGCTTCGAGGGTTTCGTCGATGGCGTGGGTCAGGGTTTGTCGGTCGGTGGTCAAAGCCATACGGAGCTGCGCGGCGCTGTCGGCTAGACGGTCGAGGTGGCGCTGGAGTTGGAAGACCTTCCCATGCCGGGCGGTCATGGTTTCAAAGAGGCCCACCGCGTGCTGGAAGCCGGCGTCTTCGAGGCTGATGGAGGCCTGCTCCCGTCGGACGAGGTGGCCGTTGAGGTGGATGAGGGATTCGGGGTTCATAGCGGGGCCTTGCGGGGGTGATTTGCCCTGTCGACTGGCCTGATTATAATGCTTGGCTCGATTCAGACGACCCTCACACGCACCCTCACCCGTCCGAGGCCCGCCATGAAAGCCGACATCCACCCCAAGTACACCGAGTGCAAGGTCACCTGCGCCTGTGGCAACAACTTCGTCACCCGCAGCACGGTCAAGAGCCTGCACGTCGATATCTGCTCGGCCTGCCACCCCTTCTTCACGGGCAAGCAGAAGTTCGTGGACACCGCCGGCCGCGTCGAGAAGTTCCAGAAGAAGTTCGCCGGCGGCTACTTCAAGAGCCCGACCAAGCCCGCCGCGGCCAAGCCCGCCCCCGCCGCCAAGGCCTAGCTCACCACAATTTTTTAACACGCGCACCGATCACGGTCGGTGTTGTTCCATGCGCAAAATCCTTTTGACAGGATCACGGGTTGGAAAGCCGGATCAACAGGAACAGAAGATTATGGCTTTGAATAGCCTGGTTCTTGATCCTGTTATCCTGTCTAATCCGATATCCGCTCACGATGCCATCCCCACACGACAGTTTGTTTGCCAAGCTCGACGCGCTGGCGTCGGAGTTTGACACGCTGGAGAAGCAGCTCGTCGACCCCGACGTGGTCAGCGACCATCAGCGGGTGCGGGAGCTCTCGATCCGCCGATCCGCGATGGAGGGGCTGGTGACACGCTACCGCGCGTGCAGGGCACTCGAACGGCAGATCGCCGACAACGAAGCGATGGTGAACGACAAGAACGACGCGGAGCTTGCGGAACTCGCCGCGGCGGAGCTGCCCACCCTGCGTGAGTCGTACAACCAGCTAGTCCAATCGATCACGGAGGACCTTGTCACCGCCGACGACCGCGCGGTGGGGAGCGTGATCCTGGAAATCCGCGCGGGAACGGGCGGGGCGGAGGCGGCGTTGTGGGCGGGTGATCTGCTTGCGATGTACGAAAAACTCGCGATACGCAAGGGTTTCACGGTCGGCGTCCTGGAAACTTCCGGGGGCGAGCAGGGGGGCATTCGGCAGGCGGTGTGCCAGGTCGCTGGGCCGGGCGTGTGGCAGACGCTGGGTTACGAGGGCGGGGTGCATTGCGTCAAGCGTGTGCCGGCCACGGAGACACAGGGCCGCGTCCACACCTCGACCGCGACGGTCGCGGTGCTGCCCGAGCCGGAGAAACTTCAGATCGACATCCCCGAGTCGGACGTGAAGATGGACATCACCACCGCGCAGGGCCCGGGCGGGCAGAACGTCAATAAGGTCGCCACCGCGGTCAAGCTCGTCCACATCCCCACCGGCATCGAGGTGCGGATGCAGGAGTCCAAGAGCCAGCAGCAGAACCGCGTCAAGGCCTGGCAGCTCCTGCGTGCCCGGGTCTACGACCTGTATCAAAAACAAAAGCACGCCGAACGCTCAGCCAAGCGCTCCGCGATGATCGGTTCGGGCGAACGCTCCGAGCGCGTGCGCACCTACCGATGGAAAGAGAGCATCGTCGTCGACCACCGTCTGGAGCAATCGTTCCCGCTCAACGCGATCTTGAATGGCGACATGGATGAGTTGACAAACGCCCTGATTGCCAAGGACCGCGAACAGCGGCTGGCGACGCTGTGAGTATTGTCTGATGTTTGATGACTGATGTGAGAGTGGGCTAGCGGTACGTCACGTCGCTCTGCAGGTTGCCCTCTTCGTCGCGTGACCAGACCAGCGTCGGCTCGGGCTTGAGGCCCTGCGCGGTGATGCGTGGCGGGTCGCCGTCACGTTCGGGTGCGAGGAACTGGAACTCGCGGGTCGAGCCGTTGGGCAGGGTGTATTGATAGAGCGAGTCATCCTCGGCCTTGATGACGATCGTCATCCCGTTGGCGGTGTAGGTCATCTCAAAGTGCGATCTTTTGAGCACGGTACGCAGGTCGTCAAGGGTCTGGGGCATCGGGCGCTTCTGGTCAGCCATGAATTGCATCGCCCTGGCCAGAAATTCCATGCGGTAGCGAGCGGTGGTCAGCGCGTCGGGTTCGAGGGACTCGATGTATTCCACCCAGCGCTTGCGGAAGGGGTCGGTGTCGTTGGAGCCGAACGCTTTCTTGAACGCCTCTTCAGACGACTGGCCCTCGCCCACGAAGTGCAGGTATTTCTCGAAGTAGGGCTGGTATTTCTTGTTCTGACCGTGGACGAGAAAATAGACCACGCTCCACGCCTGCGCGTAGTTGAGCGCCCCCTTGTCCGCATCGGTATTCAGTTCCCTGGCCCACTGCTGGCCCGTGATGTTCAACAGTCGATCAAAGCCCACCTCACGCTTGTTTTTCAGCGCGTCCTGTATCAGCAGCAACCGCCGACTGTCCGCGTACCCGACGCTGAACGATCCGCGCACAAGGATGCCGTCCTCGAAATACTGCGCCAGCCCCTCGTTGACCCACGTCGGCAGGTCCTGGCCGATGCGTGCCCAGGCGAACTGGTGGAACCCCTCGTGCTGGAGCGTGCGCAGCGTCTCGCTGCGGCTCTTGCCCTCGATGAAAGTCAGCAGCCCCGCGAAGTTCTCCCGCACCGCGAACATGCCGCCGGAATTCTGGCTGGGGATGCCGAGCTTGGACAAAAAGTCGTGGTAGCCCTTTTCCGTTTTAAACAGGTAGAGGCTCGGGACCTCGTTGTTGATTGCCTTGAAACCACGGAAGCGACGGTAATACTCGTCCGCCACGCTGTCCATGTGCGTTGCCCACGGCACGGCGGCCTCTCGGTCGAGGTCGGTGATCACGAGATAGCGTCGGCTCTTGAACTGCGTGAGTTGTTGCGCGTGGACAGGTCCCACACCGCAAAAAAACACCGCGATCCACACCCCGCAGACGACCGCGATGCAGCGAGATTTCATTGGCCTCTTCACGTCATCCCCCAGTGGGTCCGACTCTCTCTCAATACCCCGATGCACACTCACTTGCCCGCGTAGTCGATGATTCGGCTGATCTCGCTGCGCAGGTCTTTTCGGTGGACGATCCGGTCGACGAAGCCTTTTTCCTGTAAGTGTTCGCTGCGCTGGAAGCCCTCGGGCAGGTCCTGGCGCACGGTGTTGGCAATCACACGTGGGCCTGCAAAACCGATCAGCGCCTTAGGCTCGGCCAGGATCACGTCGCCGAGCATCGCAAAGCTCGCGGTGACGCCGCCGGTCGTCGGGTCGGCCAGGACACTGATGAACAGACCGCCCTCCGAGTCGAGCCTCGCCAACGCCGCGGAGGTCTTGCTCATCTGCATCAGGCTCAGCGTGCTCTCCTGCATGCGCGCCCCGCCCGAGCAACTGACGATGATCAAAGGCAGGTCCGTCTCGATGGCCAACTCGATCGTCCGCGTGATCTTCTCACCCACGACGCAGCCCATCGACCCCATCATGAATCGGCTGTCCATCGCGGCCAGCACGACGCCGCGGCCCTTGACGAACGCCTTGCCGCAGAGCACCGCGTCACGGTGGCCGGTCTTTTTCGATTCGCCTCGCAATCGTTCCGAGTACGGCTTAAGGTCGACAAAGCTCAACAGGTCCAACGGCGTGAGGTCTTCCCACATCGGCTCGAAGCTGCCGGGGTCGCACAACTGCTCGACGCGCTCGTCCGCGCCGATGCGGAAATGGTGGTCGCACTCGGTGCAGACGTTGAGGTTCTGCTCGATGTTCTTGCGGTAGACCATCGCCTCGCACGACGGGCAGCGCATCCAAAGGCCCTCGGGCACCTCGCTGCGTTTGCCCGCTTCGGTGAGCTGGGCCAGCGTGCGCGGCGCGGGGGCGTCGGGCGGGTATTGCTGCGCTAACGAGGCGGCGGTTGGGGGGACGCCTTGCGAAGAAGCGGAGGGTGATTGCGACATGGGGCCTCTGGGCGTTTTGTCCGGGACGTTTGAATTATACTCCCATTCATCTATTCGGAGTAACGCCATGCGTATCATCAGGTTTCAGGGCGATTCGGGCCAAACCCACCACGGCATCGAGACCCAGGGCCAGCAAGCCGAGCTTGTCGAATTCGATCCCACGGGCACGTTCAAGCTCATCAGTCGCACCGCACGCATCGTCAAACGCCTCGCACCCATCGAGCCGACCAACATCTATTGTATCGGCCTGAACTACCGCGCCCACGCCCAGGAAACCGGCGCCGCGATCCCCGAGCAGCCCGTCGTCTTCATGAAGCCGACTACCGCTGTGGCAAACCCGGGTGATCCGATCCTCATCCCTCGCTGCTGCACACACGGCGACGAGGTGGATTACGAGGTCGAACTGGCGGTTGTCATCGGCAAAGTCGGCCGAAACATCCCCGAAGAGCAAGCCCTCGATTACGTGATGGGTTACACGGTGGCCAACGATGTCTCCGCGCGCCGCTGGCAGAAACACTCCGGCGGCGGGCAGTGGATCCGTGGCAAGAGCTTCGACTCCTTCTGCCCGCTCGGCCCCGTCCTCGTCACACGCGACGAAATCCCCGACCCGCAGTCGTTGTCACTCTCCACCACGCTCAACGGCAGCGTCATGCAAAGCTCGAACACCAGCGACATGATCTTCACCGTGGCCAGGCTCATCGCCTTCATCAGCATGGACACCACGCTCCTGCCCAACACCCTCATCCTCACCGGCACCCCGCAGGGCGTCGGCGTCGCCCGCAAACCCCCCGTCTTCCTCAAGCCCGGCGACACCGTGAAAGTCGAGATCGACAAGATCGGCGCGATCACGTCCAACGTCGAACAGGGTTAACCGCCAAGACGCCGAGGACGCCAAGATCGGAAGGGAGGGGAGCGATCCGCGGTTGACGCGGATTTCGCAGAGTGAAGACAAAGATATTCAACGCAGAGGACGCAGAGGGCACAGAGAAGAGAGGAGTTAGGAGTTAGGAGGAAATTATATTTAGCCCGGTCGCTTGCGACCGGAGGGTCAACTTCTGAGATCATCAATCATCATTGGTTTATCCTCACTCCGCGCTCTCTGCGTCCTCTGCGGTGAATATCGCCTTGCTTCGCTCTGTATCTGCGAAATCTGCGTCATCTGCGGATTACTCTTCTCTCCCCTTGGCGACCTCGGCGTCTTGGCGGTTGCCCCGCTCAATGCACGTCGCCGACGGAGCTTTCGCCCGTGGTGGGGTCGACGGTGATCGTGACCGACTGGCTGTGCATGGCCAGCGTGATTGTCGCGTCGGTGGTCTGGTCGAGTTGGCCGAAGATGCCAAAGCCCAGCACCGCGTCGCCGCCGAGGGAGTAGGACGAAATCGTCACGCCACCGAGCTGCGCAGCCCGGCCCTGGCCGAAGGTCGTGGTGTAGGGCTCGTGGCCGATCGGGTTGGTGATCGGCGTGGCGGGGTCCGACTTGGCGGCAATGAAATACTTGTGATTGGTCTGGTCGAGCACGAGGACGCGTGGGTCGTCACCGTGCGCGATGGACTCGACCTGGGTGTAATCGATGTCGGCTGCGAGCAGGCGCGCGGCGCTGCGGAGCTTGGTCGACGCGGTGTCACCCATCATCGGCACAACCAGCGCCCCGGCGATGGCGAGGATCATCACCACGGTGAGCAGTTCGACAAGCGTAAAAGCTCGCCGACGGCGGTCGGCTGCCGGTGTCGCAACGGGATGGGGGGGTGGTCTGCGCATAAGGACACACGGGAACGGGGGCTTGATGAGTTATCGACACAAGCGGGCAGGGGCTTTGTCCGTGGGTGAGGGAAGATCGCCGGGCAGGGGGCGGAAACGAGGAAAATTAGGGATTATTCGGGCCTGTGTCTGAACAGGGCTGAGGATTGTGCCGAATGGGTAAGGGGGCGTTCCGGGCGATTACGGTCTGTCCGTGCGCGCCGTGTCGAACAGGCGGTCTATCAGGCGGTCTAACAGAATGTCACACTCGCAACCCACGCGCCGAGGCAAGCCGGCAACCCGCTCAAGAGCGGTCGGGTTCACGTTGATGGAGGTGCTCATTGCCTCGACGATCCTTGCGTTCTCCGTGGCAGCGATCACGCAGGCCATCGTCGCCGGCCAGACGCAGTCCTATGAAGCCCTCCACGAGTACCGCGCGTTGTCTTTGGCAGAAGCGCTGATGGAAGAAATCCTGGCCAAGCCCTACGACGACCCGGAGGGTGCGACGGACATCGGACCCGACGCGGGTGAAACCACGAGAGCGCTCTTTGACAATGTCGATGACTACCACGGCTACACCGAGGCTGCGGGCACCGTGGCCGACGAGGCGGGCCTTGTCTATCCCGCGCCGTTTACAGACTTCTCCCGCTCGGTGACGGTCTCCGACGCTTCGCAGGGCATCGCCGGCCTCGGGGTCACGCTCTACGGCGTCACCGTCACCGTCACCGTCACCGATGAACGTGGCAGGCAGTGGACCATCGCGCGGTTCGTGCAGGAAGCCGACTCGGTCACGGAGGCTTATTCCGAAGAGGATTCGGACAGTTTCGCCCAGGGGACGCTGGGCGATTCGTCCGGGTCTGTTGCGGACTCGACGCCCGAGGATTCGTCCGGTGTGGCCTCGCCGGTTCCCGATACCGTACCGGGTCAAACCACCCGTCGAAGGAGGCGACGGCGGTGAGTCACATCAAGACAACACTTCCACTACGCATCACGGCTGCACGCCGGGGCATGACGATCTTCGAGTTGTTGATCGCGCTCTCCGCCACCGCGTTGATCGGCATGGCCATTGCGTCGATGCTCTTTGCCACCACGCACGGCACGGAGTCGAGCAAGGACATGCGCGTGCTCGTGGTCAAGGAGCGCACCGTCACCGGCCGCCTCGCCGCCGCGATCCGTTCATCCAAGATGATTCTCTCTTCCGGGGGCGATTACATGGTGCTGTGGATGTACGACACCGACGGCTCGGGCAAGCCCAACCGCGACGAAATCCGCTACATCGAGCGCGTCAACGGCTCGGGCGAGCTGTGGTCCTACACCGTCGATTGGCCCGACGCGTGGTCCACCGACACGATCTCTTCCAACAACACCGAATACGAATTGACCGCGAACTTTGCGTCCCTGATCCCCGCGCTCAAGACCCAGAGCTGGTTTGTCGGCGAGAAGTGGGGCACGGGCGTGAGCGCGTGGACGACGGCACTCAACGACACCGACGCCCAGGCCGCAACTTTGGCAAGCTACCGCCTGACATTTACCGCCGGCGATCTATCCGACCTGGCGGTCGGGGCCGCGGCCCTGCGCAACAGCGGCGTCGTCGGCGGGACGTTGAATTGAGCTGTTGGGCCAAGCCCCTGTGTGGGCTTACACGTTCACGCCCATCTTGCGCAGGCCCAGCATCATCAGGCTGTAACAGCCCACCATGATGATTGTCGCCAGGGCCATGCTCAACGCGAAGGGGAGCTTCTTGAGCAGCAGCGGCAGCGCGATGAAAAACGTCAGTGACGGGATGACCAGCCAGAAGATGCTCCACGACAGGGCTGAAACTTTCGTGACATCGTGCGTGTCGATGTAGAGCCAGATCATGGCCAGGAACGAGACCAACGGCAGCGACGCGAGCAGCCCGCCGACCGTGGCGTACCGTTTGGAGATTTCAGAGACGAGCACGATCAGGGCCGCGGAGAGGATGAGTTTGGTCAGGTAGTATCCCATCTTATGCCCATCGCGGATCTTCGTGTTTCCTCCTCCGAAGCGATCCGACGTACGGGGGTCAGGTCATTCAATGGGTTTCGGCTAACCGATCGAGGATGCCAAGGAGTTCGGGTACCTTGTGGGTAACAACATCCCAGAGGATATCGTCATCGATACCGAAGGAGCCATGGGCGATTACGTTTCGTAAGCCCGTGACTCTGCGCCAATCCACATCGGTTGCCCGGGACCGTCATGTTCGGGCAGGAACTTCGCGGCTTCGCCGACGATCTCCAGATTGCGGACCACCGCGTCATAGGCCATGTCGTTGCTCTGAAGTTGGTCGATCGTCATGCCATCGGTGTACCTCAGCACCTTCCGGCACGCCTGGCGCATGTCATCCAGATACAGCCGCCAGTCACGCGACACGCACCGCCTCGCTTTCTACGAGGGGTCGCATGCGGTTCTTTAACGCGGCGTGCGTGACGAGGTCAACCGAACAGGCTAACAGGTCTTCAAGGTAATCCTTCAAGTCCATGTACAGGTCAAACGTGGCGGTGCTGTTGAACTGCACCAGCACGTCGACATCGCTGCCGGGGGTCATCTCGCCGCGTGCGGCAGAGCCAAACACCGCAAGGGATTGGACGCCGTAACGCTCATGCAACTCGGTTGCGTGTGCGCGAAGCACGCTCAAGATGTCGCTGCTTGTCGGCATCGATTGACTTCCGCATTCGACGGAAACGTTCCATACCCGCCAGTGTACCCGGTCATGTGGATCAAACAAACAAAATGAATCGACTTCCGTTGAGCCGTCTCACGTTTGCTCCGCCGTCGCGAACTGGCGTTTGAGCGCCTGGCCGCCCAGTCGTTTGCCCACCTCCCACATCGGGCCGCTCACCCGGCTGCACGAGGCGACGACTTTATCAAACGCATCGGCGATGTGGTCCACGTCGGCTTCGCTCAGCACCAGGGGCGGGATGAGTTTGATGACGTCGAGGTGGTGCCCCGCGGTCTGGGCCAGGATGTGGTGGTCAGTCAAGAGCGGCATGAGGATCGCCTGCGGGAAGAGGCTGGGGTCGAGCTTGTGGATGATCTTCCACTGCGTCTTGAGCATCAGGCCTCGCGGCTCGTGGAACTCGACCGCCACCATCAGGCCCTTGCCCCGCACCTCTTTGACCAGCTCGTATTTGCCGACCATTTGTGAAAGTTTTTCGACAAGAAGCCTGCCCATCGACGCGGCGCGCTCGACAATCCTTTCTTCACGCAGCACGTGCAGCGTCGCCAGCCCCGCGGCCATCGCCAGTTCGTTCTGGCCGAATGTCGTGCTGTGGACCACGCAGCGGTCGAGCGACGAAAAGACCTTGTCGTGGACCCATCGCTTGCTGAGCACCGCGCCCACCGGCACATAACCCCCCGAGAGCGCCTTGGCACACACGAGGATGTCCGGGTCGTCGGCAGGCGAAACCCAGTTCTGGCAGGCCCACATCTTGCCCGTGCGCCCGAAGCCGGTCTGCACCTCGTCGGCGACATAGAGTGAACCCAATTGCTTACACAGTCGCGCGACGCTCGGCAGGTAATCTTCCGGGGGGATGTTGACGCCCTTGCCCTGGATCGGTTCGACGATGAAGGCCGCCACGTCTTTCTTGGCCAGTTCACGTTCGAGCGCAGCCACGTCGCCATAGGGCACAGCGTCGCAGTCACCGAGCATCGGGCCAAAGCCCTCCTTGAACTCGTCGTTGCCGTTGATGGCTAACGCGCCGCAGGTCAAACCGTGGAAGGATTTTTTCGCGTGGAGGATGCGCGTGCGACCCGTGGCGGCGCGGGCGTACTTGATGGCGGTCTCGATCCCTTCGGCCCCGGAGTTGGTGAAGAAAACGGTATCTAAAGTTGGTGAAGGGGCAATGGCGATCAGCTCGCGTGCCAACACCCCCGACAACGTCGGCGTCCCCATCTTGATGAGGTTGGGCAGGTCCAGGTCCATCGCCTGCTTGAGCGCGTCGCGCACGACGGGGTGGTTGCGCCCGAGGTTGAACACAGCATACCCGCCGAGGCAGTCGAGGTATTGCGTGCCCTTGTCGTCGTAGAGGTAGGGGCCTTGCCCGCGCACGAAGCGGATGTCGTACCCGATGATGCGCAGCACCTTCGCCATCGCGGGGTTGATGTGCTTTTCGGTCAGGGCCAGGGAGGGGCAGTGGTTCTGGTCGAGCAGGGCTTTGAGGTCGAGCATGTTCGTGGACTCCGATTCAGGAGTCTATCCCGTCCGTGGCTAAAAGAAAGTCCGCTTCCCCCGCGTCAACCGGCCTGTTCCACCCGGCTGCGCAGGTTGTCCAGCACGTTCATGAAGTTGATGTACGAATCGTAGGGCGATTCGTAGGGGTTGAAATACTTGTGGACATCGCCATCGGCAAAAAACTTCGTACACATGTAGTAGAAGTGATCGCTCGACGTGAGCCGGCGCCAGTCGCGGAGGATATCGGCGTCCTTCGTGGCTTTGACCGGGTCTTCGAGTTTGTAAAGCTCGTGCAGCGCGTTGGACTGCATCGCATTGCCCAACCACGCGGAGAGGTCGCGCTCCGTGTCGGCCCAGCTCGTCATGTGCGGTGAGTCATAAACATCCGACGCGGGGCAGCTCTCGATCACCTGCGTCGGGGTCTTGAAGTCGATGCCGTCCAGCGTCATCAGCTCCTTGGGCAACGCACGGAGAAACTCGAAGATGCCCGTCTCTTCCCACTGGTGTTCCCCGAGCGTTTCGTAATCCATGAAGAGGTTGCACGTCCGACCATTCGGCGCGGCCGTGGTTGTGGCGTCGATCCGTTTAACCCACCGCGCATACTTGTCCGCCGTCAACGGCCACTCCGGCCAGGAGCGGTTGGAAAAACGAAACGCGATATCGTCGCTCAGACGGTAGTTCTTGAGCAGCAGCGTGATGCCCTGCGTGCCCGGGATGTGGTAGGGGTGGTTCGGCGTGCGCTTGCCCAGCACGTGGTCCGCGCCCTCAGCCAGGATGCCCTTGTAAACCCCCCAGGTCCCGACGTACGACGCAAGGTCGTTGTTGTAGATCAGCTCCGTATTGCGAAAGACCGTCGGCGTTTGGCCGAACAGCTCGGCGATGAGTTTGCGGTGCAACTCGACCTGTTCACGGAACTCGTCCCGGCTGTAGAGGAACGCCAGCGAGTGGTGGTACGTCTCCGAGAGAAACTCGACGCAGCCCGTGCGTGCCAGTTCCTGCAGCAGCGTGATGACGCGCGGCGCGTGCTCACGCAACTGTTCGAGCACGATGCCCGAGAGGCTCATCGCAAAACGGAACCGCCCCTCGTACTGCCTGACGAGGTCCAGCAGCAAGCCCGTGGCCGGCAGGTAACACTTGCCCGCGATCTTCTTGAGGATCGCGCTGTTGTTTTCCTCGTCGAAATACGCTGTGTCGATGTCGAACACGCTGTACCGACGCAGACGCATCGGCTGGTGGACCTGGAAATACATGCACACCGACACCATACGCTCGACACTCCATCAAACAGAGCCACCATTGTGAGCATGGCTCAACACTTTGCAAACCCTCACCTGCAAAACCCACACCCTCCCCTGCAAAGCCCACACCCTCCGGGTGTGGGACGACACGCTAACCGCCCCCACATCCCCCGCTATACTGTCCCCTCGATATCTCAACCCAAGCCCCATCCCGCACCCAACCTATGCCAACCTCACGCGAAATCCGTCAGCAGTTCATCGACTTCTTCACACAGAAGCACGCGCACACCTTCGTCCCCTCGTCGCCCGTCGTCCCGCACAGCGACCCGACGCTCCTGTTTACCAATGCCGGGATGAACCAGTTCAAGCCCTACTTCCTCGGCACGGAAAAACCCCCGTACCCCCGCGCCGCCAACACGCAAAAGTGCATCCGTGCGGGCGGCAAGCACAACGACCTCGAAGACGTCGGCAAAGACACCTACCACCACACCTTCTTCGAGATGCTCGGCAACTGGTCCTTCGGCGACTACTTCAAGAAAGAAGCCATCGCCTGGGCGTGGGAACTTCTGGTGGATGTGTGGAAACTCGACCCGAATCGGTTACACGCGACTTACTTTCAGGGCGATCCCTCAGAGGGTCTGGAACCGGACAACGAGGCCCGCGATCTTTGGATGAAATACCTTCCGGGGGAGCGCATCCACCCCGGTAACAAGAAAGACAACTTCTGGGAGATGGGCGACACAGGCCCGTGCGGGCCGTGCAGCGAGATCCATATCGACCAGACCCCTGACATGACCGGCGGGCACCTGGTCAACGCCGGCGACGCGCGCGTGATGGAGATCTGGAACCTCGTCTTCATCCAGTTCAACAGGTCGGCCACCGGCTTGTCCCCGCTGCCCGCCAAGCACGTCGACACCGGCATGGGCTTTGAACGCATCTGCTCCGTCATCCAGAACACCGGCAGCAACTACGACACCGATGTCTTCACGCCGATCTTCAAAGCCATCCAGCGCGTCACCGGCGCACGACCCTACGGGAAGAAACTCGACGACCCGATCGACACGGCTTACCGCGTCATTGCCGACCACATCCGTACGCTGACCTTCGCACTCACGGACGGCGCGGTGCCGGGCAACGACGGCCGAAATTATGTGCTGCGCCGCATCCTGCGCCGCGCGTTCCGTTACGGGCGACAGACACTGGGCGTGCACAAACCGTTTCTGTGTGAACTGGTTCCTGGGGTGGTCGACGCGATGGGCGAAGCGTTCCCCGAACTGACGAAGAACCCGCAGCACGTCATCGACCTCATCAAGGATGAGGAAGAATCCTTCGGCAAGACCATTGACCGGGGTATCGCGCTGTTCGAGGAAGCCGCCTCAAAAGCCAAAACCATTTCCGGGGGCGATGCCTTCAAACTCCACGACACGTTCGGCTTCCCGCTCGACCTGACGCAGCTCATGGCCCAGGAGCGAGGCATGACCGTTGACGTCGAGGGCTTTGAAAAACTCATGGAACAGGCGCGTGAAACTTCACGCGCGGGAACCTCCGGGGGCGTGGATGTCCACGCGCAGCTCGTGGACATCGTGCAGAAAAACACACTCCCCGCAACGGAGTTTGTCGGTTACACGCACACCCAATGGGCCGGCCAGACCACGGCACAGTTGTTTTCGCTCGAAGGCCTATCCGCCCTCGTCACCGGCAAGACCCCGTTCTACGCCGAGTCGGGCGGACAGGTCGGTGACACCGGCTCGATCACTTCCGAAGGATTCGAGTTCACGGTCACCGACACGCAAAAAATTGGTGAGGTCTACTTCCATATTGGAAGCCCCAAAGGCACACTCCCCCCGGGCATGGGCACTTCAGTGCCAATGATCTCCATGAAAGTCGACCCGATGCGCCGCGCTCGCATCATGTCCAACCACACCACGACGCACGTGATGAACCACAAGCTGCGCGCGGTGCTCGGCGAGCACGTCCAGCAAAAGGGTTCGCTCGTCGATCCCGACAAGCTGCGCTTCGACTTCTCCCACAACGCCGCGCTCGACGACGAACAGGTCCGCACCATCGAGCAACTGACCAACGACGATATTGCCAAAGACCTGTCCGTCTACGCCTCGATGTCGCCGATTGATGACGCGAAAAAGATCCACAGCCTCCGCGCGGTGTTCGGCGAAAAATACCCGCCCGTCGTGCGCGTGGTTTCCATCGGCGTCCCCCCGGAAGATTTACTCAAGGACCCCGACAACAGGAAGTGGCACGACTACTCCATCGAGTTCTGCGGCGGCACGCATCTGCCCAGGACCGGCGACGCCGAGGGCTTTGTCATAGTCAGCGAGGAAGCTGTCGGCAAGGGCGTTCGGCGCATCACCGCACTGACCGGCGAGGCTGCAAATGAGGCCGACGCGAACGGCACGATGCTCCTTGGCCGACTCGAAGCCCACAAGGGCAACAGTGCCGATGACCTGCCCGACGCCGTGGCGGAACTGACAAAAAAAATCAGCGAACAGGCGCTGCCTCTCACCACGCGCACGCTCCTGCGTACCGGCATCGCCGAACTGCAGCAGCGCATCAAGGAACACGAAAAAGAAAAGGTCAAAGAAGCGGCGGGCAACGTCGTCGAGGTCGCACGCAAGATCGCTGACGAACACACAGGCCCGGTCATCGTGGCGGCGCTGGAGGGTTACGACGGCGATGCCCTGCGCACCGCGATGGACGTGGTCCGCAAGAAACACCCCGAGTCGGCGCTGCTGCTTGGTAGCGTCGCGGGGGATAAGATCGCCTTCATCGCGGCCGTGCCCAAGGGATTGATCGACAAGGGTCTCAAAGCCGGCGACTGGGTCCGTGAAGTCGCCAAAGTCGCAGGCGGCGGCGGAGGCGGTCGCCCCGACATGGCCCAGGCCGGCGGCAAGGACCCGACGAAGCTGCCCGACGCGCTCAAGCGTGCCGCCGAGTACGCGGCTCAAGCACTTTGAGTCGCTATCCATATCAACCGCAGAGACACAGAGGCACAGAGAGGGGGCCGGAGTGATCCGCAGATTCGGCGGATACAAACCGGAACAAAGCCAGTTTCAACACAGAGGACACAGAGGACACAGAGAACACAGATAGGAGATGGGTCTGACACAAACTGGTTTCTCAGCGTCCTTTGCGTCCTCTGTGTTAAAGGTATTCTGTCTTAATCCGTGAAATCTGCGTAATCTGCGGATTGTTATCTTCTCTGCTCTGTGGGGTTCATGATCATATGAGGTTTTAGAAAAACAGCGCGTGAGCGATGGCAAAGAGTGTGAAGAACACGACCGTCCGCACGATCACGACCACGCAGATGACGTAGCCGACCTCGTCCCACTCGAGATCGAACAAGAGCTTGATCGGCGTGCCGAGGAAGAGCGCGTAGATGGCGATCACCGCGCCCGCCATGGCGATCATGCTCCCCGAGAGCAAGAACAGCGGCAGGATGAGGATGAGCACCACGTCCGCCACGGCGCCCGGCCCGACGCTCACGCCCGTGAGTTTGACCAGAGCCGTGAAGAACGAGCCAAAACCCAGGCCAAACCACCGGGCGCAGAGCATGATCGACATGAGCAGCATCGGCAGCATGAGCACGAGTTGAATCGCCACGAGCAGGCCGCTCACCGCCAGACCCATGTACCACGGCTTGGTCAGCGTCTGACCGACCACGATCACCGCGAGCAGCCCGAATGCCAGGAGGATCGGCGGGGCAACATACTCCCGGATGCGGTGGACGCGCAGCATCTTCGCTTCGAGGCGCTCCTGGTCTTCGATGCGCTTGCGGACGATGTCTTCGGTGAGCGTGGATGTGTTTGAGACGGTCGGCAGCGCAACGGCGGGGACGGGTCCCTGTGTATGCGGATGGCTTTTTAACGTAACGCCGGCTTTGGGCGGATCGGTCGGCTGGTCGTGCAGGTCATAAGCTTCGGCTCCCGAGGGATCGATGCGCGGCTCGCTTGTCATGGGCCTGGCGGTAGTGTTTGAAGAGCCCACACTCGGTGCGAGCGAGAGCGGGTCGAGGTTGGGCATGTCGAATTGTGTGTGGCAGACCTTGCACTCGACGCGCTTGCCCGCCATGAGCGCGAGGTGGCGGTATCGCTTGCCGCAGCCGGGGCAGGGAACGCTTGTGTCGTCGGGCTGCGTCATGGATGGCCCGTGTGTTACGAGAACAGGCTCAGGAGGATCACGATCAGGAACCCGCCGACGATGTAGGGCAGGAACCAACTGATGACAAAGAGCAGGGCGGTTTCGAGGACATCGGTGTCGAAGAGCGCTGTGGCCATGGCCCAGAAGGCAATGATGTAGATGACGAACTTGGGGTAGATCGCCAGAAAGCCCATGCCCTCGAAGAGGATGTCGAAGACGCTCGTCAGGCAGCCGCTCAGGCCCGCCAGCGCGACGCACATCGCCAGGAGTTTGAAGATCGCCACGAAGATATTGCCGAACGCCGTGCCCAGGAGTTTGGCAATGACGAGGATCGCAATGAACATGAAGGGCAGTTGGATGACCAGGCCTACGAAGGCGGTGAAGAGTTCACGGATCACAAGTTGTAAGCGTGTGGGCGGGTGGTAGAACGCGGCGGAGAGGGCGTTGGGCGGCGGAGGCGGTGGGGGCTGGACGATGACGAACGCATTGAGCAGGATGAGGGCGACGCCGACGGTGATGAGGATGAGCGGGACGTAGAGGTTTTTGATGCGCAGGTATTTTGCGTCATCCTGTTCCACGTCGAGCGCTTTGGCCACGGCGCTGCGGCCGCCCATGAGGTAGGGGGGCGGGGCGGCGTGGGTGTCGGGGGTCGTGTTGCCCGCGGCCCGACCGGTCTGGGTGTTGAGGCGTTTGCCGGTCTTGAGGTTGAAGCCACACGAGACGCAGATCACAGCGGTGGGCTTGACGGGGTTGAGGCACGACGGGCAGGAGAGGTTGGAAACCGATGTCGCGTCCGCTGCGCGGGGCTGGGCACTCTGGGCACGGTCATCCGCATCGAGCGTGTAGGACTCGACGGGCGACTTGGGGGTCTGGATGTGGACTTCGTCACTCGATGTGGTCAGCGCGGGTTTGTCGTGCAAGGCCGGTTTGTCCCGGGCGGGCTTGGAAGGCGTGGTGGGCGGAGTTGGTTTCAATCCGCCGGGCATCACAAACAGCGTGTGACACTGCCTGCATTCGACACGCTTTCCCGCGAACTGCGGGGTGACACGGTAGCTCTTGCCGCAGCTCGGGCAGCTTGTGCGGGCCTGTGTGTCTTGCGTTGGGTCTTTGGACATGCGGACCCCCGATCATTCGGTTGACGCGCGAGATACGCTCACAGCGTCACCCGATCCCGCTCGGATGTCAAGAGCGATCTTGATTGGATAAGCCGATTAATCCCGGTCCAAGGCGCACCGGGCGTTGCCCCGTCGTGCCGGCACGACTATCTTGACGTGTTATTCACGATTCTTCACGTCCGTGAGCACCCGCATGAGCGTACCCCTGATCGAGATCAACACCCAGCACAAGGCCCTGGCGGACGAACTTCGCCGGGCTTTTGACAGGCACCTGACGAGCGGCGCGTTCGTGCTCGGCGAGGCGGTGGCCGACTTTGAAAAAGACCTGGCCACCTACTGCCAGTGCCCGCACGCGCTGGGGCTTTCGAGCGGGACCGATGCGCTTGTCATCGCGCTCATGGCGCTGGGCATCGGGCCGGGCGACGAAGTCATCTGCCCGTCGTTCACGTTCTTTGCCACCGCCGGTTCGATCGCGCGTGTCGGGGCCAGGCCCGTGTTTGTCGATATCGACCTCGACACATTCAACCTCGACCCCGACCACGTCGAAGGCTCGATCACGCCACGCACCAAGGCGATTATGCCCGTCCACCTCTTCGGCCTGCTTGCCGACATGAAGCGGATCATGGCCATCGCAAGCAAGCACGGTTTGAGGGTCATCGAAGACGCGGCCCAGGCGATCGGCGCGGCGCAAGACGGCCAACGCGCCTGCGCGTGGGGCGACGTGGGGTGTTTGAGCTTTTATCCCACTAAAAATCTATCCGCGCTCGGCGACGCCGGGGCTGTGACCGCGCAAGACAACGCTTTGGCTGCCCACCTCAAGAGCCTGCGCGTCCACGGTCAGAGCGATACCTACAAGCACGACCACATCGGCGGCAACTTCCGCCTCGACGCCATGCAGGCTTCCTTCCTCCATATCAAGCTGCGTCACCTCGATGGCTACGCAATCCGCCGACGGGAGAACGCCTGTCGTTACCACGGGGCGCTGGCCGGGTTGTCCGTTGTGCTGCCCCAAGCCCCGGACAACATGACCCACGTCTACAACCAGTACACCCTCCGCGTCCCCGACGGCAGGCGAGATGCGCTGCGCAAACACCTGACCGGGAAATCGATAGGCTGCGGGGTCTACTATCCCCTGCCTCTGCACCTGCAGCCCTGCTTTGAATACGTCGGCCTCAAACGCGGTGCCCTGCCACGCAGCGAGCAGGCGGCTGGTGAAGTGCTGAGCCTGCCCATTTACCCCGAACTGACACAGGCCCAACAGGACGAAGTGATCCAAGCGATCCGCGAGTTCTTCCATTGAACGAGCACAGCGATCAAAATCCCGGCGGCGACGAAGCGGGCAGCTTGTGGAACAAGCCCAGCGAAAAGCCTCACGCGGCTCCGTCCCACCCGCAAACCCCCATCCCCACGGAAGCGCCGGCTTCGGGTAAAAGGGCTGCGCCCGAGCCTCCGTCGCGTGAGAAGAGCGGCCTGTACGACCGCATCCTCGAACAAGCCAAAGAAGAGCAGCAAAAAAAATCGGACGCCACGGGGGCGCTTCCGACGGATGTTGAACCGGCGCCCGACGCACCGCTTACACCGGTCGAACCAACAGGGATCACAGCCACCCCCCCCCCGACCCCATCCCAAGAGACCGTTCAACCCGCAAGCCCCGTCGTTCCACGGCCGCATCGAAACACCGTGCGCGTCACGCCCCCCGGCCCGGCGCTGGTCCGACTGGCCGGCGTCTCCAAGTCTTTCGGGCCGTTGCGTGTGCTCGACAGCGTCGACCTTGAATTCGAGTCCGGCCGGGCCACCGTCGTCATCGGACCCAGCGGCACGGGTAAGAGTGTCCTGCTCAAGCACGTCGTCGGCCTGCTCAAGCCCGACGCCGGCGAAGTCTATTTTGATGGCCAGCGCGTCGACACCATGAGCGAGTCGCAACTGGTCGAGGTCCGCAAGCAGGTCGGGTTTCTCTTCCAGATGGGCGCGCTCTTTGATTCCATGAACGTCGGCGAGAACGTTTGTTTCCCGCTCGTCCAGCACACGACGATGAAGCCCGCCGAGCAGGCCAGGCGCTGCGGGGAGGTCCTGCGTATGGTCGGCCTGTCGGGTTTCGAGTCCAAGCAGACCGGCTCGCTCTCCGGCGGCCAGCGAAAGCGCGTCGCACTGGCCCGCGCCATCGTCCTCAAGCCCAAGCTCGTGCTTTACGACGAACCGACCACCGGACTCGATCCCATCCGCTCGGACCTCATCAACGAACTAATCGTCACGCTCGGCAGGGAACTGGGCATCACGAGTGTCGTGGTGACCCACGACATCGCCAGCGCCAACAAGATCGCCGACCGCATCGTCATGCTTTACGATGGCCACATCATCGCCGACGGCAACGCCCAAGGCATCAGCCAAAGCGACAACCCCATCGTGCAGCGATTTATCCGCGGACAGGCGGACGAAAGCGAGCTGGCCACGATCAGGGCCGGCTTCCCACACTCGGAGAACCCCACATGACAGATCGCTCCAAGAACATTGCCGTCGGTATCACCGCCATCCTCGGTGCGCTGGGGCTGGGCACACTCATGATCCTCTTCGGGGCCATCCCGTCGTGGATGAGCAAGGGGTACACCGTGCAGGTCAACCTCGACACCGCAGGCGGACTGACGCAGGGCAGCCGGGTCAAACTCAGCGGCATCGACGTGGGCAGGATCGAATCGGTCGAACTGCTGACCGGCCCGCCCGGGGGTGTGAAGATCAACGCCTACATCCGTGAAGAGGTCCGTCTGCCCGAGGGCCTGCACGTGCGCGTTGAGCAGGGGTTGCTCGGAGGTACGCCGGCCCTGGGGTTTGAGCCGCCGACAATGGCGCCAGACCAAAGCGTGACCTACCTCCCGACCGACGGCAGCGCGACCGTCAAGGGCGAGTCGTACAGTTTTATGTCGGCGTTTGCCGGTGAACTCCAGGGTGCGCTCGCCGAGCCCACACGCCAGTTCACGCGCATGTCCGACAACTTCGAGCGCATGGCGACCGAGTGGGCCAAGGTCGGGTCCAACCTGGCGCAGCTCACCGAGGTCCGCAACCCCGACGACGTGGACAAAGGTGAGGCCAAGGCCAATCTTGCAACGGTCCTCACCCGTGCCGACCAGCGTTTAGCCGACATGAAAGCCACACTCGAGGGCATGAAGGGTCTCTTCGGGGATGAGAAGTTCAGACAGGACATCAAGGACGCCGCCGCCAATGCGAAGGTCATGACCGAAAAGGTGGGCAACCTGGCCACGTCCGCCGACGAAAAACTCGACAAGCTCGTCCAGCGTTACGTGGCTGTGGCCGACGACCTCTCCGGCGCGATCACCTCGATGAAACAGACCATCGACCTGGCCAAGAACGGCGACGGCACGATCGGCAAGCTCTTGAATGATGCGACACTCTACAACAACCTCAACGACGCCTCCGCACGCCTGCGCAAAGCCCTCGACGAGTTCCGCCAACTCCTCGACAAGATCAAGTCCGAGGGCCTGCCGGTCAAAATGTGATACTGCCACTCATGAAGCCGGCGAGGGTATTGCCGGTCTTTGTGTTGCGGACATTGAGCAGCGTGTCTGCACGATAACCCAAAATATTGAATTACGACATCATGAACCACACAAACTTCATCCCGTTTGCACTGTTACTCGCGATGCTCTTTGTTCCAAGTCTCGTGAGCGCTGACGAAGCGCCGCCAAAGCAAGCGGTACAGGCTGCGAACGACCGGCCCACCTCGCGCACCGATGTCTTGATCGAGGGCTGGACCGTGCGCATTGATGACCGACTCTTCCAGCCGGAGCACAAAGCGCTGGGCGAGAAATGCCAACGTTTTCTTGAGGCCAAGCTCGCGGATATTGCCCGGGTCGTCCCCGAAGATCGGCTCGAAGCCCTGCGCAAAGTCCGTATCGTCCTCGACCTCAACAACGGTGAACTCGACAACTTTCAGTATCACCCCAGTGCCGGCTGGCTCAAGGAGCAAGGGTACTCGCCCGACCTGGCCAGGTGCGTCCACATCCCCATCGCCGCGGCCATGCCCACCGTACGCAACACCAACCAGCAGCCGTGGTTCATTCTTCACGAACTCGCCCACGCCTACCACCACCAGGTGCTCGGCTACGGTGACAAACGCATCAAGTCGGCGTACGAAAAATACAAAGCCAGCGGACACGGCGATGAGACGCTGCTCTTCAACGGCAAACGCGTCAAGCACTACGCACTGACCAACGATAAGGAGTTCTTCGCGGAGATGACCGAATCCTTCTTCGGCGTCAACGACTTTTACCCCTTCACCCGGGCTGAGCTGATGGACTCCGAACCCGAAATCCACCAACTTCTCGTCGATATCTGGCTGAAAAGAGCCCCCGGCGTTGAAGCGGAGCCCCCGGCAAACAGCTCAAGTAAGCCCTGATATCACACCGGGTTGCAACGGTGCGGGTATATCCTTACCGCATATAAAGCGATTTTGCGAAAAAAAGCTTGGGTTCTATGAACCCAGCCGATATACTGTGTGGATTGAGTTAGATCATCTCACTTATTTTTTCTTCATCTCTTGGTTTCATTGATCTGAAAGAATTACACGCGGCCATCAATGTTTTTGTCAGGCAACGGATGTCTTTGAGTTGTACCCATTTCACGCAGTTTTCGCTCGACGCACGTCTTGTCGTTTGAGCCATCAAGACGCCCTCGGTGTGCGCGGCCGACGGCTTCTTCACTTCTCTCCGCGCCCGGCCACAAGGAGTTCCCCCATGTCTGAGCACGGCCAAGTCAAGTGGTTTGACCCCAAGAAAGGTTTCGGGTTCATCGTCGGTCCCCAGGGACAGGACGTCTTCGTCCACTACTCCCAGATCGAGGGCGAGGGCTTCCGCTCGCTCAAGGACGGTGAAGACGTGGAATACGAACTCGTCCAGGCCGACAAGGGCTACCAGGCCCGTGGCGTCCACCGATCCGCACACGCAGAAGCACGCTGAGCCTGACCGGGTTGTGTCCGCGATCGCCCACGCGATCGATACGTACCCACCAAAAAACAGAGGGACCCACGTCCCTCTGTTTTATCATGATGGTGTTGTCCAGCCTGCAGGGTTGTGCCGGCTCGCTCAGATCAACTCGTTGAGCACGTTCTCGAAAAGTTCCTGCCGACCACTCGGGGCACGGTCGACGTTGTTCTTCAGCGCGATCGCCTCGAGTTTGGCCAGGTTCATCTTGCCCTTTTCAATATCCCGGCCAAGCGGCGTGCTCCAACCCGCGTAGCGCTCCCCGGTGAGTTTGGCGATCCGGCCGTCCATCTGGATTTTGGCCGCGATCTTCAGGGCGCGGGCGAACGTGTCCATCCCGCCGATGTGTGCGTAGAACAGGTCGACCGGGTCGATGGACTGGCGACGCACCTTCGCGTCGAAGTTCAAACCCCCCGCCTTGAACCCGCCGGCCTTGAGCAGCGAGCAGCAGACCATGACGCAATCGTAAAGGTCCGTCGGGAACTGGTCGGTGTCCCAGCCGATGAGCGTATCGCCGCGGTTGGCGTCGATGGACCCTAACAGGTTGTTACCCACAGCGTATTCCAGCTCGTGGTGCATCGAGTGCCCGGCGAGCGTCGCGTGGTTGGTCTCGATGTTGAGCATGAAGTCCTTAACGAGGTCGTACTTCATCAAAAACGCGTGGCAGGCCGCGGCGTCGAAGTCGTACTGGTGCTTGGTCGGCTCCTTGGGCTTGGGCTCGATAAAGAACTGGCCACGGAAGCCGATCTTCTTCTTGTAATCCACGGCCATGTGAAGCAGCAGGGCCAGGTGGTCCAGTTCCCGGCCCATGTCGGTGTTGAGAAGCGAGTCGTACCCCTCGCGTCCGCCCCAGAAGACGTAGCCGCTGCCCTTGAGTTCCTTTGTGACTTCGAGGGCCTTCTTGACCTGCGCCGCGGCGTGGGCAAAGACCTTGGCCGACACGCTCGTGCCGGCACCGGACATGTAACGCGGGTGCGAGAAGAGGTTGGCCGTCCCCCACAGGAGCTTGATCCCCGTGTCGCGCTGCATCTTGCCCGCGAGTTTGACGATGTGGTCTAATCGTTTGTTAGTCTCGGCAAGAGAGCCGGCTTCGGGCGAGATGTCGCGGTCGTGGAAGCACCAGAACCCCACGCCGAGTTTGGTCATGAACTCGAAGTGGGCGTGCATCGTCTGCTCGGCGGCGGTCATCTCGTCGGGCGCGTCGTTCCAGGGCATGATCCGCGTGCCGGGCCCGAACGGGTCGCCGCCGGCACCCTTCATGCAGTGCCAGTAACAGGCCGCAAAGCGGAAGTGATCCCGCATGGTCTTGCCCAGCACTTTCTCATTGGCGTTGTAGTGCTTGAACGCCAACGGCTTCTTCGAGGTGGGGCCTTCGTACTTGATCTCTTTGACGTTGGGAAAATATGACTTGGGCATGGGAGGGGTCCTTGAGTGTTTGTTTCGAACGTGACCAAGTTGGACAGGATAACAGGATTTGCGGGATGAACAGCCGCGCTGTGGTGTTGTTCTAGATCACAATCTTCACGCCCGGATCGATGGACCCGGGCAGCTTGACCGTGGCCAGGTCGCCCGGCTCGGTCGCGGTGGTGTGGGGGATTTCGATCACGGCATCGACGGTGCCGTCGGGTTTGCGGGGAACCTTGACTCCGTTTGCTTCGAGCCACTTGGCGGCACGGTTGACCTGGAGTTGTTTGCTTGTCGCGGGGCAGTCCAGCACGCCCGTGTTTCCGGGGGCGTCGGCGTTCTTGATCGGGGCAAATTCCTCGGAACGGCTGGTCTCGTAGACGATGGACGCATCACAGAAAGGCAGGGCATCGAACACGAATGTCTCAAGCTTCACCGCGTTGGGCTTGTCGGGTTTGATCGGTTGACCCGTTGCCGGATCGAGGCACGCGACTTTCTTCTCCGCGCGGTGGAAGGGCAGGGCAAAGCCGTCGCTCGAGGTGTTGAGCCTCTCAACGAAATCAACCCGGATGACGTGCAGCGCGATCGAGCCCGCGAGGAAGCGCAGCGAGCCGTCGGGCAGGCGTTCGTGCGCCAGTTCATCCGGCAAATCGGAGTATTCGATGACGGTCATCTTCCCGTCCACGAGGCAGAAGTTCCCGAGCTTTTCCAGCGGCTCGCGCTTGGGCAGCATCTTGCTGGACATCTGCGCCCGGTCGAGCGCGTGCAGGCCGATGAACAATGGGTCGATCACGCGGACGATCGGGTTGTCGACCTGTGTGTAGCTGATCTGTTCGATACCCCGCTTCTTCATGTCGGCGATCGCGCCGCTGGTCCACAGGGCCTTGAGCGACCCACCGTGGCCGTTGGGCGAAAGCGCGAGGCTCGACGGGGATTCGAGCAGCGCCTTGCCGGTCTTCATGTCGATCGCGGGCATCATCGCCTGGGGGAAGAGCTTGACGGTTTCATTGCCAAGCCCGAAGTAGTTTTGCGACTCGAAAAACTCAAGCGTGGGGACGTGGTTGACCGGGCTGGTCATGACATACCACGGCAGGTTGACCCCGAACTTTTCGCGGGTCTTGAGGAGGTATTCCGCCATGCAGCCAAAGAGCGTCTGGCCGCGCACCGGCGTGGCGGGGAAGGTGCCTTTGGGCGCATCCCACCCGAGGCGTGTGCCCTGACCGCCTGCCACGGTGAATGCGGCGACCTTGCCTTCGCGCACGAGTTGCTCACCGAGTTGCCCTGCCTGCGCGTATTTGTTCTTAAGATTCGCCGGCGGGGTGTAGGGGTACCACGGCGCGGGCTTCACATCACCCGGAAGTTCAAAAACCGGCTTGTTGAGCACGTGCGACTTGACGAGCCTTGCGACCTCGGGCCAATCGATCGATTCGACCTGTTCAAGCAGGATTCGCCTGCCTGAATCATCAAGACTGTCTATGTGTTTGAAGACGTGTCCCTGCCCGGCTTTCTCAAGCGTGGCACGCGCGGCGGTGATGCGGTCGGTGATGTTCATGGCGGATCGGTTGATGACGGGATAACAGGATGTAAGGGATCGACAGGATCAAGACAAGGCATTTTTAACGCAGAGGACACAGAGGGCGCAAAGCAGGGGTAGAGCGGAATGGATGATGTTGATGATCTCAGCGGTCGGCGTCACCGGTCGCAAGCGACCGGGCTAAATGGGAATGATTCCCTCCTGACTCCTAACTCCTACCTCCTGTTTCCTCTCTCCTATCGCCTCTCTACTTTCTCTCTAACTCCTTGCTTTGCCACGCGGCGTGGCCGACGAAGAACGGGCCGAGGCGTTCGAGGTATTGCGAGGTCTGTTTAGTCTTGCGCATCGCCTGCACGACGGCGGAGAGCGGGTGCAGGTTCTTGCCGACAAGACCCACGACAAAGTCGTTGTCGTTCGTGTCCATGCCGTGACACATGAGTCGGATGTCGTGCGCCATATCGTGGGCACCGAAGGCCATGCCGATCACGCCGTGCTCCATGAGGATGGCGCGTTGCTCTTCGCCGGGGAGCTGCGCAAAAGCGCCGGCCCTGCGCAGTGGGTACCACACCGCCCAAGGCCACGCGGGGTTGAGGGCTGTGCGTGTTGGTCGGGTGAAGAGTGTTTCTTCGAGGTCGGTCTCGTAACCGAGCGTGTACGTTCGGCCGAACATCGTGAAGCCCGGCTTGAGCGTGATCGAGGTAAAGGGCTCGCGTTGCAACACCGGCCGGAGCGTGCTGACGAAGAAGGCCGGGTCTTCGCTGAGTGTGAGCAGCGCGACACCGGTGGGATCGAGCACGTCTTCGTAAACGACCGCTGGGGTGTTGAGCTTCGCCGCCGCGTCGAAGACGGGCTTCGTGTCACGGCAACCGGTGAAGACGAGCAACTGGATAAAGAGCCTGCGGTCTGTGGCCTGGGGTTGGCCGTCCCGGGGCGAGCCGTGCTCGAGGATGTCGGGTTTGTCTGGCGTTGGTCGTGGCATGGCCGGTGAGTTTACCGGCTGCGGTGGGGGGCTTCAACGAAGCGCCCAAGCGACCGGGCCACACGCTCGATTCAATCCGTCACACTCGTTGAGGGCGTGGCGTGGATACCCGTTTCGGTGAGGGGCACTTCGACCTGTTCCTGGACCCGCCAGGAGCGGAGGTACTGCGGCGTCACGAGCACGTCGAGGTCGAGGACCATCGACTTCTCTTTTTCCTCGACGATCTTGATCGTGCCGGTGATGCGGTTGCCGTAGATAAAGAACGCGCCGCCATCGAGGCTCACGTCGTAACCGAGCTTGGCTTCAGGGATATCGTTGACCACGAGCGTCTCGCCGGCCTTGAGTGTGTAAGGGACCGTGACCCAGGCGCGTTCGAGATTGGTCTTTACGCGCGAGGTGTCGTTCTTGTTGTCCTTGTTGGCTTCACTCGTGAATGTGGTGACGCGCGTCATCACCAGCACCCGGTCGAGGCCGGGGCGGAAGCCGTGCCTGCCGCGCGGTTCGGGTTCGGTCGAATCGCGCACGACCTCTGCGTTGGGGATGATCTCGAAATCCACGTGCGCGTTGACGCTCGTGTTGGGCTTGTCGTTGGGCGGGAGGTTGGCACCCCAGCAACCCATGAGGCTGCACGACACCGCGGCAAGGGTCGTCATCACGAAAAGACGCGAAATGGTTTTCAAAGTGGGGGTCATCGTGTCATACTCCGTTGAGCAAACCCCAAGCCGTCCGCACGGTTGAAGGAATGCACAGGATACACTGTAAAGGATCATTATCGGCCCGATCCGATCGTGAGCTTACCCCGGGTGCCCCGAACGGCCCGGACACAGGTTATCACACCCAGCCGGTGAGAACCGATGCCAAGACACCGACGAAAATCCAATGTCACCGCCGTCGCGATCAGCCTGCTCGTCACCGCGACGCTCTCGGTCATCGTCGCCCGCTACACGATCCCGCTGTACCAGCGCTGGCGGGTGTTGGAGCAACTCCTGAGCGACGACCCGGCGGTGCGTGAGCGGTCGCTCAACTTCGTCCTGCGTTACGCAGCCGATAACCCCGACATCCGTGGCGGCGCGGTCCGCAGGCTGCCCCGGGCCGACGACGCACAGTTCCGTGAATTGGCTTATTTCCTTGACAAGGCGGGCCTGTGGGACCGGGCGACAGTGGGGGACGCATCGTGGCTGCGCTGGCTGGGGCTTGCGCTTAAAGACGACAACCCCGAGTCGCGCATTGCTTCGTCACAGAACCTGGCGCAGCTCGTCGACCTGGCCGGCGATCCACGGCTTGTTGCGCTGCTAACCAGCGCGATCCACGATGACAACGCCGACGTGCGTTACAACACGCTCACCGCCTCTGCGTTGTTGCGTGGTGCGGCGGGCGAAGAATCCGAGGCGTACGACAAAATTATCGAGTCCACCCTGCACGACAAAGAGTCGGCTGTCGCGCGGCACGCATGGATTTATGCGGGGTTGCTGCGGGTTTTGTCGCCCGAAGTCCTGCGCGATGAAGATTGGAAGACCGCCGACAAGTCCGTGGCACAGGCGATGATCTGGGCGATAGCCCGGATCACACCCGAACGCCCCGAGGCTGTCGTCGGTGTATTGAGTGACCCCCGGGCCGACCCCGCCTTGAGACAGACCGCGGCCTTTGCGCTCTCGCAAAGCCTCACCCCCGACGCACGGGTCGCGCTGGGTGAGGCGTATGACTCGGCGCAGAGCGACCCGGTGCTGCGGCTGCGTTGCCTGCTTGCGTCTGACACTTTGTTAGATCAACCCAAACCCGTCATCGGTGAGGGCGGAGATCGGGCCGATGACGCTCTACTGGCCGCGTGGTGGTTCAGGGCTGCGCAGGTCGCGGACGCACAGCACCCCTTTGATCCGACCGCGATGAGCCCGCTCGATACCCTGGCGTACATCGAGGGGAGCCCGCCGGGCAAACGGTGGGAACACACCGGGGAATGGCCTGTCCTGACTTGTGTGACAGCCTGGCTCGGTTCGCCCGGTTTGGATCGGGCACTGGTCGAGCCCGCCCTGCGCAGCGACGATCCGACGATGCGTGACCTGGCCTGTGTCGCGGCGTCGAAATGCGAAGACGTGCTCGACATGGCCACAAAACTACTCAAGACCTTCGACGAAAACGCGCGTCTGTCGGGTGTGATCGTCGCCGGCCTGGCCGGTGTCAGACCCACCGGCACGCTGCGCGACACGGGTCAAAAGGTCGACCTGCTCGACTACGTTTCGCAGTACCCCGACTGGCGGCTGGGGCAGTATGTCCGTTTGGCCGACTGGCTTCAGGGCAGGCTCAACGATGAACAGGCCACGGCGAAACACGTCAACCCCGCGCTGTCACTTTTGATTAGAAAAGACCTGCCCCGTTCCACTTTGCTGCTCGTCTCTCTGGAGCGCGACCTTCCGGGGACGCTCGATGCGCTGCTGGTCCCGCAGGGTGAGGCCGACGTGGACGCACTGCTGGACCTGTTCGTGGCCAAGCGGTGGTGGCACGTCCTCGAGCCGCATCTTCCCGATGATGCACCGCGCCTCTGGCTCTGGGGGGACGAGGGATTGCAGCGGTTCCAGATCGAGTTGTTGCGTGAGTGGTGGGTGCTCAACAGGTCGGCTTACCCGCACACGCCCTGAAGAAACCCCTCCGCCCATCGACCAATCTGGTCACGCACGTCCCGGAAGACTTCCAGGACTTGCGACTCATCGCCGGTGGCCTTGTCCGGGTCGGGGAAGCTGTGGTGGACGGTGCGCTTTGCGCCGGGCAACACCGGGCAGGTCTCGCGTGCCGAGTCGCACACGGTCACGACACAATCGAAATCCTGCCCGAGGTATTCCTCGACGTGCTTAGAGCGGTGGTCCGTCAGGTCGATGCTGACTTCCTTCATCACCTTGACCGCAAGAGGGTGGACCACTGAGGGCTTGACCCCCGCGCTGTGGACCTCGACGTGTTTGCCGCCCAGATGCCGCAGCCAACCCTCGGCCATCTGCGATCGGCAGCGGTTGGCGGTGCAGAGCACGAGCAGGCGGAGTTTGTCGGTGTGGTCCATCATGATTGGTCCGATGCCAAAAGATCGGGCACACAAGACCCACCGCAGCAACCGGGTTGCGGGTTGAAGAGTCGGCAGGCGACGGTGGCCAGTGATGCACCCACGGGTGTGGCCAAAATGTAAATCCAAAGTTCATTCACACGCCCTGACACGAGCGCCGGGGCGAGTGACCGCGCGGGGTTCATCGACGCCCCGCAGACCGGGCCGGCAAAGAGCGCCGCCAGCGCGACCGTTCCCCCGATGGCAATCCCCGCCATCAATCCCGTCTCGCGGGCCTCGATGCTCACGTGCAGGATGACGTACATGAGGATCGCCGTGAGCACAACTTCCAGGACAAATGCCCGCCACCACGGTCCGACAGGGAGCGTCGCGCCGAGTGTGACGTGCTCCGGGAAGAGCGCCCTCAACAGCAGGCTGGCCGCCAACGCCCCCACGCACTGTGACAAGATGTAAGGCATCACTTCGCGTAACGGGAATCGCCCCGACAGGAAAAATCCCCACGACACCGCGGGGTTGAGGTGCGCGCCGGACGACGAGCCGACGGTATAGATCATCGCCATGACGACCAGGCCGAACGCCAGCGAGACGCCGACGTGCGTGACCGTTCCGCCCGTGGTGTCGTTGACGATGATCGACCCGGTGACCACGAAGACGAGGGCAAACGTGCCGATCGCCTCTTCAAGGGATCGCTTCGGGAGACTCGGTCGTGTATCGCGTACGGCTGTCATGCTGGGGTCCGCCTGATCGGGGTTGATCGTGTATCTCCACGGGCATCGTCGGCAAAGCGTGGAGGAAGATTTTACCATAACGCTTGGTCGTGATCCGGCGGTCGGTGACGACGACGGTGCCTGTGTCGGTACGCGAGCGGATGAGCCTGCCAAAGCCCTGTTTGAACTTGAGCACCGCCTCGGGAAGGGAGTATTCCATGAAGGCGTTCCCGCCGCGCGCGGTGATGCGTTCGATGCGGGCCTCGGTGAGCGGTCGGTCGGGCACGGCAAAAGGCAGTCGCGTGATGATGACGTTTCTTAATGCCTCTCCCTGCACGTCGACGCCCTGCCAGAAGCTCTCGACGCCCAGCAGCACGCTCCGCCGATCCCCACGGAAGGCTTCGAGCATGTGCGACCGCTGCACGCCCTCGCCCTGCACGAGCATGGGCATCGAGCGTTGGGCGAGGTGTGGCCGAAGAAAGTCGCCGGCCCGTTTGAGCAGGTCGTAACCGGTGAAGAGGATGAAAGCCCCGCCCTCGGTGCGGTCGATGTGCTTGACCAGGCAAGGCCCGAGCGCGTCGAGGTATTTCGGGTCGTTGGGTTCGGGGAGACTTGATTCGAGGATGAGCCGACATTGACGGTCGTAGTCGAAGGGTGAACCGAGTAACAAAGTGTTAGCTTGGTCGCAGCCCAGGCGAGAGCGGACGTGGGCAAACGGATCGTGCGTCTTGCCTGTTTTTTTATCGTCGTCCCGTGCGGACGTGGCCAGCGTGGCCGAGGTCAGCACGACGCCCAGCGGTTCATCGCGGCCGTTGGTGGCCTCAAAGAGCCTGCTGCGCAACAGCGAGCCGACCTCGACCGGGCTTGCGGAGAGCTTGACACGTGGAGTTCGGCCCTTCTGGATGACCTCTAACCAATAGACATGATCGGGTAATTTCTGCGAGACCAGCGCGGTGAGCGTGGCCGCCAGAGATTCAGCCCGCAGGGCGTAGCCGTTGATCTCCATGCGGTCGTCCGCGTCGTCGAGCTTGTCGCGGAGCATCTTGAGTTGGATCGACAGGTCACGCAAAGCGGGTGAGAGGTCGTTGGGCACGATGTCGGGTTCGCGGATGCGGCCGTTGGTTCGGCCGGTCTGTTCCTGCCAGCGTGCGAGGTCGTCAAAGAGCACGTCGGTGGCGTAGGCCACGTCGCTCACCGCACGGATGCAGCGGTCGAGCAGCTCCGTGGGCGAGCCACGCTTGTGCGACAGGGCGGGGAGGATGCCCTTACCCCGTTGCGTGTAAAGACCGGTGATGAGGAGCATGACCTGGAATCGGCTGGCCGAAACGCCGAAGTGGTCGCTGGCCACGTCCTCGACGGTGTGCGCTTCATCGAGCACGACATAGTCATAAGGCGGGAGCAGCCCGAAGCCTTCTTCGCGCAGTTGCAGGTCAGCAAAGAACAGCGCGTGATTGACCACCAGGAGGTCCGCGTTCTCCATGCGTCGCCGGGCCGACTGGTAAAAACACTTCATGTAAGTCGGGCACCGCCGGCCCTGGCAGTCCTCGGAGTCGGATTGCACGCTCGACCAGATGGTGGGTTTTTGCAACTGTGGGAGTGTTGTGAGCGAGCCGTCCGTTGTGGTACGCGACCACTCCTGGATCGTTTCGAGTGTCCGCATCTCGTCGTGGTCGGCAAAGAGTTCCACACGTCGATCCATCGTGCGCGCCAACCGGCGCAGGGAAACATAGTTGCCACGACCCTTGACCAGGACCGCGGTGAACTCCCCATCGCCCGGCAGGTGCCCCGCCAGGGCGTTGCGCAGAAACGGGATGTCTTTGTTTAGCAACTGCTCCTGCAGCGCGATGGTGTGGGTCGAGATCACGACGCGCCTGCGTGGTAGGTCGCCGTCCTCCGATGCACGGGCCTTGGCTTCGAGGATGTGTTTTATCGCCGGCAGGAGATAGGAAAAACTTTTCCCCACGCCTGTGCCCGCCTCGATGACCGTGGTCTTGCGTTGGGTAAAAGCCTCATCCACCGCCAAGGCCATACGTCCCTGCTCGGGGCGGTGGTCGTAGCGCTCACCCAGCCGCATTGCGATCGGGCCGGTGGGGGAGAGGATGGCTGCGATGTCGAATCCCATACCCCGCATGATACGCCGACGTGGTCGTGGGTGAGTATGGGGTTAAAAATCATCAATCGGCTGACCCTGCCCGTACCCACGCGATATGATGCAATCAGGATTTCAGCTCTCTGGTCAGTGAATCATTCACCCGGCCCACCCCCATGAACAATCGACGCCTATCGCCCTGCCTGACCGTCATGCTTGTGGCGTTCTGTTTGACGCCGACGGTTCTTGCCGATCCGATTGCACGATACGTGATCTATATGATCGCTGATGGCGCGGGGTACTCGACCTATGAATGCACGGGCGACTACACGGGCACGACGGGCAGGATGACCGTCAACGGCCTGGGCTGGGTCGGGCGGGCGATGTCGGTTTATCCGTTACGCAGAGGCCCGCAACCCGTCGCCGGTGCGGTCGGCCTCAGGCAGGACGCTAAAACGGTCTACAACTCCACACAGGCGTGGGACCCCACGCCGATCAAGCCCATCGAGGGCCTCGAGTTTACGGGCTATCTCTGGCACGACCAGACCTACCCCGATTCCGCTTGCACAATATCCGCCTCGATGACCGGCGTGAAGACCTACAACAACGCGCTCGACGTGGACGGCAACGGCAAGCCGGTCGAGACATTTGCGCAATCGATCTGGGCCAAAGGCATGACCACAGGCGTCGTCACCACCGTGCAGGTCAGCGACGCCACCCCCGCGGGGTTTGCCGGTGTCTCGAACGAAAGCCGGGTGAACCGACCCGAGATCATCCGGGACATGCTTGCGACACCGTACATCGATGTCATCATGGGCGCGGGCAATCCGGATTACGACAACGACGGGCGCACGAAAACCTCGCCCAACTACAAGTGGATCGGGCGGGCGACGTGGGATCATCTCAAACAACAGCCTGGATCACAAAACGCCGGTTCCTGGCAACTCATCCAGACCAAAGAGGAATTTGAAAATCTAGCACAAGGCACACTCGAACCCTATGACCCGCATCGCAAACTCATCGGCGTCGTCACCCGTTACGAGGGCAAGCAGCAGTACCGCTCAAACGACGGCGGATTCAGCAAGCCCAACTACACCACGCCCCCCGGCCAAGACATGCGCACCGACGTGCCCGACCTGCCCACGATGGTCAGGGGCGCGCTGAACATCCTCCTCCGCAACGACAAGGGCTTTTTCCTCGGTATCGAACAGGGCGAGGTCGACCGCGCCATGCACGCCAACCACCTCGGCCGCATGATCGAGGCCATGATGGAGTTCAACGACACCGTGGCGTTCATCGACGCCTACCTCACTGCCAACACGGGGCGGGACGATATGCCGAACTACACTAACACTCTGTTAGTCGTGACCGCCGACCACGACCACCAGCTCTACGGCCCGAACAGCGACAACGTGGCGTTCGATCCCATTGTGGACAACGGCCCGGGCAAACTTCCGGGGGCCAGGTTCCAGACCACAGAACACAGCAACCACCTCGTCCCCGTCTATGCCAAAGGCGTGGGGAGTGAGTTGCTTGAGCGATACGCCACGCAAAGCGACCCCGTCCGCGGCGCGTACCTCGACCAGACCGACCTGTACACGATTTTCATGACCGTGACCGGGCTTGCATCGCAGGAAAAATAAGGGTCAGGCCGCTTACGCCCTGACCCCGCAGGGTTGCAGGCGTGGAGACTCGTTCCGCACGGATTCACACCCCCGCAGGCACAGCGCGTCCATGGCCACCCCCGGAAGTTCGGGCCAGCGCACGACGAGGTCACGCAATGTCAGGTTGTGGACGTTGTCCGCAACGACGGCGGCGCGGGCGGCGCGGGTGTGGGGGTTGAAGTTCGAGTTCTGCATGCTCTTTGACGCCGGCACCGCGACGGCGGGGTCTTCGATCTCGGGGACCTCTAACAGGATGTTATCCAGCAGCACGTTCTCGATGACCGAGCCGTCCTGCGCGGTCATGACGATCCGCCCGCGTGTCCGGCAGGTGACGTTGCGGACGGTGATGTCGCGGACATGCCCGAGCGTGGGGGTGGGGCGGACGAACTGCTGGATGTCGATGTAGATGGCCCTTTCACAGGTGACGCCCCCGTCGGGGAACGTTGCCCCGGTGATGTTGTCGAAGGTGATGCGTTCGACGGTGCCCGGTTGCCAAAGCTGGAGCTTGATGAGACGCAGCGACTTCGAGGCAATGCAGTTGGTAAACACGATGTCACGGACGTCGCCCGCCACCTCCGCGCCGCAGCCGAAGGCCGAGCAATTCGTCGAGGCAATGCACTGGCTGAACATCACCCGTTCGCAGGGGACGCCTACGTTCGTCGATTTGACGATGAAGGCGTCGTCGCCCGTCTCGACGTCGCACTGGCTCACGATCACGTCCCGACAGCCGTTGATCCCGACACCGTCGGCATTGACCGCCATGAGGTTGTTGCGGATGGTGACGCCCTGAACGCGCGCGTGGTGGCAATCGTAGAGGTGCAGCGTCCAGCCCGGCGACCTGAGGATGTGCAGGTTCTCCACCACGAGGTCGCGGCAGTGGGCCAGTTCGATAAGCGGGCAGGGTCTTTGGCGAGAGTCGGGCCCGCCGCGCAGCTTGAGTTTGAAGATGCCGTAGACACGTTCATCGTCTGATGCGACGGGTTCGAGGAACTCGGTGTCCTGCCCGTCGATCACGCCCGGGCCGGTGAGCGCCAGGTTTTCGCAGTGCTCCGCCACGATGAGGTGTTTGCCGGACTGGTCCTTGTTGTCCGCGTGGTCGGGGCAGACCTCGTATTGCGAGAGGTCGGTCGAGGCCTGGAGGACGCAGCCGCGCTGGAGGTTGAGTTCCACAAGAGAGCGCAGGGCCACGGTGCCACTGACCCAGATGCCCGGCCCGAGGCTGACCGTGCCGCCGCCTGCGTTGTGGACGAGGTCGAGGGCGTCCTGGATGACCTGCGCGGTCGCGCGGCCGTGGGGTATTTGGTTGTCGTATTCGAGGTCTAACCGCATGGGGACATGGTAATGATTTGCATCGTTTGCAACACGGTGCCGACCCAATCACCGTGACAGGCGACCGGGGTGTTCGATCTCGATGCGGTCGCGCACGAGGTCCCACTTGAATTGCTCCGCGGTGAGCGGTGTGGAGATGTTCTCCTGTGTGATCGAGCACCTGCGTCCCTGAGTCGCCAGCAACGTGACGGTCTTTTGGACCCCGCGGTATCGCATCTCGTCGCAGAGGATCGTCTTGTCGCCGCTGCGGATTCGGACGCTGTTGCGCGCGGTGATGGTTTGCAGCCGGGGTTGCGGGGCGTTGCCGCTGGCCCAGACGCCGATGCCGCCCGTCGCTTCGAGGTCGGCTTCAAAGTATTGACAATCGAGCTGCACGGGTTTGTTCTGGCCCGCGCCCCTGTGGAGCATCTGTACGCGCTCGAAGATGCGCAGGTCGTTGTATTTCATGTCGATCTGCATCTGGCTGGACCACGTGAAGAGCGTCGCGCCCCGGCCTGCGATGGTGACGCCCAGTGTTTTGCCGACGGCGGCGTCGTCGGGGCTGGCGGCGCGTTGCGCGTCGTCCGGCCGGTAGTCTTCGACGAACATCGTGCCCACGCCGACGACCTGCAGTTGCTGGGGCAGGCTGTCGAAGAAGATCGTCGGGCCTGTGATGCGCAGGCGCGAGCCGAGCGTCCCGCCGGGGTGGTCGCTCCAGCGTGACGCAAGGAGGACCGCGTTCCCGTCGGCCTGGATGTGGTTGATCGAGTGGAAATTGTCGAGCACACGCTGTGCGCCCTCTCCCACGGGCTTTTCGACCGCGTTGGCCTCTTCGAGCGATCCCGGGACGAAGTCGATGCGCAGGTCGTCGCAGGTCAGTCGGCTGGTGTCTTTGCCGAAGTACCCGTCGCTGACAACACCGCCGACGAAGCGCGCCATACCGACGGCGTTGTTGAAGGTCATCGAGTCGAGCCAGGTGATGGTGAGATTCGACGCGGCCTGCCCTTGCGATTGCGGCGCGGTGCGGACGGTGAAGATGCCCTTGCCCACGACGTGCGCGGTCTTGCCGCTGTCGGAGAGGACGATGTGCTCACCCGTGAGCGAGCCGTCGTCGCGTGACATGCGGGCGGGGTTGGTGTCGCTGCCGAAGATTTCGACCTGGTCCTGGCCGTCTTGTCCGGGGACGGTGACGAGGCGGTCGCCCTCGATGCGTGTGGCGCTGCCGTCGATCTCGACGAGCACGTTGTCGGAGGCGGTCAGGCTCGAGACGGTGACGTTGTTTGCGGGGGGCTTTGCGTCGGTTGGTGGCTGAGCTTGAGCGAGCTGGATTTCCATCTTGCCCGCGTGCAGCGTCCTGCCCGACTCATGAGCGGCGACATGGCCGGTGGCTTCGAGGCGGGTGGGGGCGTCACCCGAGGTATCGGTGTGTTCCATCGCGATGCGCAGGAGGTCGGACGTCAGTTCCAGGTTGCGGTCGGCGGGGTTTTGCGATCCACGCCGTGTTGAGCCGGGGTGTGTGACGACGCGGACCGACCCGGAGGCATCGATGCCTTGAATTGTGGGGCCTGTCGTGCCGGGATCGCCCAGAGAGAGTGCGAGCTTGTCCGTGGCGAGTTCAAACTGCGGGTGATCGGTGAACACATTGCCCCGGAAGGTGACATACCGCAGTGCCCCGACGCCGGGCGAACCGTCCGCGCTAACTTGTGGGTCAAATACCAGGTCCACCCGGTCGGACCATTTCACTTGCAAGCCCTCTGACAGATTGTTAGATGTCGCCGGGGTCGGTGGCGTGGTGGATGGTGGGGTGACGGTTTGGATATCGGCATTGATGGCGCGCAACTTGCCGGGGCCGACGATCTGGCCGATCCCGGTCGACTGGTCGATCACGAGCCTTTCCCCCTCGAGCACGCCGAGGCTGGGCGAATCGAGCATCATCGGTTGTTTATCCGACCCGTTCACACGGATGCGCCCGGTACTCTTGAGGTAGTCCATGTCCGAAGCGAGGATCACTTCATCGTTGAGTGTGGTGACACGCAATGGGCTGCCCGACATCATGAGCATGGAATCGTCGGGGCCGGCCAGTTCCGTGGGCGGGTTTTCCTCCGGCACGACAACGAACGGCCCGGTCCAGTGGACCACGATCTCGTCCGACTCCGCGGGTGGAGTTGAATTCGTTTCAGGTTGGGCATCGTGGGCAGGGGCTGGGTGTTGATCCTGTGTGGGAGTTTGTACGGGCGGGCTGGGATTCAGCGGAGTGGTGTTGTTCGGTGTGGAGTCAACGGATTGTGCGGCGTCGCTGGGCGGGGGCAGTCGGGTGAGCAGCGATTCCTGGTTATCCGTTCGACCGAGCGAGAAGAGCATCGCCAGCGTGTCGGCGTCCACGCGCTTGACCAGGTCGCCCGTCACGACGACACGCTGTTCGAAGAGGGCACGGTAGAAGATCGTCGGCTTGGAAGGTGTATCGGGTGTTGTGGGGGTCGAGTGATCGGATGGGCCTGGTGCATCGGGCGTGTCGGGCCGGGAAGTCGTCACCGTGCTGTCGGGTGTGGCAGGGATAACGGTTGTGGCGTCGGTTTGATTGACAGGGGCTTTGACGGGGGCCGGTGCGTTGCCTTTGGGAGTGCGTGTGCGCAGGCGCAGCTCCTGTCCCCTTGCGACTTCAAGCCGTTCGACCCGACCGCGGAGCTGGTTGTAGGAAATGGTCAGACCCGACCCGAGGAAGTGGATGTCAGAGCCGACGACCTCGACATTGCCCGTGGACTCGATGTGGCCCAATCGCAGGTCGAAACGCACGGGCTCGTCAAAGAAAATCTTCAGCCTTGCGTCACGGCTTGCTTCATCGGTCGAAACCGTGCGGTCGGGTGGGCATTCGTAGAGCGTCAGTCGCACGTGGCCCGTGAGGGTGCCGCTCTCGGGCTGGGAGTCGGGGGCATACATGCGGGCGCTGTCGGACTTGACCTGGATCACGCGCGTCGGGGTGAGGTAGACCTCGGTGGTCAGGTTGTCGACCTCGACATTGGACGCGGGCATCGGTCTAAAGTGCTGGCCGGTGATGCGCGTGAGTTGGCCTTTCTCGTTGGTGCGTTCGATGATGTAACCGCCGGCCTCGGAGGGGATCGTAGGGTCGGACGAGCCGATCTTGAGTGGCGGGGGGAGTTGGCCGGGCTCGATGTTCGCGTTGATCTTCGGTCGCTCCGGGCCTTGCGGCGGGGCTTCGCCGAAGATCACGGTAAACACGAGCACCCCCGCAGCCAGGAGTGTCGCCAAGGCGATGATGGCAAAACGCTTGAGCATCGGTAACAGTTTACGCGGTCAAACACACGGATGTCGGCTGGCGGGTTAGACGCACGCCGACCGTCGCCGGTGCCGGTGCATCTGCTATCATCCCGGCCTTGGCGGACATGCTATTTTCTAGCCAGAGTGCCTTCACCCCGATCCCCTCACAGCCCCCAACACGGACACCCCCATGAGCCTCGACAAGATCTTCAAAGCCTACGACGTGCGAGCGGTATACCCCGATCCATTGAACGAAGCCGCCGCCCTGCGCGTGGGTTACGCCGCCGGCCAGTTTCTCGGTCGGTCCAGTGGCGTGGCCAGCGGGGGCACGGTGCTGGTCAGCCGGGACATGCGTCCTCACTCGCCGCGGTTGTGTGAAGCGTTGGTCAAAGGGTTGCGGTCGTCGGGGGTGAACGTCGTGGACCTGGGCATGTGCGACACGAGCTTCATGTATTTTGCGGTCAACCACGTGCCCAAAGCGGTGGGGGGCATCCAGGTGACCGCCAGCCACAACCCGATCCAATACAACGGCTTCAAGATTTCGGGCATGCAGGCCAAACCCATCGGGGCCGACTCGGGCCTCAAGGACATCCAGAAAGTCGCTGTCGGTTTGAGTGACGCGGCCCTCGCGGTGCTCTCACCCACCGGATCTTACAGTCAGTTAGACCTCTGGGACGAATACCGCAAGCACGTGCTCAAGTTCCTCTCGCCCCTCAAGCGCCCGATCAAGGTCTTCATCGACGCCTGCAACGGCATGGGCGGCAAGCTGGTGCCGAAGATTTTCGAGGGCGTCGAGAACCTGACGATCATCCCCGTTAATTTCGAGATCACCGGCTCGTTCGTCCACGAGCCCAACCCGCTCGTCGCGGAGAACATGGTCCCGACGCAGGAGGGCGTGAAGGAACACAAGGCCGACCTGGGCGTGTGCTTCGACGGCGACGCCGACCGCTGCATCCTCACCGATGAGAAGGGCCAGACGATCGGCTGCGACCACCTCACCGCGCTGTTGTGCGAACACTTCCTCAACCAGGCACGCAACGCGACGGTCATTTATGACCTGCGTTCGAGCAAGGCGGTGGAAGAGCGCATCCGTGAACTGGGCGGCAAGCCCGCCAAGAGCCGGGTGGGCCACGTGTTCATGAAGGCGCTCTTACGTCAGACCCACGGGATTTTTGGTGGCGAACTCTCGGGTCACTTCTACTTCCGTGACAACTCGTTTGCCGACTCGGGCGCGATCGCCTTTGCCGCGGTGCTCAGTGTGCTGGGTTCAGCCAAGAAGCCCATGAGCGAGTTGATTGCCCCGTTCAAGAAGTACCCCCAATCGGGCGAGATCAACTTCAAGACCGAGGATAAAGCCAGGGTGCTTGACTCACTCAAAGACACCTTCCGGGGGGCCAAGATCGATGAGCTCGACGGTGTCACCATCGACGCGTGGGACGCATCCAACGACGTAGGCGGCCTGCCCGGGGGCTGGTGGTTCAACGTGCGCGCCAGCAACACCGAACCCCTCTTACGCCTCAACGCCGAAGCCAGGGACCAGGGCCACCTCAACGCGATCCTGGCCAAGATCAAGCCGATGCTCGGCGAAGAAGCCAAGGGGCACTGAACGGAATAACATTCCATGACCGAGTGTTGTCGTCTGTGTCAGCGTGCGGAAGCACACCTCACACAGGAGTCTGTCATGTGGCGCTTTCTTTTCCTGCTTTTTCCGCTTGTTTTATCGTCCTGCACGGTTCACGCCGCCGAATCCGAGCAGCCCGAAAATAAGGAGACCCCCGGTATGGTGTCCGTCAAAGTATTCAACGACCAAGGTGAACTCGTCGGCCCCTTCGAGATGGCCAAGGTCGTCAAGAGCGACGACGAGTGGAAGACGCAACTCGGTGACGAGGCTTACCGCATCCTGCGGAACAAGGGGACCGAGGCCCCGTTCTGTGGCACGCTGCTCGATAACAAGAAAGAGGGCGTCTACGTCTGCGCCGGGTGTGATCTGCCGCTCTTTACTTCCGGGGGCAAGTTCCACTCGGGCACGGGTTGGCCGAGCTTTTTCCAGCCGATCGCGAAAGAAAACATCGTCGAGAAGTCCGACACCAGTCACGGGATGGTGCGGACGGAGATTCTTTGTGCGCGGTGTGACGGGCACCTCGGGCACGTGTTTGAAGACGGCCCGCGCCCGACGGGGCTGCGTTACTGCGTCAACGGTGAGTCGCTCAAGTTTGTCGATCAGGACAAGCTTGCCACGCTGGCCGATCCCGCGACGAAGCAGGCCGCAGCCGCCGGTGATTCTGAGTTGGCCACAGCGGTATTGGCCGGTGGGTGTTTCTGGTGTACCGAGGCGGTGTTTGAACCACTCAAGGGCGTAGTGAGTGTCGAGTCCGGCTACAGCGGTGGGTCGAAAGAGACCGCCAACTACCCCGCGGTCTGCACCGGCACGACGGGCCACGCCGAGGCGATCCGCATCACTTATGACCCCCGGAAGATTTCCTATGAGAAACTCCTAAAAATCTTTTTCACCGTTGCGCACGACCCGACGACGCTCAACCGCCAGGGGGCCGACGAGGGCACACAGTACCGCTCGGCCATCTTCTACGCCAATGAAAATGAAAAGTCCGAAGCGCAGGCGATGATCCAGCACCTGTCGGATAGCGGTGAAATCAAGGGCAAGATCGTCACCACGCTCGAACCCTTGAAGGCTTTCTATCCCGCAGAGAAATACCACCAGGACTACGCGAAGAACAACCCCGACCAGCCCTACATCCGCGCCGCGGCGCAGCCCAAGGTTGAGAAGCTGCAGAAGAAATACGGCGATGAGTTGAAGTGAAGTTCGTGATTGCGGTACGACCCCGCATCTTCATGCATAGCCATTAACCGAGGTGTTGATTTGGAAACTTCCGGGGGCTACCAGTGCACGGTGTTGTGCAGGATCATCACGGCGGTGGTGAAGTAGATGACCAGGCCGGTGACGTCGACGAGGGTGGCGACGAAGGGCGCGGAGATCGTGGCGGGGTCGAGGCGCAGGGCCTTGAGGAGGAAGGGGAGCATCGCGCCCATGATGGTGCCCCAGAGGACGACGCCGATGAGCGACACGGACACCGCGATGGCGACCATGTGGTAGCTCGAGACGTGGTCGCCGTGCTGGATGGTGTAATCGACCCAACCCATCCACTGCCAGAGGTGGATGCGGACGAGGCCCAGCGCCCCGAGCAGCAGGCCAAGAAGGATGCCGCACGCCAGTTCTCGTCGCATGACGTGCCACCACTGTTTGAGGCTGACCTCACCCACGGCGATGGCGCGGATAATCAGAGTCGAGGCCTGCGAACCGCTGTTGCCCCCGGAAGAGATAATCAGAGGCACAAACAACGCCAGCACGCTGGCCTGTTCGATCTGGTGCTGGAACCTGCCCATGGCGCTGGCGGTGAGCATCTCTCCGACGAAGAGCACGCTCAGCCACGAGCCGCGCTTCCGGGCAAGCTCGAAAAGACTTACAGAAAGATAGGGTTCGGAGAGCGCCTCGACACCGCCCATTTTCTGCGCGTCCTCGGTGGCTTCGGCGCGGGCCACGTCCGCCACGTCGTCGGCGGTGACGATGCCGACCATCACGCCCTCGTCGTTGACCACGGGCAAGGCGAACGTGTCGTGGCGTTCCATGGTGCGTACCGCCGCTTCGCGGTCGTCGGTGGCACGCAGCGCGACGAAGTTCTCGTCCATCAGGGAACGCACCTTGGTGGTCGGTTCGCTGAGGACGAAGACGCGGATCCGCAGGTCGTCGAGCAGGACCCCGTGGTCGTCGACAACGTAGACATAGGTAAACGTCTCCGCGTCCCGGCCGAATTGACGGAAGTGCGCGATGGCCTGCTCCACCGTCCATTCGGGTTTGACGGTGAGGTAGTAGGGCGTCATCAACCTGCCGACCGACTCCTCGGGGTAGCCCAGGAGGAACTGAGTCCGCCTGCGTGTGTCGGGTCTCATGGTGGCAAGCAGTCGTGCGGTGACTTCGCCGGGCATCTCCTCCATGAGCGTGGCACGGTCGTCGGGTGCCAGGCCCTCCATGAGTTCGGTGAGGTGTTCGTCGGAGAGCACTTCGAGCAGTTGTTCCTGCTCGTCGGGTTGCTGGAGTGAGAAGACGCTGCCCTGCCGCGCGCGGGAGAGCAGGCGGAAAGCGATCACCTTGTCGTCGCTATCGAGCGAGGCGATCACGTCAGCCAGCTCGGGGTCGAGCAGCTCCGACATCGCGGCGCGGGCCTCGTCGGTCCGTTTGGCGTGCAGCATCTCCGCCAGGTCCGGCGCGACGAGGTCACGCATCATCACCGATTCGCCCGTTTCGCTCATGGTCAAACCCCTTGACGCACTTGGCCCGGATGACACCACGCATTATCATCGCCTGCTCAAGGCTTCTCAACACCCGGCTTTGCCGACGCACGTCTCCCACACAGGAGGTCCGCCATGACGCCCGCCCAAGTGCTCCAGTTCGTCAAACAGAAAAAGATCGAATTCATCGACTGCCGGTTCATGGACTTCCCCGGTCTTTGGCAACACACCACCTACCCTTCGAGCGAGCTCAAGCTCAGCAGCTTCAAGGAGGGCTTCGGGTTTGACGGCTCTTCGATCCGCGGGTGGCAGGCGATCAACGAGAGTGACATGATCCTCGTCCCCGTGGCCGACACCGCCAAGATCGACCCGTTCTACGATCGGCCGACGCTCTCGCTCATCTGCGACATCAAGGACCCCGTGACCAAGAAGAATTATTCACGCGACCCGCGCTCCGTCGGGCGCAAGGCCGTCGAGTATCTCAAGGCCAGCAAGATCGCCGACCGCGCCTACTTCGGCCCGGAGATGGAGTTCTTCGTCTTCGACAACGTCTGGTACGACCAGAAAATCAACGAGGCGGCCTACCGGGTCGACTCGGTCGAGGGCATCTGGAACCGCGGTCGGCAGGACATCACCAACCTCGGCTACCAGGTCCGTCAGAAAGAGGGCTACTTCCCCTGCCCGCCGATGGACACCATGACCAACCTGCGTTCGGAGATGGTCGCGGTGATGACGGCGATGGGTATCCCCGTCGAGTGCCACCACCACGAAGTGGCGACCGGCGGCCAGGCCGAGATCGACCTTCGCTTCCAGGAACTCGTCCACATGGCCGACACCTGCATGTATTACAAATACATCGTCAAGAACGTCGCGGCGCGGCACGGCAAGGTCGCCACCTTCATGCCCAAGCCCCTCTTCCAGGACAACGGCTCGGGCATGCACACGCACTTCTCGCTCTGGAAGGGCGACCGCCCGCTCTTTGCCGGGAAAAAATACGCGGGGCTGAGCGAGCTGGGCCTCTACGCCATCGGCGGCATCCTCAAACACGCCGCCTCGCTCATCGCCTTCACCAACCCGACGACCAACTCTTTCAAGCGCTTAGTCCCCGGCTACGAAGCCCCGGTCAACCTCGTCTACTCCTCACGCAACCGTTCGGCTGCGATCCGCATCCCCGTCTACTCCGACAACCCCAAGACCAAGCGCATCGAGTTCCGCTGCCCCGATTCGTCGTGCAACCCTTACCTGGCGTTTGCCGCGATGACCATGGCCGCCATCGACGGGATCAAAAACAAGATCCACCCCGGCGACCCGCTCGACCGCGACCTCTACGACCTCGAACCCGAGGAGTACGAGGCCATCGCCTCCGCGCCGACCGACCTAGAAGAGGCGCTCGACGCGCTGGAAAAAGACCACCGCTTCCTCCTCGAAGGCGGTGTCTTTACCGAGGACGTGATCCACTACTGGATCATGTACAAACGCGAGAACGAAGTGGCTGCGCTGCGCCAGCGACCGCACCCCTTCGAGTTCTGCATGTACTTCGATATTTAGACCCTCTAATACCAATCCCATTTAATTCTCGTGCGTGAGCCACTCGGTCGCAGTGATGGTTTTGAGCCGCTCGGGCGTCAGTTTGTTCCAACTATCGTGGCAGGCTCGATCGATGTCAGCCCCGTCCTCGAACACGCGGTTGC
>WGMF01000008.1 GCA_016125215.1 Phycisphaera sp.
ACCCGCACAGACCCGGTAGACACGAACCGCGTGTGGTCAAACGAAGGAAAGACCGCTACAGCTACATGACCCAACCCCGCGACCAACTACGCAAACACCTTGAAATCACAAGCGTTGCCGCTTAAGTTGATGGCGTTCGTATCCGACACCGTTTCTTAACCTTAACCCCCATAAACGGTATCCGACACCGTTTCTTAACCCGACACCGTTTCTTAACCCCGTTTCTTAACCCAAGTCTGTTCAAAACCCAGCAACAGCCGGGGCCCTGCAGCGGGCACAAGCGTAACGAAAACGCCGCTACGGTCGGGCACATGGAATGGAGCCTGGGGGAGAATCGAACCACCCGTCTTGCTACTTTCGAACTGTGTCTTCAATGGGCCAGGATGCTCGGCGGGGGTCTTCGTATAAGCCGATCTTCTCGACGGGGATCGTCTTGAATGCGATTTTCTCGATCGCGGCGGGGTCTTTGAAACGGATGTCGGTGAGTTTGCCAGCTTTGTCTTTGACCAGCGTGATCCATGTGGGGTCGTTGTCGAAGACGAGGTTATTATCGATGACCTGATCCTTCTTCGTGCTTGCCTTGATGTCGTCCCATTTTCCGCCGGCGCTGATGTTGGCCCGGATGAGATTGCGCTTCGGCGCACCGGGGTCGTCTTCGAGGATGTTGGCAAGTGTCGGGTATTGCTTTTGCCAAAGCTCACTCTTATAGGGAACGGCCCGCAGCCTTTTTTGCAGCGTTTCGTCCGGATCGGTGACCATCTTCCTTTGCCAGTTCATGCCGCGGTCATCGAGGTGGACGGATCGCCAGCAGTTGACAAAGACGTTGTATGTGACGGTGTGGTCGCAGCCCCCGCCGAGGAAGACGGCGCGGTTAACGTTTTCAAAAATATTTCCTGTGATGGTTTGACCGCTGATCTGGTCGTCCTGATAGATGGCCATACCTTTTAAGCCGGTCTCACCGGTGATGTCGTGCCAGTAGTTGTAGCGGATCACGGTGCCGCGTTTCGTCCAGTCGCGGCCGGCGTAGAGTGCGCCGGCGTCGCCACTTTCCCGGATGACATCGCTGATTTCGTTGAACTCGATGGTGTTGTTGTTGCCGTTGCCTAAGATCGCGGTGTGGGGCGCGTGGTGGATCAGGTTGTGCGCGATGCGGATGCCTACGCCGTCGAACTGCACAGCACCCCGGTATGTCCGGTTGCGACGCGAGTAGTGGTGGATGTGGTTGTTCTCGATGTTGTGACCGGCGGGCGTGAGAGTCGGCGTATCGCCGCCGCTGACCATGATGCCCCCCGCGCCGCAATAGCCGATGTCGCAACCGTAGACGAGGTGGTCCGTTCCGCCGGTGATCTCGACCGCGCGCGTGCCGACGTTGCGGATCGTGCAACCCACTACCCGCAGGTCAGACCCTCCGGAGGACTTCACAGCCGTGTCCCGGCAGGCTCCCATGACAAAGCCACGGAACGTGACGTGTGACAGCTCGCGGCCCTCGATGAACCCCGTGGCTTGGGAGAGCACGGTCAGCCCGTCACCCTCGGGCGGCCAGAGATACACGAGCCTGTTCTGGCGGTCGATGTAATACTCCCCCGGTGTGTCGAGTTCGCAGAACATGTTGTCGGCAAACCAACGGGCTGATTTTGCGGTGATCCCGTATTTCGGTTCGATCTCTTTCGACCGCTTGATGATGTGCTTTTCAGCGTCGAAGCCGACGATCGGCTCGTGGACCTCTGCCCAGTCGTGGTGCCAATAAGCCAGGACCCACGGGTCGGGCTCTTGTGCCCACCGTGCGATACGATCGGTGTCCACGACGAGGTGTTGCGGGTCGAGCACTTTGTCGACCTTGTTGAACCCCACGTTGGGCCAGCGTGCAGGCGTGAGGGGTCGATCACCAAAGAACAACTCCGCCTCGGCGGGATTCACGCCGATACCAAAACCATAGACTTTCAATTCGCCAAGCTCGGTGATGTCTTGTGCGTTAAGGTCAGCAACCCGGACGTGGGGACGCGCCTCAACAGGCAGGCGTTCGAGCACAGGCTTGTCGGTGACCGGTTTCCATGCGGTCACGTTGACGCCACCGGTAAATCGGACAATTGCGTGGTCATCGGCTCTGTAGGTGATGTGTGACCGGGTGGTTCCCGAGTCTTGCGCCTCAAATTCGACCGGTTCCGAGAAGCGATATGTGCCCGCGGCGAAAATCACCGTGATCGGCCGGTCCTTGTCGAGTGTTCTGACACGATCGCGCGCGCCGGCTAACGTCGCTAAAGGCTCAGCTTCGGTCCCCGCTTGAGTATCCCGGCCGGTCGGGCTGACATACAACATCACCTCGGCGGATACAGGCATTGCGAACAAGATCATGCACACGACCATGAGCCATGGATTCATGCGGCGGTTTCCCGAGAAACCAAGGCACGCCTGCCTAGGTGGATTTTCTACGCCATCCCAAGTCCCGCGTAACACAAACAGAATACACCAACCCGTTCCCGATCCGGGGTGGGGCTGAGCGTCAATAGGAGTTGTGGCTGCGCCGTTTGCTCATCACAAACACATGCCAATCGCGTTGGCAAAATGGTGCCGGGAATCGAACCCCCCGGAAAACCCGCTCTTGTGCAACGCTAAGCGGGGTCACATCACAAAAAGGGTCACAATCTGACCGCGATCTGACCTTCATCCTATCGACCTGGCCCACGCTGACGCCCACACAGCGGCGGGCTGTGTTGCGCCTGTTGCGTTCTTATCTCAAGGGCACCCTCGACAGGCCAGCAAGGACCGATTGCCAAGGCCGAGCCCTTCCGGGGGTCGTGGGTGATATCGGGGGACACGGCACAAGGAGCACCACCGCGTCAACTGGTCTCTGCCGCGCCCTTCGGGCAGCGCATCACTTTAATTTTCTGCATTTTACAGCCATGGTCAATAGCCTGCCTGACCTGCCTGACCTGCCTGAGCCTGCCCGTGGCCTGCGACCCGTGAACGTTAGCCTGCGGAGCGTCGTTCGGGCGGACGCCCGCCGCCGCAGGCGGCAGTAGACTTGATCTCAAGACATTAAACGGAACCTGTGATGATGATGAGTCACGCTCCAATATCATCAGCAATCTGCTGGAACGCGGTATCGAAGAGCAGGAAGAGTTCTTCCGTGACATGGAGAACCCGCTCTATCGGGGGCTGATCGGGCGCAAAAAATAACACGGTGATGACAGATTTATCCCGTGACCCCTTTATCCTGATCGGTACGACCCGGCGTGTCCTTGGGCGGTGAGCTTTCGGTTTCGGCCGGGGGATTGGTTGCGGAACTGGATCAGAGTCTGGCCGGTCTGTTCTTTGAACAGGCGTGACATGTGCGACCTTGAGACGAAACCCGCGGCGTCGGTCAAAGCCTGGGTGTCCAGGTCGGTGGTCAGAAGAAGCTCCTTGATTGCCTCGATGCGTGCTTCGACGATCCGTTGATGCGGCGTGGTGTTGAGCGCCTTGCGGAACTTCCAGGTGAGCGTCCTGCGGTTGGTCTTGGCGTGTCGCACCACGTCTTCGATGCGGACTTCCCGCCGGGCGTTGGCGTGGATAAACGCGATGGCTCTGTCGACGACCGGGTCCTCCGTGGTCGCATATCCGGTCGATTCTCGGGCGACCAGTCGCACCGGCGGGACGGGGGGGAGGTCGGTTTCGATGCCCTCGCCGTCGAGTTGCCGAGCGAGGATACGCGCCGCTTCGTAGCCCCGGCCCTTCATGTCCAGTTCGATGCTCGTGAGCGGGGGGAAGCTGGACTCGCAGATGAAGGTGGCGTTGTTGGCAGCGACGAAACCGACCCGCCGGGGGACATCGATCCCCGCATCCCGGCAGGCATTGACCAGCGGTGCGCCACGCGAGTCATCGACCGCCAAACACCCGATCGGCCCAGGGTCATCCTCCAACGCCGCGGCAAGCAGGGTTGAGTCGTCCGCCCCCCAATCCCGGGCATCAACCACCAGCCGATCCATCTCGAACCCACGGTTAATCAGGGCATCGATGAAGCCCTGTCGCCTTCGGTCCGCGGTGACGCTGAGCTGATCCCCGAACCAGCCGAAGCGGCGGTACCCTCGCTGGATCAAGTGTTCCGCAGCCAGTCGGCCGACCTCCGCATCGTCGTGCCAGACCTGCGGCAAAAGGGGATCGATGAATCGGCTGGACAGGCTCGACGCGGGCAGGCCCCGGTCGTGGATGTACCGACGCGTGGCCTCGTCGTGCGTGGCAAGAATCCCGCCGACCAGAGGCTTGTAGGCATCGGGCGAATCCTTCCACCGCCCGACCATAACCAGTCGCCAGTTTCGTTCGTGTCGTCGGACGAACTCGCAGATGCCGCGAAATGCTTCGCGGTTATCGAAGTTCTCATGGGTGAAATGGATTCCGATCTGGAGCATAGAGGAGTACTAAGTTGCCTATTTAGGCACAAAATAGTACCGAATAGGCATTGCGTCAACCCCTTTTTGTGGCAAAATACATGACATGTCTTTGGATGTTCTTCGGAGGGAGGTCCTCCGCGGCATCCAGTCATGTGGTCCAGAATGTCTCCACATAGAGGCATTCACAACTAGGAGGTCAGATTCATGTTGCTTAAACCCTCACCCACCAAGCCCCGTGCAAGATTGGTAATCTCCTCCGCTGTTCTATCTTTGCTGCTCTTTGCCGCTACCGCTCCAGCCGCGACGATCTTGTTCGACTTCCAGAATGATTTGACTACGGACATTGCCGCAGGTGCTGTGCCAGTGACTGATCTCTCGTCTCCCGTCAGTGGAACGTTTGGCTCAAGCACCGTCACTCTCACCGCGTCAGTAGGTAACGATACCAGTAAATCACGCGACCGCGGTGCCAATTCGGGTCCTAACAGCGATATCACTCGGGATTTCATCCAGTGGGGCATTTCTACCCCAATCACCATCACGATCTCCGGTCTCACAGCTAACCAGGAATATGCGTTCACGATCTGGTCCGGAGATTTGTCCTCTGGTCAGATCAAAACAACCGACCACACGATCGCCGGTACCTCGGGTGGAGGGACTATACAACACACATCAGTCTCTTTGGCCGTTGAAAATGCAACTGGCGGTAGCCAAATCGACTTTGCCAATGTTGTCTCCACTGCCAGTGGCACACTTACCTATACGATCGATTATGTCACTGGTGGAGGTACTGCCGCTACCCTGAATGGGATGCAACTTGATCCCGTCCCTGTCCCCGAGCCCGCGTCGCTGGTGCTGCTGGGCATCGGCGGCCTGATGATCGCCGGCTATAGTCGTAAGGCTTGAAGGAAGTAGACCCTTGAACAACGTGACCTCCTCCAACGGCTGCGCAGGCGAGAGTGCCGCGCAGCCGTTTTCAAGTTCCGATTCAGCCGATGGGCGTGAATGATCCCCTGATGGGAAGCCCCGACATGTCCACGCTTCAATCCCGATCCAAGGCGTTTACCCTTGTCGAGCTTTTAGTCGTCATAACCATCCTTGTTGTGCTGGTCGCGATCCTGCTGCCCGCGCTGGACCAGGCCCGCTACAAAGCCCGGCTGACGGTGTGTGGCACCAACCTGCGACAGGTCCTCATCGGTGCGAACACGTATGCCAGTGACAATAACAGCTATTACCCCAACGGGCCTGGTCTGAATCATCCCGCATTTTGGCCCACCGGAGTGGCGATGGCGATGCGTCAGCAGCTCTTTGCGGAACACCCGGCGGTGTTCGGTGAGTATCTGGGCGGAAGTGTCAGCCCGAGTAAAAATAAATTGATACGTTGTCCGCAGGTCATGGCGGAGGGGGCCGGTGTCCTCTATTCCTCCCTGTCCAACGCGCAGTATTACCTTCACTTCAACGCCACCGCATCCGTGCGCAGCGGTTCCGATGTCGTATCGGGAACAAGCGGGTATTACGCGGTGCCAAGACAACCCAATGAAGCGATGACCCGCGTGGACGACACACGTATCCAGAAAGGCTACCCATTCCTCGGTGCCGGGGTCTGGGAATCCGCCGTGGTTGGTTCCGACATTGCGTACATGCGGATCACGGGCGGCCTGGCGCGTATCATCACCGGCCACATGCGGGGCGGGACGCGAGAAGACATCAGCGCGACGGGTAACCCCGCGCTGAACCTGGCCAGCCCCGACGCCAACGGGACCGCCAACTACGTTTTTTCGGATGGCAGTGTCTCGCGCTACTCATTCTTTGCCGCTTACATCAATACAACGATGGTTTATATCGACGATGGCTCTGCGGGCAGCCAAGGCGGCTACCTCCTGCCCCGCGAGCGCAGCAACAAGCTGCAATGAGCGGGCGGTCTGTTGGGTCCATCATTCCCGCATCAAGTCAGGAGTGGTCAGGGGTCAGTCCCATGATTACGGGGTGTCGGTTACGGTCGGCGGGTGTTTGATAGACTTGGTTTGTGTCTGACGCGCTGCCGATTATCCAGGGTTCGGACCCGCGACAGCGGCGGGGGTGTGACGGGTGTACCGCTTGCTGTCACGTGTTCGATGTGCCGGACATCCCGTCGGAGGCGTTCGAGCCTTGCCGACACCTGGGCCAGCGAAGCGACGGGCTGGGGCAGGGGTGTACGATCCACGGTTCGACGCCGGCCTTGTGCAAGGGTTATCTGTGCGAGTGGGCGCTGGGGAACGCGCCGCAGTGGATGAAGCCCAGCGAGTGCGGGGTCGTGCCGGGGCACACCGTGGGGCACAGCGCGATGCAGCTCAACGAGGTCTGGCCCGGGGCGTCGGATTCCGAACAGGTCCAGGGTTTCATCCGTGAGTCCAACCAGCGGCGGATCAACGTGCTGGTGATGCGTCACCCGACGCAGGCGGAACAAGCCTCGGGCACAGAACCGAAAAACCGCGTCTACCTATTCAATGGTGAGGTGCGCGAAGTCGAGGGCGGGGACCACACGCTCGTATACGCTGCCCCGTTGAGTTAGAACACGTATCAAAATGACTTGAAATGAGATCACAGGATATACGGGGCCGGGGAAGAAACCGCAGATTGCGCAGATTTCACAGATCGATCCGGGTTGATGACAGAGGAAAGCAACCTGAATATCGCCTTGAATCTGCGTCATCTGCGCAATCTGCGGTTTCTGTCTCCACGCTTGTCATTGACGCGGGCATGGTGGTCGCCTGGGTGGGGCTATCTTTTGGGTGGCCATGGTATAGCCGTGGCCTTATTGGTTTTTCAGTGTCGCACCGCCCGCTCCCCAACGGCAACACTTTTCCCTAAACTATGGCCATGCGTATCCTCTACATCGACATCGATTCCCAGCGGCCCGACCACCTCTCCTGCTACGGCTACCACCGCAAGACCTCGCCGACCATTGACCGCATTGCCGCAATGGGCCTGCGGTGCAAGCGGGTCTACACCTCCGATGCGCCGTGCCTGCCCTCACGCACCGCATTCTACTCCGGCCGTTTGGGCATCCAGACCGGCGTCGTGGGCCACGGCGGCAGCGCAGCCGAGCCTAAGAACACCGGGACCATCCGCGGCTTCCGCGACCTCTACGATCAGTTCGGCCTCGGTCGCCAACTCCAGGAGCTGGGCTTCCACACCGCGATGGTCAGCCCGTTCGGGCAGCGTCACGCGGCCCACTGGTTCTACGCGGGGTTCAACGAGATCCACAACACAGGCAAGGGCGGCATGGAGTCGGCTGAGGAAGTCATGCCCGTCGTCAACGATTGGCTCAAGCACAACGCCAAGAAGGACAAGTGGTACCTGCACCTGAACCTCTGGGACCCCCACACGCCCTACCGCGTGCCCATGTCATATGGCGACCCCTTCAAGAACGAGCCGATCCCCGATTGGATCTCCGACGACGTGCTCAAGGAACACATCCACCACACCGGCCCGCACTCGGCCAGCGACCTGGGCATGTACCGTGACGCCGACCCCAAGGCTTACCCGCGCCAGCCCGCACGCATCACCGACCGGGCCACCCTCCGCCAATGGCTCGACGGCTACGACACCGCGGTCAAGTATGTCGACGACCAGATCGCCTCCATCGTCAAACAACTCGAAGAGGCCGGCGTCTACGACGACACCGCGATCATCATCTCCGCGGACCACGGCGAAAACCAGGGCGAACTGGGCCTCTACGGTGAGCACGCCACCGCAGACGAACAGACCTGCCACGTCCCGATGATTATCAAGTGGCCCGGCGGGGTGAAGGGCAAGACCGATGACGCGCTGCACTACTCACTCGACCTGGCGCCGACGCTCATGGACCTGCTCGGCGGGAAAAAGCCCGAGATCTGGGACGGCCGATCCTTTGCGGATACGGTCAAGTCCGGTGCCCCGTCCGGGCGTGAAGAACTGGTCGTGAGCCAGTGCTGCCACGTGCTGCAGCGCTCCGTGCGCTACGACAACTGGCTCTACATCCGCACCTACCACGACGGGTTCCACCTCTTCCCCGACGAGATGCTCTTTGACATCGTCAAGGACCCGCACGAGCAACACAACCTCGCGGCGTCCAAGCCCGAGGTCGTGCGCGAGGCGTCTTACAGGTTGTCACAGTGGCACGCCGACCAGATGCAGAAGATGACGCACTATGCGAGCAACCCGACCGACCCGCTGTGGCTCGTGCAGTTCGAGGGCGGCCCGGCCCACGCCCAGCACAACCCCGACCCCCGGAAGGGAGAGAGTTACCTGGTCAAGTATCTCCCACGCCTCGAACAGACCGGCCGCGCCGACGGGGCGGCAGCCCTGCGCGAGAAGTACGGAAAGTTCCTCAAGGGTTGAGCGGATCGTGATGAGATGAGCCACCGTGAAGTGAGTTGAACACAGATGAGGACACGTTTCGCACTTGTTGGGGTCGGTCAGCACGCCAAGTGGTCGATCATTCCCGCCCTCAAGGCCGCCGAGCACTGCGAACTCGTGGCTGCTTGTGACCTCAAGCAGGAAAACCTCGAGGCTATTCAAGACCCCTCGGTGATCAGATACACCGAGTACGCTGCGATGCTAGACGCCGGCGGATTCGATGTGGTCTACGTCGCCACGCTTGAAGACCTGCACAAGGAGATGGTCATCCGGGCTTTTGAGGCTGGCTATCACGTGCTCTGTGAGAAGCCGCTTGGGATGAATGCCGGCGAATGTGAAGCGATGCTCGCCGCGGCCGAGTCTGCGGGCAAGCACCTGGCGGTGGGCTTTGAGAAGCGATACCACCCGGACCAGATCAAGATGAGGCAGTGGATTGGGTCGGGCCGATTGGGCCGGGTCGAGGCAGTGCATATCCAGGAAATGTGGGATATGCACAAGACATTCACCGACCTCTCGCCGCGGCGCGCAGCGCACCTCGACCGGTCAGGCAGTCTCGACTGCGGTATCCATTCTCTTGACAGTATCCGTTACATCACCGGGGGTGGCGATTGGCACAATATTGTCGCGCGCGGCCGATGGTTCGGCGAGCTCGAGCGCCGGCAGATGCCGCACATCTCCATCATGGCCGACCTCGATAACGGGGTTCTGGCCACCCTCACCGAAAGCTATGCCTACTGTGCCAACATCACACCACGCAAAAGCTGCATGACCTACACCGTGGTGGGTACCCAAGGCGTCATCAACTGGGCCAGGGACGGTGACAATGAGTTAGCGCTTTCACTGGTCACAGAAGGCCATATCGAAACCCTGGCCTATGAACACATGGGGCACGACCGGGCTATCGCACGGTTGGCGAACGATTTCTCTCGAACACTCCAGGGTGTGTGCGATTGGCCCGCGAGCCTGGCAACCGGCGCGGACGGGCTCGTCGCTCAACGCATCGTCGATGAGGCCCTGAAGCAGACCCACCTGCAATCGTGAGCGAAGGTCATAAAGGTGAAGGTCATAAAGGTGTCAAGGTCATAAAGGTGTCAGGTCATAAAGGTGTCAGGTTGAATAATGACGGAGACTTTTCGATTCGGTAGCCTCTGGTCATGAAAGACCGTTTTATGGCCAATAAATGGAATTTTGAACCCGATCATCAAACGATGTTAGTCAATAAATCAACCTGACACCTTATTCTTCTCTGCGCTTGGGTGTGTCATCTGCAAGGCGTTCAAGGTAGTAGATCACATCAGCTTGATTAAACCAACTGCGCGCGATCAGCCTCGGTGGATTGGACTGCTCAACGATGACGTATCGGCTTGCCGGATGGCGATTGAATCTCACCGGAATAGTGATGCCGTTCCGTTCGCAGAAACGACGTACCCTGTCTGACGTGCGTTCGGCCATGGCGGCATAACGAAAAAGGCTCAGTTGCCGGTCGCCCGCGGAAGGGGGCTACCAACCGACAAGTCTATTGTCCATCGCGGGCGTCGCCGGTCAACTGCAGCCGGTGGTTATGCGAACACCGCGGCGGGCACGATCTCGACTACTTTCCCGTCTTTGAATCGGATGGTGAGCATACCACCTCCCGGTGCCGCACCGCTCCCGTTGCCATATGTAAGCTGCCAAGTATCGTCAGTCTCCATTGCCGCAGGCGGGGGCGTGATGCCGTATTGACCGTTCCAGTCAAGTAAGCCGCTGCGGGCGATCTGTTCGAGTGCCTCGTGTCGATTCATCCCGACAGCAATGCGGGCTTCGCCCCACTCGAACGCCTGAACCGACGGCAACGGCAAACCATTGCGTACCGGCGACCCAGCGACGGGCTGTGAATATTGCCCGCACCCAACCGGCAGCAGCAGGACGGCCACAAAAAGAAGGAGGACCACAGTTCGCATAACGTAAAAGGCTCAGTTGCCGGCCGCCCGCGGAAGGGGGCTACCAACCGACAACACTATTCTCCATCGCGGGCGTCGCCGGTCAACTGCAGCCGCTGGTTAGACGCCCTCAGATTCCTTGAGCTCCTGTGCCAGTCCGATGAGTATTCCTTCGGGGCCCCGGATGTAGCAGAGCCGGTAGGTGTCTTCGTAATTGACGATTTCATCGACCACTGTCGCGCCGAGTTTACTGAGCCGGGCGAGAGTGCTGTCAATATCCTCGACGGTGAACATGACGCGCAGGTATCCCAACGAGTTCACGGGGGCTGTGCGGTGATCGGACGTAATGGCGGGGGCGTCGAAGCGCGAGAGTTCGAGGCGGCTGTGGCCGTCGGGGGTGCGCATCATCGCGATTTCGATGCGCTGGTCACGCACTCCGGTGACGCGGCCGGACCATTCGCCTTCAATGGGCATGCGGCCTTCGAGTGAAAGGCCGAGCTCCATGAAAAACGCAATGGCGTCGTCGAGGTCTTCCACCACGATGCCGACATTGTCCATACGCTTGACTGTCATGATGTGTACTTGGCGTCTAACAGTGATTATACAGAATCCACATACCAGTATCGTAACGGGCGACGGGGTTGTCAAGGGGGATTTACACCTTGTGTAGTCAGGTGTTAGGGGTCGGTGAGTTGGGCGTATTGGAATACGAAAAGCAGAATTGGTGACAGGGTCATGTGAGGGGGTGCTGTCGTCGGGTTTTCGACTTCGGCTAGATGCAACAAGACTCAACCTGCGGGGATTCGTCCGTGGCAACCCTTAATCGGTCGTTTCATCCACGGGCGGGCGGGCCGTCGGTGGGATACCCAATGATGGCACACCCAAGCATCTCACGTGTTTCGTCAGGGGTTGGCCACGGCGCGGTTGATGAAGACCACGTCGCTTGAGAGGCTCAGGTCGACGGTTCGGCCGGGCAGTTCGATGGAGCGCTGGTTTTGTGAGTAGAAGCTGGCCAGGGCGTGGAGCTTGTCGAGCGCGTCGGGTTCGATGGGGTGTTCTTTGCCGGGGGGCAGGCCCCAGAGGACCTGGCCGGTGCGTGTGGCAAGCATGAGCTTGATCCGGCCGCGGGCGTCACGGGCGGAGACATCGATCGCACGGATTTCTTTGGCGTAGGGCTGGGGTGTGAGGAGGGTGGCCAGGTCGAGGCCGGCTTTGAGGTCGTCACCGGGCCAGACCACGCCCGCACGGAGCGGGGCCGACGCCACGCCGACGATCACCGGCAGGTTCAGGCTGTCCACCCGCTCGATGGGCCAGGGGCCGGCGACCCAGATCGAGGCCTTGTCCACGAGGATGTACCCGCTGTGCGATTGCACCGCGGCCACGGGTTTGCGGAAGTCGGCCTGCACACGGACGGACTGGTCCGCGCAGCGTTCGATTGATTCGACGCCATTGATCCAGGGCGACTGCGCCAGCGCGACGGCTGCGCGTGAGAGGCTGTCCCGGTCGAGCGGGTCGGCGGTCACGCGGCCGGCCACGAGCATGCGCAGGTGGTTGATGTCCTTGTCGTCGAGCCAGGTCGGCGGATTGACCATGGCCACACGGTCGAGGTTGAGCGGGCGGTTGACCGCCTCGGCTCGCTGGCCGGCGTAGGCTCGCAGCGCCAGCTCGGCGTAGTGCCACCCTACGAAGAACCCGACCACCGCGCAGGCGATGGCCAGACCCTTGAGGCCCGCCAGTGTGCGCTTGGGGTCCCACTTCGGGCTGACCGTGCGTGAAGACTTCTTACGCGGCTTGCCACGACCGGCCCGTCCGCCTTTTTGACCGCTTAAAAACCAGCCCATTCCCTTGCCCGCCTCTTGTCCGATAAAACCGTTGAAGATTGAAAAAACAATGCGTTTTGTCATACATCGGCTAAAACGCCGGTTTGGCCGTATGACCCGATAATCCAGTCGGCCCGCTACCGGCATAAATCCCCACCCATCATGTTGTGTGCCACTTGCGGTTTTATCCGCCAGTGCTTGAATTGCACGTCTTTCACTGGCGGGCAAGCCGCCAGTGGCACCCCGCGGACATGCCGCCGGTGGCATCCCGGCGTCATGGTTGACCGGAGCGCGGCAGGACATGGGCCATGAGAACGCCGTCACGGGGTTGCATGGTAAAGCCGTTGACGGATTCGAGGGGAGGGCGGGGCTGGTTGGGGGTGACCTGCCATGCGGGGAGGATGGCCGTCAGCGCGACGATGGCCGAGAGCCTGCCCATGTGCTCGCCGATGCAGATGCGTGGCCCGCCGCCGAAGGGGATGTAGGCGTAGGGGTGACGGGCTTTGCAGCGTTCGGGGGTGAAGCGCTCTGGGTCGAAGCGTTCGGGGTCTGGGTAGAGGTCTGCGCGGCGGTGGAGCGTGTAGGGGCTGATGAAGAGGCGGTCGCCGGGTTGGAGGGTCAGGCCCGTCGGCAGCGTGTCGCGCTCGACGGTCATGCGTGTGAGCAGCCAGGGCGAGGGGTTGAGGCGCAGGGTTTCATCGAAGACCATCCGGACGCCGCGGAGCGATTCGAGGTCCGCCAGGGTGGGCGTGCGTGGCCCGAGGGTCTGGCTGATCTGTTGGATCACCTTTGATTCGATGTCGGGGTGGTCGGCGAGGTTGGCCAGGGACCAGATGATGGCGTTGGCGGCCGGCTCGTAGGCGGCCAGGAAGAGGCCGGTGGCCTGGTCGCGGACCTGGATGTCCGTGCGTGAATCGGGGTGTTCTTTCTGCCAGCGTAGCATGAGTGAGAGAAAGTCGTCGCCGTCGAGCGGGCCTTGCCTGCGTTCGTCCATCAAGCGTCGCATGAACCGGTCCAGCTCACCGGTGAAGCGGGCGTAGCGCCGATTGGCACGGGTCGGCATCCAGGCGAGCCATCTCGAGAGCGTCCGCCTTCGTTGGATCGTGGCCTCGTGGACTTTGTGGATGAGCCAGAAAAGTTCATCGACGCTTGACGACTGGTCGAGGCCCAGCCCGAGCATCATCTGTGCGGAGACGCCGACCATCGCGTGCATGACCTGTTTGGCCAGGTCGATCTGTCCCCCGTCGGGCCAGTTGGCGGTCATGGCGCGGACATGGGCGGTCACACACGCGGGCCAGGCCGACAGGGCACGCTGCTGGAAGTGGGGGGCCAATTCCTTGCGTGCCGTGCGGTGCGGGTCCCCCTCGAAGTTGATGAGAGATCGGCCGAACACCCCGACGAGTTCGACCTCGAAGCCTGCTTTGAGATAGTTGAGGGGGTTGACAGTCAGGATGTGGCGGATGTCTTCGACGCTGTTGAGCAGGTAGGTCGGGCGGTCGAGTTCGAGTTTGACGGTCTGGCCCAGCTCACGGGAGCATCGGAGCAGGCAACCGACGGGGTCAGCCTTGAAATCGCGTCGGGCGTGGCTTTTGATCGGGGGAGCGGTCGAGAGAGACGGCGGGCGCATCATCGTTCCCCCTGGGCTGACAGGTCGCTGGCCGGCGAGCGTGTGGGGTGGGTACCGGGCCACATCGCAAAGAGCGAGCAGAGAAAGAACCTGCGGGCGTGCCGTGAACTCATCATGGCGCGGGGCCGGGTGGCCATCACTTCCCGGTAGCGGGCCGCGGCCTGTGCGTAGAGTTTTTGCTGGTAGAGCAGTCGGGCCTGTTCGATGAGCACGTCCGCGCGGAACCACGAACGGTAAGCCAAGGCCCAGGTCGGCAGCATGTCGGGGTTGAACAGCCCCTCGACCGCCTGTGTCCCCGCGCCCAGGACCGAAGCGATGTTGTCGCGCATCCGTCCCTCGTGTACCCGCAGCTCGAAGAGGGGTCGCTCTGTGCCCAGCGCGCCGTACCACGCAAACCCCTGCCCCAGCAGCACACGGTCGTAACCGTGATAGAACGGCTCGGGCACGGACCAGATGCGGTCAAAAACTTCACGGTGCAGCACCGCCCCCCCCGCGGAGACCTTGAGCTTGCCCGTGATGTAACGCACAAAATTATCGCGGTTGTCTCCGCTGAGGATCGGGGGATCGTTCGGGTGCCTGACGCCGTCTGGGTAGAGCGTCACACACGTGCCGATGAGCATCCTGGCACCCGGGTGCTTCGCAAGTGTCTCCTGTGCATGCGCCAGTGCGCCGGGACACAGGCGGTCGTCCGCGTCGAGGAACACGACCCACTTGCCGGTGGTCCGCTCCAGCCCGCGCTTGCAGGCGACATAAGGCCCCTGGTTGGACTGGCGGAAGTAACCCACCCGGTCGCGGTAGCCCTCGACAACCTTGCGGGTGTCGTCGGTGGAACCGTCGTCGATGACGATCACCTCGAAGTCCACACCTTGTTGAGCCAGCACGGAATCCAAAGCCTCGGGCAGGTATCGCCCGTAGTTGTACGCGGGGACGATGACACAGAAGTCCGGATTGGGCGTTTTGTGGTCCATCGTCGGACAGACAGGTGAAAGTGACCGGGGTGGGACTCGAACCCACGACCAACGGCTTAAAAGGCCGATGCTCTACCGACTGAGCTACCCGGTCGGGCGGATTGAGCATCTTAGCGGTCGACGGCGTTTGACTCAATTGCGTGGAGGGATGCGCAGACCTTGCCGACGGTCGGACCGCATGCGGCGACGTGGCGTGAGCCGGTCTCACGGTTCACTCGGCGGTCATCTCGAACCCGACCGGGCCGTCGGCTTGCGTGGTCTGGCCGGTGTCGTCATCGATCTCGAACATCCGTACGCGCCAGAGGATCGACCTCGTGCCGTCTTGGTGTTCATCGACGTAGAACCTGCCGCTCCATCCCAGGGGTTCGGGCAGCGGTCGCTCTTGTTTGATGTCCCTGATGTGCTGGTCGGTCTTGAGTTCCACGGTGTAGTAATAGTCCGTGGTGTCGTGGCGTTCTTGCGAGTCCCACCGTTTCTCGTTGCCGATGCCGGGCGCGGCCGCGGAGAAGATTTTTTCGTGCGGGCACTTCCAATCCGGGTTGGGGGCGTGGCTGCCGCAGGTCCACTTGCCGGGGCTGTGAACGGTCACACGCGAGCCATCGCGCTCGAAAAAGGCGGGTTGCTCTTGAGACGGCGCGGGCAGTTTGATGCGCAGCGCGGGGTCGCCATACAGGGCACGGATGTAGAACTCATACCGGAACCCGCCGCGGTCGGTTTCGTCATTTTCAAGCACAGCCATGAGCTGACGGTTGAGCGCGTCGCGGTGGGCCTGCCCGACGGTTTGGTTACGCATCAGCGCGTTCCAGAACTCCGAGCGATAGAGCCCCTGCTTGCCGATGCCGTTGCGGGTGTTGCCCGCGACGCAGACCGCGCCGTTTCGCAATTGCCTTGCGGGGATCGAGCGTGCGAGCTTGTCCCGGTCCAGCCGCATCGTCGAGCACCCGCTTGACTCGATGAGCGTCGGGGCAAAGAGCACGTTGGAACCGCTGTACATGAACCCGCCCATGCCCTGCCACGAGGAATGCTCGCCGTGCATGATGGCGGCGGTTTGGCACATCGCCGAGTCCTGCGTGATCTTCCCCTCTTTGCTCGCGTGCAGGGCGATGTCCTCGAAACCGTAGCCTCTGTATTCGTCTTCCTGCATCACGCACCACCCCGACAGCCCCAGTCGCTGCGACCACGACGGGTCGATCAGGTCGTCGTAGACCAGCCCCCGTGTCGCGGTGAGGATCGTGCTGTAGAGGTCTTCACCCAGGAGCCGACCCAGCGCCAACTCGACAAACGGGTCGTCGTCCGTGTCAGCCAAAGGCACGTCGCTGGGCAGGTCCATGTTTTGACCCGGCGTGTTGCGGATGATCGCCTGGGGGATGACATCGGGCCAACCCAGCAGGCAGAGGTACTGGGGCTCTCGGCCCATCGCGTCGTAGTATCCCTTCATCGTCGAGCGCATCTCCGGCACGCCCGGCCAGGTCAGCCAGAGGTCCGCCTTGCCCCGCCCGGATTCGGGGTCCAGGGCCACGGTGTACATGCGGTCGCCCAGAGGCAGGCGGCCGCCGGTCTCGTATGTGCCACGGGGCTTGCCATCGGGATCGAAGAGCTTGAGTTTCGTGCTTTTGCTGTTGAGTGTGAACAACGCGGTGTGCCCGTCCAACGCAATCGTCCCAGCCTTCCCATCGGGCGGGACTTTCACGGATTCGGGCAGCGTGAGGGCGTCGGTCGGCATCGCCTCAATCGGCTGTTTATAGACCGTGCCAAAGTCCAGCAACGCTACGGCTCCCGACCGCCCGGCGGCCAGCAGCGGCGCACCCAATGAGCTTTTCAGAACCCGGCCCAGCGCCCGGTCACGCGGGTTGGCCACCGCCAGATAGTCCACGGGCAACCCCTGTGATCGCATCCACGCAAGCACCGCCACGGCGTCGGTCAGACGGACGCCGGTCACGCCTTCCACCGGCGGCGCTTGTGTCCCCACGAAGACGCACCGCTTGACACCGAGGTCTTGCAGACTCTTTTGGCTCACCGGCGACAACGCGGCGTTTGACGAGTAAAGCAGCGGCGCATCCAAGCGTGAAGCGAGTGCGGATGCGCAAAGCGCGTTTGCGTAATCGCCCGCATCACAGATCACGACCGTGTCGGATTGCTTCCAGAACGCGGTTGCCAGAACGCACGCGGCTTGTTCCGCGGAAGTTGCTGACAATTTTTTGCAGCCGACCAGCTCGAGGGGCAGGGCGACCGGGTTTTCTTGCGGGTTTTCTTCACCGTTCTTCTGTGGGTTCTCTTCCGGGGGCTGACCCGCGGTGGGGAAGTCGAGTTCGTAAACCTCGGTCGGTTTGTAGCGACGGAGGAAGTCGCTCGTTTCAGGGCGGAGCGTGATGGGTGAGTCCACCACCAGCAACGCGGGGTGGCCCGAGTTGGCCCGTGTCCCGGCCGGCACCGCGGCAAGGAAAGCAAAATCCTGCTCACAGGCGGCCTCGTTCATCGGGACCACGATGACCACCCGCCGCGGCGAACGACTCTTTGCGCCAGACTCCTGTGCCGCTGCGGACGCCGCATCCGGTCTCAGGACACAACCCGCGAGGGCAACGGCCAACGCCACACGGCAGGTGATCGATAAACGCTTGGCTTTGCGACGCAAGTCAGGTCTGTCCTGGGTTATGCACGGTGTGTAAATACACGAGATAGGGTATCACGTCCCGGTGATATCTCGATCCGGGTCAAACGTGGCCCGCGCGGAATATCAATCATTTACTTGTCCAAAGCGGAGGGCTGGCCATCCCCCCGCCCCCTCCGCGTCTTCCAGCCACCCCCCCGTGTCACACCGACGCAAAGGCGTGCAATCTCACCCCGCCAGCCGTATCATGTCCACCATGAAAGACCATGCGTCCCCAACCCTTCGGCACGTCATTGCCGCGATGGTCACCAACGAGCCCGGCGTGCTCGCGCAGGTCGCCGGCATGTTCGCGGCGCGCGGGTTCAACATCGACAGCCTCGTCGTCGGTCGCACCGAGAACCCCGAACTCTCACGCATGACCATCGTAGTGAGCGGCGACGACCTGACGCTCGAACAGGTCCGCAAGCAGCTTGCCAAGCTCGTGCCCGTCGTGCGCGTCGTCGATTACCAGGGCAAGCCCTACGTCGAACGCGACCTCATGCTCGTGCAGGTCTCGACCGCAAACGAACACGGCCCAGCCGACAAACGCGAGGAGGTCATCACACTGGCCAACCTCTTTCGCGCCAAGGTCGTCGACGTCGCACCCGACCAGCTCATGATCGAACTCTCCGGCACCGAGGAAAAACTCGAAGCCTTCGTCGAACTCGTCCGCCCCTACGGCATCGTGGAACTGGCCCGCACCGGCGTCATCGCCATGCCGCGCGGCCACACCCCCGCAAGTTCAAATGCGACAGCCCTCGTCGGGACCGGCTCATCCACGCCCGACCTGGGCGACCTCCCGCCGGGCTGACGCAACCATCCATCGTGATTCACGCCAAGCAAGCCAAGAAACAGAGAGACCGCCAAGCCCGATGAATGTTTAGCTTTGGCTTGACCTTGGCTGCTCTCCCGCCTTGTCTTGGCGATCTTGGCGATTCAATCGGATATCTCACCACGCAAGGACGCACCATGACCACCCTCCGCAAACCCCTGACCCTGGCCCACGTCACGCACGAAGCCGTCGAGCAGCTCGGCGGCATCGGCACCGTGCTCGAAGGGCTCATGACCAGCCCCGTCTACAAGAAACACGTCAAGCGCTCGATCCTCATCGGACCCACCGGCGCGTGGCACGGCGGCGAACCCGAGTCGCGCCTCGGCGACGCAGGCACCGTCCTCTACTCCACCGTCGACAAGATCGACCGTGCCAACCTCGGCGTCAAACTCCGACCTATCGAGTGGGCGTTCGGCGTCGCCTTCGTCTACGGCAAGCGCACCTACAACCCCCCGCAACAGGGACGCAACGGCGAGGCTGAGGTCCTGCTCATCGACGTCTCGCAGGTCAACCGCGAACGGCTGGCCCTCACCAAGCTACGCCTGTGGGAGACGTATGGCATCGACAGCGCCAAGTTCGAGCACGGATGGGATTTCGAGGAATACGTCCGCATCGCCGGCCCGGCGTTTTACGCCCTCAATGCGCTGCTGGGCGACTCGACCGACCCCTGCGTGATTTTCAGCCACGAGTTCATGGGCATCTGCACCGCGCTCGTCGCCAAGATGGACGACGGCCAGCGCTTCCGCACCGTCTACCACGCCCACGAGTGCTCCACCGCACGCAAGGTCCTCGAAGACCACGACGGACACGACGTGATGTTCTACAACGTCATGGACCGCGCGGTCTCGGACGGCCAGTACATCGAGTCAGTCTTCCCCGAAGTCACGCACTTCTTCCGCCACGTCCTGGTGAGCAAGACGCACCTCTTCGACGGCATTATCGCGGTGGGCGACCGCACACGCGACGAACTCAAGTTCCTCAACAAGGAACTGGCTGAGCACAAGATCGACCTGGTCTACAACGGCGTCCCCGCCAGCCGGGAGACGCTCGCGCTCAAGAAAAAAAGCCGAAAGATGCTGCTCGATTACTCCGAAGCCCTGCTCGGCCATCGGCCCGACATCCTGCTCACCCATGTTACCCGACCGGTCATCAGCAAGGGCCTGTGGCGCGACCTGGGCGTCTGCCACGAACTCGACACGCTGCTCGGCAAGAAGAAACAGACCGCTGTGCTTTACATCCTCACTTCCGGGGGCGGCGTGCGGTCGCAGCAGGATGTCGAACACATGGAGCGCGAGTACGGCTGGCCACGCCACCACCGCGTCGGCCACCCCGACTTGTGCGGGCCGGAGGTCGACCTCAACCACATGATCGAACCCTTCAACGCGAGCCACAAGAACGTGCAGGTCGTCCTCGTCAACCAGTTCGGCTGGTCCCCGCAGCGCATCGGCAAACGGTTGCCCAAGGGCATGGACATCGCTGACTTTCGCAGGGCCACCGACGTCGAGTTCGGTATGGCCACCTACGAACCCTTCGGCATCAGCCCACTCGAACCGCTCGGCTCCGGCGCGCTGTGCGTCATCTCCTCCGTCTGTGGCTGCATGGGCTTCGTCCAGCACGTCACCGGCAACCGCGGCGCGAAGAACGTTATCGTGGCTGACTACATCCGGGGCCAGGACCACCACGCCGTCGATACGCTCAAGCAGATCGGCCGATCGCAGCGCGACGCGGTGGAGAAGGAAGTCTCGCGCGAACTGGCAAGAGAGATCGTCAAACGCCTGCCCCGCAACGACGCACAGCTCAAGGCCCTGATCGCCTCGGGCCAGAAGCTCGTCAAGAAAATGGGCTGGGACCAGGTCTGCCAACAGGAATTGTTGCCCATGCTCGCGCGGATCACAGCCAAAAGCCCGCAATCCGGGGGCAAGCCCAGAGCCATCCGCACCGCCAAACCCCGCCAGGCCAAGCATAAGTGATTCCCCCGGTCGGCAGGCCTGATACCTTAAGACTACAATGGTGTGATGCTGCGCAGCATGATGCGAGCCAAGGTCCACCGCGCCACCGTCACACGGTGCGATGTCGATTACGTCGGGTCGATCACCATCGACGCCGAACTGCTCCGAGCCGTGGACATCCGCCCCAACGAACTCGTGCATGTCTACGACATCGACAACGCCGCACGCTTCGAGACCTACGTCATCCTCGGTGCCCCCGGAAGTGGGGAGATCGGCATCAATGGCGCCGCGGCCAGGCTTGTGAACAAGGGCGACCGCGTCATCATCGTCGCCTTCGGCCTGCTCGAAGAGAGCGACCTGGACACCCACGTCGGCCGGGTCGTCATCTGCGACCGCCACAACAGGATCGAGCAGCAACTCGTCTACCCCAGCCTGATCGACATGCCGCAGAGGGTCTAACCCCCGGAAGTTTCAAGGGCTGGCCCTGCAACAATCGAATCAACCGCCAAGACGCCAGGTGCGCCAAGACATGAAATAGGAAGGTCGCATGATCCAGATCGGCCTTGCTTGGCGGCCTTGGCGTCTTGGCGGTTAAGATGGAACGATGGCCAAAGCCGTCCGCATCAGTCTGGCCAACAAGTGTCAGTTGCTCTTCGGGGCGGCGGTGGTGCTCATCCTGACCGCGGCGCTGGCGGTGGTGTGGGTCCGCATGGACAAGCTCGTCCACGAGGCGCAGCAGGCGCGTGCGCGGGTGATCGCCAACGCCTGGCTGACGGGCAAGATCGAGATCGGCGGGAACCTCGTCAGCCGGGACAGCCCGCTCACCGTGCCCGGCCCGGGCGAGCTGACGCTCTCCGTGATCGACCGTGAGCAGTGCCAGTACCTCAAGATCAGCCGCAAGGACCCGTTCCTGGCACGCGCGATCGAAACCTTCGAGGCACAGCGCGACCGCAACGAGTTTTTCACCGATGCGCGTGACGACAAGAACAAGCCCTATTACCGCTACGCCCGTGCGATCCGCAAGTCGCATTTGCCGGGCATCGGCGGGGGGACGGCCGCGGGCTTTTCGCCCGGCGTCGATTCGAGCTTCGTGGCAGACCCCCTCGAGATGGTCCTCGTCCTCCAGGTGCGCGACAGCCAGGTGCAGGCGCAGCTCGTGCTCAACCGCATCTACATCGTGGCCGCCGGCTCGCTTGCGGGGCTCTTGGCCATTGCGGTCTTCTACTTCATCACCACCAAGCTCATCCTCTCGCCCGTGCGCGTGCTGCGCGACACCGCCCAGAAAGTCTCGGAGGGCGACCTGAACATCCGCGCACAGGTCTCGACCGGCGACGAGTTCGAGCAGCTCTCCGACATGTTCAACACCATGCTCGAGAACCTCAAGAAAAACCAGGACCAGGTCCGCAGCGCCTACAAGAGCCTGGACCTCAAGCTCGGTGAACTGGCGGAGCACAACGTCGCGCTCTTCGAGGCCAACCGCATCAAGACCGACTTTTTGGCCAACGTCTCACACGAGCTGCGCACGCCGCTCAACTCGATCATCGGCTTTGCCGAGCTGCTGGGCGAGAGCATGGGCGTCGGTCCCGCCCAGGCGCCCGACGACAAACGCTCGCGCTACCTCTCGAACATCATCACCTCGAGCCGACACCTGCTGGACCTCATCAACGACCTGCTCGACCTGGCCAAGATCGAGGCCGGCCGGATGGACGTGAACCCCACGACCGTCAGCGTGCTCGACACCGTCGAGGCGCTGGCCAACCTCATCCGCCCGCAGTCGGACAAGAAGAAACTCACCCTGCGTACAAAGGTCGGCAAAGACGTGCCCGTCGTGCAGACCGACCCGGGCAAGCTCCAGCAGATCGTCTTCAACTTCCTCTCCAACGCGGTGAAGTTTTCGCCGACGGGTTCGGAGGTGCTGGTCTTTGCTGAGCCTGTCGCCACCGGGCCGCCGGGGGGCGAGGTCACGCACGTGCGCATCGGTGTCACGGACCACGGCCCGGGCATCCCCGCGCAGCTTCAGGACAAGATCTTCGAGAAGTTCACGCAGCTCGACACGTCGGTGACCAAGGAAGCCGGCGGCACCGGGCTGGGCCTGACAATCAGCAAGGAACTCGCGGCGCTTTTGCAGGGACGGATCGAACTCGACTCGGACAAGGGACGCGGCGCGACGTTCACGCTCGTGATCCCCGTGACGATGCGTGCCCGCAGCGTGGCCCTGATGCCCGACCTGGCCAAACCCGAGGCCGGTTGAATCTCACCCTTCAAACCCCTTCCCACCCCGGCTTTTCATGGACACCGCCCCCGTCACACACTTGACCGCCGCGGATATGGAATCGGGCCTGCTCGCGTGGATCGACCGTTACCGATACTGGCTTTTGGGCGGGGCTATCGCGCTGTTGCTCGCGGGGTTCAACGGGCAGTGGCAGGTCAGCTCGGACATCTGTTCGTACTACGCCTGGGCGCGCGAGATGGCGCTGGGCGAGACGTTCCCGCGTGACACGATCGCACGTCACCAGGCGCCGGGCATGGCGTACCTCTTGGCGCTGGCGTTGTGGGCCGCGGGGGAGGGCCGCGCGATGGGGTGGGCACACGCGGGGTTGATGGGCTTTGCGCTGGTGGGCCTGGGCGTGAGCTATCTCTTGATTAGACGTGTCGCCGGCCGACCGATGGCCGTGATGGCAACATTTGCGGTGGCGATCAGCTACACCTATGTCAAGCACGTCTACTGCATGATGGTGGACGTGCCCTTTGCGGTGTGCGTCTGGCTGGCGCTTTACGGGTGGGAGCTGCGTCGGTCGGACCGGGCGGTGCGGGTCAAAATCTCGGGTTGGCTGCTGGTGGCCGTTTCGCTCGTGGCGGGGTTGATCCTGCGACGCGCGGTCGTGCTGGTGGTCGCGGCGCTGGCGGTGGAGGGGGTGCATCACCTCTATGTCACCGGCAAACGCCGGGCGGCGTTGGGCGCGGTGATGGTCGGCTGCGCGCTGCTGGTGCTGACGCTCTGGCTCACGGGGGCGGTCAGCGCCGGGGCCTGGCTCAGCCCGAAGAATGTCATGGGGCAATTCGAGGACGCGGGACTCATCGGCGCCAACGGCTGGCAGCGCCTGGTCCTGCCGGGGTGGAAGATGGTGAGCGAAGACCTGCCCGAGGTCGGCACGGGGATCGAGTGGGGGCCGGTGATCGACGAAGTGATCTCACTGCTCATCATTCTGGCGTGCGTGAGGCTCTGGCGGTTGCGGGCGTCGTGGTCGGCGATGCTCGTGGTCCTGCTGCTGGTGTGCCTCGTGAAGATGCCCACGCCGCGCTACTGGGTCATGGCGATCCCGATGCTCGCGGTGGCGTGGTGGCGCACGGTCTGGTGGCTGGCTGCGATGTGTCCAGTCAGAGCCAGGCATTGGGTGGTGATCGCGCTGTTGGCAGGCTGCGTCGTGCCCAACCTCGTCAAAGACATCGAGGCCGTCGTCCACCAGCGACAGACGCCTTTCATCGAGAAGCACAAGGACGGGCGCTACGCTTCATTGACCCACGTGTGCGATTTCCTGCGGACGCTCGACCCCGACGTGGTGGTGGTCGGCCCGTACTCCGCGGAGCTGCGGTTCTTCTCCCGTCGGACATCCTACGGCCCGTGGTTCCTGCTCAACCACCCACGGTGGGACGACGCGCAGGTCCGCCAATGGCTCGACCGGCACAAGGGCGTCTACCTCGTCGAGCCCGCCCCGGAACAGAGCGCAGCGTTTCTCAACCGCATGGGCCTGGTGAAATCTAACAAGGTGTATGAGTCGCCCGTGTTCGGCAGGCAACCGCCCTGGACCGTCTGGCGGCTGCAACCGGTCCGGGACAATACGCCCTCAACGCCCGGGGGCACGGCGGGAAGCGTCACGCAGGGTCAGCAGCAGGCTCATGGCGACAAAGACAAAGAGCCCTAAGCCGACGGTGATGCGCCCGCGCCGGGGCCAGGACTTGTCCGTGGGCGGCTGGGGCGCGGCGGCGACACGCACAGCGGCGTTCTCCGGCAGCGACGCCATGCGGAGCTGTTCGATCTGGTTGATTGTCGTCTCGTAGTTCCGCCGGGCCACGTCGCGCTGCGTGAGCACGAGGGCCTCGGTGTGGCGGGCCTGTTCGAGTTCCACCACGAGCCTTCCGATCCGCTCCTGCAGTTCGTCGGCCATGGCACGCAGCGACTCGGTCAGCTCCTGCGATGCAAGGATGACCTGGTCCAGCGCGTCGAGCGCCTGTTGGACGGTCATGATCGGCTTATCAAACGAGTCGGCGTCGACCTGCATCTGCATCGCATCGCCGGGCATGTTCCCCGCGCCCTGCAGGCCCATCACCGCCAGCGCGTTGCCCAGGCCCACCTGCTCCGTCGCGGGCTGGGTTCTGGCAATGCGGTCGCGCAACGCCTTGGCCTGTTCGAGCACGATCTCCGAATGCTGTGCGCGGTCGAGCAGTTGCACCATGTTGTTGCGCAGCTGCTCGGAACGGGATTGGCGGGTCATCACGTTGGTCTGACCGAGGGTTTTCTCGGCTTCATCCTGGGCCTTTTGCCAGGCGAGCTTGTTTTCCTCCAGCCGGGCCTGTGCGTCCTTGAGCGGGTCGGTCCCCGTGCCCATCATCTCGTTGAGCCTCCGTGTGACGTGAGCCACCCAATCGCCGCACAGGGCCGCGGCGGTCTGCGGGTCTTCATACTTGACGGAGAGGATGAGCAGGTTGTTGCCCGTCAACTCGGCGGAGCACCCACGCTTGAAGAGATCGAAGGTCGTATCCTCTTTGAACCGACCCGACTCCAGCGCGCTTTTGTAGACCGGGGTGAGGATGTCATCACTCTTGGCCAGGTCGTCCAGGCCCTTGGCGGGAAGCGGTGACAGATTCATGGCAACGCGAGGGTCGAAGCTCGTGGTCATGCTCGGCTTGTCGAAATAGATGATGCCGGAAGCGGTGTATTGCGGCGTGACCAGGTAGGTCGCCGCGTACGCCAGCGCCGCCGCGATGAAACTCACGATCACGATCCAGGGCAGGCGTTTCTTCCAGCAGTCGATCAGGTCGAACAGGTCGACGGTCTGTGCGGGCGGAGTGGTGGGTGTGTTCATAGGCTTGGGGGTCTTGTGGACGGAACGGACATTATGAGCGAAAGCACGGGGCAACGCCAAGCCTCTTGCCGGGGTCCGGGACTGCTGCTAGCCTGACCCGATGAGCACGAGCGTCAGCGTGGGCGTGGTGGTGGTCACGCACCGCGCCAGGGAACATCTTGCCCATTGCCTGCCCAAGTGGGTCGGCTCGCCGATTCAGCCGCGCGTGCTCGTGGTCAATTCGTCATCGAACGACGGCACGGTCGAAGAAGCCCAACGCCTCGGGGCGCAGACACTCGTGGTCCCACGAAAGAGTTTCAACCACGGCTCGACGCGCGAACTGGCCCGCAAACACCTGGGCACCGACATCGTGGTCATGGCCACGCCCGACGCCTACGCGCAGAGCACCGACACGCTGGGTCTGCTTGTGGAACCGATCATCCGTGGCGAGTCCGCGGTGGCGTATGCGAGGCAGGTCCCACGCGAGGGGGCGGACCTGTTCGAGACTTTTTTAAGGTCGTTCAACTACCCCGAGTCTTCGCATGTCCGTTCGCTGGATGACGCGGATAGCTACGGGTCGTACGTGACGTTCTGCTCCGATGCGTGCTGCGCGTGGTCTAATCAAGTGTTGGATTCGGTGGGGGGCTTCCCGTCAACATTGACGCATGAAGACGCGATCGCGCTATCTCGGGTGCTGCGCAAGGGGCACCGGGTGGCCTACGTGGCCGAAGCAGTGGTGGGCCACTCGCACAAACAATCACTCGTCAAAGAGTTCAAAAGGTATTTCGACACGGGGCTGGGGCGGGCCGCCTACCGGGACGATCTGAACGTGGCCGGCGGCGACGGGGCACGGGGGCGGGAATACGCCGGTCAGCTTTTGCGGTACGTCAGGCATCGCAAGCCCGCGCTCTACCCCGTAGCGGTCGCCCACCTGGGTGCCAAGTGGCTCGGTTACAAACTCGGTGCCGCATCGAAAGGCTGCCCCACCTGGTGGAAACGCGCGCTGAGCACGCAGGATTACTTCTGGACGAGCGAAGACTACCTCGCCGGCAAAACGGGCGTGTGATCTGAAGATTATCCAGAGGGGTTGTTGGGGTGCCACTGGCGGCTTGTCCGCCAGTGCAAGAATGTCACGAACTCACACTGGCGGGCAAGCCGCCAGTGGCACACGGATCGAGTCATTTGAGCAACCTATGCAAGTGTCAGATATTCAATACGCGCCCTTGCCCCACAGGACCACGAAGACGGTCTTGAGGAGGATGAGCGTGTCGAGCAGGAGCGTGCGTTTGCGGGCGTAGTAGACGTCCATCGCAACGCGGCGGCGGAGGGGGATGTCGCTTCGGCCGGAGGTCTGCCAGAGTCCGGTCAAACCGGGGCGGACGCGGGTGATGGTCGGCTTACGCTGGCCCATGAGCGAGACCTGGCGTCGCAGGAAAGGGCGTGGGCCGACGAAGCTCATGTCGCCGAGGAAGATGTTGATGAGCTGCGGCAGTTCGTCGAGGCTTGAACGCCGAAGAACCTTGCCCACACGGGTGACGCGTGGGTCGGACTTGGCTTTGCCGAAGCTCTCGAGTTCGTCGCGCACCGAGGCGTCCATCGGTTTGAGGTAGCGGGCCTCGCGCTGGTGCATCGTGCGGAACTTGTAGATGCGAAAGAGCTTGCCGTGCAGCCCGGGGCGCTTCTGCACGAAGAAGACCGGACCGGGCGAGTCGAGCTTGATCGCCACCGCGATGAGCAGCATCATCGGCACGGAGAGCGGGCAGGAAAGTAGCACGAGGAACAGGTCCATCAGCCGTTTGGCTGAGAACGAGATTTTCCCGACCACGGTGCGGATGTCGGGGATCGGTCGGGAGGGTTCGTCAAGCGCGTCCTCGACCCAGCCTTCAGCGCTGATCGCGGCGGCTTGTGACCGCTGAGGGATGAAGCCGTCCATCACCTCCTCCAGTGCCCCTCGTTTGGTCATGCTCATATCGCCGGCCCCTGCATCCCGTCTTATGGGGAGTGATCTCTGGGAATCACCCGTTTTTAACTCATCGGGTACACAATGTGATAATCGTGATTGTTAGAGTTGTCAATATTGGGGAAATTCACGGGGGCGTGAGCGGGCTGAGGCTCTTGTTTGGCGATCAGGGCGTTGGGTCGATCAGGCCCGCTCGTTCGAGGACCTCTCGTGGACCGTAGGCCTTTCGGATGATGGTGGCCGATTCTTGAGCCGCGGCCGAAGCCTGAACCGGGTCGGCCCGGACCGCCAGCAGGCCCTCGACAAGCTCTGAAGCGGTTCGACCAAGATGAAGCCCCCGGCTCGTGTCTGGCTGGGCAAACTCGGTGCCTTGAAGTGCTTCACAAGTTGCCACGGTCGGGACACCGAACGCCAGCGCGTCGATGCTCTTAAGCTTCACCCCCGCGCCGTGCCGCAGCGGGATCACGATCACGTCGAGCGATTCGATGAACCCCAGCAGGTCATCCACAAACCCCATCGGCTCGACGCTCGGCCCACGGAATCGCTCCGACCCGAACCCCGCGACACGCAAGCGCGCTCTGCCGTCACACCGCTTGATGAAGCTCGGCCAAACCTCGTCGAGGAACCACGACAGCCCCTGCGCGTTGTTGGCCACTTCAAGATCGCCGAAGTACCCGACCTCGAACACCGAATCCTGTTGCGGCGTGCGCGCTCGCAAAGGTCGGTCCGGTGCGCGGGCGATCGGCGGAACCAGTCGGCTCTTTGCGCCGACACCCGGCATGTGTTTGCGTAACCATTCCAGCTCGGTCGATGAGATGCACCAGACCTCGTCGAAGCCCGGCAGGACGCGCCTCTCGTAACCCCGGTACTGCCACGCGACACATCGGCTGGCCAAACCGCGCAACCCGCCGACGGATCGGCCAAGCTCCATGAAGTAGTGGCTCTCGATGTTCAACGGCCGCAACACCACACGCCCCGCGCCGAGCCTGCGGATATCCCCGAGGTAATCCGCCATCTGCAGGCCCTCGACCAGAACCAGTTTGCCCTCGACGCCGACTCGCTCCATCGTTTGCACCACGCGCTTCGTGTACCGCGTCGCGCTGGGGAAAGGCGAACGCACACAGCGCAGCAAAGCCGACAACTCACGCATAGCGGGCCGGGGGTGGACGACGATCCGCATCCCCCTGGGCGAGTTTTTCATGTCGAGGTTGTCGGGTTTGTCCACAGCGATCAGGTCGGCGTCGATCCCCGCCTCGGCAATGGCCCGGGCACGCCTGCCCACGTCGACCGACCCGCCCGTCACGCGCGAGCCGAAGGGGTTGACCAGCGACAGGATGACCATCGGCTTGTTCACGCAACGCCCCGTTGTTCAGCTTGGGCGGGTGAGCCCGGCGACCGTCGGACCATCAGCGCCCGCTCCACCGGTTTGGCCAGGATGAACATGAGCATCCCGACGAGGATGTAACCGTTGGCCGCACGCGTGATCTCGATGTAACCCCGCCACTCCAGCAGCGACCAGAGCACGAACGGGTAGAGCGACACGCCGATGAACCGCCCCTCACGGAACCAACGCCACGTGAACGCGGTCAGCACGCCGTAGAAAACAAAAGGCAAAAAGCCCCACCAGCCAAAGTCCACGAACGAGTGCGTGAAGATCGTCAGCGAGGTGTATTGCCCGTCGAGCCCCGCGTTGCGTACCGGCAGCGTCACCTCGCTCCAGTCCTGCGCAACGCCCTGCGTCAGCGTGTCGTGTGCCAGGTGTTCGAGCGGCAGTGTGTGCTTGAGGAAGGGGAACTCCCAGAGCCACTGCGTCCAGTAGTAGCCCCCGCCCTGACCGGGCATGTTGAGCTTGCCGTCGATCGCTGCGCCGAAGCGGTTGTACGACCCGAGGTAGTAGGCGACCGCGTCATTCGTGGCCGGTGCGATGCTCCACTCTTCTACGGGGATGCCGCGGCGGGTGTTGGTGACCATCGCAAAAAACCCCACCGCAATCGCCAGCGCCAGAAGCAGCACCGCCGCGGTGCGCACGAAGGGCAACCCGCCCCTGCACCAGCGATGCAGCGCCCAGACCACCACGAGTGAAAACACGGGCAACAGCGCGCTGCCTCGCCCGCCGACGAGCACCATGTCCACCAGGTACGTCGCGATCAGCATCCCCACCAGCAGCCAGTAACCCAAACGCAGCAGCCACGAAACCGTCCGCCCCTTTCGCAGGCCGACCCACACCAGCCACGGGATCATCGCGCGACCCAGCACGGTAATGAAGCCGATGTTCTGGTTGGCCAATACGTCGCTGAGTGTCTCTCGGACCTCGCTGCCCTTGAACGACCCGGTCATCGCACCGAGCAGCTCGCCCAGGGGCATCGCGTTCATCAATTTGTAAAACACGAGCAGGTGCCCGAGCACAAGGCAGCCGCACAACGCCAGCTCGGCTAACAGGCCGGCGGTGTCGGGGCTGAGGGGGTGCTGGTGTATTGTGTGTTGTCTTCGCGTGTAAGGCGTCGCCATGAGATAGCCCACCGCAAACGTCACGACGCACAGGGCGATGAAGAGCGCCGCCGGCCCGTTGTGGTAGATATAGTTCGGCTCGTCGATGACATCGCTGTACCAGCGCGGGGGATAGACCCACGCCGCCGCCGCGATGAGGAGGTTGATCCCCACGATCACGCCCGGCGAAAAGAGCACGAGCGCACCGAGCGGCCGCCCGATGGGTTGAATAGGGCTTCCGGGGTTAAGACTTCCGGGGTATTGACTCCCGGGGGTTTGACTTCCGGGGGTTTGGCTTCCGGGGGTCATGCTTCGCGCCAGCCTTTCCAGACGGCGGCGCAGCGTTTGAAATCGCCTTGCAGCGCGCGTTTAGCCCACTGCCCGCCGATGCCGACCGTCACGGGCCACGCCGACCCCCGGTAGTGTTTTTTGAAGAAGCGCACCATGGAACGCGAGAAATGGTACTCCATCGACGGGCTGCGCTTCTGTGTCGTGGCGGATTCCTTGTGCCAGATGCGTGAGCTTTCCGCGACGCCGAGCTTCCAGCCAGCCTTGCGTACGCGCGTGCCGAAGTCCGCATCGTCCCAGTAGAGAAAAAACGCCTCGTCGAGCATGTCGAGTTGTTCGAGCACTTTTCGGGGGATGAGCATGCTTGCGCCGGTGAGGTAGTCGAGTGTTGCGTCATCGACCTTGTGGGAAACATGCCTTGCCCGGCCCATGAAATAACTCACACGTCCGCCGCCCCACGCCTGGATTCGCTCCCGGTCGGCCATGTCCATCACCACGCTGCCGACCGCGCCGTAGCGCTCATCGCTGCGTAACTTTTCAACGAGTTTCGACAGCGCATCGGGTGCGACCACCGTGTCGTTGTTGAGCATCCACACCAGCTCCGCGCCGCGGTCGAGCACGTAGCGCATGGCGGTGTTCTGTGCCCTGGTGAACCCGCAGTTGGGCGTAACGGTCTGCAAATCCAACTCCGGTCGCGCCGCCCGCAACCGTTCGACCGAATCGTTCTCCGACCCGTTGTCGAGCACCATCACGTGGAAATCGGGGTAGTCCAGTTGATCCAGCGACCGCAGGCACTCGAGCGTGTCTTCGTAGCGGTTGTAGTTGATGAGCGTGATGTGGACGGGGGGCGTCTGGGTCATGGCGTCGCGGGTCGGGCCAAAGGGTGAAGCATAACGCCGGGGGGTTCGTTGTACCACGCCGATTGCCCCGGCCGTCGTTCTTGGTGCCGTGACATCGCGGTGATATCCTGCACCATCCCACGCCCCGTGCGTTCCATCAGCCGGAGTACCCCTTGAGCCTCACCGACCTCTGGCAATCCGTGATGCGACGCCTCGGTCGGTCCAAAGACACGCAGAAGCTTGCGTCGGGCGCGGGGTTGGCCTTGGTCGTGATCGCGTGCGGCGCGTTGATGCGCTACGGCTTGAACGTGAGCCTGGCGCGGTGGATGGGCGGGCCCGAGCCGCTGGGACGATACGCAGTAGCGCTGGCGTGGATGCAGGTGCTGGCAGTCCTGGCGTCGCTGGGCATGAACATCGGCTGCCTGCGTTTCGTGCCCGAATACATCGAACGCAAAGATTGGCCGCACCTGCGCGGGTTGATCGGCTTCTCACGCATCACCACGCTCATCGTCGGCACACTCATCGCGATGCTTGCCACACTCGGCGTATGGATCGTCGGCAGGGAGTGGTCGCACGAGTGGCCGGTCGTGCTGGGGTTCTGGGCCGTGCCCCTCATGGCGCTGGCCGACATGCACTCGCAGCACCTGCGCGGCTACCACCGCATCCTCCGCGCGTTCGTCCCCTTCTTCATGCTCCAGCCGATCCTCATCCTGGCGATCTCGGCAGGCATCTACCTCGTCACCGGCCAACTCCACCCCGCCGACGCGGTCATCGCCACGGCCATCGCTTTGCTCATCGTCATTGCCATCGGGTTCTTCGATGTCCACAGGGTCTCATCGACACAGCTACGCGAAGTCAGGCCCGCGTTCGATTACACCAAGTGGATCAAGGTCTCGCTGCCGCTGCTGGTCGTGACGGGGTTCAACCTCGTCATCATCCAGACCGGCGTCGTCTTCGTGGACCTGCTCTCGGATGCGAGGCAGACCGGGCTTTACCACGCAACGGACCGCACCGCGATGGTGCTCAACCTCCTGCCCCGCGCGGTGCTTGCGATCTGTGCCCCGATGGTCTCCAAGGCCCACACCCGCGAAGACCACGACCAGCTCCAGCGTTTGGCCACCCACGCCGCCAACCTGCTCTTCTGGCCGACGCTGGCGTTCGGGATCGTCTTCATCCTCATCGGCAAGCCGGTGCTCGGGGTGTTCGGGCCGCAGTTCGTCGCGGGGTACCCGGTGTTCGTCGCGCTGCTCATCGGTCACCTCGTTGCCCGTTTTGCCGGCGGGTCAGCCGGGATGGTCCTGGGCATGACCGGGCACGAAAACACCTCCGCCCTTGCCGTGTGCTGCGCCGCGGTCGTTTACCTGGCGCTCAACTTCATCCTCATCCCCCGTTACGGCGCGATCGGCGCCGCGGTCTCCACAGGTGTGAGCATGTCCATCAGCAACGGCACCATGAGCGTGCTGGCCTACCGACGCAAAGGCGTGCTGACCCTGGCCATCCCGTGGCGCATGCGATAACACGCAGGCCAAAGCGTGCAAAAGGTGCGGCTGTTCCCACGACGCACCGCTTGGCCTACACTTGCGTTGTGGATGAACAAGTCCCCCAACACGATGCAGCCGACCCGGAGCATGGGTTGGATGACGGCGAGGTCACTGCCGAAACCTCGACAGAGGGTGTGGTGCCGTTGACGGAAGATGACGCAACACGGGCATTGCCCACAGCTTTACAGGGAAACAATCCGGGGACGGGGTCTGAACTCTCGGGGGCGGTGTCTCAACTTCCGGGGGTTCCGGGGGCGGGGGCGAGGGGGGTGGTGATGGGGTGGTGTGTGTGGTTGATTGCGAGTTGGGCGCTGGCGTTGTCGATCCGGTCGGTGGCGGGGGCGTCGCGTCTGATGGTGTATGCGGCGTGGGTGGGTTTGATGCTGGTTTGGCCGACGATTGAGCTGAGTTTGTCACCGAGCGTGCAGCGCAGCGACGAGGGCACGTGCCGGGGGGTTTCGGTGGTGTGGGTGCTGTCTCAGTGGGTGTCGCTCAACGCGGTGTTCCAGGTGGTGGCCTGGCCGATGCGGTTGTACGCCGGCTGGGACATCGACCAGACGATCTGGCTGACGGTGGCGACGGCGGCGTGGTCGCTCGTCGTGGCGCTGGCGGTGGGGTGGGGTGTGGGTGCCCGTGTCGGTCGGTCTGTTCGGGCGGTGTTGGCCATGGTGTTTGTGGTGCTTGTGTTTTTTGCTGAGCCGATGGTCATCGCGCTGCTTCAGCCGACGCATTGGCCGATGCGCATCGCGCCGTGGGAGGTGTTGTGGCAACTGACGCGCGAGCCGGCGGATTACGCGGGGCTGGGGCAGGCTCCCGTGACCATCCTCTGTGTCGGTGCAGCCGGGGCGCTGGGATGGTGCGTGCTGTGGATCGCTCAATTTGCCGGCCACGGTGTCGTGTCGACGCAGGCCACGCCGCACGCCGATTGACGCAATGCCTCTCCACGGTTCTCATGGGTCACCTAGCCCATGCCCCGCATGACGCCCATCCTCGGTGGTGAAGACAGGTCCGCTCTGGCGGGCGTGGTGCGCACGGGCCTGCTCCTGGGCGAGCCTTTCTACCGTGCAGCCGTGGCCACACGCAACACGTTGTACGACCGCGGCCTCGCGGCCACGCATGCGCTGGGTCGGCCGACCGTCAGCGTCGGGAACCTGAGCGTCGGCGGGACGGGCAAGACGCCGATGGTCGTGGAGCTATCCAGGCGTTTACTTTCGATGGGCCACCACCCCGCAATACTCATGCGCGGCTACAAACGCTCCGCGGGCATCAGCGACGAGGAGCAGGTCTACCGCCAAGCCCTGGGCCAGACCGTCCCCGTGGCCGCCAACCCCGACCGCGTCGCGAGAGCTAATCAATTGTTAGTAGGCCATCCGGGGGTGAGCGTCTTTCTCCTCGACGACGGCTTCCAGCACCGGCGGGTCCAACGCGACATCGACCTCGTTCTTGTGGATGCCCGCAACCCGTTCACCCTCGGCCACACGCTGCCGCGAGGCCTCTTGCGTGAACCGGCCTCTTCGCTGCGTCGGGCCACCGCCGTCATCGTCACCCACGCCGACCACGCGCAGGACCTTGCGGCGCTCGACGACGAGATCACCCGGTACCACGGCAAGAAACCCATCGCCCACACGCGCCACGCCTGGCAGGGATTTTTATGGGGTGACGAACGCATCGCCTCTCTCGAGGGAATGAAAGTCACCGCGGTGGTCGGCGTCGGCAACCCCAGCGCGTTCGAGAAAACGCTGCGTTCCCGGGTCGGCGTCGACGTGCTGGCGGTCCGCATCGAAGACGACCACGCCGCCTACACGCGCAAGCGTCTCGAAGAGCTTTTTGCCCACGCACGCGACCGCGGCGCCGACGCCGTGGTCACGACGGAGAAAGACCACGTCAAGTGGTTAGCGGTGTGGGGCGACTCCCCGATGCCCCTGCGCGTCGTGCGGCCGGTGCTGGCTATTGAGTTCATCGACGGCTCGGACGCGCTGGACGCGCTGCTGCGTCGTAACTTGAGCTGAAAACATTGTGTTTATGGCTGCATCGTGTCCGTCATGAGCAGCTTGCCCATCGTATCCGGTCCGCACCATCGGCAATACGCCCGGCGGAGGTGGGACTCGCGCATCACGCGGTGACGATTCGCCAGGACCTTCCGGCAACTCGGGCAGGTGAGTTGATAACGCGCCGCCGGCGTGTGGACGGTGTCGTCCATCAGCCGCCGGGGGTTGGCGCCGATGCGTCGGCAGGTCTGCTTCCACACCTCGTCGTGGCCGTGCTTCGTGCCGGCTAAGGCGTGGGCGATCTCGTGCAGGATGGTGTCACGCACCTCGGCGTCGGTGTTGAGCAGGGCAAGGTGCCGAGAGAGACGGATGGTGCGCGTGGTGGTGGTCTTGCCGGTGCGCCGGTTGCGAGTGTGTTTGATTTCACACACGCCAAACTGCCTGCGTCCGTTGCCCCAGCGCAGGAGCCAGCCCCCGGCAATCAAGCCGTGCTCCGTCATCAACGACAGGGCGAGTTCATGCGCCTGCTTGAGGTCCATGACGAGAGTTTAGAGCCGCGGTGAAATGCGTGTAAAGCGGAGGGATGGCCATCCCTCCGCTTTGAAAGAAATTACTGCGACAACACCGGCAGGGCGACCATGGCGCCGGTTCGGCGGGACATCAGACCCTCGCTCAGTCCATTGGCACGCGCGGCGGCGGGGTCGGCTTCGTGTTCGACTTCATCAAAAGTCGTGTAGGCCAGGCCCAGGTCGCGGAGCATCTGGTGGTCCTGAGCGGGCGTTCTGCCGAACGTCGTGAGGTAGTTGCCGATCAGGAAGCTCGAGCCGCCGGCGTAGAACATCCAGCTCTGCATGTCACGCAAGATCTTCTCGCGTCCGCCGGCGATTTTCAGTTCGCGGTCGGGCAGGATCAGGCGGTAGATTGCCACGATCTTGAGGGCCTCGGTCGGGGAGAGCGGAGGCTGCTTCTGGTAGAGCGGCGTGCCCTGGATGGCGTTGAGGAAGTTGATGGGCACGACATCCGCGCCCAGGTCGCGCAGCTCCAATGCCATGTCGATGCGGTCGTCCCAGTCCTCGCCCATGCCGAAGATCCCGCCGGAGCAGATGGACAGGCCGGCCTCCTTGGCAATGCGGATGGTGCGGAGGCGGTCTTCGTAGGTGTGGGTGGTGGTGATCTTGTCGAAGTGGCGTCGGGAGGTTTCGAGGTTGTGGTTGATGCGCTGCACGCCCATGTCGCGCAGTCGGCCGGCGTGCTCGGGAGAGAGTTCGCCGAGGGTCGCACAGGGCCGGACGTTGCCCTCCTTGACGGTCTTTTCGTAGAAAGCCTGGAGCCAGTCGAGTTCGCGGTCGGTCGGCCCGCGTCCCGAGTTGACGATGCCGAAGCTCGAAGCGCCGTTCTTCACCGCTTCATCCGCCGCGGCCGACATCTCTTCGACGGTCATCTTCGAGGGGGTGACGTGCGTGTCGTAGTGCTTGGACTGGGAACAGTAAGAGCAGTCTTCGCTGCATGCGCCGACCTTGGCGGCGACGATGGAGCAGAACTTCACCTGCGGGCCGACGTATTTGATGCGGACCTTGTTGGCCCAGTAGAACAGCTCGTAAATGTCCTGGCCTTGGGCGCGGGCGAGTTCGCGGGCCTCGTCACGGGTGATCGGTTGGTCGAGGCCATGGGCGAGGACCCGTGCGCCGAGCTGGGCAATGCGGTCAGAGAGAGAGGAAACGTCGGCGTGGGGTTGGATCATGGTGGGCAGAGTGAGTAGAGAGTAGAAAGTACAGAGTAGAGAGTCGTGAACTGTTACAGCCCCGCATGGATATGCGGGGGGGCAGCAATTACCCTTGCGGGAGGGGTTAGCGGGATTTTCGGCCGGTGCCGGTGTCGGGCTGGGTTTGGGCCAGGTCGATGACGTCAGCGAACTTGAGTTGTTTGCGGACGATGTCGGTCTTGTAAACGAGCAGTTTTTCGCTCATGTTGTCGAGAACGAAGAGCGACTCGGCGTTCTGGCTTGTGCGAGCGGTGAGGATGGTGAAGTTGTCGCGGTTGACGACGAGTTCAGCGTGGGCCTGGGGCGTAAGCCGACCGGAGAGCGAGGCCAGCAAGAGACCGGAGAGGACAAACGCCGAGGCAAGCAGGCAGCAGCAGGCGGTTTCGATGCGTGTCATGGTGGTTTCTCGTGTGTGAGTGTGTGGTGGATGGCGAGTCGTGATCGGTCACAGGCCCGCATGAATATGCGGGGAGATGCGGTTGAGCGTGCGGGTTTACTTTCCGCCGATCGCCGCCCGGAGGTCGGCCCCGACGTCGGCCCGGGCGATGACGGTGGTCTTGTCGTTGTCCGAGTTGTAGACGATCCAGTAGCACATGCCGCGGTTGAGGTCGAGGATGTAGATCGCGGACTGCGGCTGGCCCTGCATCTGGCCGGCCACCATGGTGTAGTTGCCCTTGCCCGCGCCGAACTGGGCCTGGGCCGGCTGGGGTGAGAGCACGGTCACGACGAGCGATGCCAGGAGCACAACATTGAAGAGCACCAGCGCCGCGAGGGTCTGTTTTCGTTTCATACCTGGTCCTTTCGGTGGAGCGGAATGAGGGGGTCTGGGGTATTGGACGCGGGGTGGGAGCGGGGGTTTCCGGGGGGATCTGGGGACCGGCGATACTTCCGGGGGTTCCGGGGGTCGGGGTTTCCGGGGGTCGCCGGCTTTATGGGATTAGCCCGTTGGGCTAATCCTGGTGTCCACGTCGGGAGCTCATCATCGAGGCGAGCACGACGGAGATCGTCAGGATCACCGCGATGGTGATCGAGATCGAGATCGAGTCGGGTTTCTGGGCAAGCACGGTGAGCATGTTGAGCCTCCGTTGTGCGAGGGATTATAGACATGGTAATCCCCGCGGTCGGGCGTGTAAATGATTGTGTGACGGGCCTGTTTCACCAAGCGTGTGAACGTGCCCCCCTCACGCTCAGCGAACCACTGGTACGATTGGGCCATGTCGCAACAGACGTGGTGGCTCTGGATGGCGGGGGCGTACCTCTGCGGGTCGGTCCCGTTCGGGTTGCTCATCGGTTTGGCTCACGGTGTGGACATCCGCAAGCGGGGCAGCGGCAACGTCGGGGCGACCAACGCCGGCCGGGTGCTGGGCAAGAAGTGGGGCATCCTCTGTTTCGTGCTCGACGTGCTCAAGGGCGCAGGCCCGGTGCTGGCGTGCGGGATCAGCGTCGGCTTCGTGTCGCAGGCCGCTTCGATCACACCGGTCCAGGCCGGCCAGTGGCTCGCGGTGGCCGCCTGTGCGATGCTCGGGCATATCTTCCCCGTCTGGCTCTACTTCAAGGGCGGCAAGGGCGTGGCGACCGGCCTGGGCGTCATGCTCGGCATCTACCCCACGCTCACCTGGCCCGCAATGGCGGCGTTTGTCACGTGGGTCGTCGTCGTCAAGCTCAGCAAAATGGTGAGCCTGGCCAGCATCGTCGCCGCGGCGCTCCTGCCTATCTATGTGTTAGTCACACTCCATCTCCACCGTCAGCCGATCGCGCAGGCCTGGCCCTTCCCCGTCGTCGCGGCGGTCCTTGCCGCGCTGACCATCCTCCGCCACCGCACGAACATCGCCCGCATCCTCGCGGGGACGGAGTCGAAAATCGGGAAGAAGCATTAGCCGCAGATAAACGCAGATGGACGCAGATATAAGACAAATGGCCATCAATGTCTGATCCACGTGCGGTTCAACGCCCGACCATTGGGCTTTGTTATGGCTCATTCTCCCCATCTGCGTTTATCTGCGTTTATCTGCGGCTATATCTTCCGGCTAAATCTTCCCCGCGTAATCCGCAAAGCTCTCTTCGAACGGCGTCATCGTCATCGCAAAGTCGTGGCAGACCTTGGCGGTGTCGCAGGTCGATTCCTCCTGGCTCATCAGGACCTGATCGCGGTTGAACGGCACACCCGGGAGGCCGGCGATCATCCTGGCGTACCACGCGGGCACGGCGACGATCTTCTTTTTCGCCTTCACCCCCGGCAGATGCTTTCGGCAGGTCTCGTACAGCCCCGGCCATGTGAAGACATCCGGCCCGCCGACGGGATAAGTCTCGCCTACGCTCTTGTCGTGGGCCACCGCGTCGGCAAAGACTTTGGCCACGTCTTCGATGTAGACCGGTTGCAAGTGCCCCGCGCCCTTTGTGCCCAACGCCCCTGCGCCGAAGTAGGGGACAAACGGCGGGAACAGGCCGGTGAGAAAGCCCTTGACCATCCGCATGAACTCACCGTCGTGCCCGTGGATCAGAGAGGGGCGGAAGATGGTGAAGGGGATGCCGCTGTTACGCACGGCCTGCTCGGCGATAAACTTGGTCCGGTGGTAATCGCTCACGGGCGGGTTGTCGTCTTGTGGGCGTGCGCCCAGCGCGGACATGTGGACCCAGCGTTTGACGCCGGCGGCTTGGGCGGCGGTAACAAGTCGCCGCGTGGCCTGTGCGTGGATTCGTTCGAAGGTCTGCCCCTTGGAGGGGATTTCCATGATGATGCCGACGAGGTGGACGACCGCGTCGACGCCGTCGCAGAGCTGGGAGAGGGCAGAATCGTCGAAGAGTCCGCCCTTAACGGGTGTGAGTCGGTTGTCAACGCTCTTGAGGCGGTCGGGGTTCCGCACGAGGACGCGGACGTGGTGGCCCGAATCGAGTAGATGCGGTACAACGTGTCTTCCGACGAAACCCGTTCCGCCGGTGACAGCGACGCGCAGGCTCTTGGTCGTCATGGTTATTTTTCCCGATGGGGCCGGTGTGGGCGTCACGCAAAGACGTGGCGCGGGGGTATAGTAGTAGGCTGTTCTGGAGTATTCAATCCGTGCGTAAAAGCAGACGACCGATCATCATCGCCTCCCGCCGAAGCACTCTGGCCAAGGCCCAGGCCCAGGCCGTCGGCTCGACCCTTGCCCGTCTCCACCCGACCATCGAGGTGAGGTACCTGTGGATCGAATCCGAGGGCGACAAGCTCACGCAAGCCTCGCTGGCCGACGCGGGTGGCAAGGGGTTGTTCGTCAAGGCCGTCGAAGAGGCGCTGCTCAATAACAAAGCTGACCTTGCGGTCCACAGCCTCAAGGACATCCCCGTGACGATGACGCCCGGCCTCGTCCTTGCGGCCACGCCCAAACGCGGCGACGTGCGCGACTGTCTCATCACACGTGGCGGGCTCGAATCAATCGACAAGCTTCCGCACGGCGCGACGGTCGGCACGTCCAGCCCACGACGTGCCGCGCAGCTCAAACGCATCCGCCCCGACCTGGTCATCCACCCGCTGCGCGGCAACGTCGAGACCAGGCTCAACAAGGTCATCCGTGACGGCCTGTTCGATGCAACGCTGCTGGCCATGGCGGGCCTCGAACGCTCGGGCATGGGTGAGCACGCTCGCTTCCCCGTTGACCCGTCGGTCATGGTCCCCGCGGCGGGGCAGGGGTGTCTGGCGCTGCAGTGCCGGATGGACGACCACGTGACCCTATCCAGGTGTTTGCCCCTCAACGACACAGTGACGGGCGAAGCGGTCCACGCGGAGCGTCAGGTGATTGCGGGTTTGAGTGGTGATTGCCACTCACCGATCGCGGTGTACGCCCAGCCGGTCGGCGACGCGGCGCTGGAGTTCGATGTCCACGCGCTCGTGCTCGGGCCGGAGGGAGTGAAGACCGTCGAAGCCCGTGAGCGTTGCCCCGCCAAGAGCGTGCGCCGCGTGGTGAAGAGGATGGTCAAGGCCCTCAAGGACCAGGGCGCGATGGCCCTGCTCGAACAAGCCGGCGCCCACGCCCGCCACAGCGCGATGCAGCCCAAGACCCCCGAGGGCGTCCGCGTGGGGTAGGTCGTGGCCGCAAATGAACGCGAATGAACGCGAATGATGAGTTTGGGCGGGCCTCTTGAAACGCCCAGTGCGCCAAGACAAGGCAAGAGATTTAGAACACCTATCAAAATGAATCTGGACGGGTACATCAGGCACATCGGCAGCGGGGAAGTCACCGCAGATTGCGCAGATTTCACAGATCGATACAGATTGAAGATCGGGAATAGCTGCCTTGAATCTGTGCCATCTGCGAAATCTGCGGTTTCTGTATCGACGCTCAAGATATTTCCATGCTTGGCAATGTGGATCATTCTGTTTGGGGTTCTTAAAAAGCAAAGTCTCACGCGGCTGGGTTTTTAGCGCGAGTTTATCAAGCTAGCTCGCCTGTCTTGACTGTGCTTTTTAATCTCCCCGGCAAGCTCTGAGAAACATGGCGCTCTTGACGCTTCAACATGAATTATTCGCGTTCATTCGCGTTCATTCGCGGCTAGAATACCCCCATGCAATACCGCACCATCCCCGACACCGACCTGTCCGTCTCCGTCCTTGGGTTTGGCAATTTCGTCTTCGGCACCAATTGGTGGGGCGACTTCTCCGACGAGCGCGGCGTGGCGCTGCAGAATTTTGCATTCGACAAGGGCGTGACGTTTTTCGACTCCGCCGCGGCGTATGGCAACGGACGCGCCGAGTCATTGCTGGCGCAGACCATCGAGTACGCCGGCCGGGAGAACCTGGTCATCTCCACCAAGTTTGGCTACGACTTCTACTCCGACCCCGGTGACTCGGGCCACCGCGAACGCAAGCAGGATTTCTCTGCCAAGTTCGTCCGTTACGACCTCGAACAATCTCTGCTCCGCCTCAAGACCGATTACCTCGACCTCTACCAGGCGCACAACCTCAAGCTCCCGCAGTTCCAGGACGAGTTGTTTGAACTCATGGACAAGTTGCAGAAAGAGGGCAAGGTCCGCTACTGGGGCGTCGCGCTCGGCCCGGCCATCGGGTGGCGGGAGGAGGGTTACGAATCCTTCCGCGGCCTCGACGCCGACGTGGTCCAGACCGTCTTCAACCTCTACGAACAGGACCCTGGACGCGAGTTCTGCGAACTTGCCCAGCGAAGAGGCCACGGCGGCGTCATCGCTCGCGTCCCGACCAACTCCGGCATACTCGACGAAGAATTCAAGTCCCCCGACCACACGTTCCCCCCTCAAGACCACCGAAAATTCCGCGACAAAAACTGGCTGATCTACGGCTTGAAAAAGAACGAGGTCATCCGACCAATGGCGCAGGCGGTGAACCTTTCCATCCGACAGTTTGCGTTCCGCTGGCTGCTGTCGTTCCCGACGCTCGTGAGCATCGAGCCGAATATCTTGACCGAGGATGACATCACCGAGTTCTGCGCCGCCGCCGATGCGCCCGATCTTGACGAGAACACGCTCGAAGCGCTCGACACGCTCTACGCCAATGATTTTTACATGGGCCAGCACGCCCACCCCTGCGACTGGAAGAGCAGCGTCACGCCGACCGGCACGATCCGCAGCGAATACCACCCGATCCAGTCCCTCGAAAAATAATGACGCCGCGGAGCTTCCTGCTATTGCCCGTCGGCTCGTCAGGCGATGTCCACCCCTTCGTCGGGCTTGGGCTTGAGCTTCAGGCGCGCGGCCACCACGTCACGCTGGCCACCAGCAGCCACTTTGCCGACCTCGTCCGGCGAGTCGGCATCGACTTTGTCGAACTGGGCACGAGCGAGGATTTCGTCGAGACGCTGCGCGACAAGTCGCTCTGGGAGGGCGGGTCCAAGGCGCTCAAACGTGTCATGCAACTGACCGAGCGCGGCATCCGCCCGCAGTTCGACCTGATCGCCCAGCGCGTGAAACAGAACCCCGATTTCGTAATGGTCGGCGGCGTGCTGGCCTTTGGCATGCGCATCGCGCAGGAGAAGTTCAACCTTCCGGGGGCGACGGTGCAACTCTCGCCCGCATCGATCCAGAGCGCGATCGACCCGCCCGCGATCCCGGGGCTGCCCATGCGAAAGGGCTGGCCGCTCTGGATCAAGATGGGCCTGTGGCGCATCGTGGACATGGCCATCGACCGCGTGGCCGGCCCGGGGATCAACAAGGTCCGACGCGGGCTGGGCATGCGGCGCGTCAAGCGTGTTTTTGGCCGGTGGTGGAACTCGCCCGACATGGTCATTGCCATGTGGCCAGAGTGGTACGCACCCGACCCCGGCGACTGGCCCCCCAACACCCACCCCGTCGGCTTTGGCCTCTACGACGAACGCGGCGCGACGGGCATGTCTAATCAACTGTCGGATTACCTCGGGAAGGGTTCGCCCCCCATCGCCTTCACGCCCGGGTCGGCCAACCTCTTCGGCACGGCTTTCTTCGAGGCCTCCGCCGCCGCGTGTGTTGCCCTCAACCGCCGGGGCATCTTCCTCACACGACACCCCGAGCAATTGCCCGAAAATCTCCCGTCGTGCGTCGCCCACTTCGATTACGCCCCGTTCACCGAACTGCTGCCACGCTGCGCCGCCCTCGTCCACCACGGGGGCATCGGCACGACCTCGCAGGCCCTGGCCGCCGGCGTCCCGCAGATCGTTATGCCCTTGGCGCACGACCAGTTCGACAACGCCGCCCGCGTCAAAAACCTCGGCGTCGCGCGGGTCGTGCCCGGCAAACACTACACCGCACAAACCGCAACCCAGGCCCTGCGTGACCTGCTCGGGTCCCCCACGGTCCGGGCACGCTGCTCGGCGGTCTCGGCCCTCTTCGACACGCGCGACGCCTTTGCCCGGTCGGCTGACCTGCTCGAAAAACTCGCTGACGACAACCCCAAAGAAACCGCCCCGCCTCACCGGTATGATGAGAAAACCCATGCTGCCTGACTCACTGCAACATCACCCGGTGGCTTACGAGGGCGTGCGCTTCAAGGTCCGCCGCGTGGAACTCGACCGACGCGACGGCGGCAAGCAGCGGCGCGAGGTCGTCGAACCCGCCGACGCCGTGCTCGTCGTCCCCGTGCTCGACGACGGACGGGTCGTCATGATCCGAAACGAACGCTTCGCCGTGGGTAAGACACTCTGGGAACTGCCGGCCGGCACACTCGAACCGAGCGAAAACCCCGACGACTGCGCCCCACGCGAATGCGAAGAAGAAACCGGCTACGCCCCCCGGAAGTGTGAGAAGCTCGTCACTTTTTTCACCTGCCCGGGCTTCTGCACCGAACTCATGCACGTCTATCTGGCCACCGGACTCAAGCACGTCGGCCAAAGCCTCGATGAAACCGAGAAGATCGAGGTGTTCCCCATGACACTGGACAAGGCCATGACGCTCGTGAAGAACGGCGAGGTGCAGGACGCCAAGACCCTCGCGGGCTTGTTGTTCTACGCCGCCTTTGTCCGCGACGGGAAGGGGCGTGCGTGATGGGTTTTCAGGACCGCACCTACTACCGTGACGAGCCGCAGCCCGCCGGGCCGATCGGCTCGATGCGCGGCATGTCCGTCGTCACCTGGCTCATCGTCATCAACGCTGTCGTCTTCGTGCTCGACTCGATCTTCACCGGCAGCGCACGTGCCTCGGCGATCTCCTTCACACGCTGGGGCAATTACAACATCTACGACGCGATCTATGGCTTGCAGTTTTGGCGGTTCCTGACTTACCAGTTCCTCCACGCCAACTTCATGCACATCCTCTTCAACATGATCGGCCTGTTCTTCTTCGGCAGGATCATCGAGCAGTGGTGGGGGCCGCGACGGTTTTTGGCGTTCTACCTGTTATGCGGCGTCAGCGGTGCGGTAGTCTTCACCGCTCTTTCATTGATCCCCAGCCTCCTCCCGACCGGGCCGGGCACATACCTCATCGGCGCGTCGGGATCGGTCTTTGGCATCCTCGTCGCTTGTGCGGTGCTCTTCCCCAACCAGCGCGTCATGCTCATGTTCCCGCCGATCCCCATGTCAATGCGGACGATGGCGCTGATCTTCCTGGGCATCGCGGCGCTGCAACTCATCGCCGGCTCACACAACGCCGGCGGCGAGGCGGCGCACCTCGGCGGGGCGCTGCTGGGTTTCATCCTCACGAAGAACCCGTCGTGGATGGCCTTTGCCGACGGCGGACAACTTGCGTCGATCAAGAAGAGCCAGTGGGAACGCAGACAACGCAAGGCCCGCGAAGCCGAGCAAAGCGAACAAGCCGAGGTCGACCGCATCCTCGCCAAAGTTAAAGAGCACGGCCTGCACAGTCTGACGAACAAAGAAAAGAAGACGCTCCAGAACGCCACCGACCGCCAGCGCCGCGCGGGGTGAGAGGGGGACAGACCCTGTCCATTCCTGAGGGGCTGTGCTCCCATGTTTGCGGTCCGCTGTATTTTTGACGATTGCCCACACCACTGACAGAAGGGATTTTCGATGTTTTCACGGGTTTACACGCGGGGTTTGTGCCTGGCATTTATCGTGGGACTGGGTTTGCCGTTCTCGGCCTTTGCGGGCGGTCCGGTCGTGATGAAAGAGTACCCGGTCACCGACCCGGGCATGAACAACACCGTGGCGTACACGCTGCTGGTGCCTAAGGGCTGGACGGTCAAGGGCGGGCTCAAGCGTCCGGTGGCACAGCTTTACATGATGCCGGTGCTCAACGACGTGGCCATCAGCGCGCCCGACGGCCGACAGGTCCACCTTTTCCCGTCGATGTCGTTTGAGTTCAACCGACAGGCGCCCGGCCAGTCGCTCCAGCCCACGCTCGGGGGCAACCTCTACCTCGACATGCCCCAGTCACCGGGACGGTGGCTGATGGAGATGGCTCAACGTAGCCCCGACCCGACGGTGGCCGACCTCGCGCTCGTCTCCGAGGAAGACGTGCCCGAATTGACGCAGGCTTTGCGACAACAGAACGCCGCGATGTTTCAGAGCGTACAGATGCTCAACCAGAACGGCGCGGCGCTGGGCATGGCTTACAAGTACGACACGCAGGCGACCCTCGTCAAGCTCCAGTACACGCAGAACAACCTGCCACTCGAAGAGTCCGTGCTCATCACGTGGAATTGTTTTATCACCGGCATGCAGGGGCAAGCCGTCAGCGGCAACTGGGGCATCCCGCTGATGATCTCGCTGCGCGGGCCGATCGGCACGGACTACATGCACGACCCGGTGCTCAACGCCATCACGCAGGCGGTCCGCATCAACCCGGCGTGGCAGCAGGAGATGACGAAATACTGGCAGGAGATCGCACGCATCCAGCAACGCGGCGCCCAGCAACGCCAGAACGACTGGGCCCGGCACAATCAGAAGATGAACCAGATCAACAACGACATCAGCGACATCATCACCAAGGGCTACGCCCAGCGCCAGGCCATGCAGGACGCCGGCCACGAACGCGCCACCGACGCCATCCTCGACCAGACCCCCTACACGACGCCGGACGGCCAGACCGTCAAGCTCCCAAGTTTCTACGACCATGTCTACACGGACGGCAACGGAACTTACCTGCTCAACAACGACGCCAATTATCAACCCAACACCGACCCGACGGTCAACAGCGTCGACTGGCAACGCATCGAGCCCAGGGAGTGAGCGTGCAGGTGGCAATAACTAACACGATGTAAGTGCGCTTCTTGCTGTGCCCCCTCAACGCAGCCGGTCAGCCGGCTAAGCACCACGCGTAGATGCCCTCTTCCCAGTGCATGTCGCGTTCTTGCGCGATTGGTTCGGGGACGAAGCCGGGTGGGCCGACCTTCAGGCCCCAGCGTTTCTTGCCCTGGGTCCAGGTCAGGCGGACATAAGGCGTCGAACCGCTGGTCTCCACCCGCCCTTGCCTGGGCATCTTGGAAGAGGTCCACCCCACGAAACCGGGGAGCTGCTCGATGACCGTCGGTTGACCGCGGGCGGCCCGGATCTCCTCGCGGGCCCAGCGGTAGAGGTCTCTGGGGTTGGTCTGCATGCCCATGTCCTGCAGAAATGCCCGCATGTTCTCCGGGGAGCCAAGCTCCACAACGGGGGTCTTGAACATGGTTTTGACCAGCGAGATGGTTTTAGAGAAGTACCGCATGGCGTTGAAAGGTAAAGCCGGGTTGAGGCCCGTCGTGTCGAGAAGCCGGAGGGATAAAATTCAATAGGATCAGCCGGCCGCGGTTTTCTTCTTGACCAATTCCGTCACGATCTTCGCGTTGGCCTGGCCTTTTGAGAGTTTCATGATCTGGCCGATCAGGGCGCCGATCGCTTTGTCTTTGCCCTGCTTCAGGTCGTCGATGGCGCGGGCGTTTTTCGGGTCGGCCAAAACCCGATCGACGAACGCCTCCAACGCGCCGGTGTCGCTGACCTGCAGGAGGTTGTGCTTATTCGCCAACGCTTCCGGGGAAACCTCCGGGTTGTCACAACACAAACCGAACAACTGTTCCGCGGCGCTCGATCCGACCTTGTCCGACGCAAGCAGGTCGAGGATGCCCTTGACCTGCGTCGGGGTGATGCCCAATTCGTGCAGGGGCACGCCTTGATCGTTGGCACGCTTGGAGCCGGTGTTGAGCAGGAAGGCGGCGGCTTTCCTGGCGTCGGCCCCTTGTGCGAGCACCGCCTCGTAAAACCGCGTCAAGCCCGGCTCATCTAACAGAGTGTCACACGCCTTGGCGTCCAGGCCAAATTCCCCCAGGTACCGCCTGCGCTTGACTGCCGGGAGCTCGGGCATATCCGCCTGCATTTCACTGAGCCAAGCCTCGCTCACGTTCAGCGGCACGAGGTCCGGGTCGGGGAAGTATCGGTATTCGTCGGCGTCTTCCTTGTGGCGCTGGTGGGTGGTGACGCCCTTGGCGTCGTCCCAGCCGCGCGTGCTCTTGGCACGCTGGCCCATCACGCGCCCGGTCTGGAGCCACTCCTCGACCTGCCTTGTGAACTCGTGCTTCACCGAGCCATAGACCGCCTTGAACGAGTTGAGGTTCTTCACCTCGACGATGGGCGTCTTGTAAGTCTGGCCGTCGCGGTGGATCACGACGTTGATGTTCGGCTCGAACCGCATCTGCCCGCGCTGCAATATGCCCTCGGTCACGCCGAGGTGTCGGCAGATGTCACGCAGCGTTTTGCAGAACGCCACCACTTCCTCCGGCGATCCCATGTCCGGGTGCGTCACGATCTCCAAGAGCGGCGTCCCCGCACGGTTGAGGTCGATGATGGAATAGTCGATGGCGTAGCCCCCCGGCGCTTCGTGCAGCAGCTTGCCCGCGTCTTCCTCGAGGTGAGCACGCATGATGCGCACACGCTTGGTCGGGCCGGTCGGGTCGTCGGTGATCGGCACCTCGAGCGTCCCCTCGCCGCAGATCGGCTCGTCGTATTGGCTGATCTGGTAATTCTTCGGCAGGTCGGGGTAGTAGTAACTCTTGCGGTCCCACTTGGTGTGCCGCGCGATCTCGCAGCCCAGCGCCAGCCCGACGCGGATCGACATCTCCACCGCCTCACGGTTGATGACCGGCAAGACACCCGGAAGCCCGAGCACGACGGGATCGCACAGCGTGTTGGGCTCAGCGTCGAAGTAGCCGCGGTTGGCGACGTTGGGCGTCGAGGTGAAGTTCTTGGTCTTCGTGGCCAGCTCGACGTGGACCTCGAGCCCGACCATCAGCCGGGCGGTCGTGCCGTTGGGCAGGTCGATATCGAGTGCGGGAGAGGCGGATGTCATGGCAGCGATTGTAGCGAAGTGGGGAGGGGTGAGGGGTGACTGGTGACTGGTGAGTGGTGCGGGGAGGCGGTATCCCCCCGGTTTCCAAGATCATCAATCATCAATCATCAACGGGTCGGCTCGAGCATCAGACATCACACTTAAAACATCAAACATCCACTTGGCTCCCCCCATCCTGCCCGCTACACTTAATCGAGTTCGCTGGGGGTGGTCGGCCTGTTCCGCGGTCGGCCTGAGATGATACCCCGGAACCTGAACCGGTTAATGCCGGCGTAGGAAAGCGACCATGGCACTAAGCGATCCCCTGGACATCCTCCTTGCGCACGACCGTTGGGCCACACGTCAGGTGCTCGACGCCTGCCGACCGCTGACGCACTCACAGTTCCATCACAGGTTCGAGATGGGCGTCGGCTCGCTGCACGACACGCTTGCGCACATGAACGGCGCCATGCAGGGCTGGACCGACCGCATGATCGGGCGCGAGTTCCGCAGGTTGGCGTTCCCGCCGTTCGAGGAAAAAAACGTGGACCAGTTGCTCACTACACACGCACAGGCCGCGGACGAGTTTGTTTCCGAGGCCCGTCGCCTGCCGCTCGACCAGACCGTCGAACGCGCACGCGACGGCAAGGTCTACCGCTTCACACGCGGCGCAGTGCTCATGCAGGTCCTGACTCACGGCGTCCACCACCGGGCCCAGTGCCTGAACATGCTCCGACAACTCGGCATCGAAAAACTCCCGCCCGTCAGCGTCATCGAATGGGTCTGGCACCTCGACCCACCCTAGTCACAACCTGTTAGTATCCCCCTCCCCGGACCCCGGACCCCGGACCCCGGACCCCGGACCCCGAACCCCGAACCCCGGACCCCGAACCCTGTCCCCACATCGCATCCACCGCACCGCAGACCAAAGAGCCGACCATGACCACGACAAGCACTCGCCATCAACCCGCCGCGCCCTACACCCTCCCGGCCGTCGGCCACAACCCCGGCTCGCACCCCACCGCCACCACCCCCGGAAGTTTTGCCAATGCACCGAAAATCCTACCGGGCCTCCGCGGCGCGATGACATTCAGCTCCCCCGATACCCCCGGCATGCCCAAACCCTCCGACAAAACCGCCTGGGACTTCCTGCCCGAAGGATGGTCCACCTCTGAGATCATCAATCATCAATCATCAATCATCAATGGTTCGGTCCCCACATCATCCATCATCCATCATCCATCATCCATTTCTTTTCTCCAGTCCGACGGCTCTCTCCGCACTGTGACCTGCCCCGCCGGTTTCAAGCCGATCACCCAGCTCGAACACGCGCGATTGGGCGTCGTGACAAAAGAGATGAAGCGTGTGGCCGAGCGTGAGCCGCACCTCACGCCGATACAGGTGCGTGACGAGGTGGCCGCGGGCCGCATGGTGATCCCTGCCAACACGGTGCACCTGTCCTACAAGCTCGACCCGATGGCCATCGGCCGCGCGAGCAAGACCAAGATCAATGCCAACATGGGCGCGTCGCCGGTGTCGTCGTCCACCGATGAGGAGGTCGAAAAACTCAAGTGGGCGGAGCGCTGGGAAGCCGACACCGTGATGGACCTGTCAACCGGAGGGAACCTCGATGCGACGCGCGACGCCATCGTCCGCAACGCACGCGTCCCCATCGGCACCGTGCCCATCTATTCCATGATTATTGGCCGAAAGATCGAAGACCTCGACGAAAAAATCATCCTCGACACGTTGCGACACCAGGCCAAACAGGGCGTGGACTACTTCACCATCCACGCGGGCATCCTGCGTGAGCACCTCAGATTGGCAAAGGACAGGCTCATCGGTCTGGTCTCACGTGGCGGCTCGCTGCTTGCCAAGTGGATGCTCACGCACGGCCGAGAGAACCCGATGAACACCGCGTGGGAAAAGATCTGCGACGTGATGCGCGAGTACGACGTGACGTTCTCCATCGGCGACGGCTGCCGACCGGGCGGGTTGGCGGATGCGTCGGACGGACTGCAGTTGGCGGAGCTCGTCGAGTTGGGCAAGCTCACCGAACGTGCCTGGCGAAAGGGCGTGCAGGTCATGATTGAAGGCCCCGGCCACGTCCCCTTCGACCAGATCGAATACAACATGAAGCTCGAACGCACGCTCTGCCACGGCGCACCTTTCTATGTGTTAGGCCCGCTCGTGACCGACATCTTCCCCGGCTATGACCACATCACCAGTTGCATCGGTGCCACCAGCGCCGCTTACCACGGCGCGAGCATGTTGTGCTACGTCACGCCCAAGGAGCACCTGGGCCTGCCGAAGAAGGACGACGTCAAGCAGGGCTGCATCGCCTACAAGATCGCCGCCCACGCCGCGGATGTCGCTCTTGGGATTCCGGGGGTGCGAGACCGTGACGACGAACTGACCAAGGCCCGAGCGGCCCTGAACTGGGAAAAACACTTCGAGTTGTCCTTCGACCCCGATACCGCGAGGGCGTACCACGACGAAGACCTCGACGTGGACACGGACTTCTGCGCGATGTGTGGCCACGACTGGTGCAGCGTGCGGATCAGCAAGGAGATCACCGAGTGGGCCAGCGGCAAATCGGAGGGTTACGAAGCGGGGAAAGCGAAGAAATCCGCCGCCCTCACCCCCGACCAACGCGCCATCCTCGAACAGCGCGGCAACCTCCCCCCGGAAGTGATTCATAAACTTGCGAGCAAAGGCAAACACGAAAAAGCCGCCTGCCACAGCGACCTTGTCGACGACGAATCCGAAGCCCGCGAGAAACAAGCCGAGGAACTGGTACAGTTGGATGTCAGGCCGGCGCTGGGGCTAAGTAAACAGGATTCGATGATTTGACCCGGTCATGATCTGGGTCATCAGATCTGGCAAGTATTCCCCAGGACCAGTTTTTTGCAGAGGGCGCAGGAGCGCGGGCACTGCCCGCGGCTTTACAGCCAGCCGCGTTTGCGGAACCACCAGACCATGCCGCTGGCGGTGACGGCGCAGAAGACCCAGAACAGCGGGTAGGAGACCCACCAGTCCAGCTCGGGCATGTGGTGGAAGTTCATGCCGTAGACGCCGGCGAGGAAGGTCAGCGGGATGAAGATCGTGCCCATGAGGGTGAGGACCTTCATGATCTGGTTCATGCGGTTGCCCACAGCCGACATGTAGGTTTCGGTCAGGGCGGTGGCCATTTCACGGAAGGTCTCGAGGATGTCGATGATCTGCACGGCGTGGGAGTAGACGTCTTTGAGATAGACGCGCGTGGCGTCGGACATGCACTCGTGCGTTTCCTGCTGGAGTGCGTTGACGACCTCGCGCATCGGCCAGACATCGCGGCGGAGCAGGAGCAGCTCGCGTCGGATTTCGTGGACCTTGTGCATGATCTTTTCGGAGGGGTCCGCCAGGACGAGGTCTTCGAGTTCTTCTAATCGGTCGCTGTAGTGTTCGAGGATGGGGAAGCAGTGGTCGACGATGGCGTCGAGCAGGGCGTAGACGAGGAAGCTTGCGTCGTTGGTGCGCAGGCGTGAGCCGGCGGTGTGGATGCGTTGTCGGATGGGGTCCCAGACGTCGCCGGGCGTTTCCTGGAAGGTGATGACGGTGTTGTGCCCGAGGACGAGGGTGATCTGCTCACGGTGGAGCTTGTCGTCCTGGAGCTGGATCATGCGTGTGATGACGACGAGCCTGGCGCGTCGCCCGTCGGCCTGGGGGTAGGCGTCGAGCTTGGGGCGTTGCGGGACGTGGAGGATGTCTTCGACCGCAAGCGGGTGGATCTCGTACTTGTTGGTCAGGGCCTGGATGAGTTTGAGGTCGGACAGGCCGTCGAGGTTGATCCAACGGACGGTGGACCATTCGGGTCGGTGGTGCTCGATGAACTCGTCCGCGTGGGTGATGTCGCGGTGCAGGACGTTGTCGGGCGAGTAGTCGATGCAGGAGAGTCGGACGTTCTGGCCGTGCGCCTTGGCGGCGTGGGCGGCGTCGGCGGCCATCTGGGCAAGCTGGTGCGGCTCGATCCCGGGCGAGGCCCCGGGCCTGTGTTTTCGCAGGGGGACGCGTTCGAGGCCGGTCTGGATGACCTTGCCAATCAACCCGGTGATCGCGGGCTTGGGTGCGGGCGGGGGCTGGGGGGACGGGTCGGGCATGGGGGAATGTCTGATGTCTGATGTCTGATGGATGATGGATGATGTCAGAGGTGGAACATCTGTGATTGATGATCTGAGAACGCTCTGGCCCGTCACCCCACACCAGTCACCAGTCACTATTCACCAGTCACCCTTCACCCGTCACTACTTCGCGTAGCGAAGCGCCAGGCGTTCGAGTTCGCTCTTGTAGGGTTCGCCGCCGAGGTTGGGGTCGACAACGCTCTTGAGTTGTTGCACGCGGAACGAGATGTCCTGAGTGTTCTGGTTGAGTTTTTCGCAGATCTGGAACCATCGCATCCACGCGTTCCAGTAGAGGGGTGACTTGGGCGTGTCGTTCTGCAGGCCGGTGATGAGTTTGTTGAAGAGCGGGCCGGCCCCCTTGAGCAGCGAGTCGGCGTCGCCTTTGGCAAAGTAGGCCTCGGCGGTCTGGGTCATGATGTCGGGGTCGTTGGGGAATTTTTCGACCAGCGGCTTGAGCGCCGCCAGCGCGAGGTCGGCCTGACCGTCGAGCGTGAGGGCCTTGGTGTAGAGCAGTTCATACGCCAGCCTTTCGCCCTCTTGCATGTCGGGCCGTGTCAGCGACCAGTCGCGCAGCAGCGTGGCAAGCTTGACACACGCGCCGGTCCGTGCGGCCGCGTCCTTGAGCAGCTTGTCTTTAACCGCGGGGCGGAGCTCGACGAGCGCCTTGCGACGGTTGTCCTCGACCTCCTCAAACAGGCGGTCGACGAGCAGGTTCATCACGTTGACCGCCACGTCGGGTGCCTGCTTCATCAAGCGGTCAGCGACCTTGACCGCCTCGTCGATCTGGCCGGAGGCGATGAAGACACGGATGCGTTTTTCCTGGGCCTGTCGGACGAGCTGGACGAGCGCGGGGTCGTTGTAGGTCGTGTCGAAATCCTTGAGCAGGTCCTGCGCGGTCTTGAACTCGCCCTCGTCGATGGCGATGTCGACCTGCACGAGCTGGGCCGAACCGCGTGCGTCCATGACCCGCTGCGTCTGGTCGGCCCCGGCGCCCTGGAGGGCCGCGTCGGCGTCGGCGACGACTTTGGCAGCCTCTTCCTTGGCCACGCGCAAGGCCTCGGGCGCGTCCGCCGCATCGGTGTGCTTGAACGCCTGGTAGAGACAGTCGAGCCTGAACCGCCGGGCCTCCCAGTAGAAGGGGTGGCTGAACGGAAGCTTCTCGAGCACCGCGGCCGCCTCGGCGTAACGCCCCGTGGGTTCGAGGATTTTTGCGGCGTAATACAGCCTCGCGTCGTCCGCCACGCTCGACGAGCTGAACTTATCGAACATCACCTTGGCCGTCGCCTGGTACTGCTCGGCCACACCCTGTGGCGGGGGGGACATCTCGTTGAGCGGACGCAGCAGCGCCTCGGCGTATTTGATGGCGTCTTCGGATTTTTTCTGCGCGGGCAGGGAGTCAGCCAGTTGGGTCAGGACCTTGGCGGCCTGCACGGTGTAGGTCGGGTTGGTCACGTCGAGGAAGTAGGTCGCCACGCCGAGGTTGAACATCGCGGTGGCCTTGACGCCCTCGGGGCAGTCGGGCCGGGCGATGAGTTTTTCGTTGACCTCGATAGCGCGCTGGATGTGGGGCAGGGCCTCGTCACGCTTGGCGTTGATGGTCGCTTCGTCGGCCCCGCCCTGCGCCAGGTTGATCGCCTCGACCATGAGGTTGCGACCGTCGGTGCATTCGAGGTCGCCCACCGCCATGGGCACAATGGGCGGGAGCTTGGTGAGGTCAGCCCCGGGAGGCAGGTTCTCTTTCCACCGCTTGTAGATGAAGCCCTTCAAGTCCGGGCTTTTCTCGATCAGGTCGAGGTAGGGCTGGTACGCCTCGGCAGTCGCCTGGGCGCGCTGGTCCTCGGGCAGGGCCTGCGCGTGGGTCAAGAGCAGGCGGTGGACAAAGTCCGTCACCAGCAGGTTCATGAGCGAGTCGTTGGCGACGGTGGTGTGCTGGTAGAGCGACCTGGCCAGTTCGATCGATTCGTTGAAGCGGTCCATCGCCAGAAAAGCGCGGGCCTTGCCCATCTGGGCCTTGAGGTCTTCGAGCGTGATCGACGCGGCCCCGGTGGCGGATTCGAGGCTCTCCATCGCCTGCTGCGGTTTGCCCTCGAGCAGGAGCGCCCGACCGATGAGCGAGAGCATCGGCACCTTCACGTCGTTGCCGGCGTTGGCGTCGGTGGCGATCTTCTCGATGTCCGGGTTCTTCGTAACCAGCGCGAGCAAGCGGGCGCGCTCGTCCCTGGCGTTAGTCTTCTTGTCGGGGCTTTCGAGCTCGGCGGGCTTGGTCCAGTAAGGGTCATTGTCGGGCAGGAGGGCCACGGCATAGGCCGCGGTCGCGAGGAAGAACTGCGTCTTGACCCGCCAGTATTCGTCGATGAGGCGCTTGACCTCGACGTCGTCGAACCGCTCGGCAAAATCCTTCTGGCTGAGCTTGCCCTGGAAGTTGAAGAACCCGATGTTGGCCGACTCAAGCTGTTCGAGGGCGTCGATGGCGGTGTCGCGGAAGGCGGTGGCCTGTTCGTGGTCGGTCACGCCGAACTCGTAGAACATCGCGGCAAGCTGGTGCGCGGCGGGGAGGTATTCAAGGAAGACCATCTCGGCCATGTCGGTCTGCCAGACCGGTCGGCGGGGCCGATCGTGGAAGTCCTTGACCATCTTGCGGAAGTCCGTGAGCGCGTTGTTGATGGCGGTGGTGGCGTCGTTGATGACCTGCTGGCGTTCTTCGGGCGAGAGCGAGGCGCCCTGCGTGCGGACCTTGTCGAGCAGCGTGCGGAAGCGGATGCGTTCCTGCGCGATGCGGATCTGGACGTTGACGACGGGGTCGTCGAACTTTTCGGTGTCGGCCAGGTGGATGAGCAATTCACTCATGCCCTGCTTGCCCAGCCCGTCGATGAGTTGCGACGGGTCGAGACGAGAGACCTGGGCCATTGCGGGCGTGGCGGTCAGGAGGCCGATGGCCACAAGGGATAGCGCGCCGCTGGCCGACATCCTCAATGATCGTGTCAATCGGGGCATCTTCACTCCGGGGCGGGGGGCTGCGGGTTGTGGTTTATTCGCTCCGCGCCTGGGCGAAGCTGATGTTCTTGTAGCGTGCGGCGATGGAGGCGTTGAAGGCGTTGACGACGTGCTGCCAGCGGGTCTCGCCATCGGGCTTGATGATGACGGGGTCGTCGGGCTTGTAGGCGCCGGAGTGTCGTCCGTGCGACGGGTCGAACTGGAGGTCTTCGAGCGTCTGCTTGAGCGCGGTGAAGTTGGCAATGCGGTCGCTCGAACCCTCGATGGTGATGATGCAGTCGTAGACGTTGAGGTGGGAGAGGACGATGTTGAGCTTGAGGTCGGGCATCTCGGTGGACGCGGCCGCCGCGCCGCCCCGGGGCAGCTCCGCGGTGATGACGCCCTCGCCCACCGCGAAGTTGGAGGTGAGCACGAAGTAGATGAGCAACTGGAAGATCACGTCGATCATGGACGTGAAGTTCAGGCCCATCTTGGCCGGCTCCATGTCCTTCTTGGCCTTCTTGTGGTGCGGGACCTCTTCGGTCGTCATCGCTTCAAACGGGTTGTCTGGGGCCTGGGTCATGGGTGGGGTCGGGGTTTTATCGTTTGTCTTCGGGCATGAGCGCGACAAGGTGGACGGTGGTGATGCCCGCGTTGGCGATGGCGGCCATGACGGGCTGGACCTCGGTGTAATAAAGCGCCGCGTCGGCCCGAAGGAGCACGCTCACGGTGGGCTTGCCGTCCTTGTCCTTGGGGCTTCGCTCCGCGGAGTCCTTGAGGATCGCGGTGATCTGGTCGAGCTGGTCGTACTGGTATTCCTTGCCGAAGAGCACCACGCCCGTCGCCTCGCCGGGGTAGTTGAGCGGGTTGCCCTGCTGGCGGGACTTGAAGTCCTCGTCGATCTTGGGCGCGACGTTGACGACGATGCGGTTCTCATCCTCGAAGAGCACGGTCTTGGGGTTGGACAGGTCGGGCGGGATGAGCTGGACGTTTTCGCTGCTGACGATGTTGTTGACGAGCATGAAGAAGATGATGAGCTGGAACGTGACGTCGATCATCGGCGTCATGTTCATCTCGGGCGTCTTGCTCCCGCGTTTGTGGATCTTGGACATGGCGCTAAATCCTAGGGCGCTCGGGGAAACGGGGGGTTCACCGATACGGTGAGCGTGCGGGGACCGGCGAGACTTCCGGGGGACATCGCCGGCTTTATAGCGGTCAGGCCTGCGGGGTGGCCTGGGGTTTGGGGGTGGCCTGTTGCTTGCTGCTGGAGGAGGAGGACTTCTTTCCGCCGGGCTTGAAGGGGCGGATGAGGTCTTCGACCATGAGGATGCCCTCACTGGTGGATTCGTCGATCTTGTTTCTAATCAAGGCATAGGCCGCCAGGGCGGGGATGGCCACGATCAGCCCCCAGAAGGTCGTGACCAGCGCGGTGGAGATACCCGCGGCCAGCGCGGCCGGGTCGGGCTTGCCGCCGGATGAGACGAGCTGTTGGAACGCGAGGATCATGCCGTACACCGTCCCGAAAAGCCCGAGCATCGGCGAGATGTTGCCGAGGATGTTGAGGTATTCCAAAGGCCGGAGCAGGCGGGTGATCTCGGCGTCGGCGGTCTCTTCGAGTGCGCGCTCCATGGCGGAGTACCCGTTGCTGGCCTCGGCCATCGCGCCGCTGACGACCTTGCCCAGGAAGCTCGGGTCGGCGTTGGCAAAGTCGATCGCCTCGCGGTAGCGCTTCTCGTTGAGCATGGTGTCGATCTGGTTGAAGCTCTCCTGCGGGGTGATGTTGATCTTCCTGGCCATGAGTGCGAACTTGATGGTCAGCCCCATCGCGACGACGGAGAAGAGCACGAGCACCCAGATGTTCACCAGGCCGATCGGGTCGGAGGTGTAAAGGAACTGGGAGAACCAGCTCGTGGTCTTGGGTGTGGCTGGCGCGGCGGTTGCCGCGTCCTGGGCCATGACGTTCGCGGTCAGGAGCATGACGCTCATGGTGGCCAAAACGGCGGTCAGAAGCAGTCGTTGAGATCGGGCGCGCATGCGGTCTCCTTGCCTGGTGGGATGGTGTGCGTATTACGTTATTTTCAAGCCGTCACAGAATAGCGAATCTTGGTCAGGGATTCGAGCGGGGGGTGGATATTGGGAGAGTAGGTTAACGAATTTTCCGGCGGGGGGCATCTTGCGGGGGGCTTGAGGGGGGGGGTGGAGCGGGGGGATCAGGGGTCTATCCCGCCGCTGGACACGGCGGGCATTGCAGGGGGGTCAGCTTCCGGGGGCGGTGGAGGCTTGTTCGATGAGTTTGTCGAGGCGCTTGGCGTAATCGGGTTCGGACTCGTTGTCGACGAGGTTGCGGGCCTGGTCGAAGAGGGTCTTGGCAATATCGGGGCGGTTGATCTTGAGGTGGACGTAGCCGGCCTCGACGAGGCTGGGGGCGATCCAGGCGGTGCGGGACTTGCCGAAGTAGATCACGACGCGCATGAAGCTCAGGCCCGCGTCCTTGTAGCCGTCGATGTTGCCGGATTTTTCTGCCAGGCCCAGTTGAGCCATGCCCTTGAGGTAGAGGTAGAACGACAGGCGTGGCGTGGCGGCGACGAGTTGTTCGTTGGCCAGCTTGAGGGCTTCCTCGAAGTTGCCCAGATAGACGGCTCGGAAGGCGGGGTCGCGTGAGTTCTGCGTGTCTTTGGCCAACTCGATGGGCATGGGGATGGCCGGCTTGTCGGGCAGGTCGGCGTTGTTGGCGGCGTTTTCGAGGACCGTGTTAACCGCGTCGGCGGCACCGGGCCTCGTCGCGCCTCCGCCGGCCAGGGTATACATCGCACGCAGCGCGGTGGCCACGTCTTCGTTTTTCATCCTGGCGGATTTGCCCTCGAGGATGTCCGCGATCTCTTTCTTGGCTTTGTCGTTGGCAGCCTGAAGCGACTCGACCGGGGGGTTGGCCAGGAGCAGCGGGTCGGTGCCGTCTTCCGCCAACTCCACGAAGAGCTTGACCGCACGCACCGCCTTGTTGTTCTTGTCGTAGGCCTTGATGAGCATCGACCCGGACCATGACTTAAGCCACTTTGTCTTGGCTGAGCCGTATACCGATTCGAGCAGCGGCAGGGCCTTGGCGTAGTCATTGGCCTCGAAGGCTTCCTGTGCCTGCGCGAGCTTGGGGTCGGCGGTCAGGCGGATGCCCTCGACCTTGCTTAATGCCTGGCGGACCTCCGCGCCGGTGCTCGTGGTGTAAACGACCATTCCACCGGTGATGTCACTGATCGTCACCTCGTTGATCCAGAACCCCGAGAGCTTGATGTCGTCGGCCAGCGTAACGGACGAAACGCCGATCAACGGCAACATCAAAGCGAGTGCAGCGGCCAACCCCGGGCGTGTAACCTTGCGTGAGTTTGTCGGTGTCGTCATCGTCATAAAACTGCCTCAGTCATTCGAGGTTCAATGCGCGGGCGTTTAGAAACGTGGGGGTGCCGCCGGTCATGTCAGCGATGGCTTTGAGTGTGGGGGTCATCCCCTGTGCGGCGAGAGGGTCGGGGTAAAGAAACTGAATGGTGTTGATCTTCGTCCCGCCGGTGTTCGCTTTCTGGATCTCAGCCAAAAGGTCGCGTTGTCGGATTTCGTAGCGTGACCCGCCGGTGCCGGTGCCCGTGATGTTGTCCGAGAGCAGGTACATCATCTGCGGCTTGTAGCCCAGGGCGGTGCGGATCGCGGTCAGGGGGCTTGAGCGTCCGTGTGCCTCGACGTGCCCGGAAGAGAGCGCGACCCACCGGGTGGCAAAATCCTTGTTCTCCTGCGTGGCGTAGCGCAGGCCGGGCGGGGGCAGCTGCACCGCTTCACCGTCACGGAAGAAGATCACCGAGAACTGCTGGTCATCATTGAGTTGGGAGATCGACCTCTGCAGCTCCGCAATGACAAAGGGCATGGTGTCGATGATCGAGCCGGAGGCGTCGATGAGGTAGACGAGCTTGTGGACGTTGCCGACGGGGGGGTCGGAAAAGAAACCGGGGATGTTGTTCGTGCCGGTCTGCAGGTTCGTGAACGGGCTGGGTGTGCCGACGTTGATGTTTGCCAGGCCGACCAGTCGTTCGTTCTGCGTGGGGTTGGTCATCAGTTGTTGCTGGGCCTGTGTCGTGCTCTGATTGACCGAGCGGACGCTTGAACGATCCAGTTTGGGCTGACGGGTCACGGTCGTAGTGAGCGGGACACTGGGCGTCGGGCCGGTGGTGACCAGGGGCACGACAGGGGGTTCGTCGGGGGTCGACGGGATCGCCCAGATGACGAAACACGCAAAGATCACCAGCGCCAGATGGACCAGCACCGCCAGCGTCCACGGCACGAAGTCCTCGACAACCTTGTGGACCTCCTCCCGCAACTCGATTTCCTCTGACTCGGCCACGAGGTCAACCGCCTGATCCATCTGCCGATCTTGCGTGGGTCGTTTCATGGCGGGATGCTCCATTAGTAACAACCTGTTAGTCTGTCAGTCACCGTGGGCCGGGTCCGGGGGGGTCATTCGAGGTTCAGCGCCCTGGCGTCGAGGAACTTGTAGACCCCGCCGGTCGAGTCGGCGATGGCCTTGAGCGTCGGCTCCATACCCTGTTCAGCCAGCGGGTCGGGGTAGAGGAACTGGATGGTGTTGATCTTGGTCCCGCCGGTGTTGGCCTTCTGGATCTCGGCCAGCAGGTCGCGCTGCCTGATCTCGTAGCGTGAGCCGCCCTGGCCCGTGCCGGTGATGTTGTCCGAGAGGATAAAGAGCAGTTGCGGTTTGTATCTTAGCGCGCGCTGCAGCGCGGTGATCGGGCTGGATCGGCCGTGGGCCTCGACGTTGCCGGCCGAGAGTGTGATCCAGTCCGAGAGCCTCTGCTTGGTCTGCGAATCGGCTTTCTTGAGGCCCGGCGGGGGGGCCTCGACCGCTTCGCCGTCACGGAAGAAGATCACCGAGAATTCCTGGGCATCCGAGAGCTCCGAGATCGAACGCTTGAGCTCGACGATGACGAACGGCAGCATGTCGATGAGCGAGCCGGAGGCGTCGACGAGATAGACCAGCCGTTTGGCGTTGCCGCCCGTTCCGTAGAACGAGGCCTTGAAGTTCGACCCGTTGCCGACGCCGACACCGAAGGGGTTGCTGGCCGAGGTCGCCCCGCCCAGTGCGCCGATCAACTCGGTGTTGGCGGTGACCTTCGAGGTCAGTTGCGCGGTCGATTGCGTGGCGGCCTTGGTGACCGAGCGACGGGCGCTCGACTGGCTCATGGTCTTTTGCACCTGGGGCGTCATCGGGGCGCCGGGCGTCGGGCTGAGCGTCGCGATGGGGATGATCGGCTCTTCCTCGGGAACCGCGGCGCCGATGGTCCAGATGATGAAATATGCCAGGATCACCAGCGCCACGTGGAAGAGCACCGCGATGGTCCACGGCACGAAGTTCACGATGATCGTGTTGACCTCTTCGCCGAGGTCTTCTTCCTCTTCTTCCACCACCGCGCCGGGCTGCGTCTGGGAAGGGTCGGTGGGCCGGGCGGGGCTTCCGGGGGTGGGGTTCTCGGCAAAGTTGAGCCACATCGCAGGGTCTCCCGTATCGGATGAACATCGATTCGGTCAGTCCACTCGGTCAGTCCACACGGTCAGTTCATTCAGGTCAATCCAATCTGATCATTGAGTCCACGCCACCGACGACACCCCGTCAGGGCGTCTGGCGACCACGGCGGGTCCAGCGTCACATATTTAGACGCCTCAATGGACTTCGCGTTCATTGAACCGGATATTTGTGTGTTTGTCTAGTCCCCCATGCAAAAAAACTTGATGTGCCCACCCCGCATGTACACCCCCGAACTTCGCTGTAAGCTATGGTCCCCACCCCGAGAGGCCACCCGTCATGCCGCACACCACCGACCACTTCGCCCCAGGTACCCAGGTCACCCTCACCCAGCAGGTCCCCCACGGCAACACCGTCTGGACCACACGCATCACCGGCAAGGTCGTCCGTTACGAACAGAAGAAGACCGGCTCGTGGTTCGCACACGCCAAAGACGACAAACTCTGGCTCGACCGACTCGTCATCCAGAAACCCGACGGCGAACTGGTCATGGTCAACCTCGATCAATACACCCACGTCGAATCCACCCCATAAAGTCAGCGATGGCCCCCGGAAGTCACGCGTCAGAAGTAAACCCCTATCAAAATTAACCCCCTGCAAAGCCCGCCGCGTCCAGCGGCGGGACCCCGCGGCGGAACCCCACAGCGGAACCCCACAGCGGGACCCAACAGCACCCCTATAATCCCCGCATGCCATCTTCCACCCTCAAACTCGACGAACGCGGTCTGCCCGAGGGCTACCCCCTCCGCACGGATTACGAAGTCACCCCCCGACAGGTCAAAGCCCGCCTCGACGCCCAAGACCCCGAACTCTTCCTCCTCGATTGCCGACTGGACAAAGAGCACCAGTTCGCGCGTATCGACGGCTCAAAACTCATCCCCGTCCAGCACCTCTCCGAAAAGCTCGACGACCTGGGCCAACACCGCGACAAACAGATCGTCGTCTACTGCCACCACGGCTCACGCTCGATGCGCGCCACCACCTATCTCAGACAACTCGGCTTCGACAACGTCTACTCCATGGCCGGCGGGATCGACCTGTGGTCCCTCGACATCGACCCCAAAGTCCCACGCTACTAACCTCCATTCACCATTCCCCAGTCACCAGTCACTTACCCCTTGTAAGGTTCCCCCATGCGATTCGGTTGTTGCGTCCCACCCGACAACGCCCCGTTGGCCAAAGAGCTTGGCTTTGATTTCATCGAGGTCAACGTCCAGAAGATTCTCCAAGGCGAACTCGACGACGCCGACTGGGCTGCGCAGGCGGTCGACCCCGACAAGACCGAGTTACCCATGGAGGCCGCCAACGGCCTGGTCCCCGGCACGTTGCCTATCGTCGGCCCGGCGCGCGACCTGTCTGCATTGAAGACCTACATGCAGCGCGTCGCATCCCGTGCCCACAAGCTGGGCATCGAGGCCCTTGTCTTCGGCTCAGGCGGCGCACGCAAACGCCCCGACGACACCGACGAAAAAACCACGGACGACCACCTCGCCGACTTTCTCAAGATCGCCGGCGACGCCTGCGCACCGCACAACGTCACCATCGTCATCGAACACCTCAACAAGAAAGAGACCAACACCCTCAACAGCCTGGCCTCGGTCAAGGCCCTGGCTGACCGTGTCAACCACCCCGCGATCCAAACCCTCATCGACACCTACCACTTCGGGATGGAGGGCGAGAGCCTCGACACCGTGGCCACGCTCGGCCCCTCGATCCGACATGTCCATGTGGCCGAGCCCAACGGTCGTCGTCAGCCCGGCGCCCCGGACGGTCAACCCTTCGATTTCGTCGCGTTTTTCCGCAAGCTCAGGGCCATCGGTTACCACAAGCGCCTCAGCGTCGAGGCCCGATGGGAACCCCCGATCGCAGAGTCCGGTAGCGCGTGCACCGCCTTTTTGCGTCAAGCGTGGGACGCCGCGGGCCGATGAGATATCAGCCCCAATCCTGTTCACGGACCCGTCAGAAGTCCGCAATCGGTTGGGGATGCGTATCGATCTGAATCTCACGTCCGATAGCTCAGGGGCACGACATGCTTGTCAACTGGCCTTCCCTCCACGGCTCACACTTTGCGGGCGTCAAGACCCTCGTCACCGGCGGCGCGGGGTTCATCGGCTCCCACATCACCGAGGCCCTGATCGACCTGGGCGCACACGTCACCGTCATCGACGACCTCTCGGGCGGCGACGTGGCCAACCTCGAAGCCTTCCGGGCCAAGTGGGACAACCGACTCACCTTTGTCGAAGGCTCCATCCTCGACACCGACACCCTCGCACGGTGTGTGACAGGTTGTCGGTACGTCTTCCACCAGGCGGCGCTCGGCTCGGTCCCGCGCTCCATCGAGCAGCCCGCGCGTTACCACGAGGTCAACGCCACCGGCACGCTCAACGTCCTCGAAGCGGCGCGCAAGACCAAGGTCCAGCGCGTCACCTTTGCCGCCAGTTCGAGCGCGTACGGTGACAGCGAGACACTGCCCAAGATCGAGACGATGCCCCCCTTACCCAAGAGCCCTTACGCCGCCAACAAGCTCGCGTGTGAGGGTTTGATGCGCGCTTACGCTTCGAGCTACAACATCGACACCGTCAGCCTGCGTTACTTCAACATCTTCGGCCCGCGCCAGAACGCCAACTCCGCCTACGCCGCCGTGATCGCCGCCTTTGCCAAGGCGCTCAACGCCGACCAGCCGCCCGCGATCTTCGGCGACGGCGAACAGTCCCGCGACTTCACCTTCGTCGACAACGCCGTCCACGCCAACCTGCTTGGGGCGCGCAGCGACAAACCCCTCAAGGGCGAGGTCGTCAACATCGCCTGCGCCCAGCGCGTCACCGTCAACGAACTGGCGGTGATGATGGCCGAGCTCTTCGGCAAGACACACCTCACAGCTGTCCACAACCCCGAACGGGCCGGCGACGTGAAGCACTCCCTGGCCGACCTGACCCGCGCGGAAAAACTCCTGGGTTACAAGGTCGTCGTCCCCTTCGCCGACGGCCTAAAGCCCACCGTCGCCTGGTACCGCGAAGTCCTCGCCGCGGTGTAAAACTTTCATACAACTTTTCTCACAAAGCGGGGGGATGGCCATCCCTCCGCATTCCCCCAGCGCCTATAATTCAACCATGTCCCAAGCCCCCGTCGATCAGGCGACCACCGGCGGATACGAGACGCCCCGCAACATCCAGTTCTCCGTCTTCCTCGACAACCGCTGCGGCAAGCTGCTCGAACTGCTCAAGGTCTTCGAGAACCAGGCCGTCCAACTCGTGGGCCTGAGCATCCTCGACTCGGCCGACCACGCCGTGGTCCGCATCCTCACCTCGCGCAGCGAACTGGCGCGCCGACTGCTCATCCGCCACGGCCTGCCCTTCAGCGAAGCCGAGGTCCTCGTCTTCGAGCTGCGGCCGGAACAACCCCTCTCCTTCATCTGCACCACCCTGCTCGCGGCGGAACTGAACATCTTTTACGTCTACCCCCTGATCGTCCGCCCGCACAGCCACCCGGCTTATGCGCTCAGCGCCGACGACCTGGTCACCGCCGGCCAGGCCCTGCGCCGAAAACTCATCCACCTCCTGGCGGAAAACGACCTGGGCACCAACCAGACCGGCGGCGACCCGTTCGATATCTCAGCTAATTAATCTCTCTACAACCGCTCGACGCGCTGCGGGCCACGCAGGCGGTAGCGGATCGAACGCCAGGCAATCGTTGAACCGAACAACGCGCCCAGCACGATGAGCCCGTGCAGCGTCATCCACACCGGCGTCGCCCAGCGGTCGTAGCGCAGCGTGGCGTGCAAAGATTTTTCGACCTCCGCGCCGAGCGACGCACGCACCAACCTGGCGCGGTGGGTTGCCCTGTATTGATCGAACAACACGTGCAGCACGACCGCGCCGGTCGCACACACCCCGGCGAGTGTGTGGGTGAAACAGCCCGCTGCCCAGGCGATCACCACCCCCCAGGAAACCGTGAAGCCCACGACGTAGAGCGCCAGCGCCGCCAGCGCCGCGAAGTAGATCACCGGGGCGTGGACGCGCGTGATGAGGTACTGCCTCCTGGCAAATGCCCAGAGGCTTTTGAAGGTCACGTCCACCGTGGCCGGCACAAGGCATTCGGGCACGAAATACACCCGCAGCCCCAGTGATCGGCACATCCGCGAGAGTTGGAAGTCGTCCGAGATCGCGCCGGTCCAGTATCCCACCAGCCCGCCCTTGCGCAGCGTCTGGCACCGCAGCGCCATCGCCCCGCCCCACGCACGGATCAGCCGTTTACGCCAGAGGAAACTCACGACCGAACTGTTCATCACCGACAGCAGGTGCGACGCGACCGTCGGCCGTTCGGGCGGGGGCACCATCCAACGGTAGCCCGTGGTGCAGCCCGTCTTGTCGTCGGTGAGCGGCCCGACAATCGACGCAAGCCACGACCGCCCCGGCACCGCGTCGGCGTCGGCGAAGACCACCACGTCGTCTTCGTACCCATCTCCCTCGACCAACCCCGTTTCCTTGAGCGCGGTGAGCATGTTGTGGACCTTCTGCCCCGTGTCCCCCGGGGATTGGCCGGCCACAACAACCCGCACTTCGTGCCCCGTGTCACGCGAGGTCTGTTCGACTAACACCTTGTAAGCCGGGTCGTCTTCCGACTCGACCACGAACACCAGTCGGTAACCGGGGTAGTCCTGTTCACACAACGAATCCACGCACGCTCGCAGGTCTGTGTCCAGCCCCTTGACCGGCAGGACCACGTGGGCAAAGGGCCGATACCGCGCGTAATCCTCACGGCGCGGCTGAACCACGCGACGCACCATCCGCCTGACCGAGTATGCCGACACCATCCCCTGCAACGCCCAGGCAAGCGCGACCGCTGTGAGGATGTGGACCCACCACTGGCTCATGGATTCCCAACGGGATGCATAAAACCCGCATCAAAATGACATGAAACGAGCACACAGCATATACGGGACCGGGGAAGAAACCGCAGATTGCGCAGATTTCACAGATCGATACAGACTCATGCTTCGGAAAATCTGCCTTGAATCTGCGTCATCTGCGGAATCTGCGGTTTCTGTCTCGACTCACACGTATTTCTCTGTGCGAATGTTGTCTCCGGTTAGGGTCTATCTGTTGGGTCGCCTTAGAGGTTTTCGACCACCCAGCCGCCGTTGTTTGTCACGCTGTCGATCTTATCCCGGCCGGCCAGAACGCAGACACTCGACACGCCCGCGTTGAAGACTTTGTCGCCCGCCTGACGGACCGTGTCAGCCTCGAGCGAAAGAAGCCTGTGTCGATAAGTTGTTCGGAGTTCGGCTGTGGATCGCGCCAGGTGACGCGACAGCGCCACCGACGCGGCGCTGGGCGGGCGGATGGGGGCGTCGAGTGTCTTGACCGTGCCGATGATCGCGCTGCGCATCGCGTCAGGGGAGAGGTCCATCTCGCGCTGGACGTGACCGTGCAGGCGGTCGTAGACCGCGAGGGTCTGGGCGACGTGCGGGTCGCGGTAGCTTGCAAGCGAGAAGGTGCGCGTGGTGGTGTCGAGGCTGGCCTTGCAGCCGTACGCCCCGCCCTTGACGCGGACCTGTTCCCAGAGGTAGCCGTAGGAGAGCTGAACGCTGAGCATGTGCAGCGCGGGGGCAAGCGGGTCGCTGACACCGACGCCGGGGTGCGACCGCGCGACGAAGGCGACCTGGGCCGAGGCGGTCAGCGCTTCGGGCGGGAGGGGGTGGCCGTTGCGGTGGGGTTCTTCGATCAGCGTGGCCACGGGATTCACGCTGGTACGGGGCATGCGTGCGAGGAATTGTTTGATCCTCTTGATGTTTGTGTCGTGGCCGACGAAGCTTGCGGTGAGGCGGGCACCGGAGCGGAGGTAGTCGCGGATTTGCGCGAGTTTTTCGGTGATTTCGCGTCTCTGGTCGAAGTGGTCGGCCAGGTCGTCGTGGAGGCGCAGCTGCCTGATCCCGCCGAGGCGTTGCCTGCGCTGCGCGACCGTGCTGAGTCGGCGTGCCGCGTGTCCGCCTGCAAAGCCTGACCCGCCGGGGACGATGCCCGAGCGCAGGGCGATGCGGTCCTGCTTGATGACATCGTGCATCCGCGCGAGGTCGTCGAGGTCGCCCTCTAACAACCTGTCGTGTACGAGGTCGAGCATGTCGGGGAGCTTGGCGTCGAGCGCGCTGGCCCAGATACGCAGGCTCTGTTCGACGGAGTTCGAGCCGTCGTGGACGAGGCCGACGCTCAGCGACGCGGAGACCCCGCCCGCGCAGCCGGCCTGCCGTTTGGCCAGCGTCGCGTAGTCCTGACCGGCCGCGCCCATCTGGGTGAGCAGCGAGGTATAGAGCGGCAGGTAGTCGAAGAGTCCGTCGTCCAGGCCCGAGAGGTCAAAGGCCAGCGTGAGATAGTTCAGGCCGTTGGAGAACATGTCGGTGACGAGCAGTTCGTGGCCGTGCGCCAGGGTGAGGGTCGTGTCGAGTTCGACGGGATCGGGGGGCACGTCTTCGAGTTGGAGTCTGGGCAGCGTGGCCAGCGCTTCGGGGGTGTTGGGCGCGGACTGCATGGCGTCGAGCTGCGCCGCTTTGTCTGCCAGAGCCCGGTATTGCTCGTCGGTCAGATCGGAAGCGATCCGGTCGAGGCGGGCTTGTTCTTCTTTTGCTTTACGCGCAGCGTATTGCCTGTCGGGCGTGTAGACGAAGGTGGCACGGTGGGGGTTGTCGAGGAGCCAGCGCTGGATGAGCGATTCGAGGTAGCGAGGTTCGTCAGCCAGGCGGGTCTTGAACGCGGCGAGTTGTTCATCGAGGCGCAGGGGGCTAAGCGGGTCGGTGTCGTAGAGCCAGGCGTGGGTGACCCGACCCATCATGCGCAGCGCGTAGCTCGACCCGATCTCACGCGCCGCGATCTCGTAGCGGTGGATGGCGGAGGCGACGGCTTGGGGTTCCAGGCCCTGTGTAACAAGTTGTTTGAGTGTGTCGAAGACAAGCTTTTCGATGGCGTCCGCGCGTTCGGGGCGTGTGCCCTTGAGGCCGACGGTGAAGTAGGTGTCGCGGTGGTTGTCGCCGTAGCCCGAGCCGGTGAGTTCCTGACCGAGCTTCGAGTCGATCAGGGCCTTTCGCATGGGCGAGCCGCTGTGTCCGAGCAGGACGGACTCGAGGATGTTCATGGCCAGCGTGGTGGCTTCGTCGGTGGCGTCGTTGGTCAGCCAGCTCATTGCGACGGCGGCGCGGTCCCGCGGGTCTTCGTGTTCGCCGATGGGGTAGGTGCGTTCAAACTTCCGTGGCGTGTCCCAGCGCGGCTGGGGTGCGATGGACGAGTCGACCGTGATGCGGGTGAACTTAGAGAGACAGACACGGTCGAGGAACTCGAGTTGTTTGGCGGTATCGATGCGGCCGAAGAGGAAGATGCGGGCATTGGCGGGGTGGTAGTAGCGTTTGTGGTAGGCGATGAAGTTTTGGTAGGTCAGGTCGGGAATGGCTTCGGGCTTGCCACCGGATTCGTAGCCGTAGGCGTTGTCGGGGCACAGGGCACGGGAGACATCACGCCCGAGCAGGGCGGAGAGTTCACTGAAGACACCCTTCATTTCGTTGAAGACGATCCCCCGGAAGGTTAACCCCCGGATATTTAACCCCCTGAAGGTTGAGGCGTGGGGGGGCGATCCCACCCCTGGACGGGGTGGGCTTTGCAATGGACTGGGTGGGCGTTCGTTGTTTGAAACTTCCGGGGGGGCAAGGTGGCAGCCCTCCTGTTGGAAGTGTTTTTCGTCGAGGCGTGGGAAGAACACAGCGTCGCAGTAGACGGAGGCGAGGTTGAAGAAGTCTTTTTCGCTGCTGCTGGCACAGGGGTAGACGGTGTAGTCAGAGCCGGTCATCGCGTTGAGGAAGGTGGCGAGGCTGGTGCGGAGCAGTTCGACGAAGGGGTCTTTGACGGGGTAGCGCTTCGAGCCGCAGAGCACGGTGTGTTCGAGGATGTGGGTCAGGCCGGTGTCGTCGGGGGGCGGCGTGCGCAGGGCGATGGCGAGCAGGCACTCGGGGTCGTCGCAGTGCAGGTGCAGGACGCGGGCGCCGGAGCGGTCGTGTTCACACTCGATGGCGGTGGCGCGTTGCGTGGGGAGCGGCGTGACGCGCGTGACGGTAAAGCCGTGGATTTTGGTGTTAGGGGTGGGAGGCATAGGAAGAAGTGGCCGAGTGGTCGAGTGGCCAAGTGGCCGAGTTGGGGGGAAAAGATCAGGGGACATCATGCCTTCGCACTGGGCCACTCGGCCACTTGGCCACTACTCTTCATGCAGCAGGCTCTTGCCCGTCATCGCGTCGGGCTGGGGCAGGTCCATCATCTGCAGGAGTGTCGGGGCAAGGTCAGCCAGGCAGCCGCCGGTGCGGAGTTTTTCGCACGGGTTGACCGGGTCGCCGGTGGCCATGTCTTTGAGTTTGGGGTTAACCAGAATGCACTCCACATCGTAGGTCGTGTGCGCGGTGTGGGGGGCGTTGGTCTGGGGGTCGAACATCTGCTCGGCGTTGCCGTGGTCAGCGGTGACGATGAGCGCCCCACCCTTGTCCAGAACGGCGTCGACGATCTGCCCGACGCAGCCGTCCACGGTTTGGACCGCCTTGATCGCGGCGTCGAGCTTACCCGTGTGGCCGACCATGTCGCCGTTGGCAAAGTTGACGAGGATGAAATCGGGCGGCGCGTCTTTGTTCACCTGTTCGAGGACGAGGCGTGTGATCTCGTGGGCGCTCATCTCGGGTTGAAGGTCGTACGTGGCGACCTTGGGCGACTGCGCCATCGCGCGGGCCTCGCCGTCGAACGGTTCTTCACGATAGTCGTTGAAGAAGAACGTCACGTGCGGGAACTTCTCCGTCTCGGCGCAGCGGAACTGCGTCAGGCCCAGCGCGGAGACGTGCTGGCCCATGATGTCTTTCATCTTGCCCGGCTTGGGGTAGGCGACCTTCACCGGCAGGCCCTGCTCATACGCGGTCAATGTCACGTAAGTCACGAGCAGCTTCCGGGGGCGGTCGAAGCCTTTTTTCCCGGTGTCTGGCGAGGGGGCGACGTTGGCCCAGTCAGCATCGGGGAAGGTGAAGGCGCGGGTGATCTCGCGCGGCCGGTCGCCGCGGTAGTTGTAAAAAAGGATCGTGTCGCCGTCGGTGATGCGGTGTTGCAGCGCCGCGTCGATGGAGTCGCCGATCATGGTGGGGACGATAAACTCGTCGCCGGCCTGCGAGTCGTTGGTCGGGTGGTCGTAGTAGTTCTGGATCGCCTCGGCTGCGGTCTTGGCCCAGGGCAGTTCGAGCTTGCGTGCGTGCGAGCCGGTCATGCAGGCGTAGGCTTTCTCGACGCGCTCCCAGCGGTTGTCGCGGTCCATGGCGTAGTAGCGTCCGCAGATGCTGGCAATGCGCCCGACGCCGAGCTCTTTGCACTTGTCTTCGATCTGTTGGACAAAGCCCTTTCCGGTGAAGGGGCCGGTGTCGCGGCCGTCGGTGAACAGGTGCAGCGCGACGCGCTCGCCCGAAAGCCCCTCGCGCTTGCACAGCTCAAGACAGGCATACAGGTGCGTCATCAAACCGTGCACGCCGGCGTCGGAGGCAATGCCCAGGAGGTGGACGTACCGCCCGGAGGCCTTGGCGTTGCGCACCGCATCGACGAGCGTCTTGTTCTCGAAGAACCCGCCGGTGCGGATGTCCTTGGTGATGCGGACGGACTCTTGGTCGACGACGCGGCCGGCCCCGATGTTCTGGTGGCCCACTTCGCTGTTGCCCATCGTGCCCTCGGGCAAGCCGACGTCCTCGCCGGAGGTGTGGATGAGCGTCCAGGGGTATGCCTTGAGCAGCGCATCGCAGCGCGGCGTGTGGGCGAGCTTGACCGCGTTGAACTTGTCGTGCTCGGGGTGGGGGTTTCGACCCCAGCCGTCACGGACAATGATGACCCCCGGAAGGACAGCACCGGGCCGACAGGAAGATTTCACGTTTAACTCCTTAACGGGATAAAGCCGAGTCCGTGATTGTAGAACATCGTGAGGTGCGTTGCGACGCGGCGCGATAGGATCGGAGCCATGGCACGCACGGACAAAGCCAGTTGCCTCCAGTGCGGTTACCTGTTGCGCGGGCTGCCCGACAAGGGCCAGTGCCCCGAGTGTGGCGAGAAGTACAACACGTTCAGTGGGGAAAACATCGCCGACGCCACCACCGCGGGGATACGGTCACAGAAAATCGAACGCAAGCTGGCGACCTATTCCTTCGGTTGTGCCGCGGCGTTTTTCGTGGTGTGCACCGGCGTGACCGCGTACCTCGGCTCCGAGCCGGGCGTGTGGATCGGCACGTTCCTCCTGCTGGTATGCGCGCTGGGCACGGTGGCGAGCAAGCTCAGTGAAACCGATCACGACTGGCAGGCCGCAGCCGACCGTGAACGCATCCGTGAGCGACAACGGCTGGCGATGGCGGCGCAGGCGGCACAGATCGGCCCGCGTTCATCACCCGTGCTCTCGAAGCAACCGGTGCCCTATCTCTGCGACCGCTGCGGGCAGACGCTGCCGGTGGAGCTCATCAAGGGCCGGTGCCCCTCGTGCGGGAGGGATTTTGATAAGGGCCGATCCATCGGCATCAAGATCGAGCTGACGCTTCAGGACAAACTCGAAATCCGCATACGGCGGTTCCGGTTGGCACTGGTGGTTGCGCTCGTGCTGGTGATGCTGGTGTTGCTTGCGGTGCTGGTGTTGTACGTGCGTGGCGTGTGGGCGCTGGTGTGGTCGGGGGCGCTGCTGGCGTTAACGGGCGCGCTCTACCTGGCGACGAGGATTCACGTGGTGAAAAATGAGGAGGTCTAACAGGACGCTGCGCATCGCCCCTAAACGAAAGATTCAACACCAGTCACCAGTCACCAGTCACCAGTCACCACTCACCATTCTCACATCTCCACCGCGACCCTGCCGGCTTCGACGCGGATGGGGTAGACGCGCATGGGCACGTCGTCGTCGAAGTCGAGATTGCGGCCGTCTTCGATGCTGAAGGTGTAGCCGTGGAACGGGCAGATGATGCGCTTGCCTTCGAGGGTGCCCTCGTTGAGGGGCATGCCCGCGTGTGGGCACATGTCGAGGAAAGCGTGGAGCCTGCCGTCGGTGTGGACGACACAGATGGGGGTCTTGCCGACGTTCACGCACTTGCGTTCGCCCTCGGGGAAGTCGCCGACCGGTCCGATCTCGTGCCACTGGCTCATGGGGGTGCTCGCTTGAGTTGCCGTTGGGGATGCTAGGATCAGGGGATGGACGCGAAGAAGTCTAGCCGATATGCGGTGATGGTGACAGAGCACGCGGAGCGGGCCTTGGAGCGCGTGCCGGGGTGGGGCACGGTGTACGATTCAAACCTGGCGTTTGTGCTGCCGGCCGGGGCGTTGCTGTTGCGTGACGATGTTTCGCACCACGCGGCGCTGGGGGCTGTGTTCAAGCGGTTGATCACCGAGGGCAATCCGGCGCCCGGCAATCCCTTCAACAAACACGCCCGGGCAATCTATCACCCACTCGTGGTGCACGTGGCGTTGCGTGCTTTTGCGCTGCGTTACGAGACGCTGCCGGTGTCGGTGTGGGGGGTCTGTGAAGACGCGCTGCCCGCGCTGGTGGAGCCGATGCGTGGGATCGAGGAATTTACCGACGCACCGCCACACCCGGAAGTGACCGACCTCGTGCTCTGGGAGGCTTTGTGTCTTTACGAACAAGCCAGGCTTGCTGCGCGGGATATCGACAGCGAATGGATCACCGCGGTGGTGCATCAGGCCATTTCACAGCCCGGCCCGGGCGGCTCGCTGCACGCGATGCAAAACACGGACAGCTCGGATGTCTCGCTGGATGCGTGGACCTACCGCGAGCTTTGCGCCCTGCAAGCCCTGTGGCGATTAGCCACCCTCACCGGTGAAGGCACCTGGCTCAAGCGTGCCCGGGAAGCTGCGCATTACCACGTGCAAAACACCCAGCCCGACCACACGACCACCCAGCCCTGGGCGCTGGCCGCGTTCCTCTTCGACGACTCCACCGCCCCCTTCGGCGAACAACAACTCCACGACGCCACCACCCAAGCGGGCATGTCGGACGACATCGGCGTCACGGCTCTCTTGCTCTGCGACGCGGCGGAGACACTGCACGGGGATTAACCGCCAAGTCGCCAAGGACGCCAAGAGAGGCAGTGAAGCCATCCGCAGATGACGCAGATGAGAACACAACGAATAGGTTTGCGAGTTAATTTTGCAATCGATTACCGGTGGTCGCGTGCTCATGAATGGTAGACAGACGATTCGCAGTCTTCTTATCTACGTCATCTGCGGATATGTTTGCTCTCTGTCTTTTTCTGCCTTGGCGACCTTGGCGTCTTGGCGGTAATTTCCTAAAGAAGCCCAGTGGTCTCGTCCAGCCCGAACACGAGGTTCATGTTCTGGATCGCCTGGCCCGACGCGCCCTTGACCATGTTGTCCAGTGCCGCAAAGACCACGATGGTCTTCGTGTTGCCCGTGGTCACGACCCGCGCGGTCACGTCGCAGAAGTTCGTGTCACGCACGTGCTTCACATTCGGCAGCTCCGTCCGCACACGCACGAAAGGCTCGTCGTCATACGCCTCCTCGAACGCATCGAACACCGCCTCCTCGGTGATGTCCTCCTGCGTCGGCTGCAGGTAGATCGTTTCGAGGATGCCCTGGTCGATAGGCAACAGGTGCGGCACGAAGAGCACGCTCAGCGCTTCAGGCGTGGGCGGTTGCGCCGCGTCTTGAATCGACCCCATCACGGTGCGCAGCGTCTGCTCGATCTCCGGCTGATGCCTGTGCCCGCCGATCTTGCCGTACGCGCCGTAGGCCTCGTTCTGCTCGGGAAAGTGCAGGTGTGGCGCGGGGGTCTTGCCTGCGCCGGTCACGCCCGAGGCGGCGTTGATGAGGATCGGCGAGGTCTTGATGAGCTGCGCGTGCAAGAGCGGCGCGATCGCGATCGCCGCGGTCGTCGGGTAACAACCGGGGTTGGCAATCAGCTTCGCCCCCGGGATGTATTTACGGAACAGCTCCGGCAAACCATAGATTGCGTGATCGAGATTGCCCGGGTCCTCGTGCGGGTGGTCATACACCTTGTGATACAGTTCGGCGCTGGCCAACCGGTAGTCCGCCGAGAGGTCGATCACCGTCAGCCCCGCGTCGAGCAGGCCCGGCACATAAGCCATAGCCGCCCGGTGCGGCAGCCCGAGAAACACCACGTCCGCTTCCCTCGCAATCGCCTTCGGGTCGATCGGCCGACACTGCAGCTTCCGCTCCGGCAAACGCCCCAGCAGCGACGGGAAAACTTCCGCCATGTTCGGTAGCGCGTCGCGGTGTGATGCGAGATACGCCAGATCCGCCCCGGGGTGCTGTGCCAGGAGCTTGATGAGGTGATACCCCGTGTACCCCGTCGGTCCCACAATAGCGGCGCGGATCGTCATGGCGATAGTTGTAGAACCCCCCCCCGGAATAATCAACCCCGGGCCATAACCAACCCGGAGCACCCAGCCATAAGACGCAGCGGAATGAGACCGGGATAAAGAGAAGAACATTTCACGCCAAGCCCGCCAAGCGATCCCGATGAATTCGAGCGATCAAGGAACATGGCCAATCCAGAAAGAATTGGCTGAGTGTCGAGTCGGCTCTTCGCGATGTCCTGAATCTCTTGGCGTACTTGGCGTACTTGGCGCACTTGGCGTGAACCACCCCGGCCCTGACCCGGGTTTTGCCCAATAGTTTTCACCTTGTTTGAGGCACTGCCCCGGCACGACACCGCCATACCGGCTAAAATCACACGATTACTCTCGTCACCCCTCCGCAACGGGAACGACACCTTGAATCTCCGTGACATCGACATCGAATCCGTCATCGCCGGCTCGTCGCGCCTGAGCGTCGAGCAGGCGCTGACGCTCTACCACCAGGCCCCGCTCACCGATCTCGGCCGATGGTCCAGCGCGGTGGCCCAGCGCATCCACGGCTCAACCCACCGCACCTACGTCATCGACCGCAACGTCAACTACACCAACGTCTGCTCCGCGCGTTGCACCTTCTGCGCCTTCCGCCGGGACGAAGACGAACACGACGCCTACACCCTGACCAGGCAACAACTCCACGACAAGGTACGCGAGCTGGTTGACATCGGCGGGACACAGGTCCTCCTGCAGGGCGGCATGCACCCGGGCTTGCCGATCGAGTTCTACGAAGAAATGTTGCGCGACATGAAGAAAGCATTCTCGGGGGTCCACATCCACGGCTTCTCGCCGCCGGAGTTCGTCGAGTTCGTCGCGGTGTTCGAGATGGAGGGATACCCCACGCCGGGCATTGCCAACAGCCACACCATGCCCCCGGAAGTCTGGTCCGCCAAGCTCGAAGCGATCATGCGTCGGTTGAAGCAAGCCGGCCTCGACTCCATCCCCGGCGGCGGCGGTGAGATATTTGCCGAACCGATCCGTCGACGCATCGGCCTGGGCAAAGCCACCGCGACACAGTGGCTCGACGTGATGACCTGTGCCCACCGCCTGGGCATGTTCACCAGCGCCACCATGATGTTCGGCCACATCGAGAGTGTCGCCGACCGCATCGACCACATGCACCGCGTGCGCGAAAGACAGGACCTGGCCCTGCGTGAAAATCTCCCGGGGCGTTATATGAGCTTCATCAGTTGGCCCTTCCAGCGCGAGAACACGCCGTTGGGAAGATTGCCCGAGTGGAACGCCGAGACGGACGGCCCGTTCCCCGCTGAAGACCCGAACCACCCGCTCTACGCCAAGCGCGTCCGCATGGCCGGGGCGAGCGACTACCTCCGCACGCAGGCCGTCTCACGCCTCTTCCTCGACAACATCCACTCCATCGGCAGCTCGTGGGTCACGATGGGCCCCAAGATCGGCCAGATGGGCCTGTTCTTTGGCGCGAACGACATGGGCAGCGTCATGATGGAGGAAAACGTCGTCTCTGCCGCGGGCACGACCTATTGCCTCGACGAGGCCTTCCTCTGCCACCTCATCCGCACCGCCGGCTTCACCCCCGCCCAGCGCGACAATACTTACAAGTTGTTACACACCCACGAAGGCCCCGAAGCGCCCGACCTCAAAGTCGCCGACTGGTCCACCCACCGCGTCGCGCAACTGCACATCGAAAAACCCCCCGCTAACGCGCAGGACACCCCGGTCACGCTCAACGTCACACGGTGAAGCCCCGAACGCCCACAGCCTCCGACCGTGGGGGGAACGGTGATACTTCCGGGGGCATCGCCTGTCTTATGCTTACACCACCATCGCCGCGGGGTTTTCGAGCAGTTCTTTTAAGGTCTGCAACAACTCGGCGGCCATGGCGCCGTCGATGACGCGGTGGTCGGCGCTGAGCGTGCAGGCCATCTCGTGGCCGACGACGACCTGGCCGTTGCGGACGACGGGTTTTTCATTGGCGCCGCCGACGGCCAAAATCGCGGCCTGCGGCGGGTTGATGATCGCCTCGAAGTGGTCGACGCCGAACATCCCGAGGTTGGAGATCGTGAAGGTCCCGCCCGACATCTCGTCGGCGGTCAGGCCGGTCTCGCGCGCCTTTTTCGCTAGTCGCTTGGTCTCGGCGCTGATGTCACGCAGCGAAACGTTCTGCGTGTCATGCAAGACGGGCACGACGAGGCCTCCGCCTTTTTCCGCTGGCAGCGCGACGGCAACGCCAACGTTCACCGTGCCGTGCTGCTGGATGCCGTGGTCCGTCCACGACGTGTTGCACAGGGGGTGATGCACGAGCGACATCGCGGCGGCCCGCACGACGAAATCGTTGACCGAAAGCTTGACGCCCTGCGATTCGAGTTGCTTGTTGATGATGCTGCGCAGTTCGAGCAGGGGGTCGGCGTTGACGTTCACGGTGACGGTGAAGTGGGGGATCGTGGTCTTGGATTCGAGCAGCCGGCGCGCGATGGTCTTGCGCATGTTGGTGACGGGGATCAACTTTGATTCGAGCTTCACCGGCGTGGGTTTGGGCGCTGCTGATGAGGATTGTGTTTTCGTGAAGTTTCCGTTGGAACTTCCGGGGGCGGGGACTTCCCCGGCTGCGAGGACATCGCGTTTGATGATGCGGCCATCGGGGCCGGTGCCATGGATGCGGGAGATATCGACGCCGCGTTCCTCGGCGATCTTGCGTGCGACGGGGCTGACTTTGATATTGCCGGAGGAGGTGGTTTTGGCGGTAGGCGCGCCGGGGGAAACTTCCGGGGGCGGGGGTTCAGCCACAGCCGTCGCGGTGGAAGATTCGGACGAGGCGGCCTTGGATTCGCCTTGGGCTTTCTTGGTTGAGGATGCACCCGACCCGGCGGACTTGGCCACCTCATCGACGTTCTCGCCCTCTTCAGCCAGCACGCAGATCAACCCGCCCACCGGCAGCGTCTCGCCCTCGGGGGCGACGATCTTCGCGATCTTGCCGTCGTCAAAAGCCTGCAGTTCCATGGTGGCCTTGTCGGTCTCGACATCAGCCAACACGTCGCCGGACTTAACCGCGTCGCCCTCCTTGACACGCCACTTAATGAGCGTGCCCTCTTCCATGGTGTCGGAGAGTCGCGGCATGGTGATCTCGATGGGCATGGACGTTCTTCCTTTTTACAGAGCGTTCAACAGGATCACCCCCATGATAGCTTCATTTAGCCGCGGGGCTTGCCCCGCGCGGGGGTAATCATATGCAAATCATGCACCCACCCGCCGCGAGCGGTGGGGCTAAATGAAAACACGGAAACACATTTGCAATCACTCCGCCTGCTGCACGCCGATGCGGTCGAGCGCCAGATCGTGGGCCTCGTGGTAGCGTTGGCCGAGGTTGTGCCAGTCGAAGTGCACCGAGAACGCCTCGACGTTGTTGCGCAGTGCCACGCGTTCGCGCCGGCCCATCTGGGCAAAGCGGAACATGCGGTCGGCCAGTTCGTCGGCGGAGCGGTAGAAGTCGGAGTAGCGCCGATTGAGAACGAACAGTCCGTGCTCCTCGTGGTTGGGCATGAGCTGGTTGAGGTAGCTGCCGAAGCCGGAGAGGTCGCTGGTGATGGCGGGGACGCCGAGGGCAATCGATTCGAGCGGGGTGTAGCCCCAAGGCTCGTAGTAACTGGGGAAGATCCCGAGGTGGCAGCCGCGCACGAACTGGTCGTATTCCATGCCGAACAGCGGGCTGGTGGGCTGGATGAAGTCGGGGTGGTAGATGACCTTGACGGGGTCGTGTTTCTGGTTCCAGAGCTGGCAGATGCGCAGTTGGTTGAGTACTTCGTCCTTGGCGTCGTCGACGAGGTCGTGCGTGACGATGAGCGGGGGCAGTTCTCGTCGCCAGGCGTGCATGGCACGTTTGAGGCGGAGTCGCCAGTATTCGTCGATGCTGTCGTTGAGGTCGGGCAGTTCGCCCCGGGCCGCGGCGAGGAAGAGTTTCTCGCCCAGGTTTTGCTTGACCTCGTCGACGACGGTCTGCATCTCGTCGAGCATCGCGCGAGACTGCAGCGCGGTGACGTTGATGTTCTTGAAGGGCCTCTTGGTGACAAGGAAGGCCACGACGGTGACATCCAGCCCGGCGTTACGGATGCGGTGGTTGAGGCGTGCCAGGGCCTCGATGGTCACGTCCATGCCCTTGTTGCGGTACTCGTATCGGCCGGAGGTGAAGAAGTAGAGCGTCTTGTCCAGATCAAAGGAGTAGCTTGGGAAGAAGTGGCCGATCGTGAATCGGTGGATTTTTTCCTTGTAGATGCGGTGGTAGTTCTGGAACTCGTGCAGTGCGGAGAAGCGTTGGATGTTCAGGCCGTTGGGCAACAGGACATCGGGCGTCCTGCCGAGGAGGTACTTGCACTCCTGCGCGGTGACATCGCTGACGGTGGTGAAGACGTGCGAGCCGTGGGCCGCGGCCCGTTCGATGCGGTGCTGGGGTTCGATGCGGTATTTGTCGGCTTCGACATCGGCGTTGAAGAAGGGCAGGTGGTCGTAGAAGACCGGGTGGTTCATGGCGAGGTATCGGCCCAGCAGCGTGGCGTGGGTGGTGAAGACGATGGACCCCGGCCACTGCTCGTGTCGGAGCATGGGGATGGCGACGCCGGCCATCCACTCGTGGAAATGGGCAAGGATCGGCCTGCGTGCCGACTGGTTCTGCGCGAGGATCGAGAGGAAGAGTCGGCAGCACTCGCCGAACGCCACGACGTTGTTGATCAGTTCGTCGTTAGCCGGCAGGGTAATCGAGTGGTGCTCCCAGAGGCGGTACTTGATGTCGTGCAATCGGTTGAAGACAGAGAGGTAGTCGAGCAGGACGATGTGTGGCCGACCTGTGACGAGCCATCGGCCGTAGTGCGCCCACACGCCGGCTTCGCGGAGCTGCGTGACCGCTTGGCCGACGGGACCGGTGAGCGGGCTGGCCTCGAATTCGACGCTGGCGCTGGCGTGGCTGTAGGGGCCGATGAGGAAGTAGCGCTGGCCCCACTTGTCCACCATCGCGGGGACCTTCGAGCGGAGCACGGTGTAGATCCCGCCGACCTGGTTGCACGCTTCCCACGCGACCTCGGCGAGGATCGGTTCGTGGCGTGTGGTGATGGGGCGGGGGGCTGCGTCGGTGGCGGTGTCGGCTTCGGCCGTGGGGGACGGCGTGACGGTGGGATCGCCGACCGGTTTGGGTGGCGTGGCGCGTGTGCGTCTGCGTCGGATCGATCGGCCAGTGGATTTGCCCATGCGTCACCGTGTGGAGTTGCCCGCCCGTGTGCGGGGCATTTTACACGTTGTCGCCGATCTTGCCGTGAGGTGGGGATTAATCGGCGATCTTGATCTGGGAAGGGTCGTGGACCTGGATCTGCGGTCGGCCGTCGTGTTCCTTGATTTCGCCTGTGATGTGGAGCGTCTTGTTGAGAAAGTATTTTTCCGGCGGCTGGGGCCAGACGTTGAGCGAGTCTTTGAAGATGATGATGTAGAACTGGCCACGCCACTGTTTGGTGAAGTTGAGGAAACAGACGGTGTCGGTGCGGTGAGTGTCGACGACCAATCCCTCAACAGTGACGGTCTGCCCGATGTAATGACCCGCTTGACCCCACGGCACGGTTTGGCCGGCTTGTGGCGCGGGGGCTTGGGATGTTGTTTGTTTCGTCGATTTGAGGTCCAGTCGAGTCGGCGGCAAGAGTGTGGTGAGTTTCTCACCGGGTTGCACCAGCGGGCTGCGACCGACGGGGACGATGTAGGGCTTGGGCGGCGGGCTTGGGTTATGTGTGCTTGTTTGCGTATCGGTGTGCAAACCGGTGCCGGGCTGGGGGGCGTGGGTGCTTTTCCCGTTCGGGGTGCCCGGGTGCGATCCGTACCACGCCACGAGGACGCCGCCGATCACCAGTCCCAGGAAGAGCGCCGCGGTAAAGAGCGTCCCCATCGGCGAACGGGGTAAGCGGATCGTGATGCGCTGTGGGCGTCGTCGGGGCATGGGCGGGTGGACCTTGAGGCTTGTGGACCTGTAACCGTCAGAGTCTAGCACGCATCCGGGCCATTGCGATTGTTCGATGCGTTACCATAGTTGCGATGGAGAGGATCCTCGGCCAGGAACGTGCGATCGACGTGTTGCAGAAGTCGCTTGCCAGCGGCCGGGTACACCACGCGTGGATTTTTTTCGGGCCCGAGGGCGTGGGCAAGTTCACCACCGCCACGGCTTTTGCCAAGGTGCTGCTCTGTCACGCGCCGCAGCGCGACCTGGTCGGGCGGGTCACGGCCTGTGATTCGTGCCAGAGTTGCCGACTGCTCTCGCGCAGCGACGCGGCCGCTGCGCACCCGGATTACCACGTCGTCACCAAGGAACTGGCCCGTTATTCCGACGAACGCTCCACTCGCGAACGCAAACTGATGACCATCCCCGTCGATGTCATCCGCAACGAATTGATCGAGCCGGTCTACCGCACCGCGCAGCTCATACCCCCCGGAAGCACGACCCCCGCCAGAAAAGTCTTCATCGTTGACGAAGCCCACCTGCTCGACCGTCACGGACAGAACGCGCTGCTCAAGACCCTCGAAGAGCCGCCGGCCGGTTCGCACATCATTCTCGTGACGCCGCAGCGTGACAGGTTGTTACCCACGATCCTGAGCCGATGTCAGTCGGTTGCTTTTGCAACACTCAAGGACGACGTGGTCCGGGATTTTCTTGACAGGCAGCACCCCGACCTGTCAGACGAGGGCCGCGCCTCGGTGATTGAACTCGCCTCGGGCAGCCTCGGTGTCGCCGCGATGGCGGTGGAGTATCGGCTGAGCCCCTGGGTGCGCCTCGTGCGGTCGGCGGTCGATGGCATGGCGGGCGGGCGTTTCCCCGTGACGTTCGGCGCGGACATGAGGCAGATGATGGAAGACTTCGCAGCCGAGTGGGTCAAGCGTCACGACAACGCCTCGAAGGAGGCGGCCAACAAGATGGCTCACGCATTGATGTGCTCGCTGCTGACGAACTACGCCGACCGGAAGCTGACCGGTGCTGCGCATCAATACGCTGCGCAGAGGTTCGATGTTGATGAAGCCCAACGTGCCACCGAGCCGTGGATCGGCGTGATCGAAGCCGTCCGCGAATCGGAGGGTTACATCGCCTCGAACGTCAACATGGGCCTGCTCTCCGACCATCTCGTGACGCGGATGCACCGCTCGCTGGCGGTGTTGGCAAGGTGAACCGCCAAGACGCCAAGAGCGCCAAGATCGGAATGAGACGGGATAACGGGATCAGTTGGATAAACAGGATCAGAACCCCAGCTATTTTTTTATTTCACATCCTGTTGATCGTGCCAATCCGGATATCAGATCAAACATATCTTCTCTCTGTTCTTGGCGTCCTTGGCGTCTTGGCGGTTAAGCTATCTATGACATGTCCTGGCTGACATTCTTCACCCTCGCGGAGTGGGGCATACGGGTCGTGATGATCGGTGTGGTGCTGCGTCGCCGACTCGAACCGTCCACCGCACTGGCGTGGCTGACGATCATCTTCCTCCAGCCCACGGTCGGCCTGGTCGCGTACCTGTTCATCGGCGACAACCGACTGGGCAGGCGCAGGATCATCAAGTACCGGGAGGCGATCCTGCCCCGTCGGCCCGACCTGGGGCTCGATGCGTGGAAGTCCCACATCGTTCGCCCACTCATCGCCCCCAGCGCCATGCCCGTCGTGCGCCAGGCCGAACGCATCACCGGCATGCCCATCCTCGCCGGCAACGATGTCGAACTGCTCGGCGATACGGACAACACCATCGACCGCCTCATCGAAGACATCGACGCGGCTAAGCACCACGTCCACATGACCTATTTCATCTATCGCCCCGACCAGACCGGCCAGCGGGTGACCGAGGCCCTGGTGCGTGCGAGGCAGCGCAGCGTGGACTGCCGACTGCTCGTCGACGCCGCCGGCTCACGGGCGTTACTCAAGCATGGCCAGATGGTGCGCACGATGCGCGACGCGGGGATCGAACTGCACACCGCCATGCCGGTCGCCCCTTTCCGGCAACGCTTTGCCCGGATCGACCTGCGCAACCACCGCAAGCTCGCGGTGATCGACGGCACGGTCGGCTACACGGGGAGCCAGAACATCGTCGATGCGGACTACGGCCACAAAAAGGCGGGGCAGTGGATCGACCTGTCCGGGCGGTTTACCGGGCCTATCGTCGGCCAGTTGCAGTCGGTGTTTTTGGAGGACTGGTATTTCGAGACCGACCGGGAACCCGCGACCGAGGATATCTTCCCGACGCTCTCGTCCACCGGCCAGATGCCCGCGCAGACCGTGCCGACCGGACCGGCGGAGGATTACGAAACCTTTCACCGCGTGCTGCTTGCCGCGGTCAACGCTGCGCAGCGCAAGCTCATCATCACCAGCCCGTATCTCGTGCCCGACCACACGACCATCACCGCGCTGCAGCTCGCCGCCGGCCGGGGCGTGGAGGTCCACCTCGTGCTCCCCGACCGCAGCGACAAGCCCGTCGTCGACGCGGCGGCCAGGGCCTATTTCCGTTCGATGCTCGAGACCGGCGTACACATCCACGAATACGAGCGCGGCATGTTGCACGCCAAGACCATGACCGTCGACGACGATTTTGCCCTGCTCGGGTCGTCCAACCTCGACATCCGAAGCTTCCGGTTGAACTTCGAGATCAACGTGTTGTTGTACGGCTCACAGGTGGTGAGCGAGCTGCGCTTTGCCCAGATGCGCTACATCGGCGATTCGCACACTGTGGCGCTCGACGACTGGCTGCGGCGCCCGCGCTGGCGCGACTACACGCAAGGGGCCGCGGCGCTGCTATCGCCGTTGTTGTAAAGCTTGGCAACCCCCATAAAGCGGAGGGATGGCCATCCCTCCGCTTTGGCGAGGGATTGAATTTTCAAGGCTCGACGCGCTGGATATAAAACATCGAGTCGGCGGGCCTCGGGCCGATCATGTGCCACGAGAGCGGGAACGAGGGCTTGCGTCCGGCGTAGGCCTCGAAGATTTTCTTGCCCCACGCGTATTGCTGTTCGATGTTCTTTTCGATCTTGGCGGTGTCCGAGTTGGGGATGAATTCACGGGTGAGGTAGTTCCAGTTGGGGTCGAGGCGGACGAGCAGTTGACCCTCGTCCCACTCGATGGGGTAGCCGTGCACGTAACCCTGTCCGGTGCCGGGGGTGTGGTACCAGTAACAGACGAACCGGTCTTTGTCGGCGGTGGAGGTGTCGTTGGTCCCGCCGACGAGCAGCCGGGCGTGGCTGACGCGCACGGGCACGACGCCCCAGCGTTTCTTGGCAATCCACATCGACCGGGTCTGCACGTCATACAGGCCCACGTGTGCGTAATCCACACGGACCTTGTCGGTGCAGTATTGCTTGTTGATCTTCCGGTCGTCGGGCACGCACTCAAGATTAACGCAAGCGTGGGCGTTCTCAAGCCCGCTTTGGCGGCGTGCATCACCGGTCGTTATCCTATGGGCTTTGCTAAAGCCAAGAGGTCCCGCATGACCGCCACAAAAACCACCCGCGACGTGCTGCACGGTGCGCTGCTCGAAGACAAGGGCGATTGGATCGTCGTGAAGGTTCCGGGCACGGATTACCAGATGCACCTTGCGCCCAAAGGCCGGGTCACGCCGGGCGTCGGCGGGCAGGTGTCCGGGCGTGTTCATTGTCAGGCCCACCGCCTCGACCGCATGAAGGCCGGCGGACGCTTTATCGAGCCGGTCTACGGCAGGCCACGCACCCTTCAAGGCACGGTCGTATCCGTCGACGCGACGGCCAACACCGTCACCCTGCACTGTCCCGCGCCGTTTATTGCGACATTCACCGCCGACCAGCGTGCAAGCGATTTTGCGGTGGGCGAATTGGTCGGCTGCCACATCGAACGCGGCGCGACGTTTGAGCCGATAGCAACGTAGCCGCAGATGAACGCAGATAAACGCGGATAGATTCTGGCTTTCATTACCCTCTGGATCACGATTGCTTTTATTGGTCATTTTAGGTCTGGTCATCGGTCATTCTGTGTTTATCTGCGTCCATCTGCGTTCATCTGCGGCTAAATCTCCTGGGTATTGACTATGGCTGACACCATCAAACGTATCCTTGTCACCGGCGGGGCCGGCTTCCTCGGGTCGCACATCTGTGAACGGCTCATCGCGCAGGGCCACGACGTGATCTGTCTCGACAACTTCTTCACCTCGCAGAAGCAGAACATCACGCACCTGCTGGGCAAGCCCAACTTCGAGTTCATCCGCCACGACGTGACGCACCCGATCTGGCTCGAAGTGGATGAGATCTACAACATGGCGTGCCCCGCCTCGCCCGTGCATTACCAGTACAACCCGATCAAGACCATGAAGGTCTCGGTCATGGGGGCTATCAATGTGTTAGGGATGGCCAAACGCTGCCGCGCCAAGGTGCTCCAGGCCTCCACCAGCGAGGTCTACGGCGACCCACCCCCGGATGTGCATCCGCAACCCGAGAGCTACCGCGGCAACGTCAACCCCATCGGCGTGCGGGCCTGTTACGACGAGGGCAAACGCGCCGCCGAGACCCTCTTCTTCGATTACCACCGCTCCAACAACGTCAACATCCGCGTCGTGCGCATCTTCAACACCTACGGCCCGCGCATGCACCCCTATGACGGCCGTGTCGTGAGCAACTTCATCGTCCAGGCCCTGACCGGCCAGGACATCACGCTCTACGGCGACGGCTCGCAGACACGGTCGTTCTGTTACGTCGACGACCTCGTCGAGGCGATCATCCGCATGATGAACGCGCCGGATTCATTCATCGGCCCGGTCAACATCGGCAACCCCGACGAGTTCACCATCAAGCAGCTCGCCGAGCTGGTCATCAAGCTCACCGACTCAAAGAGCAAACTCGTCCACCTGCCCCTGCCCGCCGACGACCCGACCCAGCGCAAGCCCGACATCACCCTGGCCAAGAAACACCTCGACTGGTCGCCCGCCATCAAACTCGAACAGGGCCTGAAAAAAACCATCGAATACTTCAGCGGCATCGACCTGCGCCACTTCCGCAAGCCCACCGACCACACCGCCCACAAGAACACCGAACGCTACACGGGCAAGAAATAACGATTCCCCTCCCACGGGCTTGTGCACTTGAGTGCGCATGCGCTCGCCCGCCCCCCTCAGCGCATCCCAAGCACAATGCGCCGGGTCCACCTCGTCTTTCTGAACGCGTACCTCAATACGAGCGGCAGCAACAATCCACCGCACAGGCCCAGCGTCACCGCCCACGCCCCCGTCTCTGAAAAGCCCATCCCGTCCACCCCCAGCCTTGCCAGGTAGATGCCCGTGACGTGGAACAGGTAAATCTCGTACGACCGCTCGCCCCACCACGCCAGCGTGTCCTGCCTGAACCGGTAAGTCAGCAACAGATAACAAGCGCTTAGACCCACCAGCAGCGCGATCGACCGCACCTCCTCCACCCCGCCCGACGCGGTGTTCCATTCCACACGGTAGATCACCCACTGACACCCCAGGCCCACCGCCAGCATCACGCAGGCCATCACCGTCAATGTCTTGCGTGGCATCCGCGTCCCGAAACGGCACACGCCCAGCCCCAGGACAAACCACGGCAGCAGGTACACCGCTCGCAGCAGGCTCCACCCGTAGGCAAACTCCCACGTGAGCAGCCGGATCATCGTCGGGATATCGAACACCAGCGCCGCCGTCGACACTGCCGCGAAGACCCACCACCACCGCAGCAGCGATTTCATTGCCCCCAGTCGCTCGAGCAAGACCACCAGCAGAAAGATCAGCGACAACGCCTGCAGGTACCACAGGTGCGCGTAGGGATAGATGTAGACATACCGCACCATGCCCAGCCCCCGCCACGTCCAGCCATGCCCCCGGAAGTGGAAGTAGAACATCGCCAGGGTGGTGAGCGTGAAAAAGGGCCAGAGCAGCCGGCGTGTTTTCTTCCGGAGAAATTCCCAACTCTCTCCGACTCGCACCGGGCGCATGGCGTAGACATAACCCGAGACCGTCGTGAACAACGGCATACGGATGTAGTGGAACAGCTCGTGCAGCGCGTGAAAGAACGACCCGGGCTTGATCGGCACGCCGAACGAAGGGTCCATGCTGAAGAGGTGATACGCCACCAGCGCCAGGATGGCCACGCCGCGCAGCGTCTGGATCGTCGGGTCGTGCGCGCGGGCTGTGTGTGCTGGATCAGAGTGAGGCATAGGCCAGATACCCGACGTAACCCGTGTAACCGGTCAGCAGGACCGCCCCCTCGGCCCGTGTGATGGTTCTTTTATCGGTAATTGCCATAGGCAGCAGGAGGACCGAGAAGACCAGCATGACCCACAGGTCGGCGTGGCCTCGAGGCGGGATGGCTTCGGGATAAATGGTCGAACTCAATCCGGTGATGAAGAGGATGTTGAAGATGTTTGAGCCGACGATGTTGCCCAGCGCCAGGTCGCTCTGGCCTTTACGCGCCGCGATGATCGACGTGACCATCTCGGGCAGACTCGTGCCGACGGCCACGAGGGTCAGGCCGATCACCACTTCGGGCACGCCCAGCCCGCGTGCCAGGCCCGTCGCCCCGCGCACGGTCAGTTCACCCCCGATGCCCAGCGCCGCCAACCCCCCCACGATCAGGAGGGCACAGCGCGTCGCGCTGAGTTTGGCCATGCCCTGCGTCTGCCGGTCCACGTCCTGGGCGTATGGGTCGCCTGTTTCCCGCTGCCGCAGCGCGTCGGCGATGGTGTAATACATGAACACGCCAAAAAGCAGCAGGAAGACCAGCCCGTCCCCGCGCGACCAGACATCAACCGGCCAGGCGTTGAGGGCCTGATCGTAAGCCAGCACGACGCCGACCAGCGCGGCCAGCACCATCATGGGGATTTCGCGCGTGACGATGCTCGGGTGGGCGACGATGGGTTTGATGAGTGCGGTCAGCCCAAGGAGCAGCGCGATGTTGGCAATGTTCGACCCGACGATGTTGCCAAAGCCGATCTCCCCGTTGCCCTTGAAGGAAGCGGCGAGGTTGACGATCAGTTCTGGGCTGCTTGTGCCGAAGGCGACGATGGTCAGCCCGATCACCACCGGCGCGATGCCGAGCTTGCGAGCCACCGCCGACGAGCCGCGCACCAGCCACTCGCCGCCGATGAGAAGCGATCCCAGACCGACAACGATCAACAGTATCTGCAGGGGCATGGGGTCCTCGATTGGTCAGGGGTCAGCCGGGGGCCGCGGCCCGGCCGGGCGTCGGCGGGTTAAGAGTCTGCTATCCTACCACGGTTGCAACGACTTTCGTCTAATCAAAGGACCCCGCCATGCCCGTTGAGACCACGATGTTTGACCTGTCCGGAAAAGTCGCCCTCGTCACCGGGGGGGCCTCGGGCATCGGCAAGGCGATTGCCAAAGCGATGGTGCTCCACGGGGCAAGCGTCGTCGTCGGCTCACGCACACAGGACAAGGTCGACGCGGCCGCCAAGGAGCTCGACGCCCTGCGCGACACCAGCGGTGAAGACCCCGTCGCGGCCGGCGTGGCGCTCGATGTGACCAGCGACGCCAGCATTGACCGTGCCGTTCGCAAAGCGGTCGACCTCTTCGGGCGCCTCGACATCGTCGTCAACTCGGCCGGCCACACGCTGCGCAAGCCCACCGCCGACTTCCCCATCGAAGAGTTCAACAAACTCTACGACACGCACGTCGCCGGCTCGCTGCGCTGTGCCCAGGCAGCGTACCGTTTGTTCCGCGAGCAGCACTCGGGCTGCATCATCAACATCGCATCGATCACCAGTTTTTGCGACCTGCCCGAGGTGCCCGGTTACAGCGCCGCCAAGAGCGCGGTGCTCGGCCTGACCCGGTCTTTGGCCAACGAGTGGGGGAAATTCGGCATCCGTGCCAACGCGATCGCGCCGGGTTTTGTCCCGACCGACCTCAACCGCAAGCTCATCGAAAACACCGACCGTGGCAGGCGTGTGCTCGAACGCACACCGATGGGGCGTTTTGCCGTGGCCGATGAGATCTCGGGCGCCGCGGTTTTTCTTGCCTCACCGGCGGGCGGCTTCGTGAACGGTCACACGATCGTGGTGGATGGCGGCTTCCTCGCGTGCGGCGTCTGCGAGAGCTTTGCCCCGTGGGCCAAGCCGGCGGAGTGACCGATTAACCGCCAAGACACCAAGATCGCCAAGAGCTTAAAGAGATTGGATAACTGGATCGGCTAGATCGAAAGGATCAAGCCGATTGATTCTGTAATACGCTCTGATCCTGTCAATCTCGCTGATCCTGTTATCCCGTCAAAAATCTTCTCGGCGTCCCACTTGGCGTCCTTGGCGTCTTGGCGGTTACAATCCCACCCATGAAACTCCTCGAACAACTCGTCACCACCGCCGGCGTGCCCGGGCGCGAGCACCGTGTCCGCGAACTCATCAAGAAACAGGTCAAGGGCCTGTTCGACACCGTCGAGACCGACCGCCTCGGGTCGCTCGTGTGTGTGCGAAAGCCCAGACCCAAGAAGGGTGCAAAAAAACGCGGCTCGAAAAAGTCCAGGCCCACGCGCGTGATGCTGGCCGCTCACATGGACCAGATCGGCTTCCTCGTCTCGTTCATCGACGCCAACGGCTTTGTCCGTCTCAACCCCGTCGGTGGCTTCGACACGCGAAACCTCTTTGCTCGCATCGTCACCATCTGCCCCGACATCAAAGACCCCTCGAAAGACATCACGGGGGTCATGAACCCCGGCGGCAAACCGATCCACATCGCCTCCGAGGAGGACAAAAAGAAAATCCCCGAGGTCAAGGAGTTCATGATCGACCTCGGCCTGCCCGCGGAAGAAGTCAACAAGCGCGTCAGGATCGGCGACATGGTCGTCCTTCAGGCCCCGATGCACCAGATCGGCAACACCGTCGTCTCCCAGTGCCTCGACAACCGCGTCGCCTGCTGGATTGCCATCCGTGCGATCGAAAAACTCAAGCACCACGACTGCGAAATTGTCTGCGTCTTCACCGTTCAGGAAGAGGTCGGCTTGCGCGGCGCGATGGCGGCGGCCTACGGCGTCGACCCCGACATCGGCATTGCCATCGACACGACACTCTGCTGCGACACCCCCGGCGTGCCCGACACCGAACGTGTCACCAAACAAGGCGACGGTGCCGCGCTGACCGTCATGGACGCCTCCGCCATTGCCGACACCGAAGTACTCGGCGCATTCGAGTCGGTGGCGAAGAAGAACAAGATCAAGTACCAGCTCTCCATCCTCTCTCGCGGCGGGACCGACTCGGGCGCGATGCAACGCTCCCGCGCCGGCGTGAGGACCTTCACCCTCTCCTGCCCCACTCGCTACATCCACACCGTCACTGAGACGGTCCACAAGGACGACCTGCACGCCTGCCGCGATGTCCTCGCGGCCTATCTCGAACAGGTGTGACAAGTTGTAAGGTTAACGGTCGCGGTCGGGCTTATTCGACCGTGAACGGCAAGCCCTGCGGGTAGGTGTTTTGCGGTTCGTAACCCAGTAGCGCCCGTGCCGGTTCGAGGTCGAGCACCGTGCGGGATTCGGGCCTGCTTGCGGCAAAGACGCAGTGGTAGCCCGTGATCGGTTGCGTCGCGGTGAGCAGGAAAAAGCGGGCCGCGTCTTCGTGGGAGAGGAACAGGTCACGGGCGAGTTGGTTCTTTCTGGCAAAGCAGGTCTTGGACGCCTCGTGCGGGAGCCAGCCGATTCTGACGGCCAGGACGTTGAGCTTGTGCTGGAGGGCGTAGGACTGCCCCGCGTGTTCCGCCCAGAGTTTGCTGGCGGCGTAGAGGTTGTCCGGGCCGAACTCCGTGACGCGGATGTTGCCTTCATCACGTTGCATCAGGGCGTTGACCGCCTGCACCGAGCTGGCGAGCACGACCGCCCGCACGCCCTTGAGCCGGGCCGATTCGAGGATGTGGTAGACCCCGAGGATGTTGTTGGGCAGCAGGAGTGTGAGAAAATCCTGATCGTTTATGGTGGCCCCGAGGTGGATCACCCGTGCGCAGCCCTCGGTCGCTTTGAGCACGGTATCAAAATCCGCGATCGATCCGACGACCGATTCGTCCGCATCTTGTGACGGGTTCACGTCAAGTCCGCGCACACGCAGGCCCGCCTTGCGCAGCGATCGGCAGACGATGCCGCCGATACAGCCCGCGCTGCCGGTGACGAGGATCGTGGGTTGCGGGGATGGTTCGGGCGTGGCACTCATACGCCGATGTCTTCGTTCCAGAGGTCGGGGTGTTCACGGACGAAGCGCGACATCATCTCGATGCAGTGTGCGTCGTGCAAGTTGACCAGTTCGACCCCGCGCGAGCGGAAGAGGTCCTCGGCACCGAGGAAGTTTGTGTTTTCACCGATGACGACTCGAGGGATGCGGTAGAGAAGTGACGTGCCCGTACACATGACGCAGGGCGAGAGCGTGGAAACGAGCGTGAGATGGGGCCAGTCGCGTCGCCGGCCGGCGTTACGGATGCAGACGACCTCGGCGTGGGCGGTGGGGTCGCCGGTCTGAACGCGCAGGTTGTGCCCGCGTGCCACGATCTGCCCCTTCCGGGGGTCCACGAGGACCGAGCCGATGGGCAACCCACCCTCGCGCAGACCAAGTTCAGCTTCTTCGAGGGCGGCCTGCAGGAGTGTGCGGTCGTCGAGCATGAGCGTATGCTAGCACGATGTTCCCCGGTTTCCTCTTGCTCTTTCTGATCGCGGTGGTGCTGGTGGTCCTGCTGGCGTCGGTCGGGCTGGTCTACAACATGACCCACCCCGAACGGCGGACCTGGGCCTGGGCGCTGGCGCACCGCCGACCGACCGAGCCGGCTGAATTGGGCATGGTCGGCGAAGAACGAACATTCCATTTCGCAGACGGCTCGACCTCGCCGGGCTGGGTCTTACAGGGGCAGGATCAAGACGGTCCGATCGTGATCGTGTTGCACGGTTGGAGCAGCAGCCGATTCAGCTCGCTTGTGCGCGGGTCGCGTGTGTTGCCGTGGGCATCAAAAGCGATTGCGTACGACCTGCGGGCGCACGGCGACTCGAGTGCGATGTGTTGCACGATGGGCGCCGCCGAGCGCGACGACGTGGCACAACTGCTCGAACAGGTGGACGACACCGACCGAGGCGTGGTGTTGTATGGCTCGAGTTTCGGCGCGGGTTTGGCTATTGCGTCGGCGGTACAGGGGCCGACGAAGTTGCGTGAGCGCATCGTGGGTGTGATCGCCGAGGGGGCGTACCGTTACCCGATGGAGCCGGTGCGGAGGCACCTGCGTATGCAACGCTGGCCCGCCGAGCCGGTCTGTTCGCTGGCGGGCCTGGGGTTGGCGCTGTTGTACGGTCGGAAGATTCGGCAGTTTGACCGTGCCAAGTTGGCGTCACAACTCCGAGTCCCGCTGCTCGTGATGCACGGCGACCGCGACCCGATCAGCCCGTACGCCTCGGCTCAAGCCATTGCCAAGTCGGCACCACAAGGCACGCTCGTGACCTTCCCCAACGGCGAACACGGCGGCCTGGCCGACCGCGACCCCGAGCGGTACCGCCAAGCGCTGGGAGCGTTCTTTGGAGAGATCAAGAGTATTCCACGCCAAGCACGCCAAGAGCGCCAAGATGTGGAGACAAAGCAATCCAGGATCGCGGACAATCAAGGGCCTTCAGATCATCAACCCTAAATCATCAATCCTCGATGGCTCGACACTTGGCGACCTTGGCGGTCTTGGCGTGATACCTCTCCCCCTTCCCTGATAAACTGCCGACATGACCCCTACCGAACTTGCCTCCAAGATCGATCACACCCTCCTCAAGGCCGAGGCGACCCGGCCGCAGGTCCACAAGATTGTCGCCGAGGCCATCGAGCACAAGTTTGCCTCCGTCTGCGTCAACGGCGTCTTTGCCGCGGACGTGGCAAAGATGCTGCACGGCTCGGGTGTGAAGACCTGTGCCGTCGTCGGTTTCCCGCTGGGTGCCAACAAGTCCACGATCAAAGCCATCGAAGCGACCTCAGCGGTCAAGGACGGCGCGGATGAGATCGACTTTGTCGCGCACCTGCCCTACCTGCTCAAGGCTGACCACCAGGACGCCAAGGCCGAGTTTTTGGAGATCGTCAGGGCGGCGCGCAGCGCCAACCCGCGCGTGGTGGTGAAGGTCATCGTCGAGTCGGCCTACCTCATGGCGGACGTGACCCCGGAGGAGGGCGAGCGACGCATCGCGCTGGCGTGTGCCGCGGCGCGTGAGTCGGGCTGCGATTTCATCAAGACCTCAACCGGGTTTCATCCTTCCGGGGGGGCCTCCGAGCAGGCGGTCCGGTGGATGAAGAAACACTCGATGGGTTTGTATGTGAAGGCTTCCGGGGGCATCCGCAACCACGCCGACGCGGTGAAGATGATTAACGCCGGCGCCGATCGGCTGGGTTGCTCGGCGGGCGTGGCGATTGTTTCCGGAGCGGGGTCAAGTGGCGGGGGGTATTGACGCCAACAGCACTCTTCCCCGTCTGATCCTGTTGATCCCGCCGATCCTGTTATCCTGTCAAAAAGTCTTTACGGTGTTCTTGATGCCCCCTGGCTAACCCCGGATCGAGCCATGTCCCAGACGATGACCGCGATGGATCGGATGTACCGCCACCAACGGCACATCTACGACCTGACGAGGGCTTACTACCTGTTAGGGCGAGACCGGATGCTGCGCGCGATGGGGGTCGAGCCGGGGCAGACGGTGCTGGAGGTCGGGTGTGGGACGGGCCGAAACCTGGCGAAGCTGCGCAAGATCGCGCCCGGGGCCAGGTTGTTCGGGCTTGACGCCTCGGAGCAGATGCTCGAAACCGCGCGTGCGAAGCTGGCCGACGGCGGGTCGGCGGTCGAGCTGCGGCACGTCCTGGCGGAAGATTTGGATTATCGGACGACCTTCGGCCTGGACAGGCCGTTTGACCATCTCTTCTTCAGTTACTCGCTCTCGATGATCCCGACGTGGCCTGAAGCGATCGACGCTGCGGTGCGGAACGTTCGGCCCGGTGGCTATATCCACGTGGTGGACTTCTGCGACCAGGCGGAGCTGCCGGGCTGGTTTGCGGGGTTGCTCAAGCGTTGGCTCGATCTTTTCGGCGTGCATTTTGAGCCGGGCGTGCTGGAAAGGTTTCACGATCTGCACGCGCGGGGCGTTCTGGAGGTCGAGGCGGTAACGCTGTTCAGGCGTTACGCGTACCGTGTGAGAGCGGCGGTCCGGGGTTGATTGGAAGCGCACCCTTTATTTTCCCGGTGGGTTCTGAAAATAATTTCGGGTCCTATAACAAAGTGTTAGTGTCGGGTCGCCCGGAGAACACGGAAGCTTAAAAGCCGTGTTTTCGCGGTGATTTCGGGGTATTTGGCGGGTCTGTGCGTCCTGCGCGGTCTGGGGTGAAGGTAGGGGTTGTAGGGTCTGCGTGAAAATTTCTGACGGTAGGGGTTAAGCGGCGCTTAAGGCCTGTGGGGGTTTTGTCGATGGTGATGATCGAGCGGGCGACGAGGCCCGCGGAAAGGACGATTGAGGATCGTGTCCGATAAGCGCCGGTGCGAAAGAGATTGCTCATGGAGCGATAAGCGTACCGAACAAATGGACGCGACACGAGAGTTGTCGAGGCCGGGCCGACGGGGTGAGTGTGACCCCAAGGCCGATTCGGGCAAACGTAGATGCCCGCCCCCAGGCCGGTGAATGCGAGTCGCGACGCATAGCCGGTGGAAAGGGAACGCAACGGCCTTGTTTGAAATAAACGCATCCGCATTGGAACGGATTTGAGTAAACGTCACCAGGGCAGGAGCCCGAACAAACCCAACCCCCGATCACGGAGGACACCCAACCATGAGCCGCATCAACACCAACGTCAGTTCGCTAATTGGCCAGCGCATCCTGGGCCAACAGAACTCCAACCTCAACAAGTCACTCGAACGCCTGAGCACGGGCCTGGCCATCAACCGTGGGGCGGACAACCCCGCCGGCCTGATCGCCAGTGAGAAGCTCCGCTCGGAGAAGGCGTCCATCGGCGCCGCCATCGGCAACGCCGAACGCGCCGACCAGGTCGTCAACATCGCCGAGGGCGGTTTGCAGGAGGTCAACTCCCTGCTGCTCGAGGTCCAGTCGCTCGTCGGTGAGACCGCCAACGAAGCGGGCCTCTCCACAGAGGAGCGTCAGGCCAACCAGCTGCAGATCGACTCGATCCTGCAGACCATCGACCGCATCTCCTCGACCACAAGCTTCCAGGGCACCAAGCTGCTCAACGGAACGTACGACTTCAACATCACCGACCAGGACACCAAGGTCGCTGACTACAAGATCAACGCCGCCAAGCTGACCTACAACGGCACACGCGACGTGAGCGTCGTTGTGACGCAGTCGGCCCAGCGAGGCGGTCTGTACCTCTCGACCGGCGGCGCCCTGGACCTGACCGACTCCGACTCTCGCTTCCGTTTCGAGGTCTCCGGCGCCAAGGGCTCGCGTGAGTTCACCTTTGCCTCGGGCACCACGCTGGCGGACATCGTCACCGCGGTCAACACCTTCAGCGATGTCACCGGCGTCTCGGCCGCCACGGCCACCGCCGCCGCGGGCACCGGCCTGTCCTTCAAGAGCACCGAGTTCGGCTCGACCAAGTTCGTCCAGATCAAGCTCAACGACGACGGCGGTCAGACCGGCTCGATCGTCGCGCTCTCCTCGACCAACGAAGCCACCGTCAGCACGACCGCGGGTAACCGCACCGCCTTCTCCGCGGTGACCAACCCGATCCGCGACATCGGCCAGGACGTCGGGGCGATCATCAACGGCATCAGCGCCACGGCCGACGGCAAGACCGCACGGATCAACACGGACTTCCTCGACCTGTCCATCCAGTTGACCACCGCCGGTGCCCAGACCCTGGCCACCATCGACGCCTTCACCATCAGCGGCGGCGGCGCCAAGTTCAACCTCGGCCCGAACGTCGACATCTCCAACCAGGTCAGCATCGGCGTCGGCAACGTCGCCACGCGAAACCTGGGCAACATCACCGACGGCTACCTCAGCTCGCTGGCGTCGGGCAACACCTCCAACCTCGTCAACGGCGACCTCGAGTCGGCACAGAAGATCGTCAACTCCGCGATCGACCAGATCTCCAGCCTGCGTGGGCGTCTGGGGGCCTTCCAGAAGAACATCGTCGGCGCGACCATCCGTTCGCTGGGTGTGGCCCTCGAAAACACCAGCGCCGCGGAGAGCTCGATCCGTGACACGGACTTTGCCGCCCAGACGGCCGAGTTGACCCGCTCGCAGATCCTGGTCAGCGCGTCGACCAACGTCCTGGCCATCGCCAACGCACAACCGCGATCAGTGCTGCAGCTGCTCCAGTAAAGCAAAAGACCGGCTCACACTCCGGAGCATCCGTCTCCGGACGGAGTTCCGACCACTGATGCGGCGCGGCGGGTTCAACCCCGCCGCTTTTTTTTGCGCGCACATCCCGGGCCTGAAGCCGTCGGCCAGAGTTTTACCAGCTTTTACACGCTTTGCGTTCAATTCGGCGCGGCCCTTAAAGGCTTGTCAGAGGCCTAACGACTTGTCATAGTGTCCACGTGGGATGGGGCGGACGGCGCACCCGACATCAGGAAAATTGGACCCGACCGCGTCGGGTCACGCCCGTGTCGAGTCCGGTGATCCAGCCGAGCTGTGCGGGTGCGGGAGAAAGACGACATGCGGAATCACCGAGTCACCGCGGCAACTGTGTTGGGCCTGCTCTTTGGTCTGTTGGGCAACCCGACGCTCCGGGCGGGAACGTACACGATCGACCCCACGCAACGGCACCAGACCTTCGAGGGATTTGGCACCTGCCTGGCGTGGTGGGTCAACGACGAGTACCGCAGCGCCGCCTGGCAACAGGCCTATTTCCAGGACCTCGGCGCCAGCATCCTCCGCATGGACATGGTCCCCTACGTGGCCTACGCACCCGACGCCAACGAACTGGCCAACACCAGCATCACCTTCGACGGCACCGCCAACGACCTGACCAAGCTCAACTTCGCTTTCGACTGCGTCGCCACAGCCGGGCAGGTTGCCACCACGGGCAAGAATCTTCTCGGTGACAAGTTCAAACTCATCGGCACCGTCTGGACCCCGCCGCACTGGATGAAGACCAATGCCAACATCAACGACGCCAACAGCAGCGGCGGTTTCCTCACCCAGAGCGCGGACAACATCCAGCAGTTTGCCTACTACGTCGCCGCCTACGTCAAGGGCTTCGAGGCGACCTATGGCGTGCCGATGTATGGCATCACGATCCAGAACGAACCGACCCTCGCCACCGGCAACAACTCCTGCGTCTACACCCCCGAGCAGTACCACGACACCTTCCTCGCGGTTTCGCAGGAGTTCGCGCGTCAGGGCATCACCACCAAACTCTTCGGCCCAGAAACGGTCGGCGTCGACGGCGGCTCGCTCACCGCTCAGAACATGCAGTTTGTCAATGCCCTCCAGAACGACCCGCAAACCGCCGCGGCGCTCGACTTTTTCAGCGTCCACGGCTACACGGCTAACGGGGCCGACCCCGGCGGCAATCGGCAACAGATGGCCGACTACTACAACCTCATCCAGGGCTTCGGCAAACAGAGCTGGCAGACCGAATCGTCGGGCTTCGGCCCCAACGAGTGGAAGAGCGCCGACGGCGACGGCGCACGCTGGATCGCCCGCGCCATCCACGAAGGACTGGCTTACGCCAACAACAACGCCTGGCTCTACTGGCAGATGGTCATGGAGCCCAACCTCAGCGAAGATAGAAAGCGCCAGGTTCTCACCGAGATGCTCCCCGACGGCTCGGTCGACACCACCAACCCCAAGTTCGCCGCGGTCGAGCACTACTTCCACTTCATCCGGCCCGGTGCTGTCCGCATCGACGCGGGCACCGACAACGTCACCGGCATCAACATCCTGGCGTTCCTCAATGAGACTGACCACACACTGACCGTGGTCATCCTTAACATGGGTTCGAACGATGAACAGGTCGACCTCAACCTGCCCGCCGACCTGGACCTGACCCAGTTCGAGGTCTACCGCACGGACAACAGCCAGACCTTTGCCCACCTTGCCCCGCTGGTCGTGGACAACCACGCGCTGAGTTTCCAGATGCTCGGCGACGGCATCGTGACCCTGCACGGCCAGTACGCCCCCGTGCCCGAACCGGGGAGTTGCGTCCTCATTTTCACCGGCGTCGCGGCGCTGTTTCGCCGACGCAAGTAATGGGCCTTGCCGACGGTCGACGCTTCTAAGTGAATTTTCACGTCCCTCCCCCGGATGGCCGATATTATTGAACGTGGACGCTATGCGCGCACGCCAAAAGCACGCATCGACGCCCCGGGCGCATCAACGGGTACAATGTATGTTTGCAGGTTACGGGCACCTGGCCCGAGGGGTTCTTTCATGGGCATGACACGACGCGAGTTTGTCTTGGCAGGACTGGCGCTGACCGCGACCGGGTGCGCCCAGCAGTCCGGGCTGACCGTGATCCGTCCCGGACCCGTCTGGCCTGAAACCGCGCCGCCCCGTTCAACCCTCCCGCCCCGCACCGCCGCGATCCCGCCCAAGCCACCCGTCACACCGACCGCCCCCGCGGCGGCGCTGCCCATCCCCGCCATCGCCCGCGCCCAGTGGGCCAAGGCCGACCCCATTGCCTCTCGCATCAACCCCATCAACGGCATCGACCGCCTGACCGTCCACCACGAAGGCTCCACCGCCGTCTGGTTTGCCGACATGCCCGGCACACAGAACAGGCTCGAACTCATCCGACGCGAACACGTCAAGCGCGGTTGGGCGGACATCGGCTACCACTTTGTCGTCGACCGCGCCGGCCGGGTGTGGCAGGGCAGAGACATCCGCTTCCAGGGCGCCCACGTCAAAGACCACAACGAGCACAACATCGGCGTCATGGTCCTGGGCAACTTCGACATCCAGCAACCCACCGACGCGCAGCTCACCGCCCTGCGCAACACCGTCTCCCGTTTGATGAAGGTTTATCGCATCCCCGTCGGACGGGTCTACACCCACCAGGAACTCATGCCCACCGCCTGCCCCGGCAAGGCCCTGCAGCCCCGTATGGTCTCGCTGCGCCGCAACGGCAACCTCGCGTGAGCGGCTGGGTCGGGTGATATAACATTCTGTAAGTACGATCCCGTTCCGCATGGGTCGACGGTGATCTACCGCGCCGTGGCCACAGCCGTCTCGACCGGGTCGACCACGCCCGCCGCGATGAAGGCGGCTTTTCGCCTGCGGCACGTCTCGCACGATTTGCAGGGCTTGGTGCCGGCCATCTGACACGACCAGGCCTTCTCCCACGGCACGTCCTGTTGCACGCCCAGCTCCACGAGTTGCCGATCGGTCAGTTCCAACAGCGGTGTCTGCACCAGGGGTTGCTGGGGGTGTTCGAGTTCGACGGTCTGTTGGAGCAAGAGCACCTGCTCGCTGGTGCGGGTGATCGTGTTGAGGTCGGCGTTGGCCTGCACGGGCCAGATGACGCGCGGCGTGCCGAACTCGATCGCACGCGCCAGGGCAATGAGCAGAATCTGCGGGCGGATCAGTGGCAGGCCCGAGCCGTCCTGCGTGCGCGCCGCACCCCGGCCCTGGAGATTGGGCAGGTCCATGACGTGGAACTGCTTGACCTTGTAGTGGTCGGCCTGTCTCCGAGCGTGTTCGAGCCTCACCGCGCCGCAAGCCCGGCCGTCCTTGACGTGCAGGAGCACCACGCGACCGGGGTCGGTCGACTCAAGACCCAGCGACGTGGCCACGAGGCTCCGCATGCCGCCGCTGGCCAAAATGAGCAGTTCCGGTTGAGGCATCAAAGAGATTATCGGTCATCGCCCCCGGAAGGGTTGATCCTTTGGAACGGACCGGTTCGACAGATCGCTGGGGTGGTTGGCCTGGATCGCTGGGGGCAGTGTCGAGCCGTCGGGGAGTGTGACGACGTGGGCGTCCACCGCGTCGAGCAGCTTCCACATCGCACGCTCATCACGGCTCAAGCGAGATTGAACTTCGGGCAGGATCGCACGGTGATAGACCGCAAGCAGCGGTTGCCAAAGATCGGGCTTGAACGCACAGGCCAGTCGGCCCGGTTGTATCGCGTCTCGCAACGCCTCGACCCACGCGCGCTCCACACGCAACAGGTCGCAGGACAACAGAAGCAACCATTCATCTCTATCGGGCAGGTCGTGCAGCGCAGCCTGCAACCCACCCATCGGGCCAGTCCCCTCAAGCCGATCCGCAATTGTCCGCAGGCCAAGGTCGGCGTACTTGTCCGCGGCGTCCGCCACGACGGTCACACGCGAAAAGCCCGAGGCGATCCGCACAATCAACGGCTGCCCATCCAGAACCGCCCGCGCCTTGTCCGACCCGAAACGCGAACTCGCACCGCCGGCGAGGATGTAAGCGGGCAGATCGCTCATGTTTGTCCCCAGTGACGGATCACGCTTTGGATTGATCGTGGTAGTGGCACGACACGCAGTGACTCGATTCATCCGTGACCGTTTCGAGCACCGGCGTTTGGTTCACACACCGCGCCATCACACGCACAGGCTCGCCCATCACGGTCACGCTCACCACGTCGCCCGAACCCGCACCCCGTGCAAGCTCGCGCGTCAGCGGGCACCGCTCGTGGAACGCGCAACCGCTCGGCGGATTGATCGGCGAGGGCACCTCACCCGGGAGCACGACCCGCTGTCGGTTGTCGTCCACACTCGGGCTCGGCGCGGCGCTGAGCAGCGCCTTCGTATACGGGTGGCGCGGCTGGTTGTAGATCGCGTCCCGGCCAGCCAGTTCCACGATCTTGCCCAGGTACATCACTGCCACACGGTCGCAGAAGTGTTCGATCACCGCGAGGTTGTGCGCGATGAAGAGATAGCTCAGCCCCAGTTCCTGTTGCAAATCCGAGAGCAGGTTGAGCACCTGCGACTGGATCGACACGTCCAGCGCACTGACCGGCTCGTCACACACGATAAATCTCGGTTCGAGCGACAACGCTCGCGCGATGCCGATGCGCTGGCGCTGACCGCCGGAGAACTCGTGCGGGTAGCGGTCGGCGTAGTCAGGCGACAGACCCACCCGTTCGAGCAGTTGCGCCACCCGTTCGTTGACCGCGTTGCCCTTAGCCAATTTGTGGACACGGATCGGTTCGCTGAGGATGCGCCCGACCGTCATGCGCGGGTTGAGCGAACCGACCGGGTCCTGGAAGACGATCTGCATCTGCCGGCGTAGGGCCTTGAGTTCATCACGGTTTGCGGCAAAAACGTCTTTCCCATCGAACGCCACCGACCCCTGCGTCGCGGGGATCAGCCGGAGGATCGTTCGGCCCACGGTCGACTTGCCGCAGCCCGATTCGCCCACGAGCCCGAGCGTTTCGCCCTTATCCACAGCAAAGCTCACGTCGTCCACCGCTTTGACATACCCGACCGTCGAGCGGAGCAGCCCGCGCTTGACGGGGAAGTGGGTCTTGAGGTTGCACACTTCGACCAACGGCTTGCCATTGTCGGGGGTGCGCGGGTGTGTGGTGGATTGCGTTGCGGTCATGGGGCGGTATCGAGTGGGGAGTATTTCACGCCAAGCTCGCCAAGAGCGCCAAGAGGGTCAGGTGTCGAGCCATTGATGATTTATGATTGATGATCTCAAAGTCAATTCCACTTGGCGTCCTTGGCGAGCTTGGCGTGAAACTCTTTCTTCATCCTTTCCTCGGCCGCGACGCCCACTGCATCTTGGTCGCCAGGGTCTTCCAGTAATTCGACGACGGGTTGAGCACGAGATTCAGGGCGTTTTCGCTCTTGCGGATGTAGGCCTGCGTGCCGGTTTTCATCGGCGTGGACTCCTGGCCATCGATGAAAAGCGTGGTGCCCTCGTTCGCACGCTTGACGCGCAGCGCGATCCCCGCATCGGCCTTCACGACCACCGGCCGGAAGCTCACGCTGTGCGGGCAGATCGGCGTGATACACATCGCCTCGACGCCGGGGCTGACGATCGGGCCGTTCGCCGAGAGGTTGTACGCCGTCGAACCCGTGGGCGTCGAAACTATGACCCCGTCGCCGAGCATCACGGTCGCGCTCGTGGTTTGTCGGTTGGGGTTGATGCAGATTTCCACCTCGATCATGCGGAAGGGCGGCCCGGCGGTGACCACCGCGTCGTTGAGCGCGTACGACTCGAAGACGCAGTGCTTCATGTCCAGGTGGTCCACCCGGCAATCGGCAGCCTCTTCGTCGAAGACCAGCACGTCGATCATCGACCGCCTTTCGATCGGGCAACGGTTCAGCGCGATCGCGTCCCACTGTTCGACGAGTTCGTCCGCGGTGAACTCAGAGAGGAAGCCCAGCGTCCCGCAGTTGACGCCGACGATGGGCGTGGGGGTGTCGACAAAACGCCTGGCCTGCGCGATGACGGTGCCGTCGCCACCGAACACGAACAGGCGGTCGATCTCGGGCAGCTCGGCGAGGACCTCGTCGGTGATGCGGTAGGAATCGAGCTCCGCCACCACGTCCGCGCGGTCGCGCAGCATCGGGCGGAGCTTCTCCAGTGTTTCAACGACCTGGGGCTTGTGGTTGTTGGCAATCAGGGCGATGCGCATCTTGGCGGCGGCGGTCGGCTGGCTCCGGGGCGTGCGGGGGTTGGAATCCATGCCGCGACAGTTTAGCAGCCACAGGCGCCACGGGGCGTTGTCGGAGCGGGCGTTGGAGCAACGGGGCCGTCTGGCCGATAACATGGTCACGAGAGTTTCACGCGACGCCACTACGGAGCCCAACGGTGCAGGCCCTCGTCTTTGACGGTAAACAACCCGCGATCCACCCCTCCGTGCCCGAGGTCGTCCCCAAGCCCGGCGAGGCGCTGATCCGTCCGCTGCGCATGGGCGTGTGTGCGACCGACCTGGAAATCTGCAAAGGCTACATGGGCTTCAAGGGCGTGCTCGGGCACGAGTTCGTCGGCGTCGTCGAGCGCGTCGTAGGCAAGACGGGCAAAGAACTCGTCGGCAAGCGCGTGGTCGGGTCGATCAACTGCGTGTGTGGCAAGTGCGACATGTGCCGCGGCGGTTTGCCCGAGCACTGCCGTGACCGCACGGTGCTGGGTATCGCCGGTCGCGACGGGTGCTTTGCGCAGCAGTTCGCGCTGCCCGTGCGCAACCTGCTCGAAGTCCCCGCGGGCCTGGACGACGACCACGCCGTCTTCACCGAACCGCTTGCCGCCGCGTTCCAGGTCCTTCGTCAACTCACCATCGAGGGTCGGCCCTATATCACCGTGTTAGGCGACGGGCGCCTGGGCCTGCTCTGTGCGCAGGTCATGACGCAGCTCAACGCGACGGTGCGCTGCGTGGGCAAACACCCGGAAAAGCTGGCGCTGTGCGAGAAATGGGGCGTCAAGCACCGACTGCTCGACGACGTGGGACTAAGACAGGACCAGGACATCGTCGTCGACTGCACCGGCTCGGCGGACGGCCTGCGCGTCGCGATGCAGATGGTCAGGCCACGCGGCAAGATCGTGCTGAAGACGACCGTCGCCCCCGCCCCCGGAAGTCAAAGTCACGGGGTCGATCTATCGCCGTTGGTGATCCACGAGATCCAGGTCATCGGCTCGCGCTGCGGCCCGTTCGATGAGGCGCTGCGCGCGATGTCGGTCGGCAAGATCGACGTGCTGAGCCTGATCTCGCGCAGGATGAAACTCGCCGAGGGCGTCGAGGCGCTCAAGACCGCCAACCAACCGGGCGTCATCAAGGTGCTGCTCGAACCGTGAGCGGTTTAATTCTCAAGCACGTTCATCAGCAACAACACACCGACCACCACCCCCACCGCCACACGGTAGTACCCGAACAGCGACAGGCCGTGCTTGTTGAGGTAGCCGACCATCCACTTCACCGCGATGATAGCGCTGATAAACGCCAGCACAAAACCCACAGCAATGGGCAAAGGCCCGTAAGCTTCGAGCATGACGTGGCGGTACTCCAGCGCGTCCTTGCCCGTGGCACCCAGGAGCGTGACCATGCCAAGGATGAAACTGAACTCCACCGCCGCGGGCAGGCTCAGGCCTACCAGCACGCCGGCCACGATGGTGACCAGGCTCCGGCTCGTGCCCGGCCAGACCGCGATGCACTGGGATAAGCCGATCACGAGCGCAAGCATCGGCGTGAGCTGGTCGAGGCCTTTACCCTCGCGCGACGGCTTGCCCCTGCGCCACCACGACACCGCAAGGATCGCCACACCGCCCACGACCCACGCCGCCGTCACGGGCCAAAGCCCGAAGAGGTGGTGCTTGATCGCCTTCTCAAGGAACACGATGACCAGGAGCGGCAAGAGCGCAACGAAAAGATTGATCGCCAGCTTTCGGCCCTGGGCGCTCTGACCCAGCACGCCCGCCGCCATCTGTTTGAGGCGTTGAAAATAGAGCACCGCCACCGCGACGATTGCCCCGCCCTGGATCACCACCGCGTAAGCGTTGGCCGCGTCCGAGTTGGCAATCCCCATCGCTCGCTGCGCGAGGATCAAATGCCCCGTCGAACTGACCGGCAGATACTCCGTCAGCCCCTCGACCACGCCCATCACCACAGCCTGCCAAAGGTTCATAGTTCATACTCCGTGCGTCTGTCCCGTTATCGGCTAGGTCCGCTTGCCCGCCGCAGGACGTAGATCGCCGTGTCCGCGTGGAGGTTGGGCTCTTCGGTGACGCGGGTGCCGTTCTGCAGGTCCAGCGCGACAGCGGTTTCGATGCGGTAGCCCTTGTCACGGCAGAAGTCTTCAAAGTCGAGGATCGTGGGGAATCGGCGGTTGGGGGAGTTGTGCCAGTCGAAGCCATACGCACCGGGCGACTTGGGGATTCGGCCCTGGTGGAAGAACATCTCGCGCAGGCTGCGGTGGGCAAAGTTGGGGAAGCTCACGACAGCCCGTTGACCCACGCGGACCATCTCGTCCAGGAGCGCCTGCACGTCGTTTACCGCCTGCAGTGTCTGCGAGAGCACCACCACGTCAAAGGCCCCGTCCTCAAACATCGACAAAGGCGTGTTGAGGTCGTGGTCGATGACATCGAAACCCGCCTCGACCGCGAGGAGGATTTTTTCTTCATTCACATCGACGCCCATGAGGCGAACGTCCTGGCCGTCGCGCTCGCGCAGTTTTGCCAGCAGGCCACACGTGCCGCAGCCCAGGTCGAGCACGCCCGAGCCTTTGGGGATGAACTGCATGATCTGTTCGTATTCGATCCCGCTTGAATTGAAGAGCGAATGGGCGTTGTGGTCCGCCACGTTTTCAGAGGGGTTTCGGCTGGGCCCATCGAGCTTGGCGCGAAGCAATCGGCCGTATCGACCGATCTCGTTGCGGAGCAAAAAAGCGTCGTGGCCCGAGTCGCTGGGTATCTCGACGTAGGTCACGCTCCGCCCCTCGCGAAGCAGCGCGTGTGCCATCTCGCAGGACTGTTTTGGCGTGAAGAGCCAGTCGCTGGAGAAGCTCACGATCAGCCAGTCGCAGGCGCTCTTGCCCAGTAGCGTGCGCAGCTCGCGCGGCGTGGCACCGAGGTCGAACAGGTCCATCGCCAGCGAGATCGTGACGTAACTGTTGGCGTCGAATCGTTCGACGAACTTGTCGCCCTGGTGAGCGAGGTAGGACCCGACGGAGAAACGTTTCTCGAAGTCGGTGGCGATCTCGTGGGGTTGGTTGCGGTCGAGGTCGAACTTGGTGCTCATGGCCTCGGGCGAGAGGTAGGTGATGTGCCCGAGCATCCGCGCCAGGGCCAGTCCGACGGTCGGGCCGGTGGGCTTGTCGTAATACTGCCCGCCGTGGAAGTCGGGGTCACGGAGGATGGCATTGCGCCCGACGACGTCAAACGCCAGCGCCTGCGAGGAGAGACGCGGGCTGGTGGCAATGGCAAAACAGCGTGCGACCCGGCCGGGGTAGCGCGTGGCCCAGGTCATGGCCTGATGCCCCCCGAGCGACCCGCCGACGCACGCGGCCCAGCGTTCGATGCCCAGATGGTCTGCCAAGCGCACCTGCGCGCTGACCATGTCCGTCACGGTGACGAGGGGGAAGCTCCCGCCAAAGGGTTTGCCCGTGCGTGGGTCGGTGCTGATCGGCCCGGTCGTGCCCCTGCAGCCACCCAGTACGTTGGAACAGACCACGAAGTAACGGTCGGTGTCGATCGACTTGCCCGGGCCGATGAGTTCGTCCCACCACCCCGGGTCGTCTTGTTCATCGTGCCTGGCGCAGTGTGAATCACCGGAGATCGCGTGGCAGACGAGCACGGCGTTGTCCTTAGCCGGGTTGAGTGTGCCCCACGTCTCGTAGGCCACCGTCACCCCCGGAAGCTCGCTGCCATGGGATAGCTTGAGCGGCTTGTCGAACGTCACCGACTGCGCATGCCGCAGCGGCTGGGCCGATCGGATGCTGTCGGTGCTGTCAAACGCTAAGGTCATGGATAATGCTTCAATCAGAATGAACCCCAGAGACACAGAGGCACAGAGAGAAACCCCAACCCAGCATATGGACATCGAACATCAAAGCATCACCGCTGAGATCGCAGAGACCGCTGAGAAGATATCTCAATAGCTCCACTTTCTATTGACAATTCTTACTCTGCGAACTCTGCGTTCTCTGCGGTAAATTCCGCGACTTTGATTCCCGGTGTGATCATCTCATTGATTTTCTCTGTGCCTCTGTGTCTCTGTGGTTGATGGTTTGATTTGTCGCTCAGCCCACCGCGGTTTTGAGCGCCTGTTCGAGGTCGGCGATGATGTCGCTGGCGTCTTCGATGCCGACGCTCAGGCGGATGTAGTCGGGGCTGACGCCGGTCCGCGCCTGCTCGTCGGGGGTGAGTTGGCTGTGCGTGGTGGAAGCGGGGTGGATGACGAGGCTCTTGGCGTCGCCGATGTTGGCCAGGTGCGAGCAGAGCTTGCAGGCGGTGATGAACTTCTTGCCCGCAGCCATGGCTTTATCGGGGCTGGGGGCCTTGATGCCAAAGCCCATGATCGCGCCCTGGCCGTCGGGCAGGTACTTCTTGGCGCTGGTGTGGTCCTTGTGCGAGGGCAGACCGGGGTAGTTGACCCACGCGACGCTGGGGTGTTGTTCGAGGTGTTTGGCAATCTTCAGGGCGTTCTCGCAGTGGCGCGGCATGCGCAGGTGGAGGGTTTCCAACCCCTGCAAAAACAGGAACGCGGCAAAGGGTGACATCGCCGCGCCGGTGTCGCGCAGCCAGTGCGTGCGGATGTAGACGTTGTAGGCAATGTTGCCGATGCCTCGCAGGTGTTCCTCGAAGACCGCGCCGTGGTAGGCGGGGTCGGGTGCGCAGAACTCGGGCCACTTCTTGGGGTTGGACGCCCACTTGAAGTTTCCGCTGTCGACGATGGCGCCGCCGATGTGCGTGCCGTGGCCTCCGATGAACTTGGTCGTGGAGTAGACGACGATGTCGATGCCGTGCTCGATGGGGCGCAGCAGGGCGGGGGTCATGACGGTGTTGTCGCAGATCACGGGAAGTGGGCCGTGGGGGGCGTTGTGTGCAGCGTCGGCGATGGCCTTAAAGTCGGGCACGTCGTTCTTGGGGTTGCCGATCGATTCCATGTAGACGCAGCGCGTGTTGGCGTCGACCAGGCCCTTGATCGACTCGGGCTTGTGCGGGTCGAAGAAGCGCACCTCGACGCCGAGTTTGGGAAAAGTCTGCGTGAAGAGCGTCCAGGTCCCGCCGTAGAGCGACGTGGCAGAGACGATGTTCTGTCCCGCGTGGGCTATCGTGAGGATGGCTGCGCTGATGGCGGCCTGCCCCGAGGCAAAACACAAACCGGTGACGCCGCCGTCGAGCGCCGCAAGACGCTTTTCGAGCACGTCGACCGTCGGGTTCATGAGTCGGCTGTAGATGTTGCCGAACTCCTGCAGGCCGAACAGACGCGCCGCGTGGTCAGCGTCGTTGAAGACATAGGACGTGGTGGCATAGATGGGCACCGCGCGGGAATTGGTGGCGGGGTCGGGGGTTTGGCCGGCGTGCAGGGCGAGTGTGCCGAGTTTGTGTTTGGGCGTGTCGGTCATGGTGGGCCTCGTGTCGGGTTGGATTGTTGGGTTGGTCCCGGGCCCACAATCAGCGTGGGCCACCGTCAAAACCCTACAGTGTAGCCTGCACGGACCCGCTGCGCAGGCTTCAAAAAACCCAGCCGGGGTGGGCTGCGGGGCGGGGAAACCCATCATCGCGCTGCGGTACTGGAAAAATCACCCCGGTCGTGTATCATCTATCTATCCGGATGAATGGATGAATAATATGAACACACCAAAGTCCCTTTTTGCCCGACACCTCGAACAACGCACCCTCCTCTTCGACGGGGCGATGGGCACGAGCATCCACAACATCGAGCTGGACCTCGACAAGGACTACCTCGGCAAGGAAAACTGCACCGAGGTCCTCGTGCTCACCCGGCCCGACGTGATCCAGGGGATCCACGAGTCCTTCCTCGCCGTCGGTGCCGACGCGGTCGAGACCGACACCTTCGGCGCCAACACCATCGTGCTTGGCGAGTTCGACCTGCAGGACCGCACACGCGAGATCAACCGCATCGCCGCCGAGGTCGCGCGGGCCGCGTGTGAGAAACACTCAACAGGCGACAAGCCCCGCTTCGTCGTCGGTTCGATTGGCCCGGGCACCAAGCTCGTCACGCTGGGCATGACCGACTACGACACGATGTTTGCCTCCTACCGTGAACAGGCGCGCGGCCTGATCGACGGCGGCGTCGATGTCTTCCTCATCGAAACCGCGCAGGACATCCTGCAGGTCAAGTGCGCGATTGCCTCGTGTCTTGCTGCGCTCGACGAAGCGGGCAAGAGCGTCCACGACATCCCGATCATGTGCCAGATCACCGTCGAGACGATGGGGTCGATGCTGTTGGGCACCGACGTGGCCTCCGCCGCGGCGGCGCTGTCGCCTTTCCCCATCCTCTCGCTGGGCATGAACTGCGCCACGGGCCCGGTCGAGATGAGCGAGCACGTACACTGGTTAGCCAAGCACTGGCCCCGCAAGGTCAGCGTCCTGCCCAACGCAGGCCTCCCCGCGCTGGTCGACGGTCACACCGTCTTCCCGCTCAAGCCCGATCCTTTTGCCGACCAGGTCGCCAAGTTCCTCGAGCACGGCGGGATCAACGTCATCGGCGGGTGCTGCGGCACGACACCCGAGCACATCGCTGCGCTGCACCGGCGCATCGGGCAGGTCGGCACCGGTCTCAAACTCCGCAAAGAACCCTTTGCCCCGTCGATTTCCTCGCTCTACTCGGCGGTCGAATACCGTCAGGACACAACGATCCTCAACATCGGCGAACGCACCAACGCCTCCGGCTCACGCGCGTTCAAGAAGATGCTCGAAGCCGAGGAGTGGGACGACATGGTGAGCCTTGCGCGGGAACAGGTCCGCGAGGGTTCGCACGTGATCGACATCAATGTCGACTACGCCGGCCGGGACAACGCCGCCGACATGGGCGAGATCGTCTCCAAGTTTGCCACGCAGGTCCACGCGCCGCTCATGCTCGACTCGACCCAGCCGACCACACTCGAAGCGGGTTTGAAACGCGCCCCCGGCAAGTGCCTGATCAACTCGGCCAACCTCGAAGACGGCGAAGAAAAGTTCGCGCAGCTCTGCGGCTTGGCCAAGAAATACGGCGCGGGCCTCGTGCTCGGCTGCATCGACGAAGACCCCGAAGAGGCCATGGCACGCACCGCCGACCGCAAGATCGCCATCGCGCGACGCATGTTCCAACTGGCGACCGGGAAATTCGGCCTGGCACCCGAGGACGTGGTGTTCGACCCGCTCGTCCTGCCCATCTCCACCGGCATGGACAAGGACCGCCGAAGCGCACTGGAAACCATCGAGGGTACCCGCCGGATCGCGCGCGAGTTCCCCTTGGTCCAGATCACCTGTGGCCTGTCCAACGTGAGCTTCGGCCTCAAGCCCGCCGCACGTCAGGTGCTCAACAGTGTCTTCCTCCACGAACTGATCGAAGCCGGCCTGACCAGCGCGATCCTCCATTCATCAAAAATCCTCCCGCGCACGCGCATCGACGACACCCTCTGGAACGCCGCGCTCGAACTGATCTACAACCGCCCGCCCGCCGAGAAGGTCAAGCTCCGCGACGGCTCGTTCACCGACGACCCGCTGCAGATTTTCGTCGACCTCTTCCCCGACGACGCGCAGGCCCAGTCCACCAAGACCGACATCGTGGCGCTGCCCCTCGAAGAGCGCCTCCAGCGACACATCATCGACGGCGAAAAGAAACACCTCGAAGAGACGCTCGACGAGGCGCTCAAGAAATACCCGCCCATCGACATCATCAACGACCACCTGCTCGGGGGCATGAAGGTCGTCGGCGAGTTATTCGGCTCGGGCCAGATGCAATTGCCCTTTGTGCTCCAGAGCGCCGAGGTGATGAAGCGGGCCGTGGCCCACCTCGAACCCCACATGGATAAGGTGGAGGGGCAGACCAAAGGCAAGATCGTGCTGGCCACCGTCAAGGGCGACGTCCACGACATCGGCAAAAACCTCGTCGACATCATCCTCTCCAACAACGGCTACACGGTGGTGAACATCGGCATCAAGCAGCCGATCCAGCACATCATCGACACCTGGAAAAAGGAACAGGCCGACGCGATCGGACTCTCGGGTCTGCTCGTCAAGAGTGTGACCGTGATGGAAGAAAACCTGCACGAACTCAACGAGCGAGGCATCACGGTGCCGATGCTGCTCGGCGGTGCGGCTCTGTCGAAGCACTACTGCGAGAGCCACCTGCGCAAGGTCTACAAGGGCAAGGTCTACCACGGACGCGACGCCTTCGAGGGCCTGCGCATCATGGACCTGCTCTCGACCGGCAAGCTCGACGTGCTCGACGGCGAGATCGAAGAGCGCCTCACCAAGCGGGCCGACACCGACAAAAAACTCGCCGAGATCGCGGAGCGTAAGGCGGCCGCGGAACAGGCGGACGGTGCGGCAGGGGGGACGGCTGTGCTCACGCGATCCGAGGTGGCTACGGACGTTGCGGTGCCCAAGGCGCCGTTCTGGGGCGACCGCGTGGTGGAGAATATCCCGCTCGACGAGGTCTACGCCTTTGTGAACAAGGTCGCGCTCTTCCGTGGGCAGTGGCAATTCAAGAAGGGCAAACTCAGCGACGCGGAGTACGAAGCGATGGTCCGCGACGAGGTTGAGCCGATCTTTGCCAAGCTGTCTCGGCAATGCGCCGAGGAGAGAGTCCTTCAGCCCAGGGTGGTGTACGGTTTCTACCCCTGCCAGAGCGAGGGCGACGACCTGATCGTGTTCGACGCCAGGGACCACGACAAAGAGGTCGAGCGATTCACCTTCCCCCGTCAGAAGTCGGGCAAACGCTACTGCATCAGCGACTTCTTCAGACCCGCTTCATCGGGTGAGAAAGACGTGATCGGCCTGTCCTGCGTCACGGTCGGCCAAGAAGTCAGCCAACGCGCCAAGGCGCTTTTTGAGTCTAATCAATATCAACAGTACCTCTACCTGCACGGCTTTGGCGTCGAGTGTGCCGAGGCGCTGGCGGAGCTCTGGCACAAACGCATGAGGCAGGAGCTGGGCATCGCCGGCGACGACTCACCCCGCATCCGCGAGCTTTTTACGCAGCACTACCGCGGCTCGCGCTACAGCTTCGGCTACCCCGCCTGCCCGGACATGAGCGACCAGGAGAAGCTCTTCGCGCTGCTCAAGCCCCAGCGCATCGGCTGCGTCCTGACCGAGAACTGGCAGATCGACCCCGAGCAATCCACGAGCGCGATCATCGTGCATCACCCGCAGGCCAAGTATTTCAATGTCTGACGGCCCGCTCGCTGTCTGACGGTCGAAGGCGGCGCTACCGCCACAACCAAAGAGCCAAGAGCAGTTCCATCCCGATTGCCAGGGCCACCGCGGTCGAGGTCAACATCGCTCTGCGGTTGAATGTCGCCATCGGTCTCGGGAGGGGGACCATGCGTAACTGGTCCTGGCCTGCGGTGGGGGCGTGTGGCGGGGCGTGGCCGCGGCGGGCCTGGTCCTGCACAATGGCGATCACGAGGCTGGCGTCGAACGCGGTCAGGCCCATGGCCCGCGCCTGGGCGTGGAGCTTTTCACGCCGGTCGGCGGTCAGCACCGAACCCTGGAGCAAGTCGGCTGTTCGCACCGCAAGCACCCACCGCGGGTCGGTCGGCCCGGTGAGGGGCACCCCGACATTCTGTAAGGGTGCGGGTTTGTCTTCTGGGAACCGTCCGACAAGGCGCAGCCGAGGCTCGGCATCGCGCCCGGGTTTGCGGGTTTGGCGGAGGGTTAGTTTAGGGTTGCGGACGGCCACGGGTGGGAACTCCATCGCCGTCCGTGGCGTGATGAACTGATTGGATACCTCAAGCGTACCCCATCGCGGCCCCGACGCAAGGGCACAGCGGGTCATCGAGAAATAAAAAAGGGTGATTGTTCTGAACGGTGAAACGGGGAAAGGTCAGTTAGCGCCTAGCGCGTGCGCGGCGGAGTCGAGGCGGTCGGGATCGTCGGCGACGAGGTAGTAGGCCAGCGAGCCGTGGCGCCAGATGAGCATGGGTTGGCCTTGGTCGCCGACCGCGCGGAAGAGGGTATCGGGTTTGACCGAGTCATCCCCCCGCCACTGGCCGATCCACAGGCTCATCGCGTGCTGGAGGTCTTTTTCGCCGACGGGTCGATAGATCAGGTGGACAGAGTCTTTTCCGGGGATAGAGCAGTCGCCGACCTCGGAGAACTCGTAACCGATGGCCGAGAGGTCGAGCGTGGGCGGGCCTTGCTGGGTGTTGAAGTGTTGTGCTAGGGCGGAGGGGAGTTCTTCGAGGCGTTCGGGGAACTTGGTCTGGTGGGCCAGCTCGGCCAGTTTCCTGCTGCACGAGTCGTGTCGTTTGGTGAAGCGGTCGACCATGGTTGCCGAGAGCACTTTCAACCCCGCGACATCGTGGTTCACGGAGGGTTGCCGCGAGGCGGTGTAGAGGATCGAAGCGCCCAGCACGAGCACCGCCGCAAGGGCCACGGGCAGCCAGCGGTTGATGCGCGCCAGGATGGGCGGGGCATCATGCGTCGTCGGTGGCGCGACGATTTGCCGGGTCTCGGATCGGGCAAGGTCGCCGATGCGTTTTCGCAGCAGGTCGCTTAAAAGGGGGGTGTCCGACGCCATCGCACGGCTAACACTCTGTTTGAGTTGCTGCTGGTGCATGACCTGTCGGGTGGTCTTGGGGTGATCGGACATGTGGGCCAACATGTCGAGCTGGTCCTGCGCATCGAGTTCCCCGTCGGCAAAGCCATGCGTCAGGCGGTGGGCGTCGGATTCGGTGAGTTTACGGGCCATGGGGGAGGAGTTAGGAGTTAGGCGTTAGGCGTTGACAACCGCGATGCCGTGTTCTTTGGCCAGGTCGGTGAGTTGGTTGGACAGCAAGGCGCGGGCGCGGTGGAGTCGGCTCATCACGGTGCCCAGGGGCACGCCCACCACGTCGGCGATCTCGCGGTACTTGAGGCCCTCGACCGCCCAGAGCAACAGCACCTCCCGGAAGTCGGGTTGAAGGTCGGCAATCGCGTGCTTGAGCCGGTCGTCGACCTGTTCCCAATCGAGGCTGGCTAAATCCCAAGCGGGGGGTTCTTCGTCGGTCTGCGAAGCCGCGGCCTCCATCTCCGAATCTTCGACAGCCACGGGCGCACGCCGGTTCTTGGACAGGTGCGTGAAGTAGAGGTTGTGGAGGATCTTGAACAGCCACGGTCGAATCCCTTTTTCACGAAGCTCGAAGGTCGCCTCGCCCGCCAGGGCCTTGAGGTAGGTCTCCTGCACGAGGTCCGCAGCCGTGTCGGGGTTACGCGACAGGTGGTACGCCATACGGTGTACCGCCTCGATCTCGGCCAGCGCCATGTCACGAAAAGCCTGACTGTCCACGGACGCCGCCTCTGCCAAAAGGGATTACCGATCAGACGGGTATTCTATTCCCAAACATGCGGGTTTGGGAATCGGGGGGTCGGGTTATGTGGTTTGGATGCGTTATCGTGGCTGGGGGTTACGTCAGTAGGACCTTGGCCGCGGCGTCGGCGGCGGTCCCGGGGGTGGTTTTGTGGCCCGAGGCGATCAACTGGGTCTCGATCGCACAGAGCGCTGCCAAGGTGTCGCCGGCGTCGACGTAACCCATGTGGCTGACGCGGAAGACCTTGCCCTCCCACTTATCGCCGCGCCCGTCCTGACCGCCCGCGATGTGGATGCCGAACTGGTCACGCACCGCCCCCCGGAAGGTTTTGTCGTTCACGCCCTCGGGGTAGAAGGCCCCGGTGACAGAATCGGAGGGGGACTGGCTGGCAAGTTTGAGGCCCATCGCCTCGAACCCCGTGCGGGTGGCCGCAGCGAGTTTGGCGGTTCGGCCCCAGACCGTCTCCAGACCCTGCGTTTCGAGCATCTTCAGCGCCACGACCTGCCCCCGGATGAGCGAGACCGGCGGCGTGAAGGGCACGTCGTTCTTGGCGTGGCTCTTGAGCCAACGTCGGAGGTCGAGGTTGTAAAGCCCCTTGGGTTTGGTGTTGTTCAACCTGTCGAGCGCCCGCTTGCCCAGCCCGACATAGCCCAACCCCGGTGGGAGCATCATCGCCTTTTGCGAGCCGGTCACGAGGCAGTCGATGCCCCACTCGTCCATCTTCACCGGCATCGCGCCGACGGAGGTGATGCCGTCCACGAGCAGCAGCGCATCGGTCTTGCTCACGATGGACGCAATGGCTTTCACGTCCGCGGCGGTGGCGGTCGAGGTTTCGGAGTGGCACATCGTGACGACGCTGACCCCCGGATTTTTTTTCAGGGCATCTCCCACTTCCGCTGGGGAAACCGCCCGGCCCCACGGGACGTTGATCTTGATTTGTTCGACACCGTGCGCTTCGTAGACGTCCTGCCAGCGTTCGCCGAATTTCCCACCGGCGATGGTCAGGGCTTTTGAGCCGGGGAGGATGAGGGAGGTCTGGGCTGACTCGAACGCGGTCGTGCCGGAGCCCGCGATGGAGAGGACGGGTCCGGTCGTGCCGAAGAGCCAGGCAAGCTTGTCGCAGAGTTCCTTGAAGATGGCCTGGAACTGCTTTGTGCGGTGGTGGATGATGGGCTGGGCCATCTCGAGCAGCACGTCGGGCGGGACCTCGACCGGGCCGGGCGTCATGACGCGCTGTTTGAAGAAAAGCTTCGGTGTGATTTCGTGTGGCATGGTGGGCCTCCTGAATTCGGGGGCACAAGCCTACGACGGGTGGGTACGCGCAGCAAATCCAGAGGGGGAAATCAACACAGAGGATACAGAGGACGCAAAGAAGTAAACCGTTGAGGTTGATGCGTGATAGTTATGGGAGTTGGACCTCCGGTCGCGAGCGACCGGGCTAAATAAAACACGGTCGTATAAATCTCCTAAGTGGCCGTGCAAGAATAACTGATGTAATTTCCTGTGTTGGTCGATATACGGGAGCATGGAACTCGAACGGATTCGAGTGAAGTATGAGGCCCTGTCCTCGGCGCTGACGGAACGCAGTCGTCGGTTGTGGTGCGCAAC